>NZ_JBVJMW010000002.1:57338-741999 GCF_055583985.1 Streptomyces sp. NPDC104313
GGAGCGCGCCCGGCACCGTGCCCCCCGGGGGGCCGGCCCCCCCCCCCCCCACCCGCGCGGCGCCCCCGCCGACGCCATGGTCCGGCCCCTGCCGATATATCGTGGCCAACGCTTGTGTCCGGGAGCGCGAGAGGGCCGGTATGGACGAGGGTCAGGACCAGTGGCTACGGGTGCCGGTCGGGGTCGGCGCGGCGCGCTGGGCCACGCGGGTGCGATGCCGCCGCGTGCTGCTCGTCGTGCACAACGTCACCTCGGCGACCCGGCTGCTCGACGTCCTGCCGCTGTTCCACGACGACCTCGGTGTACAGCTCCTCGCCACCTGCACGGGGTCCTCGGCCTTCCGGTCGGGTGTCGCGGATCTGCTCGCGGACACGGGGGTGCCGGTGCTCCCGTGGGAACAGGCCCTCGCGACACCGGTGGACCTTGCGATCTCGGCCAGTTTCGGGGGCGAACTCAGCTCGATCCAGGGGCCGTTGGTAATACTTTCACACGGTATCGGCTATACTAAGAGATTGGCCGCACCGACCACCGACCACCGACCACCGACCACCGACCACCGACCACCGAGTCCGGATACGGATACGGATACGGCGGCGGATGCGGCGGCGGATGCGGATGCGGATGCGGCGACCCTGCCCCGGAGCACGCCTCCCCCGGTCTTCGGACTCGCGCCGGACTGGCTGCTCGCGGACGGTGTGCCCCTCGCCGACGCACTGGTCCTCTCCCACCCCGAACAGTTCGACCGGCTGGCCGCAGCCTGCCCTGAGGCGCTGCCCACGGCCGTGCTCGCGGGCGACCCCTGCTTCGACCGGATGCTGGCGGCACGCCCGTACCGCGACCGCTTCCGCAGGGCGCTCGGCGTGGGGCGTGGACAGCTTCTCGTCCTGCTCAACTCCACCTGGAGCCCCCAGTCTCTGCTGGGCGACGGCAACGGAGAAGGAGCCAGTGACGGGGGCGGGGGCGGTGACGACGCACTGCCCGCGCTCCTTCCACGGCTGGCGTCGGAACTTCCCGCCGACGAGTACCGCGTCGCCGCCGTCCTCCACCCGAACATCTGGCACGGGCACGGCCCCGGCCAGATCAGGGCCTGGCTGGACCGGGCCAGCCGTGCGGGCCTGGCGCTGATCGACCCGCTGGAGGACTGGCGTCAGGCGCTTCTCGCGGCCGACCTGGTCATCGGGGACCACGGTTCCGTCACCTACTACGCCGCCGCGCTCGGCACCCCCGTACTCCTCGGAGCCGCACCTCTGGACGGCCTGGATCCCGACGCGCCCATCGCCGACTTCATCCGTACCGCGCCCGGACTCGACTCCCGGGCGCCCCTGCGCGGCCAGGTCGACGCGTTGATCGAGCACCACATCCCGCAGCCGGGTCCGATGCGCTTCACCTCTTCCGTGCCCGGCGAGGCGGCGGTACGGCTGAGGCGCGTCTTCTACGACCTGATGGGCGCCCCCGAGCCGCCGGGCCCCGCCCTGCTCCTGCCGCTACCGCTGCCCGGCCTGGAACCCGCTCTCCGTACGGCTCCCCTGTACGTACTGACGCGCTTGCCCGCAGGGCAGGAGGCCGTCGTGACCCGGTACGCCGATCCCGCACGGGAGCCGGCCGGGGCGGGGGACGCCCATCTGGCCGTTCATGAGGACACCCGTGACCCGGGGCGACTCGGCCTGGCCGACGTCGTCTTCCGGGAGGGCGCCCCGGACGACCCGCGGTTCGGCCCGCCCGGTCGATGGGCCGCCGAGGTGCTGGACCGGCACCCGCACTGCGCACTCGCGGCGTACGTCACCGGACCCGCGTCCTGCGTCGTGCGGACCCGTGACGGGGCCCTGCTCCGGCTGACCGCGGAAGCGGGAGCCGACGCGGACCCGGCGGTGTACGCGTCGGCGGTGCACGCCTGGCTCGCGGCGGGCAGGACGCTGGGCGCCCTGATCGCGGACGGCCTCACCGTCCGTACGGGCAGCGCCGCCCACCAGGTGGTGGTCACGGCCGAGGCGGACGGGCCGGCGGCGGGCGGTACGCGGCAGCGTCCCTCCCCTGCTCCCGCGGACCGGAGCACCGCTCACGCAAGCGGCGCAGATACTCCACGTGCTGGTCGGCGTTCTCCTCGGACAGGATCCTGATCGCCTCGTCGGTCAGCGGCAGCGCCGCGGCGGGCTCCGCACCGGCCAGCAGGATCTCGGCGAGGTCCGTGAGAGCCCGGGCGGTGTTGTACGCCTCGCCGTTCGCCCGGAAGACGGCCAGCGCACGCCGTACATGCTCCTGGGCCTCGTCCAGCCGCCCGAGGCCTCGCAGCGCCCGGCCCCGGTGGCGTTCCAGCAGAGCCCTCGCTCGGGGCACATCCGCCGCGCCTTCGTCGTCGGGCCCGATGCCGTCGAGGACGGTGTACGCCTCGTCGAAGCAGCCGTACGCGTCCGCGAAGCGCCACTGCCGCAGTCGCAGGAGCCCGAGGAACTCGATGGCGGAAGCCAGACCGCGGGTGTGCCCCGCCGCCCGCTCGTCGCGTGCGGCTGCCGCCGCTTCCGCACCGGCCTCGTCACCGAGCTGCAACTCACCCAACGTGTGGGCAAGTTGTGCGTGAAGAGCACCTGCGGTCCGGCTGCCGGGGACCTGAGCGTCGGCGACCGCCGTCCCGATCCGCAGGGCCGCCAGCACCATCTCGTGGTGGCCCGCTTTCAGCTGGAGCGGCCACAGGGCACGGCAGAGCGTCAGTACCGTGTCCGGCCTGCCGAACTCCTCGGCGGTCGCGACGGCTTCGACGAGGTTGGGCAGCTCGGCGGCGAGACGCGCCACGGCCTCACCGCGCCCGGCGTAGGCGCCGTCCGGGGCGGCTGCCAGGGCATCCGGCACCCGCCAGCTCTCCGGGAGGGCGGCCCGCGCGGCCGTCACCGACAGCCACAGATAGTGCTCCACCGCGCGGGTCGTGGCAGCCGAGCAGCCGGCGATGCCCTCCTGGCGGAATGCCGCTTCCTCGGCGTGGGCGCGTACGGACGGCCGGTATCGGTAGCGCCCGTGGTCCGTGTGCTCCAGCAGCAGTGCGTCGGCCAGCCCGCCGAGCAGTTCCTCGGCGGCATCGGCGTCGATGCCCGCGACCCGCGCCGCCGCCTCCGCGTCGAAGGCGGGCCAGTGCCGCAGTCCCATCAGGCGGTACAGCCGGGCCGCGTCCGGCCGCAACAGCCGGTAGGCGTCCTCCGCGGCCGTGCGCACCGGGTCGCTTTCGCTCATGGTGGGGCCTCCCGTCGGTTCGTGATGGGGCGGTGGGGGTGGCGGGGCAGCGGTGAGCGGCCCGGGGTCGAGGAGCCGGGGTGCGGCGGCGCGCAGGGCGTACGGCGATCCGCCGCAGCGTGCCAGCACGGCGGGGAGCGCAGCCCGGGCGGAACGCATGGCCTGCTTGCCCACGATCTTGGTGAGCAGGCGCGCCGCGTCCCGGTCGCCGAGGGGCCCCACGGGCACCGGGAACGCGTCGAGACCGGAGAACGGTCGCCGGGCCACGACCAGGGTGAGAACGGAGGGTGCGGAGGTGAGCAGCGGGGCGATCTGCGCGGCGGACCGGGCATGGTCGAGGACGAGGAGCAGTTTGCGGTCCGCGACGATACGGCGGAAGGTGTCGATGCGCTCCGCTTCGGAGGGCGGGATCCGCTCGTCGCGCAGCCCGAGTCGGTGCAGCAGTTCCCGCAGGGCGCTGCCCGCGGTGTGGGCGCTGACCTCGCCCCGGCGGCCGAGGTCCACGTAGAGCTGCCCGTCCGGGAACAGGTTCTCCGCCCGCCAGCCCCAGTGCAGGGCGAGGGCGCTGGTGCCCATGGAGTCGTCCCCGTACAGCAGGGCGACCCGGGGGCGTCCGTCCGCCTTGCGGCCCGCCTCGCGGTCGAGCAGCCTCATCGCCCCCTTCCGGTCCGTGAAGAAGCGTACGGAAGCGGGCAGCCGGGGTCGCCCGACCGTCGATCCCCCGGTCTGCACCGTGCGGGCGAACTCGGTCCAGGTACGCGCGAGTTCGGGGTCGCTGCGCACACTGTCGTGGATGATCCGTGCCACGGCGTCCCGGTCCTCGGGCCGGGTCGGCGCGGCGACCTCGCGGCCGGCCATCCGTCGCACCAGCCCGCCGGCGGTTTCCCAGGCCCACTTGCCGGCCTCGCTCGCCACGCCCGCCCCGACGGCGCCGAGGACCGCCGTGATGGCGGCCATCGATATGGGATCCAGCATGCGGTGCGTCCCCTGTTCCCGCCGGTCCGCCCGGTGCGCCCCTCCCGGGCACCGCCACGACCGATCGCAAACGTCAACGTTATCCGCTGGATCCGCGCGCTGACGGGCTGCCAGGAGAACGGGGAGACCGTCCGGCACCTTCCGGGGGCGGTCAGAGATGCTGATGCGGGAACGAACGAAACACACCGAAGGAGTACTCGTGAAAGATCAGCAGCCGTTCACGCTCATCCCGGGAGCTGCCGGCTCACCGGTCCTCCTCCATGTCCCGCACGGGTCCCGCCGCATCCCGCGACAGGTGCGCGAAGGAATCACGTTGGACGATGCCGCCCTGGAGCGCGAGCTCGACCACATCACCGACACCCACACCGTCGAACTGGCCGCCACAGCGGCGGCGATCGCCCCGTCCACCCCGTGGCGCTTCGTCAACAACCTCTCCCGGCTGGTCGTCGACCCCGAGCGCTTTCCGGACGAGCGGGAGGAGATGGTCGCCGTCGGCATGGGCGCCGTCTACACCCGCACCACCCACCGCGGTCCGCTCCGCCCGCCGGAGACGGACCCCGGTCCCCTGCTGGAGGCGTACTTCCACCCCTACGCCGCCGCGATGACCGCGGCGGTCGAGGCGCGCATCGCCGCCGCGGGCCGCGCGGTGATCGTCGATATCCACTCGTACCCGACCGTGCCCCTCCCCTACGAACTCCACGGCACCGGCCCCCGCCCGCCCGTCTGCCTGGGCACCGACCCGTTCCACACCCCGCCGGAGCTCCTCGCGGCGGCGGAGGCGGCGTTCGGGGGCCGAGTCGGTCACGGCGGCATCGGGCGCGACACCCCGTTCGCGGGTACGTACGTCCCTCTCCGGCACTACGGAACGGACCGCCGGGTCACCGCGCTGATGATCGAGATCCGCCGTGACACGTACATGAGCGAGCCGGGCGGTCCCGCGGGGCCGGGGCTCGACCTGCTGGCCGGGGCGCTGGCGGAGGTCCTCGGGGCGGTGTGACCGGCAGCACGGACAGCCGATCAGTCACCGTACGGCAGCCGCACCGCTACCCGCTCTCCACCACCCGCGCCCATCGCGGCGGCCGGGGAGGAACGTAGTCGGGGTCTCCTCGCCCCAAGAGCCGCGCCGGTGTTCCCTCGGGAACAGGCCGATGACCGTACGGCACGCCGGTCGCGTGGCCGGCCTCGCGGCGGGCGGTCGCAGTCTCGATCATCGAGGCCGGCACGGCGAAATCGAGCACGCGCGGCCAGAAGGTCTGAGAGAGCGGGATGGACGGGTGGGAATCCCGGTTCGCGGTCGAAGCGAGCATCAGCAATCACCTTGCGCGGACGGGTCCCCCGTTCTGCTCATGGAGTGATTCATCGCGGGAAGGCCAGGTCGATCACGCGGGGGCCGGGCGGGATCGACATGCCCGCGTCGCAGATCAGGACGGTGTCGCCGTGGCCGAGTTCGGCGATCGCGCCCGTCAGGTGGCGGTTGAGGATGCCCGACCTCTTCACAGCGCGTCGACCTCCTCGAGCGTCGGGAACGACTCCTGCGCCCCTCTCGCCGTGACCGCCGCCGCGCCCACTCTGACCGCGAAGGCCGCCGCCTCCCGCAGGTCCTCGCCACGGCCGAGCCGCCAGGCCAGGGCCGCCGTGAACGCGTCTCCGGCGCCGGTCGTGTCAAGGGCCCGGACCTTCGGGCTGACCAGATGGTCCAGGGATTCCGTACGGCTGTCCGCCACCAGGGCCCCGGCCGCGCCCAGGGTGATCACGACCGAGCGCGGACCCAGCGCGAGCAGGGCGTGGGCCCAGTCGGGCGGGGACTCCCCCGCCCCGTCGCCGAGGATGTACCGCGCCTCGTGTTCGTTGACCACCAGCGGATCGCAGGCGGCGAGCACCTCCGCGGAGAGCGGGGCGGGCGGGGACGGGTTGAGGACGAGCCGGGCGTCCGCCCCCCGGCCGCGTACCGTCTCGGCCACCGTGTCGAGCGGGATCTCCAGTTGTACGGAGATCACCCGGGCGGCGGCCAGCAGCGGGGCCGCCGCCCGGACGTCCTCGGGGGTGAGGCGTGCGTTGGCTCCCGGGGAGACCACGATGCTGTTGTCGCCCGAGGGGTCGACGGTGATCAGGGCGATGCCCGTGGGGGCCCCGCCCACCAGGACGCCGTCCGTGTCCACGCCCGCCGCGCGCTGGGTCTCCAGCAGGAGGCGTCCGTGGTCGTCGTCGCCGACCCGGGCGAGGAGGGCGGTCCTGGCGCCGAGGCGGGCGGCGGCCAGCGACTGGTTGGCGCCCTTGCCGCCGGGGTGGACGGCGAGGTCGGAGCCGAGGACCGTCTCGCCGGGCGCGGGGCGGCGTTCGACGCCGATCACCAGGTCGGCGTTGGCCGACCCGACGACCAGCAGGTCGTACCGGTCGTCGGGGGCGTTGTCGTGCATGTGCTCGCTTCCTGCTTTCGTCGGTCCGGGATCATCAGGCAGGTTCAGGAGCCGGGCTCAGGAGAAGTCGGCGACGTTCTCCCGGGTCACCACCTTGACCGGCACCTTCACCGTGCTCTCGACCTTCTCGTCCTTCGCGGCCTTCACCGCGTTCCGCACCGCGATCTTCCCCAGTTCGGCGGGCTGCTGGGCCACCGACGCGTAGAGCGTGCCGGCCTCGACCGCCGTCAGGCCGTCCGGGGTTCCGTCGAAGCCGACGACCGAGACGGACTTCCCGGCCTTGCCACCGAGTGCCTTGGCCGCCCCGAGCGCCATCTCGTCGTTCTCGGCGAAGACGCCGGTGACGCCGGGGTGCGACTGAAGGAGGTTGGTCATGACGTCGAGGCCCTTGGTGCGGTCGAAGTCCGCGGGCTGCTTGGCGACCACCTTGATGTCCGGGTGCGCCTTGAGACCCTCGGCGAAACCCGCCCCGCGCTCCCGGCTGGCGGAGGTGCCCGCCGTTCCCTGGAGGATGACGACGCTGCCCCTGCCGCCGAGCTTGTCGGCCAGCGCGTCGGCGGCGAGCTTGCCGCCCGCCACGTTGTCCGAGGCGACCAGCGTCGCGGTCTCCGCCCTGTTGACGCCCCGGTCGGCGGCGATCACGGGGATATCCGCCTTGTTGGCGGTGCGGACCCCCGGTCCGACGGCGTCCGAGTCCACCGGGTTGACGATGATCGAGGAGACGCCGGAACTGGTGAAGTTCTGGAGCTGGTTGGCCTGTTGGGAGGCGTCGTTCTGGGCGTCGGTGACGGTGAGGTCGATGCCCGCCCTCTCCGCCTCCGCCTGTGCACCCTCCTTCATCTGCACGAAGAAGGGGTTGTTGAGCGTGGAGAGGGACATGCCTACCTTCGTCGTGCCGCCGGAGGAGCCGGAGTTGAAGTAGGAGACCGCGCCGACGACGAGGGCGACGCAGAGTGCCGCGCCGGCCGGCTTGATCGCTCCCATGCGGCCGGCCCCCGGTGCGCCGGGTGCGGTGCCCGCGGAGGAGGCCGCTCGTCCCGAACCGGCCTTGCGACGCAGCGTGTCCAGCAGGACGGCGAGCGCGATGACGACGCCGATGACGACCTGCTGCCAGAACGCCGACACGGAGAGGAGGTTGAGGCCGTTGCGGAGGACGGCGAGGATGAGCGCGCCGATCAGGGTGCCGGACGCCTTGCCGACTCCGCCGGCCAGGCTGGCCCCGCCGATGACGACCGCGGCGATGGCGTCGAGTTCGTACCCCTGGGCGGCCTGGGGCTGGGCGGAGACGAGGCGCGAGGCAAGGACGATGCCCGCGACGGCGGCGAAGAGGCCGGACAGCGCGTAGATGACGACCTTCTGGCGCTTGACGCGGAGCCCGGAGAGCCGGGCCGCCTCCTCGTTGCCGCCGATCGCGTACATCGAGCGGCCGATGAAGGTGCGGCCCAGGATCAGCGCGGTGATCAGGCCCATCGCGATCATCACGAGGACCGGTACGGGGAGCCACCCCCCGAGCGTGTCGCCGAGCACCGAGACGGAGTCGGGGAAGGCGATCGGGCTGCCCTGCGAGATGACGAGGGAGAGGCCCCGGGCGATCGAGAGCATCGCCAACGTCGCGATGAACGGAGGGAGTTTGCCGTAGGAGACGAGCGCGCCGTTCACGAAACCGCAGGCGATTCCCGTGACGATCGCGAGCACCACGGCGAGGACCACCGGCACTCCGGCCGACGTCGCCGACCAGGCGAGGACCGTCGCGGACAGGGCCGCCACCGAACCGACGGACAGGTCGATGCCCGCCGAGACGATGACGAAGGTGACGCCGAACGCGAGGATGGCGGTGACGGCCGCCTGGACGCCGACGTTCAGCAGGTTCTGGGTGGTCAGGAAGTCGCCGGAGAGCAGCGACATCGCCACCACCAGCACGACCAGTGCGCTCAGCGCGCCGTTGTCGAGCAGGACGCGGCGTATCACGGAGACTCCGCCCCCTCCCACGTCACTCCTGTCTGTCTCAGTGGCCACGGGGGCCCTCCTCTTCCTTCTTCGGCGCGGGCTTCGGCGCGGGCTTCGGCGCCGGCTTCGGCACTGGCTGTTCGGTGGGCGTCGGTACGTCGGCGGGGGCGGCGCCGTGGACGGCGGCCGGCGCGCCGACCGCGAGGGCCATCACCGCGTCCTGGGTGGCTTCGCCCGCGGGGAGTTCCCCGGCGATCCGGCCCTGGGCCATGACGAGCACCCGGTCGCTCATGCCGAGTACCTCCGGCAGATCGCTGGAGATCATCAGGACGGCGTGCCCGGAGGCGGTCAGCTCATTGACGAGCTGGTAGATCTCGACCTTGGCGCCGACGTCGATGCCCCGGGTGGGTTCGTCGAGGATGAGCACCCGGGTCTCGGCCAGCAGCCATTTGCCGATGACGACCTTCTGCTGGTTGCCGCCGGAGAGGGTGCGCACATGCTGGCCGAGGCCGGACATGCGGACGCCGAGCTGCTTCGCGATGCGGGCGGCGGCCGTGCGCTGCCCCTTGAGGTCCACGAGCCCGGAGCGGGTCGCGGAACGCAGGGTGACCAGGCCCAGGTTCTCCTGCACGGAGGCGTCGAGGACCAGGCCCTGACCCTTGCGGTCCTCCGGTACGAGGCCGATCCCGGCGCCCATCGCGGCGGGCACATCGTGCCGGACCAGGCGCTCGCCGCGTACGTAAACGGTGCCCGCGTCATACGGGTCGGCCCCGAAGACGGCGCGCGCCACCTCCGTACGCCCGGCGCCGACCAGACCGGCGAGACCGACGACCTCGCCGGCGTGCACGTCGAAGCTGATGTCGTGGAAGACGCCGTCGCGGGTGAGTCCGCGCACCGACAGCAACGCGGCACCGGCGCCCGGACGTTCACGCGGATACTGCTGCTCGATGCTGCGGCCCACCATGAGCCGGACGAGTTCGTCCTCGGGGGTCGACGCCGGGACCTGGCCGATACTGCGGCCGTCGCGGAGGACGGTGACGCGGTCGCCCAGGGCGGCGATCTCCTGAAGGTGGTGGGTGATGAAGATGATCCCGACGCCGTCCCCGCGCAGTTGGCGGACGATCGCGAAGAGCTTGTCGACCTCCTCGGAGGTGAGCACGGCGGTCGGCTCGTCCATGATCAGGACACCGGCATCCAGGCTGAGCGCCTTGGCGATCTCCACCATCTGCAGCCGGGCGATACCCAGTTCACGGACCTTGGCGTCGGGCGGCACGTCGACTCCGACCCGGCGCAGCAGCTCCGCCGCGTCCTCGCGCATCCGACGGTGGTCGACGAGCCCGTAGCGGCGCGGCTGGCGGCCCAGGAAGATGTTCTCGGCGACGGTGAGATCGGGTACGAGGTTGAACTCCTGGTGGATGGTGGCGATCCCGAGCCGCTCGGCGTCCCGCGCGCCGTCGATGCGCACCTCACGCCCCTCGGCCAGAACGCGGCCGCGGTCGGGACGGTAGGCGCCGGAGAGCATCTTGATGAGCGTGCTCTTGCCCGCACCGTTCTCGCCGAGCAGAACATGCACTTCGCCTCTACGGAGGTCGAAGTCGACGTTGTCGAGCACCACCACACCGGGGAAGGTCTTGCGCAGCCCCTCGATGCGCAGCAACTCCTCCGGAGCGGTCGCCAGTTGATTCTCCGGTACGATCACCGGTCGCTCCTCTGGTTCGATGCGGCCCCGCCGCACGAGCGGCGTACGACGAGACGGGCGGGCAGGGTGACGGACCGCGGGTTCCGCTCTTCGATCCTGTCGACCAGCGCGCGCACGGCGGCCCGCGCCAGGTCGGCGGTCGGCTGGGCGATGGCGGTGATCGGCGGGTCCGTGTGGACGAACCACGGGATGTCGTCGAAGGCGGCGAGCGCGATGTCGTCGGGAACGCGCAGCCCTCGGGCCCGGATCGCGTCGAGCGCGCCGAGGGCCATCAGGTTGTCCGCGGCGAACACGACCTCGGGCGGCTCGGCCAGGGCGAGGAAGAGCTCGGTGGCCCGGCGACCGCTGGTCGCCTGGAAGTCGCCCCGGCCGATATAGGCGTCGGGCAGAGCGAGCCCGAGCTCGCGCATCGCGTCCCGGAAGGCCTCGACGCGCTCGTTGCCGGTGGTGGTGGCGGCGGGCCCGGCGATGATGGCGAGCCGACGGTGACCGAGGCCGTACAGATGCGCGACGAGATCCTTGACCGCACCCGTACCGTCGGCGCGGACGACGGGGACATCGATGCCGGGGATCCAGCGGTCGACGAAGACCATCGGGGTGCCGCTCAGAGCGACCTCCCGCATCAGCGGGGAGCCCCCGTCGGCGGGCGAGACGAGGAGCCCGTCGATCCTGCGGTCGATGAGCGTGCGGATGTGGTGGTCCTGGAGCTCGGGCCGCTCGTCGGCGTTGCCGATGATCACGCTGTAGCCGAGCGCTCGGGCCTCCTCCTCGACGAAGCGGGCCAGCTCGGTGAAGTACGGGTTGAGCACATCGCTGATGACCAGGCCGAGGGTGCGGGTCTGCGCGGTGCGCAGCGAGCGGGCCACCGCGTTGGGCCGGTAGCCGAGCGCCTCGACGGCGGCGAGGACGCGGGTGCGCGCCTCTTCGCTCACGGACGGATGACTGTTCAGCACGCGTGACACCGTGGCGACGGACACACCCGCCCCGGCCGCGACATCCTTGATGCCCGCCATGTCCGGACCACCTCCTTGTGGTTTCCGTACACCTCGAAACCTGGGGCCGACCAGTGGTGGATCAGCGGCACGGCACCGTGGAATCGATTACACGGATGATGGGAATCGATTACATGGCCAAAAACAAGCCCCCCTCCCGCGTCCGAGACCGGATCGTGACGGGAGGGGGACGGGGGTGGGGGGACGGGGGGACGGGGGTGGGGGGGGGACTGGGGGACGGGGGGACGGGGGTGGGGGCGCGGTGCGGATCGGAGGGGAACCGCCAGATCCTCACCGCGCCCCGGCACCTGCGCCCGCACGGTCAGCGGACCTGCTGGACCGTAGCGCCGTCCTGGTCCGCGCCGCAGCGATCGGGGCCGGCGTTCGCCACTACGGCACGGGTTGCTGCTGGGTGACGCAGTGGATGCCGCCGCCTCCCGTGCCGAGGCGGTCGATGTTGAGCTGCTCGATGGCGCGGCCGGGGTAGAGGCGGGCCAGTGCGGCCTTCGCCGCCGTATCCGCGCGGGTGTCACCGAAGTGGGCGCAGATCACGGCGTCGTTGCACAGGTAGTAGTTGGCGTACGAGGCGAGGAAATCCGGGTGGGTGGAGCGGATCCTGTCGTAGTCCGGGCCCTGGAGCCGCGTCACGTCCATGGGCCGGCCGGCGGAGGTCGTCGACTCGGTGAGGACGCGGTGCTGCTGTCGGGCGTCCTTGGCGTAGGCGTCGTTGTCCGCCGCGAGTGGCATCTGGACGAGGGCTCTGCCCGGGGCGAGGAAGCGTGAGGTGGCGTCGACGTGGTCATCGGTGATGTCCTGCCCGTAAACGCCGTCGAACCAGATGACCTTGGACGCGCCGTATGCCTCGCACATCCCGGCCGTCAGCGCCCCCTCGGACATACCGGGGTTGCGGTTGCGGTTGAGCAGGCTGCTGCGGGTCGCCATGAGGGTTCCCGCGCCGTCCTGTTCGATGGCGCCGCCCTCGCCGACGAATTCGGCGTAGGTGAAGGGCACTCCGGTGTACGAGGCGATCCGTCCGGCGACCAGCGCGTCCTTGCCGTGGGCCTGTTTCCCGCCCCAGCCGTTGAAGTTGAGGCCGACCGCGTCGAGCCCGCCGGCTCCGTCGGTGCGGAACACCGGGCCGGTGTCCCGCATCCAGCAGTCGTCGACCGGGATGGAGCTGATGACCGTGACCGACGTGCCGCACAGGGAGCGTGCCCTGGCCGCGCCCGCCGGGTTCGCGCACATGATGACCGGCTCGTGACGGGCGACGGTGCGGGCGATCAGCGCGATGTCCGCCTGGATGCCGGCGAGTGTTCCTCCGCTCCAGATCGCGGTGCTGTCGGGCCAGGCCATCCAGGTCCGGGTGTGGCGGACGTCCTCGACGGGGACGCGGTAGGCGCCGGCGGCGGGCCGCCGGACGGGCGCGGCGCCCGCGCTGCCCGGGACGGCGGCCAGGGCAGCGCCG
Source organism: Streptomyces sp. NPDC104313 (assembly GCF_055583985.1). NCBI lineage: Bacteria > Bacillati > Actinomycetota > Actinomycetes > Kitasatosporales > Streptomycetaceae > Streptomyces > Streptomyces sp. NPDC104313. The sequence continues at coordinate 70,053 of NZ_JBVJMW010000002.1, forward strand.
GCGGCGGCCAGCCCGGCGGCCGCCAGGAATCGGCGCCTGTTCGGGCCGGACGTCGCCCTTGTGCGGGGGATGTTGTCGCTCATGTGATGCCTCCTGTTGTCTGTCCGCGAAGGGGTACGGGCACTGCGGGGAGGGCTCGGTGACGCGGGGTCACAGAGCCCGTCGGGCGGCGGCGATCCGCTCCGGGTCCCAGCCGGGGTGCGGCACGGAGTCCAGGAGCAGTCGTGTGTAGGGGTGCCGGGGCGCGGCCAGGACGTCGGTGGTGGCGCCGGCCTCGATGATCCGGCCGTGGCGCATGACGATGACGTCGTCGGTGACGCGGCGGACGACGCCGAGGTCGTGGGTGATGAAGAGGTAGCCGACGGACGTCTGTTCGCGGATGTCGCAGAGCAGGTTGAGGATCTGTGCCTGGACGGATACGTCGAGGGCGGCGACCGCCTCGTCCAGGACCAGGACGGCCGGTTCGACGGCGAGGGCGCGGGCGATCGCGACGCGCTGGCGCTGGCCGCCGGACAGTTGTCCGGGCCTCGCGTCGGCGGCCCGGGTGGCGAGGCCCACCTGGTCGAGGAGTTCGCGCACCCGGTGCGGATGGTCGCGGTCGGGGAAGTGCAGGCGCAGGGTCTCGTGCAGGACCGATGCGACGGAGGTCCTCGGGTCGAGGGAGAGGTAGGGGTCCTGGAAGACCATCTGCACCTCGCGGGCGCGGGCGAGACGGCGGGCACGTCCGCGCACCCTGGTCGACCGGTCCTTGCCGCCCACGGCGACCTTGCCGGAGTCGGCCTGTTCGAGACCCACGACGATCCGGGCGGTGGTGGTCTTCCCGGATCCGGACTCGCCCACGATGCCGAGGGATCCGCCTCTCGGCAGGGTGAAGGACACTCCGTCCACGGCGTGCAGGGCTCCGTAGGCGCGCGTCAGGTCCACGGCCTGGAGGACGTGTTCAGGCATCGGCGGCGGTTCCCCTTCCGAGACGGTCGCTGTGGTGGCAGGCGGCCCGCCGGCCGGGCCGGCCCGGGACCGGGCGGGATTCCGGATCGCGCTGGTCGCAGACCTCCGTGGCCAGCGGGCAGCGTGGGGCGAAGGGGCAGCCGGTCAGCTCGGTGCGCAGGTCGGGGGGCTGGCCGGCGATGGCGGGGAGCCGTCCGGACGGCGCGTCGAGGCGGGGTGTGGAGGCGAGCAGTGCCGCGGTGTAGGGATGGCGGGGGTGGGCGAACAGGTCGTGTGCGGGACCGCACTCCACGATGCGCCCGGCGTACATGACGTAGACGCGGTCGCTGAGTGCGGCGGCCAGGTCGAGGTCGTGTGTCACGAACAGCAGCCCTGTGCCGAATCGCTTCTGGAGCCGGCCGAGGAGGGCGACGACCTCGGCCTGGGTGGTGACGTCGAGGGCGGTGGTCGGCTCGTCCGCGAGCAGCAGGGAGGGGTCGCCCATGAGGGCGGCGGCGATCATGACGCGTTGGAGCATGCCGCCGGAGACCTGGCTCGGATACGTGCCGGGGACGGAGTCGTCGACGCCCACCGCCCGGAGGAGTTCGGTCGCGCGGGCGGTCGCGTCGGCCCTGTTCATCGCCTTGGTCAGGACGACGCCTTCGATGAGGAAGTCGCCGATGGGGCGCAGCGGATTGATGGCCGCTCTCGGGTCCTGGAAGATCATCGCGGTGGTGCGGGTGCGCAGGGCGCGTACCCGCTCGGCGCTCATGGTGAGGACGTCGTCGCCCGCGACGGCGACCGTGCCCTCGGTGAGCGCCCCGGGCGGGAGCAGACGCAGGGCGCTGCGCGAGGTGAGGGTCTTCCCGGAGCCCGACTCGCCGACGAGTGCGACGGTTTCGCCCGCGGCGACGGTCAGGTCGACGCCGTCGAGAACGGGCCGCGCGGTGTCGGGGAGCGTGATCCGCAGCCCTTGGATGTCGAGTACGTACGTCGTTGTCATGGGGTCCTCCTGGCGACGTGGTCGGCCCAGCGCTCGCCGACCACGTTGAAGGCGACGACGGTCAGCACGATCAGGAGGCACGGCAGGACCGCGGACAGGGGGTAGCCGTGCTGGATGGCCGTCTGGCCGTCGAAGACCATGCGGCCCCAGTCGGGGGTGAGCGGAGGAACACCGAGTCCGAGGAAGGAGAGACCGGCCAGGTCCATCAGCGCGTAGCCGAAGTTGATGGTGGCCTGGGCGAGGACGATCGGGGCGATGTTGGGAAGGATGTGGCGTACGCAGATGGAGAGCGGTGAGTGGCCCTGCACCTGGTAGGCGCTGACGTAGGGGCGTGTCCGTTCGGCCAGGACGAGGGACCGGGTGAGCCGGCTCACGTAGGGGAGGTAGGCCACCGCGAGGGCGATGACGGGGGCGAGCAGGCCCTCCCCGTGGACGGAGATGACGAGGATCGCCAGCAGCATGCCGGGGAACGCGAAGACGAGCTCCGTGCTGCGGGAGAGCAGGGAGTCGAGCCAGCCGCCCCGCCAGGCCGCGGCCGTGCCGACGGCGACGCCGAGCAGGGTGGAGAAGGCGACGACGCCGAGGGGGCCCAGCAGGGAGGCGCGGGCTCCGAGAAGGAGCCGGGAGAGGGTGTCCCGGCCGGCGGCGTCGGCACCCAGGGGGTGGTCCGCGGTGGTGCCGGCGAGAGTGCGGGCGAGGTCGACCGCGTTCGGGTCGTAGGGGGCCAGCCAGGGGGCGAGCAGCGCGGCGAGGACGACGAGGGCGACGAAGCCCAGGCAGAGCGTGTGGAAGGGCGCCCTGGCCGAACGAGCCCTGATCCGGGAGAGACCGGGTCTGCGGGTGAGGACGGCGTTCATGCGGCGGACCCCCTCGTGCCGAGGGTGATGCGTGGGTCGACCAGCGGGAGCAGCAGGTCGACGAGGAGGTTCACCGCCATGAACAGGGCGACGATGATCAGGGAGATGGCCTGCACGGTCGGGAAGTCCTTGGTGCTGGTGGCGAGTTCGAGGAGCTGGCCGATTCCTCCGACGCTGAACGCGGTCTCCACGAGGATCGTGCAGACGAGCAGAGTGGAGACGATCAGGCCGCCGGTGGTCAGCACGGTACCCAGGGCGTTGCGCATCACGTGTCGGCGGATCACCTGCCGCTCGGGCACGCCGCGGCTGCGGGCGACGGTGACGTGTTCGCGGCCGAGGGCTTCGAGCATGGCGGAACGGGTGACCCGGGCGAGCATGCCGATCAGGTACAGGGCGAGAGCGACGGCCGGGAGGGTGAGATGCCAGAGGGTGTCGAGGAGGCCGTCGCCGGATCCGCTGCTGGGGAACCAGCCGAGCTTGACGGCGAACAGCCCTTGCAGCAGGACGGCCGCGACGAACGAGGGCGTGCCCACGGCGATCGTGGTGCTGATCAGTACGGCCGTGTCGGTGGCGCCGCCGCGTACGGCCGCGATCCGGCCGAGGAACAGCCCGACGGCGACGACCACGGTCAGCGCCATGGCGATCAGCAGCAGGGTGGTGGGCAGGCGGTCCGCGAGGAGGCCGGCGACGTCCGTGCGGTAGGTGAGGGAGCGCCCGAAGTCGCCCTGCGCCATGTCGCCGAGCCAGCGCAGGTAGCGGACGGCGAAGGGGGCGTCCAGGTGGTACTGGGCGTTGATCGCGGCGACGGCTTCGGGAGAGGCGGACCGGCCGGTGAGCAGGAAGCTCGCCGGGGATCCGGGGGCCAGGTACATGGCGCCGAACACGACGAACGAGGCGATGAGCAGGGTGGCGGCCATCTCCGCCACGCGCCGCGCGGCGAATCTCAGCAGGTTCATGGAGCGGTCCCCACGTCGGCGGCCCACGGGTAGTACATGTACGCGATGGTGGTGGGGGCGCCGGTGATCCTCCTGTTGAGGAACACGGAGGTCGGCCACTCGGCGACCGGGATCCACAGCAGTTGGCCGGCGGCGTGCCGCTGGAGCCCCGCCACGATCCCGGCGCGCCGCCCGGGGTTGTATTCCGCGGTGGCCTGTTCGACACCTTCGTCGTAGCCCTTGTCGCTGTATCCGGCGAAGTTGAGGTAGGCGCCGGTCTTGAAGTTGGCCAGCAGGTCCAGCGGGTCGGTGATGGAGTTGTAGTAGGTGAGCGGGAACATGTCGATGCCCTCGCGCGCGCCGGGGTCGGTGAACAGGGCGGTGAAGGCGTTGGGGGAAATCGACTTGAGCCGGATGTCGAGCCCGATCCGGGTGCCCGCCGCCTGGACCGCGGTGGCCAGGAGGGAGACGTCCTGGCCGATGGAGCTGGTCGCCACGGTGAGCTCCGCGCCGGTGGCGCCGGCCTCCTGGATCAGCGCTTCGGCCTGCGCGAAGTCCCGTTCCGTCGGCGGCAGGCCGTCGAAGGCCGCCTTCCGTGTGGCGTCCGGTGTGCCGGCCCAGGCGGCGCGCGTGGTGAGCGATCCGGTGGTACTGCCCGCGTTCCCCAGCCCGGCCTTCACGAACCCGGTCCGGTCCAGCGCGAGCGAGAGTGCGCGGCGTACGCGGAGGTCGCCGAGCGGCCCTTTCAGGTTGGTGATGCTGACGTTGACCGTGCTGAGGCCCTCGCCGAAGTAGAGGGTGCCCACGCCGCTCTGCCGGAGGCGGGCGTAACTCTCGGTGGGAATCAGATAGCCGCCATCGACCTCACCGCTGAGCAGGGCGTTGGTCCGGGCTGACGGGTCGGTGAGGAAGCGGAAGACAACCTTGGCGGACTTCGCCCCGGTGCCGCGGTAGCCGTCGAACCTCTCCAGTTCGATGGACCGGCCCTTGTGCCAGGCGCGCAGCTGATACGGCCCGGTGCAGGCGAGGCCCCCGGTGGTTCCGTAGTCCCGCCCCGCTTTCTCGACGCCCGCCCGGGAGGCGACGGCGCCGGCGGCGGTCGCCATGTACTGCGGGAACTGGGAGTCGGGCCGCTTCAGCTTCACCGTGACCTGGAGCGGACCGGTCCTGGTCACGGCGGTGACGTTCTGGAACATCTGGGCCCAGGCCGCGGCGTTGTCCGGGTCACGCTGCCGTTCGAGGCTGAAGACCACGTCGTCGGCCGACATCGTGCGGCCGTCGTGGAAGCGGACGCCATCACGGAGGTCGTAGACCCAGGTGGTCGGGTCGGGGTTCGTGGCCCTGCGGGCCAGGCCCGGTTCGACGGTGAGGCCCGGGGTCCAGCGCATCAGGCTCTCGCAGACGTTGGACAGGATCGTGTTCTGCGGGTAGTCGAAGGCGACGGTGTAGTCCAGCGTCGGCGGCTCCGCGTACACGGCCCAGGAGAACGAGTCGATCTCTCCGGTGGCCCGGGGGGTACCGGACGACAGGGCAAGGGGGCGGCCGAAGGAATCCGCTCCGCCGTTCGGCGGTCCGGCGCAGGCCGCCAGCACCGCGAGGCCGGCCAGTGCGCCCGTCATCGCGGTGTACCGGCCGCACGGGTGGCGTCCGCCGGTGCCGGGCCGGGGTGGCTTGGTCATCGTGGCTCTCTTTCCTGCGGCACGGCGGGCGGGCGGGGCGCCGCTCCGGCCGGATGGTGGGCGGGGTGCCCGTCCGGCGGCCGGGTGGTGGGCGGGTTCATGCCGTGCGGGGCGCGGTGGGGATCTGCTGGGTGACGCAGTGGACGCCGCCGCCGCCGTACGCGATCGCCGGCGCCCGTACGCCGACGACCTTGCGGCCGGGATAGGCGGTGGCGATGGTCGCCAGGGCGGTCTCGTCCTGCGGCGCGCCGGCCACGGGGACGACCACGCCGCCGTTGGCGACGTAGAAGTTCAGGTACGACACCTCGACCTCGCCACCGGCGATGCCGGTGAAGGAGGTCTGCGGAATGTCGATGATCTCCAGCTGCCGTCCCCGGGCATCGCTCGTGGCCTCCAGCACGGCCCGGTTGGCGCGCATGCGGGCGTGGTCGGGGTGCGCGGGGTCCTCGGGGAGCGAGACGAGGACCGTGCCGGGGGCGGCGAAGGCGCAGACGCCGTCGACATGGCCGTCGGTCTCGGTGTCGAGCAGTCCTCCGTACGGAAGCCAGATCACTTTGGTGACGCCGAGCCGGGCCTTCAGCTCGGCCTCGATGTCCTCCCGGCGCATACCGGGGTTCCGGTTCGGGTGGAGCAGGCACTGCTCCGTGGTGATCAGCGTTCCTTCGCCGTCCACGGTGATCGCCCCGCCTTCGAGGATCATGTCGGAGTGGATGCGCTCGACCGCCAGGTGGTCGAGCAGCAGGCCGCTGATGCGGTCGTCGGAGTCGAAGGGCGCGTGCTTCCCTCCCCAGGCGTTGAACCGGAAGTCGACGCCCGCGCGGCGGCCGCTTCCGTCGAGGACGAAGAGCGGGGCGCTGTCACGGAACCACGAGTCGTCGAGGGGCAGTTCGATGACGTTGACGTCGTCACCGCACCAGGTACGGGCGTCCTCGCCGCTGCCGGGGGGAGCGACCATGGTGACGGGCTCGAACGCGGCGATAGCCCGGGCGACATCGGCGTACTCGCCCTTCGCCGGGGTGAGGACCTCGCCCCACAGGTCGGCGCGGGTGGGCCAGGCCATCAGGCACCCCTCGTGCTCGGACCACTCGGCGGGCATGCGGAACGAAGAGGCCATGACGGAACTCATTTCTGTCGTGCTCAATATGGGGATACCAACTGAATCTTCAGTCAGTTTCTGGAATATGCCTGAGCGTGTCCGAGGCGTGCCTGAGGCGTGCCTGAGACGTGCCTGAGACGTGCCTGAGACGTGCCTGAGGCGTGCCTGAGACGTGGGTGTGCCTGTTGGGAAGGGCTGGTCAGAGGAAGTAGAGGCGGTTGAGGGAGACACTCCGGGCCGGTTCCGAGCGCAGGGGCTGCCCGTCCAGGCTGACCAGGCCGTCGCGCGCGTCGACCTGGACATCCCCCGTACGGCTGTTGGCGATCATGGCCGCGGGCCCGATGCCGCGGGTGCCGCGCACCGCCACCCGCCGACGACGCGTCACCAACGGATCGCGCGGCCCGCCGAACGCTGCCGATTCGGCGGCCGCACGGCTCACGAAGGCGACCGAGAGATCCGCCGGCGTGGCCCCGTGCGCGCCGAACAGCGGCCCGAGTACGAGAGGTTCGCAGGCGTCGGTGGCGGCGTTGGGGTCGCCGGTGACTCCGTAGGCGGGAAAGCCGTTCTTCAGCACCAGTTGCGGCTTCGCGCCGAAGAACGCCGGGCGCCAGAGCACGAGGTCGGCCATCTTGCCGACCTCGATGGAGCCGATCTCGTGGGCGAGCCCGTGGGCGATGGCCGGATTGATGGTCAGCTTGGCGACGTAACGGAGCACCCGGGCGTTGTCGTCGTGCGGACCGTCGCCCTCCATGGGGCCCAGCTCGGCCTTCATCTTGCCCGCCATGGCGAAGGTACGCCGGACGGTCTCACCGGCGCGGCCCATGCCCTGCGCGTCGGAGGAGGTGATGGCGATGGCGCCGAGGTCGTGCAGGACGTCCTCCGCGCCCATGGTCCCGGCCCGGATCCGGTCACGGGCCAGGGCCGCGTCCCCGGGCAGGTCCGTCTTCAGCCCGTGGACGGAGACGATCATGCCGTAGTGCTCGTCGATCGCGTCCCGCCCGAACGGCAGCGTCGGGTTGGTGGAGGAGCCGATGACGTTCGGCACGCCCGCCATCTTGAGCACGTTCGGGACGTGGCCGCCGCCGCAGCCCTCGATGTGGAAGGCATGGATCGTCCGGCCGTCCAGGACGCTCAGGGTGTCCTCGACGCTGAGGCACTCGTTGAGACCGTCGCTGTGCAGGGCGACCTGGACGTCGTGCTCGTCGGCGACGCGCAGGGCGGTGTCCAGGGCCCGGGTGTGGGCGCCCATGTCCTCGTGGACCTTGAAGCCGCAGGCCCCGCCCTCGGCCAGCGCCTCCACCAGCGGGGCGGGGTCGGAGGACGAACCCCGCGCCAGAAAGCCGATGTTGACGGGCCAGGCGTCGAAGGCGTTGAAGGCGTGCCCCAGCGCCCAGGGGGAGTTGACCCCGACACCCCAGGCCGGGCCGATCTCCTGGCCGATGATCGTCGTCACGCCGGACGACAGGGACGCCTCCATGATCCGCGGCGAGAGCAGATGAACGTGGGTGTCGACGGCACCGGCGGTGGCGATCAGCCCCTCCCCCGGGACGATCGTCGTGCCGGTGCCGACGACGATGTCCACGCCGTCGAGCGTGTCCGGGTTCCCGGCGCGGCCGATCGCGTGGATGCGGCCGCGGCGGATACCGATGGATACCTTGCGGATGCCTTGCACGGCATCGATGACCAGCACGTTGCTGATCACCACGTCGCAGGTCTCGGCCACGGAGGCCGCTTTGAGATGCAGGCCGTCGCGCGCGGTCTTCCCGAATCCGGCGAGGAACTCGTCCCCCGGCTTCTGACTGTCGGACTCGACGCGCACCACGAGCCCGGAGTCACCGAGTCGCACCCGGTCACCGGCCCGGGGGCCGTGCACGGCCGCGTACTCGTGTGGATCGATGTGACGGCTGCCGGGCGCGCAGTGGTCGCTGTGCCGGGAGGGTCTGCTCATCGGGTCACCTCCGACTCTCCATGAAGCGGGCGCGCACCGAGGTAGCCGCGGTCAAAGGCTCGGCGCAGCGCCTCTTCCTTGGCGCCGGGGGCGTCGAGGAAGCCGTCGACGAGGCCGGCGAAGCCCATGACCGTCCGCGCCCCGCCGATCGGGACGAGGCCGATCTCGGCCGTGCACCCCGGGTCGAACCGGGTCGAGGAGCCGGCCGGGGCGGCCGCCCGCATGCCGTAGGCGGCGGCCCGGTCGAAGCTCAGCCGTGGGTTCGCCTCGAAGAAGTGGAAGTGGGACGTCACACTGATCGGCACCGGAGCGGTGTTGCGCACGGTGAGCAGCAGGACCGGCTCGGATCCGGCGTCGGCCGGGCCGGGCAGCACGGCCCCGGGAGCCAGGTCGCCCGGGCGGCCCCCACCGAAGGGGTCGCTGATGACGGCGAGCCGGGAGCCGTCCTCGAAGACGGCCTCGACCTGGATGTCGGTGACCACGTCCGCGACCCCGGGCAGAAGATCGTCGGGGGTCAGGACGGACCGGCCGCGCTCGATCGCCACGGCCAGCCGATGCCCGTCACGGGCCGCCTCGCACACCGTGTCCGCGATCAGCGCGGTCGCCTCGGGGACGTTGAGGCGGAGCCCCCGTGCTCGGCGGGCGCGGGCCAGTTCCGCCGCGGTGAACAGCAACAACCGGTCCCGCTCCGTGGGCGTCAGCGGCATGACTGCCTCTGACGGGCCGCATGGGCGCGCACTCGGATCACAGCTATCAGCAGCACGCTCTTCCTCCGAAATTTCGTTCGAGACCCAAACCGCACACCGGGCCCCCAGGGGAACCGCACCGGGCGGACCGCACCCCCGCCGACGACGGAGGCCGCCGCGCTTCCAGCGGTTCGAGGCGGCGGTCACGTGAGTCGAGCGAGGAGCCCCACCCATCGGGCTCGCAGTGGCATCACTGTGGCACTGGCTGAAAATTCAGTCAAGAGTCGCGGTACGGAGAAAACCCGGTACGCAGAAAACCGGTACGGAGAGAACCCGGCGGGGAGGAAGACCACGGGAAGGAGCGAGTCGCTACCGCGGTTCCAGGCCGGACAGCTCCGCCTCGATGCCACCCTCCATGAGGGTCCTCGCATGGTCGATACCGAGCCCACCACTGAGCCAGCGCATGCTCAGACCCTCCAGCAACGCCGTGAGTCTCTCGGCCGAGGCCGCGAGCTTCGCGGCCGGAGCCATGGGTCTCACCTGGCCCAGCAGGGAAGCCACCTCTTGCACCCACACCAGCGTCGCCCGGGCGAGATCCTCACGCAGAGCCGAATCGAAGACGGCACTCGCCCGCAGCTCTCCCCACGCCGCGCTGTTCTCCCGGACCTCCGCGGTGTCCTGCAGTTCCAGCAGCAGAATCTGTTCGAGCTCCTCGCGCGGAGCCAGGGGCGGCGCGTCCGGCCCGCGGAGCGTTGTGTAGCGCTCCGCCCGGTCGTTGATGAACTCCAGCGTGTGACGGAGGATCCCGGTGCGGTCCTTGAAGTGGTAGTAGATCAATCCGGTGGACACGCCCGCTTCGGCCGCGAGTTCCTCCACGCGCAGGCCGCGGACACCGCGCCGGGCGATCACCCGTGCGGCCGCTTCGAGAATCCGGGTATTGCGGGACGCCATGACGACCAACCTACCGGTCCGGCCAGCTCCGCCCACACCCGGCAGCCGTCCCGCCCCAGGGGCGCCCGGCCCCGGACGGCCGGGTCATCCCGCCCAGGCGCGGCGGCCCAGCACCGCGACAGACCCGCCCTCCGCCTTTGTGCGGACGAGCCGGGCGAGCCGGAGCACACCTGGCCGGTCAGACGATCGCACACTTGACTAAAATTTCAGTCAATGCGCCATCGGTACCGACCGGCGCCCCGGAAGGACACCCTCATGAGAAGGAGCACGCGGTGAGCGACCGCAGAACGGCCATTCTCGAAGCAGCGGCCACCGTCATCGCACGCCATGGCGTGCGGGGACTGCGGGTGGAGGAACTGGCGACGGAGGCGGGCGTGTCCAAGGCCCTGATCTACTACCACTTCGAGGACCGCACCGGCCTGCTCCGGCGGACCCTGGCCTTCGTCAGCAACCGTGCCGAGCGCTACACCACCGAGCAGCCGGTCGCCGACACGGCGGCCGGCCCGATACGCCGGCTGGAGGAAGCGCTCCTGCTGGAGCTCCAGGACCTCCCCCACGTACGCGAGAACAGCACCGCCTGGGGTGAGCTCCGCGCGAGCGCCGTGTTCGACCCCGGGCTGCGGGGCGAACTCGCCCTGGCGAGCGTGATCTGGGTCCGGGAGGTGGCCGACCAGCTGGGCGAGGTCCGGCCGACGGCGCCCGAATCCGCGCTCACCGCCGGAGCCGAGCGGCTGACCGCCCTGCTCGAAGGCCTCAGCGCCCGGTGGCTCAGCGGCATCCTCGCCCTGGCGGACGCCCGCGCCGCGATGCGCGAGGCGATCGGCGTGGAGGTGACCCACCTCGCCCGGAGCGTCGACCCATCGGCACACGACCCGCGACAGGCCGACGGCCCCGATCGAATTTGACTGACTTTTCAGTCAATGCCACAGTGCCGTCAGTACCGAACCGGCGCTCGCGCCGAGGCTGCGGACCGCCGCGCCGTACCCCGCGCACCCGGATAGCCTTTGAACGTCCACGATCGGAGCCCATCGTGTCTCACCGTCCCCCCACCCGCCGTACGGCCCTTCGCACCCTTGCCGGACTCGGCGCACTCGCGTTCGGGGCTGCGGCCTGCGGCCCTGACGAATCCGCCTCCGGGGTTGTCGGCACCGGCTCCGACCGCGCGTCCGAGGGCGAACGCCGTTTCGGTGCGGAGTGGGACAGCCACGCGCGCACCTTCATGTCCTGGCCTGCCCTGGAATCGGTATGGGCGGAGGACCTCCCGTACGTCCGCGAGGACATCGCCCGCATCGCCCGCGCCATCGCGGAGTACGAGTACGTCGTCATGATGGCCAGGCCCGACCAGCGGAAGGCCGCCCAGCGGGCCTGCGGCTCGCAGGTCGAGGTCATCCCTCTCGCGGTGGACGACATGTGGGCCCGCGACACGGTCCCGGTGTTCGTCGAGGAAGGGGGCAAAGTCATCGGCGTCGACTTCAACTTCAACGGCTGGGGCAACAAGCAGGAACACGCGAACGACGCCCGGGTCGGCCGCACCCTCCTGTCGAAGTACGGGATTCCGCGGGTCGAGGCCCCTCTCGTCTCCGAAGGCGGCTCCTTCGAGACCGACGGCGAGGGCACCCTGCTGATCACCGAGAGCTCGATCGTCAACGAGAACCGCAACCCGGGCCTGAGCCGGGACGACATCGAGGCCGACCTCATCGAGACCCTGGGGGTCGACAAGGTGGTGTGGTTCAAAGGAGTACGCGGCCAGGACATCACCGACGCCCACGTGGACAGCCTCGTCCGCTTCACAGCCCCGGGAGTGGTACTCCTGGATCAGGCCTCCCCCGGTACGCCCCCGGACTCCTGGTCGGGCGCCGCCGACCAGGCCAGGGCAGTGCTGAGCAAGGCGACCGACGCCCGGGGCCGGCGCTTCGACGTGATCGACCTGCCCCAGCCCGACCTCGACAGGATCACCGGCGAGGGCGACGACTTCGTGTCGACGTACGCCAACTTCTATGTGGCCAACGACTCGGTCTTCATGCCCAGGTTCGGCGACCGCAAGGCCGACGACCGAGCCCGGGGCATCCTCCAGGAGCAGTTCCCCGAGCGCGACATCGTGCCGGTCGTGATCGACACCATCGCCTCCGGAGGCGGCGGCATCCACTGCGCCACACACGATCAGCCCGGCAAGCCGGTCGACTGACCCGCCCACCGCACGGAACGGTTGCCCCTGGCCACCGCCGCCGACCCCAAACGGCTCACACCGACGCATCCGGCCCTCCGCGAACCCGCGGAGGGCCGGATCACGTCCACCAACCCCTGTTGGTCATGCGTTGGTCACGTGACCAGCCCTCCCCCGAGGCGTCCGTCCCTGGTCAGGCTTCCCGGACGACGCCGTGGGTTACGTCCAGGCTGCATGGGCGTAGCCGTGACCACGTACCAGGGGGGCCGGGGCGGTCGGGACCTGTTTATGCAAGAACACGCATAGTCACGTTCACGCATAGACGCGTAGTACCACCCCCCTCCACGGTCGTCGGGCAGGCGGCCCAACAGGGCCGGAGCAAGGGGGTTCGGTATGTCCGAACGTTCGGAGCTCACCCGGCTCACGGACAACGGCGAGTGCCGTGGCCCGTGGCTGGTACCCCGACCTTGCGCCCCACCTCGTCGCCCGCGCGGAAGCCCTCACCGGAGTGCGCCCGCCTTGTAGGTACCGCAGATTCACGAGCGTTTCCACGTAATCATGAGCACCGAACGAGCATTTCCGCGTGATCATGGGCAACGGCAACGGCAACGGTCAGTTGTTGACGATCTTCATGTTTGGGCGTCCGGGCCGCACCCCCCGCCCGGCGTGGCGCGGGGCCTTGTGCTGGAGCGAGTGTGCGGCCGGTCTTGGCGCACAACGGTCTCCCGCTAGAGCAGGGCGCCGCCGGAAACCTCGATGCGCTGGGCGGTGACCCAGCGCAGTCCGTCGGAGGCGAGCGTGGCGATGGCGTCGCCGATCTCGGCGGGCTCGCCGACGCGGCCCAGAGCGGTCTGCGCCGCCAGCCCCGCTCGCATGCCGCTGTCATCGCGCATGGCACCGCCGTTGAAGTCGGTGGCGGTCGGCCCCGGGGCGATGGAGTTGACCCGGATGCCGCGCGGGCCCAGTTCCAGGGCCAGGGTGCGGCTGAGTGCTTCGACGGCGGCCTTGGACGCCGAGTAGACAGCGGTGGCCGGGCTGGTGTGGCGGGTCAGGGAGCTGGAGACGTTAATAACGCTGGCGGGGTCGGCGATCAGCGGCAACAGTGCCTGGATGAGGAAGAACGTCCCACGGACGTTGGTGTCCATCATCGCGTCGAAGTCCGCGACACCGACCTGCTCCAGGGGGCTGAAGATCCCCACACCGGCGTTGTTGACCAGGATGTCCAGCCGCGTGGCGCCCCAGAGCTGCAGGTGCTCGCCGAGCTCAGACGCGAAGGCCGGGAACGAGGCGACATCGGCGATGTCCAGACGCAGCGCGAGGGCATCGGACCCGGCCGCCCGCACCGCCTCGACCGTCTCCCGCGCCCCGACCTCATCACCCCGGTAGGTGACGATGACCTTGATGCCCCGCTGCGCCAGGGCCAGCGCCGTGCTGCGGCCCAGCCCCCGGTTGGCACCGGTCACCAGCGCGATCTTCTTGCTGTCCATGCAACTGCTCCTCGGGTGGGAAGGGGGAAACGCCGCAGGCTCACTGCCCGACGCGGGAGGCGAGTCGATCGACTCGCCTCTTTCACCGTAGGTCCATCCCCAGAGGCGAGTCAAGTGACTCGCCTCGCAGTGGCGGGCATACTGGCTCCATGACAGAAGGACTCTCCGACCACCACCGACGGCTGGCCCAGCAGAAGCGGGAGGCGATCACCTCGTCCGCCACCGCCCTGTTCCTCGACCACGGCTACGCAGGGACGTCACTGGCCCGGATCGCCGAGGCGGCCGGGGTGTCGAAGTCCACGCTGTTCAAGCAGTTCCCCACGAAGGCGGCCCTGTTCGAGGCCATCGTGAGCGAGTCATGGAAGCAGGGGTCCGGTCACGCACCGGCCCCGCCCCCGGCCGGCGACCTGCGTGCGGGCCTGATGGCCATCGGCCGCCGCTACGCAAAGCTGGTCGGCCGGCCCGGGATGACGGCCCTGTTCAGGATCGTCATCGCCGAACTGCCACGCCTGCCCGAACTGGGCAGGATGCAGTTCCAGCTGGGCAAGCTGCCCTACTTCGACTCCGTACGGCTCTACCTGCAAGCCGAGCACGAGGCCGGCACCGCGCGCGTGCCCGACGCGGAGAGCGCCGCCAACCAGTTCCTCGGCATGATCGCCAACTTCGTCCTGTGGCCCCGGATGCTGCTCACCGACTGGAACCCGGCCGCCGACGAGACCGACCACGCCGTCGACGAGGCCGTGGAGACGATGCTCGCCCGCTACGCCACCGGTCACCAGAAGTAGCCGCCCCCGCTCGCGCCCCCGACGCTTCGCACGGACGGGAGCGCGAGCCGCACCGTGCGGTCAGCGCCGGGTGGGGCACGCGTCGTTGACGTCGACGGGCGCGCCGCCAGGCTTGTCGCCGCCGGGAGGTGGGCGGGCCCGGTACGGGCACTCGCGTAAGGACGGAGCGCACCGACTGGCCGCTTCCGGAGCGGGCCGTCTCGGCCTGTCATCCCCGGTCCGACCTGGGGAATCTCTCGGCTGTTGGTCACGTGGTCGGTCACACCACAGCCTGGAGAAGCAAAAAAACTGATCAACAGGGGTCTTAGCTGGCTGGTCCGGTCTGGTTGGCTGGTTGGCTGGTCCTGACTGGTGGCCAACCGACACAATCCTCTGGCCTGCATTGATGAGCCCCGCCGGAAGCGGTCGTTCCTGTATCCAACAAGATCAGTTCCCAGGATATCTGTCGTCAGTCAATGGCGTATGGGTTGCCACTGGTCAGCGCGTTGTGCGGGTCAGACAAGACGGTGGCGGCCGAGGCGGGCGGTGCCGACCTTGACGGCGTCCAGGGCTGTGGCGCGTACGCAGCGATCCGTGGTGATTCCCGACCACGTCAGATGTCCTCGACCCGTCGGACGCACAGCCGGCCCGTGAGGGCGGCGCCTTCGCCACCTGGCGGAAGAGCGTCTCCACCGCGCCAGGGGCGGCCGCCGGCCCTCACCACCGCCGCCATCGCGGCACCTGCTCGTCACGGCCCAAACGGCGTTCACGGGTCGAAGGGCGACGGAAAACGTTCGGCAAGCGCCTCACCGTCTCCAGCACCTCAAGGAAATGCTTCTCGCGCACGGCAGCGGAGCAGATCCACACCAACTTTCGTTTAACGCTCATCAATTTGAAAATCCAAGCCCGCACCAAATGCGCGAATTCGACCGAAACCTCTCAAGAGCGAGTTGCCAAAAGGCGGGTCATGCGCGGTAGGGTTACGGCATGATCACGGCGCACTCACCTATCGGTGTTCTGCGGACTCGAATTCTCTCGGGTCCGCTGTGCGCGCTTTGGTCTCTTCTTCTCGCGGTCGGTCTCCTCTCTACCCACGGAGCACTTCCCGAGGGCCACTCGGCCACAGCCGTGAACGTCGCGAGCGTCACGGCGGCCGCCTCATCCGGGTCGCCTCATCCGGACAGCCACGTACTCCCCTCGGAGCAGTGCAGCCCGGATCAGGTCGAGCACGAGGCCGTTCGGCAGAGCCCCTGCCCGGACCGACACGCGACACCCGCCCCACTCGCACAGGCGCAGCCGACGGTCACCGCCGACAGCGCCCCGAGAAGCACAGCGGGGCACACGCCAACAAAAGCGACACACATTCTTCAGGTGTAGACCTCCACTCCTCACTGACGATCGACAGTCCGATGGCGCCGCACGCCACACGGAAAAGTCGCCAGAATTCGTCATGGCCGGAATTCGCCACCCGTCATCTTCAGTCCGGATCGCCGGGAATGAAGACTCCGCATGGAGAAAACGTGTCGATTCGAGAACGCGCAATTCCTGGTGTCGCCAGAACGCCCGCACTGCGCTCCGCCCTCGCCTGTCTCCTCTTTCTCTTCACCGTCGTCGCGATTGTCTGCTTCTACCATTCCCATGCAGAGGGCCACACCCACGGTGGAACGTCCTCGGCCTCCCAGCACGCAGAGATTGACCTCACGTCCGCCCACAGTTCCGGGGAAGGTCATTCGGCCGAGTCATGCGTTCCCTCCGCGCCGAGCACCAGGGCGGAAGCGGCCTCGCCATCGCTACCCGCTGCGGTGGCCCTGACGTCCATCGGTGACTCCGGCGCCGCGCACCCGACGGCCGGCCCCGCGCCACCCACCGCTCCGGCAGACATACGGGGCGGACGCGCCACCCTCGCCGGCATCTGCTGCTGGCGGATCTAGAACTCCCTCGTGCGACCGGCACCAGCCGGCCGCCGCCGAACTGTCGTCGCCGGGCCTCCCGGACACGACAGCTCGGCGAGATGCGCGCACGACACCGCCATCTACGAATGAGAGCCGATGATGACTACCCATCCCACAGACACGACCGTCGCCGCCCGCTCCGCCCTTGCCGGGCTGGTCGGCAACACGCCCCTCCTCCGCGTGACCGAGCCCTTCGCTTCCGACGGGCGCGGCTTCTGGGCCAAGCTGGAGGGCTTCAACCCCGGCGGCATCAAGGACCGGCCCGGCCTGCACATGGTCGAGCGCGCCCGATCCCGCGGCGACCTCAAACCCGACGCGAGGATCATCGAGTCCACGAGCGGCACTCTCGGCCTCGGCCTGGCGCTGGCCGGCATGGTGTACGGGCACCCCGTCACCCTGGTCACCGACCCGGGCCTGGAGATGTCCATGACCCGCCTCCTGGCCGCGTACGGCGCCCAGGTCAACGTGGTCTCGGAACCCCACCCCACGGGCGGCTGGCAGGAGGCCCGCCGCGAGCGCGTGAGGCAGCTGATGACCCAGCACCCCGACTCCTGGTGCCCGGACCAGTACAACAACCCCGACAACACCACCGCGTACACCCCGCTCGCCCTCGAACTGGCCTCCGCGCTCTCCCACATCGACATCCTCGTGTGCAGCGTCGGCACCGGCGGCCACTCCGCCGGCGTCGGCCGGGTCCTTCGCCAGCTGTACCCGGAGCTGCGGGTCGTCGGTGTGGACACCATCGGCTCGACGATCTTCGGCCAGCCCGCCAGGCCGCGGCTGATGCGCGGTCTCGGCTCCAGCATCTACCCGCGCAACGTGGCCTACGAGAACTTCAGCGAGGTGCACTGGGTCGCCCCCGGCGAGGCCGTCCGGACCTGCCGCCAGCTCGCCTCATCGCACTACGCGACCGGGGGGTGGAGCGTGGGTGCCGTCACCCTGGTCGCCGGCTGGCTCGCCCGTACGCTCCCGGCAGACACCCGTATCGCCGCCGTCTTCCCGGACGGGCCGCAGCGCTACCTCAGCACCATCTATGACGACGACTACTGCGCCGCCCACGGACTGCTCGACGGACCGCCCCCGCTCGAACCGGAGGTGATCGGCGCCGTGGACGAGAAGGAGGTCACCCACTGGACCCGGTGCACCACCGTGGTCGACCCCCTCACGCTCGGCGGCGCGTCCAGGAAGCCGACGGGCGAGCCGAAGGACGATCAGCGGTGAAGAACACCCTCACACAGGTCCGCTCCTACCCGCGGCCCGTCCAACTGTTGATGGTGAACCAGTTCACCATCAACCTGGGCTTCTACATGCTCATGCCCTACCTCGCCGCACACCTCTCCGGGACGCTCGGGCTCGCCGGCTGGGTAGTCGGACTCGTCCTCGGCGTACGCAACTTCAGCCAGCAGGGCATGTTCCTCGTAGGCGGCACCCTCGCCGACCGACTCGGCTACAAGCCGCTCATCGTCGCCGGCTGCGTGCTGCGCACCCTCGGCTTCGCCACCCTCGGCCTCGTGGACTCGCTGCCCGCCCTGCTGGCCGCGTCCGCGGCGACCGGCCTTGCCGGAGCCCTGTTCAACCCCGCCGTACGCGCCTACCTCGCCGCGGACTCCGGAGAACGCCGGGTGGAGGCCTTCGCCCTGTTCAACGTCTTCTACCAATCCGGCATCCTGCTCGGCCCGCTGGTCGGCATGGCGCTGACCGGAGTCGACTTCCGTGTCACCTGCCTCGTCGCGGCGGGCATCTTCGCGGTGCTGAGCATCGTGCAGATCCGCAGCCTGCCACAGAGAAGGGGCACCGGTGCCGATGGCAAGAAGGCGGAACGCCGGGAGGGCGTTCTCACCCAGTGGCGGGGGATCCTGCGGAACCGGCCGTTCCTGCTGTTCTCCCTCGCCATGATCGGCTCGTACGTTCTGACGTTCCAGGTGTATCTGGCGCTGCCGCTCGAGGTCCGTCGCCTCGGCGGTGACGGAACATTCGGCACCGGAGCGGTGGCCGCCCTCTTCGCCGCCTCCGGGCTGAGCACGATCCTCTTCCAGACGAAGATCACGGCCTGGTGCAAGGCCAGGATGGAGCCGGGCCGAGCCCTCGCCCGGGGCCTCCTTGCCATGGGCTGCGCCTTCGTACCGCTGCTCGTCGCGTCGGCGATTCCGGTGCCCGACCGCGGTCTCGGCCTCTGGGCCCTCGCATCGCTCCCGCCGATCCTCGCCGCGCTCCTGCTCGGCGTCGGCACGATGATTGCCTACCCGTTCGAGATGGACACCATCGTCCGTCTCTCCGGCAACCACCTCGTCGCCACTCACTACGGGCTGTACAACACCATCTGCGGCGTCGGAATCACCGTGGGGAACCTGCTTACCGGTGCAGCGCTGGACGCCGCCCGCACGGCGGGCGTGTCCGCCATCCCCTGGCTCACGCTCCTCGCGCTCGGGCTCGCCTGCGCCGCGGCGCTTCACTGCCTGCACCGTACGGGCCGCCTCGCCGAACCCGCGGGGGAAGCACGCCCCGCACCCGCGACAGTCTGACTACCGGCCTCCGCACCGGGGGCGGGCGCCACACGGCGCCCGCCCCCCCCTTCCCCCTGCCATGCCCTGACCACGGAGCACGACGTGACCCCCACTCCCCCTGCGCCGCCAGCCGGACCACGCCTATGGCCGTTCCGGGCCGTGCGCTACAACGAAGCTCTCGCCGGCGACCTGAGCGGCGTGATCTGCCGACCGTACGACGACATGAAGGCCGCTCACGCACGAGCGCTGCGCCAATATCCCCACCACCTCGCCCGCCTTCTGTACTCATCGCAACCTCACCCCGCCGCAGACCAGTTGGCACGGTGGCTTCGGCGCGGAGTCCTCGTACGGGACCCGCTGCCCGCCCTGTACGTCTACGAACAACACGTCGGCCCTCAGATTCTCCAGCGGGGGTCATCGGCGAACTGGAGCTCGGCGCTCCGGGATCGGCCCTGCTTCTGCCTCACGAGGACGTACAACCGCACGTCGCCGGGCAACGAGCCGCGCACATGGCCGGGCCGCACGCCCAGCTCGAGCCTCCGCTGCTCGCCCACCGGGCTCCGGATTCCCCGGCGAACGCCGTCGTCGCCGGCATCGGCTCTACCTGCACGGACTGTCCTCGGGGGACTTCGTGCCCGCGCTGGAGCAGTTCCTCGGCTCAGCGGCCGGCCTGTCGCCGGCCACCATGACCCGGCTGACGAAGCAGTGGAGCGACGACCACACCGCCTTCCAGCAGCGCGACCTCGCCAAGTCCGACTACGTGTACGTGTGGGCCGACGGGGTGCCCCCCAAGATCCGGCTCGGGCAGACACACTCCTGCGTCCTGGTGCTGATGGGTGTGCGCCTGGACGGCACCAAGGAGCTGATCGCGCTGGCCGAGGGTCTGGGCGAGTCCACCGAGTCGTGGGCCGACCTGCTGCGCGACTGCCGCCGCCGCGGCATGCGCGATCCCGAGTTGGTCGTCGGCGACGGCGCGATGGGCCTGTTGCAGGCCCTCGCAGAGGTGTTCCCCGCAGCCCGCCACCAGCGGTGCTGGGTCCACAAGGCCCGCAATGTCATGAACGCCCTGCCGAAGTCCGCACAGCCGGGCGCAACGAAAGCGATGCAGGAGATCTACAACGCCGAGGACCGCACTCACGCCGAGAAGGCGATCGAGGCGTTTGCGAGGACCTACGGCGCGAAGTGGCCCAAGGGCCGTCACGAAGATCACCGACGACGCAGAGGAGCTCCTGGCGTTCTACGACTTCCCGGCCGAGCACTGGGTCCACCTGCGGACCACGAACCCCATTGAGTCGACCCTCTCCACGGTCAAGCTCCGCACCAAGGTCACGCGCGGTGCCGGCAGCCCGGCCGCAGCCCTCGCGATGGTGTTCAAGCTCGTCGAAGCCGCCCAGGCCCGCTGGCGCGCGGTCACCGGAGCCCACCTCGTCGCCCTGGTCCGAGCCGGCGCCACGTTCGAAAACGGCGTCCTCGTCGAACGCTCCGAGTCCCACGCGGCGTGATCCACCACGACCGGTCCATAAGATCTGCCTGACCTGCCAGACCTCTCCTCGATGGACGGGTGACCGATCATGGGTGAACCGCACCCGCTCCTGACGTTCTTCCTCGACGCGGCCGACGGCCGGTTTCCGCCCGTCGACGGCCGGGTGACCGTCCTGCCACCCCTGCCCGCAGGGCTTCAGTGCTCGGTCGCCTTCACCGGCCACGCAGTCGTCGCCACCGCACTGACAGACCAGGCCGTCCACGACCAGAAGCCGGACGGCTTCGGCGCGTCACTTTCCCCGGACTTCTTGCGCCACCTCGCCGGCCCCAACGGTTGGATCGGCGTCACCGACGCCACGCTCACCGCCCGCGGCACTGGCGGCTCACCGCGCCTGCAGCCGCTCGCCGACGCAGACGATCACCCGCGCGTGCGCCACGCCCGGGAACTGCGGAGCAACGTCACGATTCATGGTGACGAACGCGGCCTCATCACCCTGGCCGACGGCCTGGCAGGCCGACGAGAGTTGAGCATCGAACTCCACCACTCCCACAACGACAGCCACGGCCACGGACGGTCCCTGCTCACCGACGCCCTCTCGCTGGTCCCCGAAGGCGAACCGGTCTTCGCCGCCGTCTCACCAGGCAACGCCCGCTCCCTGCGCGCCTTTCTCGCCTGCGGATTCACCCCCATCGGCAGCGAGGTAGTACTCCGCCCCGAGCGGGAGTAACCAACCCCCGCCCTTCGGTGAGACAACACTCGATCCACAACTATTGACTATTGCTCGTCATGTTCCGGCCCGGCAACGCCCAGGGCCAAAGGGCTGACCAAAGGCACATCGCACGGTTGGGCCGATTGGCCCCGCCCGTTCATCCAGAAGCTGAGAACCTTGCGCGCACCCGGCACAGGTATGCCGGCTTCCGGATGATCAAGGGCAGTCAGGTCTGCCTCTCCGCGGATCGTGACACCACCAGCCCATTGGATCTCCCCGGCCTCCCGCCGTATCTACGGCACCCCTGGCCGAGAAGGAACTGATCATGCGCACACTTGCAGCCAGCACCGGCCGCGTCATCGCTCTCACACTCGGCACCGTGACGTCGATGGCCGTGCTCTCCGGTACTTCCGCGGCCGCGGATCTGAACGCCCCCTACGCCCGGGCCGCTGCGAAGGTGGCCACGGACGGCACGCTCCTGGAGGGGAAGAACGCGGCCCGGTAGCCGATCTCGGGTTCCGGTGCGGCCAGCACGACGAAGCCACTGTCCATCGCCTCCAGGCGTTCGGTGTTGTTGCGGACAACGACGAGAGGCTTCTTGAGCACGGTGCACTCCTCCCCTACGCCGCCGGAGTCGGAGACCAGCGTGCGTGCTCCGTGCGCCAGCGCGAGGAAGGTGGCGTGGTAGACCGGCTCGGCCACACACGGTTCGGCCAGTTGCCGGCCCAGTCCGTACTGCCGTGCTCGCGCACCGGTCCGGGGCGGCCCGCAGGTACGCGGCGGCGCCCCTGGACGAGTGGGCAGTGCACGTGGGCGAGGACCCGATGATCCCGCGGTTGATCTCCTCCGGCATGGTCCGGTCGTGCGAGTGGAGGCCCGTCTCCGAGTGGAGCATTTCGATCCCCAGGTGGTGAGCCGCCTGCCCGGCGGACGCGGCCGCCTGCCGAAGGCCCCGCCCGACAATGCGTCGTCATGATGCTGTCCCGCGTGCACCACCCGTGCGTCGTCCCCGAGCCCGCGGATCACCCCGGCCAGCTTCACCACATCGGGCCGGGTGTCCAGCACCACGGCCGCACCGGTTCCTCTAAACGTCTACGGACACCGTTCCGGTTCGACCGGCGGCCGCACGGCCGAGCTCACGACCACCCGAGGTGGAAACACGCCGAGGGCGGCGAAGCAGCACGGCTCAGCCGGGCGGCACGTGCGAACCGCCTGGTTGAGCCGCCAGGTTTCACCTGGGCGTACGAACGGACACACGGTGGCTGGGCGGCGGTGCCCCGTCTGGACCCCGTGAAGACCGGGCAGCGAGCGGAAGGCGTGGAGCACGAGGAGGACCACCGGAATGCGGGACTGCTCGGCGTGCCGGAGACGGGGGCCGTGACACCCGGTCATGTACGGGTGCCGTCCCTATCGAGGGATACGAGCTGATGCGCATGCGTCGGCAGATGCCTACGGTGACTGGACCGCGACACTCCGAAATCCCCGCGGGTAAGGAGAACTGCTGTGCCCGAGAACTCGGACGCCAAGCCGGCCCAGCCGACGATCGCCGCCGCCAACCAGGCCGTGCGCGACACCTACCCCTTCGATGACCGCCGCGACTTCGACCACGCCTCCCGCGGCTTCCTGGGCACCGCGCAGGAGACCGTGCTCACCGGGAGAGACGGCGCCACCGTGTGGGACCTGGATGCCTACACCTTCCTCCAGGAGGAGGAAGCTCCCGACACCGCGAATCCCAGCCTGTGGCGGCAGGGCCGACTGGCGGCCACACACGGCCTGTTCGAAGTCGTCGAAGGCATCTACCAGGTCCGCGGTTTCGACCTGTCCAACATGACGATCGTCGAGGGCACCAGCGGGATCCTGGTCATCGACCCACTGCTGGCCACCGAGACCGCCGCGGCCGCACTGGCGCTGTACCGCGCCCACCGCGGCGACCGGACCATCACCGGCATGCTCTACACCCACAGTCACGCCGACCACTTCGGCGGCGTCAAGGGCATCCTCTCCCAGGAAGAAGTCGACGCGGGCGTCCCCGTGTACGCGCCGGCGGGCTTCATGGAGCACGCGGCCGGCGAGAACGTCTACGCCGGCACCGCGATGAACCGCCGCGCCGCCTACATGTACGGCGCAGCCCTGCCCAAGGGCGGGCGCGGCCAGATCGGCGCGGGACTCGGCCAGACCATCTCCACCGGCACCGTCAGCCTCATCCCGCCCACGGTGGACATCACCGAAACCCACCAGGAAGAGACCGTCGACGGCATCCGGATGGTCTTCCAGATCACTCCGGGCACCGAGGCCCCCGCCGAAATGAACATCCACTTCCCGGACCGCCGGGCCCTGTGCATGGCCGAGAACGCCACCCACAACCTGCACAACCTGCTCACCCTGCGCGGCGCGCAGGTACGCGACCCCCACGGGTGGGCCGCCTACCTCACCGAAGCCGTCGATCTGTTCTCCGAGGACACCGACGTCGCCTTCGCCTCCCACCACTGGCCCACCTGGGGCCGCCAGGAGGTCCTCACCTACCTGTCCGAGCAGCGCGACATGTACTCCTACCTGCACGACCAGACACTGCGCCTGATGAACCAGGGCCTGACAGCGCCGGAGATCGCCGAGGCGATGCGGATGCCTCCCGCGCTGGAAAGGGCCTGGCACACCCACGGCTACTACGGCTCGGTCAGCCACAACACCAAAGCCGTCTACCAGCGCTACCTGGGCTGGTTCGACGGCAACCCCGCCCACCTGTGGCAGCACCCCCCGGTCCCGGCCGCCCAGCGCTACGTGGACTACATGGGCGGCGCGGCAGCCGTCCTGCGGCGCGCCCAGGAGTCCTTCGCACAGGGCGACTACCGGTGGGTGGCCGAAGTCGTGGGCCACGTCGTCTTCGCCGACCCCGGCAACACCCGGGCCCGCACCCTGCAGGCCGACGCACTCGAACAGCTCGGCTACGGCAGCGAGAACGGCACCTGGCGCGACTTCTACCTCACCGGAAGCCTGGAACTGCGCCACGGCTCCATCGGCACCCCGACAGCCACCACCTCCGTCGACATGATCGCTTCCCTCACCCTGGAGCAGCTCTTCGACTCCTGGGCCATCCAGATCGACGGACCCGACAGCTGGGAAACGGACCTGACCGTGCGCTGGCGGATCACCGGTCCCGAACACCCCGGCACCGTCACCATGCGCCTCCACAACGGCGTGCTGACCCACATCGCGGGCACCGGCCCGGCCGCGAACGCCTCCACCCCCGATGTGGAGATCTCCCTGCCCGAACAGCACCTGCGCTCCGTCCTGCTGGGCGTCCTGCCGCCCGAGGAGCTGCCCAACACCGAAGGCGTTCAGGTCGCCGGCGACCTGAACGCCCTCACCCGGATCATGGGCTACTTCACCCCGGGCGACCCCGACTTCGCCATCGTCACCCCGTAGAGCCGCCGGCGCCCGCTGTCCCGAAAGGATGGCCCTCGGCACCGCCCGGCGGCGCAGTTCTCTCCGGTCCGCCTTCCCTGCATGCATCAGCGCCGCGGAAAGCGGAGGAAGACGACACGCCCTGCCTCACATCACACCGCGCCCCTTGTCCACCACGGCCGCGCAGTGAGGTCCGCGCACATCAGCAGGTGACGATCAGCCTGGTGACCAACCACCGCAAACTCGCCGGCTGGCTCGACACCCCGCAGACAGGCGGCCTCCCCGCCCGCCGTCGCCCCTCCAACCGCCACACACTCAAGAACCCCCACGACTGGACCCCCAAGGGCTACCTCCCCGGCAGCACCCCCGAAGCCTGATCCATCCCACCCCCACACCCCGCCTGAACAGCACAAACACAGCTGGCCCTCTGCGAACCCGCAGAGGGCCAGATCACGTTCAACACAACAACAAAGCCGGTCAAAGCGACAAAGTGTCACTTTGACCGGCTTCATTTGCTCGGTTGACCCTGGTGTCCGAGGGGGGACTTGAACCCCCACGCCCGATAAAGGGCACTAGCACCTCAAGCTAGCGCGTCTGCCATTCCGCCACCCGGACAAGGTGTCTGTCGTTCGCGGCGTGTTCCCCGCGGCGACATGGAAAACAATACCAGGGGTTCGGCGCGCCCTTCACCCGCATATCCGGTGGTCAGTGCGGTGCGGCGTGCCGGTGGGACCTCTGCCTCCCCGGTCCGCGGAGGTCCCGGGGCTACCTTCTCGTCCATGAGTGATCGCGGATACCGCCGGCCCCGTCCGCTGTCCCCTCTGCGCGAGCACCTGCGCGACACGTTCTGGTTCGCACCGACCATGGGGTTCGTCTGCGTGTTCGTGCTGTGGTGGATCTCCACCGAGCTGGACGACGCGATCGTCTCGCTGCTCCAGCGGGAGGAGGCGTACGACGAGCTCGGCGGGCTGATCGCGTTCTCCCAGGACACGAAGATGATCGTCACCACGATCAGCTCGGCGATGATGACCTTCATCGGGGTCGTGTTCAGCATCTCGCTGGTCGCGGTGCAGATGGCCAGCGGACAGCTGACGCCCCGGGTGGTGCGGATCTTCGTCAGGAGCCGGATCAGCAAGCTCACGCTGACGGTGTTCCTGGCGACGTTCCTCCTGTCGCTGCTGGTGCTCTCCTCGTACGAGAGCGAGAACGACCCGCGCCGGGTGGTCTCGGTCCCGTTGGTGCAGAGCCTGCTCATCCTGGTGCTGCTCGGGCTGAGTCTGCTGCTCTTCGTCGTCTACGTGAGCGCGACCCTGCGGCTGATGCAGGTGGGGCCGGTCGTCGACAGGATCGCGCGCGACTCCTTCCGGATGCTGGGCCGGATGCCGAGGGGGCCTCGGGGCGAGGACGAGCCGGGGCCGGTGACCGCGCGGGTGCTGCACGAGGGGCGGGCCGGGGTGCTGCGGGACGTGAGCACCACGCGGCTGGTCCGGGCCGCGCGGCGGTCGGACGTCGTGCTGCGGGTCATTCCCCGCATCGGGGACTTCGTCGTACCGGTGACGCCGATGCTCGCGGTCCATGGCGGGGCCGTCCCGCCTCGGCACCGGTTGCGGTACGCGGTCTCCGTATCGGTGGAGCGGACCCTGCACCAGGATCTGGCGTTCGGACTGCGTCAGCTCGCGGACATCGCGCTGCGGGCCCTGTCGACGTCCGTGAACGATCCGACCACCGCCGTGCAGTGCCTGGACCGGATCGTGCAGTTCCTCGCGGCCGTGGCGCGCCTGCCGCTCGGCCCCGTCCACCACCGGGACCGGGCCGGGCGGGTGCGCCTGGTGCAGGACGGTCCGGAGTGGGACGACCTGGTCGACCTCGCCTTCGAGGAGATCCGGTGGTGTGTCGCCGGCAGTCCCCAGGTGACGCGCCGCCTCATGGCGGGACTGGACGACCTGCTGCTGCTCGTCCCCGAGGACCGGAAGAAATCGCTGGTCAGGCATCGTGCGCTGCTCGTCCAGACCGTGGAGCGCACGGTGGCGGTGGCCGCCGACCGGGAGTTCGCCCTGCTGCCGGACCGGCAGGGCATCGGGTAGGGGCCGGCCGCGGCGTGGGAGGGCGCTGCGGCCCGGCCGGCCGGAGATTCTCCGGCCGGCCGGGCTTGACCCATCAGTCGCCGCAGCGGCCCTCGCGCAGGGAGTGCAGGTGCTCGCTCGACTTGCGGGCGAAAGCGAGCGACTCGACCGGGTTGTCGTGCTCGGTCTGCCAGTGGTGGTAGCTGCGGCTCCGGTGGGTCCGGCCCGTGACCTTGGACAGGAACGTCTTGTAGTCGATGTCCCCGTCGCCGACGTCCGACATGCGGTAGCCGTCGCGCGTCGTGTCGTCACGGACGCCGTCCTTGACGTGGAACAGCGGGTAGCGGTCCGGGTGCTTCAGGACGTACTTCAGCGGGTCGAGCGGGGCCGGGCTGCCGTCCGCGCGCTTACTGAAGCGGAACTGGGCACAGAACGCCCAGTAGATGTCCATCTCCAGGTAGACGAGGTCCGGGTCGGTCTCTTCGAGCAGCACGTCGTAGAGGCGTACGCGCGGCTTGTCGGTCGCGAAGGAGAACTCCTCGGCGTGGTTGTGCTGGTAGAACTTCATACCGCGCTTGCGGGCGGCCGCACCGTACGTGTTGAAGTCCTCGGCCGCCCGCTTCCAGCCGTCGACCGTGGAACCGTAGCGGAAGGGGCCCGAGGCAGTGCCGATGTGCTTGAGGCCGAGGGCCTGGGCGTCGTCCAGGACCTTCTCCAGGTTCTGGGCGAAAGTGTAGGCGCCGGGGTTGTTGTTGTCGTAGTAGCCGACGTGGCTGCCGATCGGGTTGAGGCCGTGGTCGCGGGTCAGCCGCTTGAGCTGGGCCAGGGTGATGGCGCCGGCCGAGCCCTGGGTGTAGCCCGCGAACTCGATCTCGTCGTACCCGTACTTCTCCAGTTCGGTGAAGACGGGGCCGAAGCCGAGCGTGGAGACCTGGTCGCGGAGGCTGTAGAGCTGGATGCCGAGGCGGCCGGGGGGCAGGACCGGCTTGCCCTTGCCGTGTCCGTGCCCGTGCCCGTGGTCATGCCCGTTGCCGTGTCCCTGGCCTCGGTCGCGGCTGTCGGCCTGGGCGCTCGCCGTGCCGATGATGGTGGCGGCGGTGGCTCCGGCGGCGACACCGAGGATGTTGCGGCGGCTCAGTCTGCGGGCGAGTTCGGTGTCCTTGGGGGTGCGGCTCATGTGCGGGTGTCTCCCTTGGTGACCTGACGGGGTGAGTGGTGCGGTGCCGGGCGCCTGACGGGGAATGTCAGTGCAGCCCGGCAAGCTGGAGGAGCAGGGACTTCACTTCGGTGGCCCTGACCCGGTCGGGGAACGCGTGGGGGGTGGAGCAGAGGATGAGCGGACCTTCGTCGTCGCTCTCGGGGAGGCGGCCGTGGCTGCCGCGAACAGGTGAGGGGTCCAGGGGGACGACCGCCATGCGGTAGCGCATGCCGAGCTTCTTGCGGGCGACCGCCGTAACCGCCTTGACCCGGACGTAGGGGTCCTGGGGGTCCATGAAGAGCTCGACGGGGTCGTAGCCGGGCTTGCGGTGGATCTCGACGAGCTGGGCGAAGTCGGGGGCGCGGGCGTCGTCGAGCCAGTAGTAGTACGTGAACCAGGCGTCCTTCTCCGCGACGGCGACCAGTTCGCCGGAGCGGGGGTGGTCCAGGTGATGCGCCTTCTTGCCCTCGTCGTCGAGGAGTTGCTCGATGCCCGGCAGGTCCGCGAGGGCCGCCCGGGTCGCCTCCAGGTCCTCGGGGCGGCGTACGTAGATGTGGGCGAGCTGGTGGTCGGCGACGGCGAAGGCCCGGGAGGTCATCGGGTCCAGGTATTCCATGCCGTCCTGGGTGTGGACCTCCAGCAGGCCCGCCCGGCGCAGGGCACGGTTGATGTCAACGGGGCGGTCGACGCGGGTGATGCCGTATTCGGAGAGCGCGACGACGGTACGTCCCTCGGCGCGGGCGTCGGCCAGCAGCGGGGCGATCGCCCGGTCCAGGTCGGCGGCGGCCCGGTGGGAGCGGGGGTCGTCGGGGCCGTAGCGCTGGAGGTCGTAGTCGAGGTGCGGCAGGTAGCAGAGGGCGAGGTCGGGGGTGCGGGTGGCGATGATGTGCCGGGTGGCGTCGATGATCCACTGGGAGGAGGAGAGGTCGGCGCCGGGCCCCCAGAAGTGGAAGAGGGGGAACGTGCCCAGTTTGTCGGTGAGTTCGTCGTGCAGGGCGGGGGGCCTGGTGTAGCAGTCGGGTTCCTTGCGGCCGTCGGCGTAGTAGACGGGGCGTGGAGTGATCGTCCAGTCGGTGTCGGCGCCCATGGCGTACCACCAGCAGATGTTGGCGACGCTGTAGCCGGGGTGGGCGCGGCGGGCCGCGTCCCACAGCTTGTCGCCCTCGACGAGCCCGTTGTGCTGACGCCACAGCAGGACGTCGCCGAGCTCGCGGAAGTACCAGCCGTTGGCGACGATGCCGTGCTCAGCGGGCATCGTGCCGGTGAGGAAGGTCGACTGGGCGGCGCAGGTGACGGCCGGCAGGACGGTCGAGAGCGGCGCCTTCGCGCCCTGCTCCCCCATGGCCCGGAGGTTCGGCATATGAGCCAGGAGTTGCGGGGTGAGGCCGACGACGTCGAGGACCAGGAGGGGGGTGGGGCCGGGGGCGGCTTCGTCGGTCATGGCAGTTCCTTGAGGCCGAGGTCGACCAGGAGGTCGCGGGCGAGGGTGAGTTCGGCGGCGATGCCGTCGGCGAGCTGGGGGCGGGTGCGGGGACGCAGTTCGGCGGGCAGCGCCTGCCAGGTGTACGTCTCCACCTCCAGGTGCCGGGTCAGGGGCACGGGTCCGCCGACGAGCCGGGCGAGCGTGTCGCGGAGCACGGGCAGCGTCGAGGCCAGCGGGGGCGCCGGGGGTGCGTGGAGCGGTACGTGGAAGTGGGCGCGCCAGGGCGTGCTGTCCGGGAGCGCCCGGCCGGTGACGGCTTCGTCCAGGTCGTCGGTGCCGCGCAGTCCGGCGGCGGTGCTGGTGCGGGTCTGGTGCAGGAAGCGGGGTTCGGCGAACGCGGCGAGCGCGGTGCGGACCTCGGGCAGGTGGGGGTGCTCGGCGTGCAGGGCGGCGGAGAGCTGGGACTTGACCACGCGGATGCCGGCGGCGGCCAGTGCGTCGAGTGCGGTGCCGGGGTCCTCGAAGGAGGTGGCGAGGTGGCAGGTGTCGACGCAGATCCCGATCCGGTCGTGGGACACGTCGGTGAGCGGGGCGATGGCGTCGGCGGTGGTCTCGACCGTGCAGCCCGGTTCCGGTTCGAGGCCGACGCTGATGGACTTGCCGGTCAGTTCGGCCAGTGCGTCGAGGCGCTGGGCGAGCGTGGTGAGGGCGGCGCGCGCGGTGCGGGCCGCCTCGGGGTCGCCGTCGTAGGGGGTGCGCCAGGCGAGCGGCAGGGTGGAGATGGTGCCTTCGGTGGCGTCGTCCGGGAGGAGTGCGGCCAGGAGACGGGCCAGGTCGGTGGTGTGGGCGAGGCGCTCGGGTTCGGTCCAGTCCGGCCGGTAGACCCGGTACTTGACCTCGTCGGCGCCGAATCCTTCGTAGGGGAAACCGTTGAGGGTGACCACTTCGAGGCCGCGGCTGTCGAGTTCGGCACGCAGTGCGCGGAGTTCGGCGGGGTCGTTGATCAGGGTGCGGGCCGCGTCCCGGGCGAGCCAGAGGCCGATGCCGAGCCGGTCCCGGCCGAGCCGGCGGCGGACGGGTTCGCAGTGGTCGCGGAGCTGGGCGCGGACGCCGTCCAGGGTTTCGGCGGGGTGGACGTTGGTGCAGTAGGCGAGGTGGACCGTCGAGCCGTCCGGGTGCCGGAAGCGCATGGCCGCCTCACTCCCCGCCGCGCAGGATGGAGTTGCCTTCGTGGAGCGGCTGACCGGGGGCCGGGACGTCCAGCTGGAGTCGGCCGCTCAGGCCGTAGAAGGCGACGGGGTTGCGCCACAGGACCTTGTCGACGTCGTCCTCGGTGAAGCCGGCCTTCAGCATGGCGTCGGCGACCTTGCGGGTCTTGAGGGGGTCGCTCTTTCCCCAGTCGGCGGCCGAGTTGACGATCATCTTCTCGGTGCCGTGGTTCTGGAGGATGGTGACCATCCGGTCCTCGTCCATCTTGGTGTCCGGGTAGATGGAGAATCCGGCCCAGCAGCCGCTGTCGGTGGCGGCCTTCACCGTTGTCTCATTGAGGTGATCGAGGAGAACGTGCTCCGGGGGGAGGTTCGATTCGCGGATGACGTCGATGGTGCGGTGGAGACCGGCGAGCTTGTCACGGTGAGGGGTGTGGACGAGGGCCGGCAGCCCGTGGTCTGCGGCGAGCTGGAGCTGGGCCGCCAGTGCGTGGTCCTCGGCCGGGGTCATCGAGTCGTAGCCGATCTCTCCCACCGCGACGACCCCGTCCTTCACGAGATAGCGGGGCAGCGCGTCCAGGACGGGGGTGCAGCGGGGGTCGTTCGCCTCCTTGGGATTGAGGGCGAGCGTGCAGTGGTGGGCGATGCCGTACTGGGAGGCCCGGAAGGGCTCCCAGCCGAGGAGTGCGTCGAAGTAGTCGAAGAAGCTGGCGGGCGAGGTGCGGGGCTGGCCGAGCCAGAAGGAGGGTTCGACGAGCGCGCGGACGCCCGCGTCGTACATCGCCCGGTAGTCGTCGGTGGTGCGGGAGGTCATGTGGATGTGGGGGTCGAAGATGCGCATCAGGACTCCTCCGTGGGGGCGGGGGCTGCGGGAGCCGCGGCCGGCGGGGCCTGGTGGGCGCCCTCTCCGGCAGGGGCGGTGAGGGCGAGGACCGTGCGCAGGTCTTCGGGGACGGTGCGGCCGGCGGCGGTGCGTTCGGCGGCGAAGTTGTCGAGCATGCGGGCGAGTTCGGTGTCTCCCCGGGCCCGGTCGCTGAGCTGGGCGACGGCCGCGACCGGTACCTCGGTGAACAGGCACTTCAGTACGGCGTGTCGCCAGGCGTGCGGGTCCAGGTGGTCGGCGGCGTAGGGGCCGACCGCTGCGGCGACCAGCCGGGTGTCGTTGGCTCGCAGGGCGTCCTCGACGAGCGGGAGGGCCGTGTCGCCGAGGTCGAGGCGGTGCAGGGTGAGCAGGACGGCGCGTCGTTCGGCGGCGGTGCCCTGTTCGTAGAGCCGGGTGACGGAGGGCAGCGAGGCGTGGGCCTCGACGAGCAGGAGGGAGCGCGCGGAGTCGGCGTGCTCCGGTCCGCAGTGCCGGCCGGCGGCGGCGTAGCGCAGCTCCCACGGCGGGGAGGTGTACGGGCCGGGCGCCTGCCTGCCGGGGGCGTCGTGCGAAGCCGCGTCGTGGGCGGCCTCGGCGAGGGCCTCGTCGAGCCAGGCCCGGGCGGCCCCGCCGAGTTCGGCGTCGAGTTCCTTGCGGGACTTCAGCACGGGGCGGTTCCCTGGGTCGCTGTGCCGCGTGTCATGGCGTCGTGCAGGAAGTCGATCGATGTGCGGGCCAGTTCGGGGCCCGCGTGGGAGTGGCGGGGCAGTTCGACGACGGTGAGGCCCCGGTAGTCCGAGGCGGCGAGGGCGGCGAGCACGGGCGGGAAGTCGATCTCCCCTTCGCCGAACGGGAGGTGTTCATGGACGCCGCGCCGCATGTCCTCGATCTGGACGTGCCGGAGCCAGGGGGCGGACTCCTTGACGCACTCCAGGGGGGTTGCCTCTTCCAGACACTGGCAGTGGCCGATGTCGAGGGTGAGGCCGAGCGGTCCCGGGTCGCCGAGCAGGGTGCGCAGGTGGTGGAAGTCGGCGAGGGTGGCGAGGAGGTGACCGGGTTCGGGTTCGATGGCGAGAGGTATACCGGACCGGTCGGCGGCTTCGAGTACGGGGGTGATCGCTTCGGTGAGCCGTTTCCACGCGGTGTCCGCCGAGGCGCCGGGCGGGGTGATGCCGCTGAAGCAGTGGACGGCGTGCGCGCCGAGTTCGGCGGCGACGTCGACGGCACGGACCAGCAGCGCGGTGCGGGCCGCCCGGGCGTCGGGGTCCGGGTCGAGGAGGGAGGGGCCGTGCTTGCGGCGCGGGTCGAGGACATAGCGGGCGCCGGTCTCCACGGTGACCCGGAGTCCGAGGGAGGTGAGCCGGCGCCGGACCTGGCGGGTGCGTTCGGCGAGGTCCGGGGCCATGGGGTCCAGGTGCATGTGGTCGAGGGTCAGGCCGACGCCCTCGTAGCCGAGGTCGGCGAGCAGACCGAGGGCGTCGTCGAGGCGCAGATCGGTGAGCCCGTTGGTGCCGTATCCGAGGTGGAGGGTCATGTGAGGCTCACCTTCCGGGAGAGGCCGCGGGCGAGGGGAACGAGCCCCATGACGGCGAGAGCGGTGACGGGCGCCCCGGCACGGGCGGCGAGCGCGGCCTGGAGCGGGATCATGGCCCGGATGCCCCCGCCGACCGCCCGCTGGGTCAGGGGCGGGGACGGGTTGAGTGCGGCGTGCAGGAGGGGTGGCCCGGCGGTACGGAGGTAGGCGCCGGTGAGCATGATCACCAGGAGGCGGGTGGGGTCGGTGGCCCACCCCGGGAGACCCCGGCCGAGGGCGAGCACGGGCTGCGGGGTCGCTCCGGCGCCGACGCCGGCCCACCCGGTAGGGCTCGCGTCCCGCGGCCCTGCCCCGCCGTGGGCCGTGGTCGCACCGGGGCGGTCCGGGGCCTGTTCCCAGGACCGCCCCAGTACCCCTGCCGCGAGTGCCGTCGTCGTGGCGAGCACCGCGAGCGGGGTGCCGGTGGAACCGCCCTGCGCCTCGTGGCGCGATACGGCGGTGACGCCGTAGGTGTGGGCCCCGAGCACCAGGGCAGCGGGCAGGGCGGGCAGAGACGCGGTCAGCCCGCCGCGCGAGCCTGCCGCGGCCGCCGCTGCGCCAACGTTGTCGGGTCGGCCTCCCCCACCCGGCATGCCGGACCCCGTCACCGGTGACGGGGCCGTCGCCGTAGCTGTCGCGCCCAGCAACAGGTCCAGCGAGCGGGCCGCCGCCATGGCCGCGGGGCCCGCCTTCGTGTGCTTCAGGTGCAGGTCGTAGGCCCAGACCGTGGCGGCCAGGCCCGTGGCGACGGTCAGCGCGGGGCGGCCGGCCCGGGCCGCCAGGGCGAGGCCCGCCGCGGTCAGTACCCCGGCCGCGCCCAGGGCCGCCGCGGGGCTGATGCGACCCGAGGGAATCGGGCGGTGCGGCCGGTCCACGGCGTCCTCGTCACGGTCGGCCCAGTCGTTGAGGGCCATCCCGGCCTCGTACAGACACAAGGACGCGCCCACCGCCAGGGCGGTGCCCCGGCCGGGCCTGCGGCCCACCGCCGCCGCCCCCGCCAGGGCGTCCCCGGGCACGGAGAACAGGGCGGAGACCCGCAGCAGTTCCGCCCAGGCCCGCAGGCGCTCCCGGGGCGAGTCCCGGTCGGGAGTCCGGTCGGGCCTGCCCGGGCCGGCGTCCGCACCCCGTTCCCCGTTCCGGCCCGTGGGGGAGGACTCGGGCCTGTCCGGTGCGGGCGCAGTCCCACCAGCACCGGACAGACGATCATCGGTCACGGCGGTCGTTCCCACGCCGTGTACACCGCTGTGCCGCCCGGCCGGGAGCACCGACAGGGCAGAGGCGAGAGCGGCCGGGAGGGCGTTCCGTCGCCACCTCACGCCTGGGCCCGCAGCCGCTCGGCGAAGGTGAGCAACGTGGCGTACTGCTCGGCGAGTGCCGCCGAGGTGCCGCCGTCCGGGTCCTTGAAGTAGAAGCCCAGCTCGGGCAGGGGCCCACTGATCCCGGCCTCGTGGGCGCGCGCGAGCAGCCGTGCCAGGTCCAGGACCAGTGGGGCCGCGAGGGCCGAGTCACAGCCCTGCCAGATGGTCTGGAGGATCATGCGGGAGCCGAGGAAACCGTCGAAGGCGATGTGGTCCCAGGCGGTCTTCCAGTCCCCCATCGCGGGCACGTCGTCGATGTGCACCTCGCCCTCGGGGGCGGTGCCGAAGGTGTCGGCGAGGACCCGTTCCTTGCCGGCGTTCTTGGCGGCCGCGGCCGCCGGATCGGCCAGCGCCGCTCCGTCGCCGCCGCCCAGCAGGTTCGACCCGGACCACGCCCGAACGGCGAGGGCCCGCTGGAGGAACATCGGGGCGAGCACGGAACGGAGCAGCGTCTGGCCGGTCTTGCCGTCGCGTCCGGCGTGGGGAAGTCCGCTGGAGGCGACGGTGTCGGTGAGCGCGGGGCTGCGCAGGCCGGTGGACGGGGTGAAGTTGGCGTAGGAGCAGCCGGCCCGCAGCGCGGCGGCCGCGTAGAGCGAGCTGGCGGGCAGCCGGGGGGCCTCGGGTGCCGGCGCGGGTTCGGTGGAGGCGACGTTCACGACGACGGTGCGGGCCAGGTCGTGGCGGCGGGCGAAGTCGGTGAGGTCGGCGGCGAACGCCGCGATGAGCTCCTGGTCGGTGCGGGTGTCTCCGGGGAGCGGTCCGCCGGGGCGGATCTCCGCGTCGGCGGCGTCGAGTTCGGCGCGTACGGCTGAGGGCAGTCCGTGCGGGAGTACGCCGCCGTCGGCCAGCGCCTCGGCCCGCTTGCCCAGCGGGCAGTCGAGGGTGTCGTGGCCGCCGAAGACCAGGCTGGTCAGGGCGGGCAGGCCGCTGTCGGCGAAGGGGGGCGTCTCGGTGACCATGCCGGTCGGCGGGTGCAGGCCCGCGGCGATGGCGGCGCAGCCCGCGGTGGCGGTGGTCGCCACGGAGCCGCGTGCTCCGATGAACCAGACGCCGGTGCGGCCACCGGCTCCCGCGAGGCCGGTGGCCTGCGAGGTACTCGGGGCGTCGATGCGGCCTGGGGCGTCGGTTCGGCCTTCACGATCGGCGCGTGTGGTCACGGGCTGCCTCCCTGGGGGATGTCGGGGTGGTGGACGACGGGCGGGGGAAGGTGTGTGTGCTTCCCCCGCCCGTCGTCGGCAGAGGCTGCCGCCCTACTTCGAGGGCAGCTCCTTCAGTTGGATGTTGCGGAAGGACACCTGGTCATCGGCTCCGTGGTTCTGGAGGCCGATGTAGCCGTCCTTCAGACTGCGGGCCGGGTCGGTGTTGGTGAAGTCGTTGATCTTCGCTCCGTTGAGGAAGATCTGCAGACGTTCGCCCTGGATCCTGATCTCGTAGCTGTTCCACTGTCCCGGCGGCCGCAGGACGCGGTCGCGGGCCTTGATGTTGGCGGATTTGAAGGTGTAGACGGCGCCGGTGGTGCGGTCGGCCGCGTCGGTGGCGTCGATCTGGATCTCGTACCCGTTGTTGACCGCCGACCACGGGTCGTCGGACTCCGGGAATCCCACGAATACACCGGAGTTGTCGTCGCCGGACATCTTCCAGTCGAGCTTCAGCGAGTACGACTTCAGCTCCTTGGCCTGGTAGGTGAGCAGGCCCATGCCGCCCTCGGAGTGCAGGGCGCCGTCGCTGACGGAGAACTTCCCCGGGCCCGCCTGCTTCCAGCCTTCCAGTGTCTTGCCGTTGAAGATGGGCCGGTAGTCGGTGTCGGGCTTGCAGTCGGCCTTGACCTGGCCGGTGGCGTAGCGCAGACCGCCCAGTACGTGGCTGCGGAAGGCCGGCTCGGCGTAGGACTCCTTGGTGTGGCCGAGGCCGGTGTAGAAGGAGCGGCCGCCCTCGTAGGTCTGGCACCAGGAGATCGGGTGATCGCCCTTCATGTTCCCGCCGGTGTAGGTGGTCTCGTCGAGTGTGGCGAGGACCTTGGCCTTGTCCCGGGGGTTGGTGCCGTAGTTGTACCACTCGTCGGTGCGCTGCCACTCGTCGTCGAGATGGGCGGTGGCGGGGTGGTCGTGGTCCTCGACGCGGATGGTGGCGGGCTGGATCTGCGGGTGGGAGTCGAAGTAGGCGCCGACGAGGCCGCCGTAGAACTCCCAGTCGTACTCGGTGTCGGCGGCGGCGTGGATGCCGACGTAACCGCCGCCGGTGGCGACGTAGTTCTCGAACGCCTTCTGCTGCTCGGCGTTGAGCACGTCACCGGTGGTGGAGAGGAAAGCGACGGCGTCGTAGCGGGCCAGGTTGCTGGTGGTGAACTGGGCGGCGGACTCCGTGGAGTCGACCGTGATGTTGGTGTCCTTGCCGATCTCCTTCAATGTCGCGATGCCCGTGGGGATCGAGTCGTGGCGGAAGCCCGCGGTCTTGGAGAAGACCAGGACGCGCTTGGCGGTCTTGTCAACGGGGGTGTTGGACAGTTCGAAGTCGTCGACGTCGTAGAGCGCTCCGTCGCCTCCCTTGAAGACCAGGAAGAGTTCCGTCTGCTTCTTGGGCGCACCGCGCAGCGGGATGTCGATGTCCTGGAAGGTGTCCCAGCCGCCGGTCACCGGGACGGGTCCGGAGCCGAGGATCTTGCCGGTGGGCGATCCGGTGCGCACTTCCAGGAAACCGCCGGATCCGGCCGAGGAGACGCGGGCGGTCAGCTTGGTGGTGTTGCCGAGGACGTAGGTGTCGAACGAGATCCAGTCGTCGTTGTGGATGTCGCCGACGGTCTTGCCGCCGTGCGCACTCGCCTTGTCGAAGGCGGCGACGCCGGAGGAGTCGTCGAAGTGCTCGGCCTGGCGGTGCTTGGGCTGGAGCCGGGAGGCGTCCTTGCCGGTCAGTCTGGCCTGGCCACCACCGCCGTTGTCGGTGTAGGACGCCGAAATGCCGCCGTAGATGTTGGCGTTGGGGTCGTGGCCGCCTTCCATGGCGGTCTTGATGGTGCCCTCGCAGCCGTGCTCGGTGGTGATGTCGTGGCCGTGGCTGTCGTGGCCCAGGGTGAACTTGACCTCGACCTTGGTGCAGTCGATGGTCCCGTCCTCCGGGTCGCTGACGTTCACCTTGAACGGCACGGCGTCACCGAACTCGAAGAGCTGCCCGTCCTTGGGGAGCAGCAGTTCCACGGTCGGAGCGGTGTTGCCGACGGTCACGTGGACGCTGGCGGAGCCGGTGCGGCCGGCCGGGTCCTCGGCGGTGAGGGTGGCGGTGTAGGTGCCGTTCTTCTTGTACGTGTACGTCGGGTTGGCGGCGGTGGAGGTGCCGCCGTCCCCGAAGTCCCAGGCGTAGGTGAGCGGGTCGCCGTCGCCGTCGGCCGTGCCGGCCGAGGAGAACTTCACCTTCAGGGGTGCGGTGCCGGAGGTCTTGTTCGCCGAGGCCTCGGCGATGGGCGAGCGGCCTCCGGTGGCGTTCTCGATGCGGTAGAGCGCGGAGTTCTCGTCGCCGCCGAACCAGGCGAGGCCGTAGTCGAGGACGTACAGCGCACCGTCCGGGCCGAAGGCCATGTCCATGATCTGTGTGCCGGACCACGGCACGTCGTTGATGGACTGGACAGCGCCGCCGGCGTCCTGCTCGATGCGCTTGATCCACTTGCGGCCGAACTCGCCGGCGAAGAAGTCGCCGTCGTAGGCCTCGGGGAACTTCACCGGGGAGTCCAGGGCCGCGTCGTACCGGTAGACGGGTCCGCCCATCGGGGACTCGGATCCGGTGCCGAACTCGGGCACCGAGCCGCCGTCGTAGGGGATCCACGCTGCCTCGGCCGGCGGCAGGTCGACGAGCCCGGTGTTGTGCGGGGACTCGTTCTTCGGGGCGGCGCAGTCGAAGGCCGCGCCGGAGGCCTTGGTGGCGAAGTCGTAGTCGACGTAGGGCTCGTTGTCGCCGACGCAGAAGGGCCAGCCGAAGTTGGCGGCCTTCGTCACCCGGGCGAACTCGACCTTGCCGGACGGCCCGCGCTTGGGGTCGGCCGCGCCCGCGTCGGGACCGTAGTCGCCGACGTACACGGTGCCGGTGGCCTGGTCGACGGAGAAGCGGAAGGGGTTACGGAAGCCCATCGCGTAGATCTCGGGGCGCGTCTTGTCCGTCCCGGGTGCGAAGAGGTTCCCCTCCGGGACGGTGTACGAGCCGTCCTCGGCGACCTTGACGCGCAGGATCTTGCCGCGCAGGTCGTTGGTGTTGCCCGAGGTGCGGCGGGCGTCGAACGCCGGGTTGCGGCCGGGGCGTTCGTCGATCGGGGTGAAGCCGTCGGAGGCGAAGGGGTTGGTGTCGTCGCCGGTGGAGAGGTAGAGGTTGCCCTCGGCGTCGAAGTCGATGTCACCGCCGACGTGACAGCACGTGCCGCGCGAGGCCGCGACGTCCAGGACCTTCTTCTCGCTGGCGTTGTCGAGGGTGCCGTCCTCGTTGAGGACGAAGCGGGAGAGCCGGTTGACGCCCTCGAACTTCGCGAAGTCGGCGGCGGTCCCGGTCTCGGGGGCGTCGCCCGCAGGGGTGTCCAACGGGGGTGCGTAGAAGAGGTAGATGGCCCGGTTCTCGGCGAAACCGGGGTCGACGCCGACGCCTTGGAGGCCTTCCTCGTCGTGCGTGTACACGGGGAGGGTGCCGGAGATCCGGGTGTTGCCCGCACTGTCGGTGATCCGCAGTTCGCCGCCGCGCGAGGTGTGCAGCACTCTGCGGTCGGGGAGGACGGCGAGCGACATGGGCTCGCCGGTCTCCGCTGCGCCCTTGGCGAGGGTGACCTGCTGGAAGTCCTCGGCCACGGGTTCCTCGTGCCCGGGGTGACCCGGGTGGGCGGTGGCCCCGGGCGCGGAGCCGAGGGTCAGGGTCGCGGCGGCGAGAAGGCCGCCGGTGAACAGCGCGAGCGATTTACGGACGCGGGTCCGGGCCAGGAGCCGCTTTCTGGTTCTGTGCACGTAGGTCCTCCGGAGAGTGCCGGTTGTACGGGCGGGTGTGGCTGCCGTGCCGCGCGGGGACTGCCGCGCGTGCGTCACCGGAGACGGGAGCGACTCCGGTGACGCGAGTCATGTCGTGTACACGTGGTGGACGGTAGACCTGTTCGTCCTCGACGGAAAGCCCTTGTGCAACAGGTATGCCGAACTTCTGCTTCCGCCAGGACAAAGGAGCTTTTGGGCAGCCCGAGGCAGCCCCGGGGGAGGACCTGTCGTACGGCTCATGCCCCGGGGCTTGATCGTCCGCGCTACTCGCCGCTGCCGAAGGCCGCGTCGAAGGAGGCCGACGGCGGGTCGAAGTCGAACCGTTTGAGGCTGGCGAGCGCTTCCGGGGCGCCGGTCAGCCGGTCCATGCCGGCGTCCTCCCACTCCACGGAGACCGGACCCTCGTAGCCGATGGACCGGAGCATCCGGAAGACGTCCTCCCAGGGCACATCACCGTGACCTGCGGAGACGAAGTCCCAGCCGCGCCGGGGGTCACCCCAGGGCAGATGCGAGCCGAGGCGGCCGTTGCGGCCGTCGAGGCGCTTGCGGGCCTCCTTGCAGTCCACGTGGTAGATCCGGTCGCGGAAGTCGTAGAGGAAGCCGACCGGGTCGAGGTCCTGCCAGACGAAGTGGCTCGGGTCGAAGTTCAGCCCGAACGCGGGCCGGTGGTCCACCGCTTCCAGCGCGCGTTGGGTGGTCCAGTAGTCGTACGCGATCTCGCTCGGGTGCACCTCGTGGGCGAAGCGCACCCCCTCGGCGTCGAAGACGTCCAGGATCGGGTTCCAGCGCTGGGCGAAGTCCTCGTAGCCCCGCTCGATCATGTGCGGCGGGACGGGCGGGAACATCGCGACGAGGTGCCAGATCGAGGAGCCGGTGAACCCGATGACCGTGTCCACCCCGAAGGCGGCGGCGGCCCGGGCGGTGTCCGCGATCTCGGCGGCGGCCCGCTGCCGTACGCCTTCGGGCTCGCCGTCCCCCCAGATGCGGGCGGGCAGGATGCCCTGGTGGCGTTCGTCGATCGGGTGGTCGCAGACGGCCTGGCCCACCAGGTGGTTGGAGATCGCGAAGCACTTCAGCCCGTACTTGTCGAGCAGCTGGTGCCTGGTATCCAGGTATCCGGGGTCGGCCAGCGCTCTGTCGACCTCGAAGTGGTCTCCCCAGCAGGCCAGCTCGAGACCGTCGTAGCCGAAGTCCCGGGCGTGTTTGCAGACCTCCTCCAGCGGGAGGTCGGCCCACTGGCCGGTGAACAGGGTGAAGGGGCGGGGCATGGGCGGCTACCTCCTAGGACGGGGACGAGGACAGGGACGAGGACGGCACCGGGGACGGGACCGGGGTGTGGACGGAGTTCTTGGCGGCGCTCTCCTCCACGGCGGCGAGCACCCGTTGCACCTGGAGACCGTCCGCGAACGAGGGCCGGGGCGCGGTGCCTTCGGCGATCGTGTGAACCACGTCCCGGGCCTGGTGGACGAAGGTGTGCTCGTAGCCGAGGCCGTGGCCCGGGGGCCACCAGGCCTCCAGGTAGGGGTGCTCGGGTTCGGTGACGAGGATGCGGCGGAAGCCCGCGGTGGCGGCGGGCTCGGTGTGATCGTGGAAGGACAGCTCGTTGAGCCGCTCCAGGTCGAACGCGAGCGAGCCCAGCTCCCCGTTGATCTCCAGGCGCAGGGCGTTCTTGCGCCCGGCGGCCATCCGGGTCGCCTCGAAGGAGGCCAGTGCCCCGGAGGCGAGACGGCCGGTGAAGATCGCCGCGTCGTCGACGGTCACCTCGCCCCGCTCCACCGTGTCCGCGCCGCCGGAGAGCCCGGCCGACGCACCGGCGAGCAGCGGCCTCTCGCGTACGAAGGTCTCGGCCACGGCGGAGACGCCGGTGAGCCGCTCGCCCGTCAGGTACTGGGCGAGGTCGACGATGTGAGCGCCGAGGTCCCCGAGCGCGCCGGACCCGGCGTGCTCGCGCTTGAGCCGCCAGGTGAGCGGGGAGGCCGGATCCACCAGCCAGTCCTGGAGGTAGGTGGCGCGCACATGGCGCAGGGGGCCGAGCCGGCCCTCCGCGATGAGCTGCCGGGCGTAGGAGATCGCGGGCACCTTTCGGTAGTTGAAACCCACGATAGCCACCTGTCCGCGGGAGGCGGCCGCTTCGGCGGCGCGGACCATCGCCTCCGCCTCTGCGACGGTGTTGGCGAGCGGCTTCTCGCACAGGACGTGCTTGCCCGCCTCCAGGGCGGCGATGGCGATCTCCGCGTGGCTGTCGCCGGGGGTACAGATGTCGATCAGCTGGACATCGTCCCGGGCGATCAGTGCCCGCCAGTCGGTCTCCGCGGCCGCCCAGCCGTGCCGGGCCGCGGCGGTGTCGACCGCCGCACGGTCGCGTCCGCAGATCGCGGCGAGAACGGGCCGCAGTGGCAGGTCGAAGACGTGTCCCGCGGTGCGCCAGCCCTGCGAGTGGGCGGCGCCCATGAACGCGTATCCGACCATGCCGACCCCGAGCGTCGCCGGCGCCTCCCGCGGCGAAGGTGCTGGGGCCTGCGTTTCCGTCTCTTGACTACGGGCCATGCGGACTTCCTCCTCATCGATGTGCGGTAACGGGCCGGGGGATGCGCTCTGCGCACCCCCCGGAGTCCCGGTCAGTTGAAGCCCGTCGGCAGGTACTGGTCGATGTTGTCCTTCGTCACGACCGCGGAGTACAGGGTCAGGGAGGTCGGGATCTCCATCTCGGAGAGGCCGCTGACCCCCTTGCTCTGGCCCAGTGCCCGCGCCAGGTCGATCGCGGACGCGGCCATCGTCGGCGGGTAGAGGACGGTGGCCTTGATCACCGAGTCATCGGCCTTGATGGCGTCCATCGCGGACTTGGCGCCGGCGCCGCCGACCATGATGAACTCGTCGCGGCCCGCCTGCTGGATGGCGCGGAGCGCGCCGACGCCCTGGTCGTCGTCGTGGTTCCACAGGGCGTCGAACTGCTTCTGCGCCTGGAGGAGTTGCGCCATCTTGGCCTGGCCGGACTCGACGGTGAAGTCGGCCGCCTGGCGGGCCACCAGCTTGATGTTGGAGTAGTTCTTCAGGGCGTCGGCGAAGCCCTGGCTGCGCTGCTTGGTCAGCTCCAGGTTGTCGATCCCGGCGAGCTCGACGACCTTGGCGTTCGGCTTGCCCTTCAGCTGCTCGCCGATGTAGTGCCCGGCGTTGAGACCCATGCCGTAGTTGTCGCCGCCGACCCAGCAGCGGTACGCCTGTGGGGAGGCGAAGATGCGGTCCAGGTTGACGACGGGGATGCCCGCCTTCATGGCCTCCAGGCCGACCTGGGTGAGGGCCTTGCCGTCGGCGGGGAGGACGACGAGGACGTCGACCTTCTTGTTGATGAGGGTCTTGACCTGCCCGATCTGGGCGGCGGTGTCGTTGGAGCCCTCGGTGATCTCCAGCGTGACGTCGGAGTACGTCTGGGCCCGGGACTTGGCGTTCACGTTGATCGCGTTGAGCCAGCCGTGGTCGGCCTGCGGTCCGGCGAAGCCGATGGTGATGGCCTTGCCCGGCTTGTCGTCGGCGGGGGCGCTGTTGCCGGCGGGCTCGGTCTTCTTGGGCTCGTTGCTGGTACAGGCGGTGAGGAGCGCGCCCGCGGAGACGGCGGCGGTTCCGAACAGCAGCCCTCTGCGGCTGGTTTCTGGCATGACGGTCTGACCCTTCATCCGGTGGGTGCGTACGAGGTGCGGGTGCGGGGGGTTCGTTCGGGTGCCGGGGCGGTTCGGGGTGGCCGGGGGCCTCAGGTGTCCCTGCCGCGCATGGTGCGGCGCTGGACGAGGACGGCGGCGACGATGATGGCGCCCTTGGCGATCTGCTGGACATCGCTCTGGAGGTTGTTGAGAGCGAAGATGTTGGTGATCGTGGTGAAGATCAGGACGCCGAGGACGGAGCCGACGATGGTGCCCCGGCCGCCGCTGAGCAGGGTCCCGCCGATGATCGCGGCGGCGATGGCGTCGAGCTCGTACAGGTTGCCGTTGGTGTTCTGGCCGGAGCCCGCGAGCACGATCAGCATGAACGCGGCGATGCCGCAGCACAGCCCGGACAGCAGGTAGAGGTAGAGGCGCTGGCGGCGGACGTCTATCCCGGCGAGCCGGGCGGCCTCCGCGTTGCCGCCGACGGCGACCGTGCGGCGGCCGAAGGTGGTCCGGTTGAGGATCAGCCAGCCGACGACGGTGACCACGGCGAACATGATGACCAGCGGCGGGATGCCGAGGA
Organism: Streptomyces sp. NPDC104313; assembly: GCF_055583985.1. Taxonomy (NCBI): domain Bacteria; kingdom Bacillati; phylum Actinomycetota; class Actinomycetes; order Kitasatosporales; family Streptomycetaceae; genus Streptomyces; species Streptomyces sp. NPDC104313. The sequence continues at coordinate 113,497 of NZ_JBVJMW010000002.1, forward strand.
TGTAGGAGTCGGGCAGGCCGAGGTCCAGGACCGGGTCCACGGTGACGATCTGGGTCTTGCCGTCGGTGATCTGGAGGGCGAGTCCGCGCGCCGAGGCCAGCATGGCCAGCGTCGCGATGAACGGGACCATGCCGCCGTACGCGATGAGGACGCCGTTCACCAGTCCGGCGGCGAGTCCGACGATGACGGCGGTGAACGCGATGCCCGCGAAGCCGTACTCCTGGGTGGCCAGGGTCGTCGCCCACACCGAGGCGAGGGCGACCATGGCGCCGACGGAGAGGTCGATGCCCCCGCTGATGATGACGAAGGTCATGCCGACGGTGACGACACCGATGACGGAGGCCTGGGTCAGGATCAGCTGGAGGTTGCCGGTGTCCAGGAAGGCGTCCGGTTCGGTGATGCCGCCGACCAGGATCAGGGCGGCGAGGACGCCGAGCAGGGACAGGATCCGGACGTCGAGCCGCAGACCGAGGGCCGGCATGCCACCGCCCGATTTCGGGGGCGGCGCGTCGGAGGGGCCGGTGAGGGTCCCCTTGTCCGGCCCGTTGTGCTGCGCCGACGGGGCGGGCTGTGTCATGGCGTCGGGCTCCCTTCCATCACGAGGTCGAGTACACGGTGCTCGTCGAGCTCCTGGGCGGGGGCCGTGTGGACCACCTGGCCTTCGCGGAGCACCAGCACCCGGTCGGCGAGGCCCAGGACTTCGGGCACTTCGCTGGAGACGAGCAGAACGGCGAGGCCTTCATCGGCCAGCCGGCGGATCACGGCGTAGAGCTCGGCGCGCGCGCCGACGTCGACGCCACGGGTGGGTTCGTCCAGCAGCAGGACCCGGCAGCCGCGCAGCAGCCAACGGGCGAGGACGGCTTTCTGCTGGTTGCCGCCGGAGAGGGTGCGGACGGCGGCGTCCGGGTTGTCGGGCCGCATCTGCAGCTCACGGGTGGCGCTCTGCGCGGCCCTCCGCTCCCCGCTCCGGTCGATCCAGCCGATCCGGGCGAAGCGCGAGAGGGAGGAGACCGAGACGTTACGGGTGACCGACTCGGTCATCAGCAGGGCCTGCGCCTTGCGTTCCTCGGGCGCCAGGCCGATGCCGGCGGCGACGGCGGCGCGGACGCTGCCGGGGCGGAGCCGCTTGCCGGCGACGGTGACGGTCCCGGTGGACGCCTTGCGAGCTCCGTAGATGGTCTCCAGGATCTCCGAGCGTCCCGAGCCGACGAGCCCGGCGAGGCCGACGATCTCGCCGGGCCGCAACTCCAGGTCGACGGGGGCGAACTCGCCTTTCCGGGAGAGGCCTTGGACCCGGAGCACGGGTTCGACGGTGGCGGCGGCAGGCTCTTGAGGGCGTGGCGGGAAGACATAGGCGACGTCCCGGCCGGTCATCATGGCAACGATGTCGCGGGTGGGCGTGTCGGCGGCGGACAGCCCGACGGCGACGGTCCGGCCGTCCTTGATGACGGTGACCCGGTCGCCGATGCGGCGGATCTCCTCGAGCCGGTGCGAGATGTAGACGACGGCCACCCCGTCGGCGGTGAGGCCGTCGACGATCCGGAAGAGGTTGTCGACCTCGTCGGGGTCGAGGGCGGCGGAGGGCTCGTCCATCACGATGAGCCGGACGTCGTGGGAGAGCGCCCGCGCCATGGAGACGATCTGTTGCTGGGCGGCGGAGAGGTCGCCGACGTGCCGGGCGGGGTCGATCTCCGGATGCCCGAGGCGGGCCAGGAGCGCTTTCGCGGCGAGACGCCCCTCCCCCGTGCGGACGATGAAGCCGGCGCTGGTCGGCTCGTGGCCGAGGAAGACGTTCTCGGCGACCGAGAGGCCTTCGACCAGGTCGAGTTCCTGGTAGATGGTGGCGATGCCCAGGCGCATGGCCGCGATCGGCGACTTGAGCCGGACGCTCTCACCGCGCCAGGTGATCTCGCCGTCGTCCGGCTGGTGGGCTCCGGCGAGCACCTTGATGAGGGTGGACTTGCCCGCACCGTTCTGGCCGAGGAGGCAGTGGACCTCGCCGGCCTGGACTTCCAGGTCGACGCCGTCCAGGGCGCGGACGCCCGGGAAGAGCTTGGTGATGCCGGACATGGTGAGCAGGGGTGGTTCTGGTGCCATGACGAATCCCCTCGGCGAATGGGGTCTCCCCTGCTCGGGCGGTGCCGAGGGGCCGGGGAGGGCCGGTGAGCGGACAGGGCGCAGGGCTGGAGGTGCCGTGGAGCCGGCGGCACCGCGAACGGCTGCTGACTAGTACCTGATGAGCGAGACCCGACGGGTACCTGACCGATGTAGCTGACGAGTACCGCACTAGTACCTGGCTGATGCCGGGTAGCTGACCAATACGGTGGTGCGTACGGCCCTGTGGTCAGGCCGGTGAGAAGAGGTGGTCGCTGATGAGCCGGGCTGCGCCGATCACTCCGGCGGTGGGCCCCAACTCGCCCAGCACGATGGGCAGATTGCCGGTGGCCAGGGGCAGGGACTGCTTGTAGACCTGGGTGCGGACACTGGCGAGGAGGTTGTGACCGAGGCCGGTGACCCCGCCGCCGATCACCACCAGACCGGGATTGAAGAAGCTGACCAGACTCGCGATCACCTGGCCGAGCCGGTTGCCGCCCTCGCGGATCAGGTCGAGCGCGGCGACGTCCCCGGCGGCGGCGGCGGCCGCCACGTCGGCGGCGGTGAGGCGGCCCGCCGCCTCCAGCCGGGCGGCGAGCTCGGGCGAGCGGCCCTCCCGGGCCGCGTCCTCCGCGTCCCGCGCGAGGGCGGCGCCGCTGAAGTGGGCCTCCAGGCAGCCCTTGTTGCCGCAGGCGCAGGGCCGGCCGTCCGGGTCCACCTGGATGTGCCCGATGTCCCCCGCGCTTCCGGTCGTACCGCGGTAGACCTCGCCGCCGACGACGATGCCGCAGCCGATGCCCGTGCCGATCTTGACGCAGAGGTAGTCGCCCACGGAGCGGGCGACGCCCGCGTGCTGCTCCCCCATCGCCATGAGGTTCACGTCGTTGTCGACCATGACGGGGCAGCCCAGCTCCTGGCTCAGCGCCTCGCGGACCGGGAAACCGTCCCAGCCCGGCATGATCGGCGGCGCGACCGGCACGCCCTCGGGGAAGCGGACGGGGCCGGGGACCCCGATGCCCGCGCCGTCGAAGCCCTCGGCGAGCCCGGAGGCCCGCAGTTTGGCGGCCAACGACAGGACCTGCTCGAAGACGGCGACGGGGCCCTCGCGCACGTCCATCGGGTGGTTGAGGTGTCCCAGTACCTCCAGCTCCGCGTTGGTGACGGCCACGTCTATCGAGGTGGCGCCGATATCGACCCCGAGGAAACGCAGTTCGGGAGCGAGCCGGATGTTGTGCGAGCGGCGCCCGCCGCGCGATGCGGCGAGTCCGTCGGCCACCACCAGGCCGGTCTCCAGCAGCCGGTCCACCTCGACGGCGAGCTTCGAGCGCGACAGCTCGACCTGATCACCCAGTTGCGCACGGGAGTTGGGGCCCCCGTCGCGCAGCAGTCGGAGCAGCCGTGCCTGATGCGCGTTCGCGGGTCGTGCCGTCATGCGTCTCACGCGTCCCTCCCCGCCACATCGGCCAGTCCGTCGGGCTTTCGTGGGGAAGGTAGCAGCGCTTTGCCGGAGTGGGAAGAAGTTGCGCAGGAATCAGCTCCAACTTTCTCCACACCCAGGACAAAGGTTCTCGGCCGGAGCTCACCCCGGCGCCCGGAAAAGCGGTCAGGGGCAGCGGATGACCTGACCCGCGTAGGAGAGGTTTCCGCCGAATCCGAAGAGCAGGACGGGCGCACCGGAGGCGACCTCGCCGCGCTCGACCAGCTTGGACAGGGCCATCGGGATGGAGGCGGCCGAGGTGTTGCCGGAGTCCACCACGTCCCGGGCGATGACGGCGTTGACCGCGCCGATCTTGCGGGCGACCGGCTCGATGATCCGCAGATTGGCCTGGTGCAGGACGACGGCTGCCAGGTCCTCCGGGGCGATGCCCGCCTTCTCGCAGACCCGGCGGGCGATCGGGGGGAGCTGGGTGGTGGCCCAGCGGTAGACGGACTGGCCCTCCTGCGCGAAGCGCGGCGGCGTCCCCTCGATCCGGACCGCGTTGCCCATCTCCGGCACGGAGCCCCACAGCACCGGTCCGATGCCGGGCCCCTCCGGGGTGTCGGGGGCCGCCGGGTCGGCGGTGACGACCGCGGCGCCCGCGCCGTCGCCGAGCAGGACGCAGGTACTGCGGTCGGTCCAGTCCGCGATGTCGGCCATCTTGTCGGCACCGATGACCAGGGCCCGGGCCGCCGCACCGGCCCGGATCGCGTGGTCGGCGGTGGCCAGCGCGTGTGTGAAGCCGGAGCACACCACGTTGATGTCCATCACGGCGGGCGAGCCCATGCCCAGCCGTGCCGCGACCCGCGCCGCCATGCTCGGCGACCGGTCGATCGCGGTGGAGGTGGCGACGAGGACCAGATCGATGTCCGAGGGCGTCAGCCCGGCCGTGGCCAGCGCCTTGGCTCCCGCGTGCGCGGCCATCTCGTCCACCGGCTCGTCGGGGCCACCCACATGGCGGGTCTTGATACCGACCCGGCTGGTGATCCACTCATCGCTCGTGTCGACCATGGCCGCCAGATCGTCGTTGGTGAGCACCTTGGCGGGCTGGTAGTGGCCGAGCGCCACGACACGTGAGCCGGTCATACGGGTTCCCATCGTCGGGTAGGGCAGGAAACATCCAGTCTTGGTCGCTACCGCCGGGTACGGGGGCACGTGATCCCACAGGAATCCGGCCCACACGTTGGAGCGTTGACAACAGCCTGGTCAGCGTGCTGCGGCCCTGACTGCGACACACCGGTGCGGGTGCCGGACAATGTCGGGGTCGGGTTCCGGCTTCGCCCCTACGGAAAGAAGCCATCGCACACGGACAGAATCGGGGTTCACATCCATGGGACGGGCCACCGAACGCCGCCGCACCCTCCGCATCCGGGACGGTGCCGTCTCCTCCCGCGCGGACACCCTGGTGGCGGAGGAGCCCCTGGAGATCCGCCTGAACGGCCGTCCGCTGGCCATCACGATGCGTACGCCGGGCGACGATTTCGCGCTGGCGGCGGGCTTCCTCGTCAGCGAGGGGGTGATCGCCGAAGGGAACGAGGTGCGGTCGATCGCCTACTGCGCCGGGGCGACGGCGGACGGTGTGAACAGCTACAACGTGGTGGACGTGAAGCTCGCGCCCGGGGTCGAGGTCCCCGACATCACGCTGGAGCGGAACGTCTACACCACCTCCTCGTGCGGCCTGTGCGGCAAGGCCGGCCTGGACGCGGTACGCACCACGACCCGGCACCGCGTGGCCGACACTCCCCCGGTCCGGGTCACCCCAAAGCTGCTGTCCGCCCTCCCGGACCGGTTGCGGGCCGCGCAGCGGGTGTTCGACCGGACGGGCGGCCTGCACGCCGCCGCGCTGTTCTCCGAGGAGGGCGAGCTGCTGGACGTCCGTGAGGACGTGGGACGGCACAACGCGGTCGACAAGCTGGTGGGCCGGGCGCTCACGGACCACCGGCTGCCCCTGTCGCGGGCCGTTCTGCTGGTGTCGGGGCGGGCCTCGTTCGAGCTGGCGCAGAAGGCCGTGATGGCGGGTATCCCGGTGCTCGCGGCGGTTTCGGCGCCGTCGTCACTGGCCGTGGACCTGGCGGCGGAAAGCGGGCTGACGCTGGTCGGCTTCCTGCGCGGCCCGTCGATGAACGTGTACGCCGGTGAGCACCGGATCGCGTTGGAGGCGCCGGCCCGCCAGGGCTGAGATCCGGAGTCCCGGAGCTTCCTGCTGCACGGGAACCGCCGGGGCGCGGCCCAGGAGGCGGCCGACGCGCCGGCCTCCGCGATCCTGGCGGGCGGCGATCGGCCGCACCGCGGCACCGGCGGCGGGGAAGGGCCGTGGCCGCTCCGCGGACCGGCAGTGGTCACGGTGCCCGCGGTGATCGAGGTGCCCCCGGTGGTCGCAGTGGTCGGATTGGTCGGATTCGGTGGAGATTCCGGCGCGAGCCACTTACCCCTTCGTCGGAACTGGACCGGACGGGCGCCCGAGCCTTGCCCATCTGGCCGGATTTCGACGGTTGGCCGGGGCGGACGGCACGGTATGCGGAGGGTCCGGGCCCCTCCCGCGGGGCCCCTGCCTGGGGTAGCGTCGCGGCGCTGTGCGGAGCGCCACTAGGAGCATGTCATTGCGCGATTTCACTGTCCCACCCATACCGGCGGCACCTCAGGTCGGCGGTCTGGCCGACGTGGTCTTCGCGTACGCGGAGAACGATCCGCACCGCGTCGCGCTCGGCCGCAGGTGCGCCGGGGGCCAGTGGTGTGATGTGACCTCCGGGGAATTCCGCGATCAGGTGCTGGCCCTCGCCAGAGGACTGATCGCGCACGGGGTGCGGTTCGGCGACCGGGTCGCGCTGATGTCCCGTACGCGCTACGAGTGGACGCTCTTCGACTTCGCGCTCTGGACCGTCGGGGCCCAGTCCGTGCCGGTCTACCCGACCTCCTCCGCCGAGCAGGTCCTGTGGATGCTGCACGACGCCGAGGTCGTGGCGGTGATGGTCGAGCACGAGGACCACGCGATGACCGTCGGCTCGGTGATCGACCGGCTGCCGCGTCTGAAGCGGCTGTGGCAGCTGGACGCCGGAGCGGTGGACGAGCTGTTCGGGGCGGGCGCGGGTATCGACGACGAGGTGGTGCAGCGCCACCGGCGCGCGGTGACGCCCGACTCCGTGGCGAGCGTCATCTACACCTCGGGGACGACGGGCCGCCCCAAGGGATGCGTGATCACCCACGCGAGCTTCATGTTCGAGAGCGACACGATGGTCACGCGCTGGGAGCCGGTGTTCCACTCCAGGCCAGGCGACGAGGCGGCCACCCTCCTCTTCCTGCCCTTGGCCCATGTCTTCGGGCGGATGGTCGAGATCGCCGCGGTCCGCGGCCGGGTCAAGCTCGGCCATCAGCCGGAGCTGTCCGCGAACGCGCTGATGCCGGACCTGGTGACGTTCCGGCCGACGTTCATTCTGGCGGTGCCGTACATCTTCGAGAAGGTGTTCGACGGGGCCCGGCGCAAGGCCGAGGCGGAGGGCCGGGCCGAGCCGTTCGACAAGGCCGTCGACATCGCGGTGAAGTACGCCGAGGCCATGGAGCGGAAGGCGTTCGGGGACGGGCCTGGTCCCTCGGCCGGGCTGCGGATGCGGCACCGGTTCTTCGACAAGGTCGTCTACAAGAAGGTCCGTGACGCGATGGGCGGCCGGGTGCGGCACGCGATGTCGGGCGGCTCGGGCATGGACCGCCGGCTCGGGCTGTTCTTCGCGGGCGCCGGGGTGAGCGTCTTCGAGGGGTACGGGCTGACCGAGTCGACCGCGGCGGCGACGGCGAACCCTCCCGAGCGCACCCGGTACGGGACGGTCGGGCAGCCGATTCCGGGGACGTCGGTGCACATCGCGGACGACGGCGAGGTGTGGGTGCACGGGCCGAACGTGTTCTCCGGCTATCTGGGCGATCCCGGGGCCACCCGGACGGTACTGCGGGACGGCTGGCTCGCCACCGGGGACCTCGGTGCGCTGGACGAGGACGGCTATCTGACGATCACCGGGCGGAAGAAGGAGATCCTGGTGACCTCCGGCGGCAAGAGCGTCTTCCCGGCCGGCCTGGAGGAGCGCGTGCGGGCGCATCCGCTGGTGGCTCAGTGCATCGTCGTCGGCAACGACCGCCCGTACATCGCGGCGCTCGTCACCGTCGACCAGGAGTCCGTGGAGCACTGGCTGTCGATGCGGGGCCGCACCCCGCTCGGCCCGGCCGACCTGGTGCGGGACCCGGACCTGGAGATGGAGGTCCGCCGGGCGGTGGTGGCCGCCAACACGGCGGTTTCCCAGGCCGAGTCGATCCGTACGTTCCGGATCCTGGCCCACCCGTTCACCGAGGAACTGGGGCTGCTGACACCCTCGCTGAAGCTGAAGCGCAAGGCGATCGAGACGGCGTACGCGGTCGAGGTCGACGCGTTGTACCACTGACCCGGCGGCGGGATCGGCGGGCTGGTCCTGTGCAGCCCCTGGGGCGGGAATGCCTGGGCCCGCCCGGTCGTTGTCGTGGGGAATCACCAACCGACGACGTAAGGATCGACCGCTCGTGAGCCAGGTCCCCTCCATCACCCTCAACAACGGCCTCGACATGCCGCAGCTCGGTTTCGGTGTCTGGCAGGTGCCGGACGACGAGGCGGAGAAGGTGGTCGCCACGGCCATCGAGACCGGGTACCGGAGCATCGACACCGCCGCGGTCTACAAGAACGAGACCGGCACCGGCAAGGCCATCGCGGCCTCCGGCATCGCCCGTGACGAGCTCTTCGTCACCACGAAGCTGTGGAACAGCGAGCAGGGCCACGACAGCACCCTGCGCGCTTTCGACGCCTCGCTGGACAGGCTCGGCCTGGACTACGTCGACCTGTACCTGATCCACTGGCCGGTCCCGGCGAAGGACGCGTACACCGACACGTACAAGGCGTTCGAGGAGATCCTCGCCGACGGCCGCGCGAGGACCATCGGCGTGTCGAACTTCCACCCGGAGCACCTGAAGCGGCTGCTCGCCGAGACCTCCGTGGTCCCGGCCGTCAACCAGATCGAGCTGCACCCGCAGCTCCAGCAGGCCGAGCTCCGTGCCTTCCACGCCGAGCACGGCATCGCCACCGAGGCATGGGGGCCGCTGGGGCAGGGCAAGGGCCTGCTGGAGGTGCCGACAGTCGTCGCCATCGCCCAGAAGCACGGCCGTACGCCCGCCCAGGCGGTGCTGCGCTGGCATCTGCAGAGCGGCAACATCGTGATCCCGAAGTCCGTGACACCGTCGCGGATCAAGGAGAACCTCGATGTGTTCGGCTTCGAGCTGGACGCCGACGACCTCGCCGCCTTCGCGGCGCTGGACGAGGGCAGGCGGCTCGGCTTCAACCCGGTGGAGTTCAACGTCGGCGCGTAAGCGTCCGGCCTGCGGCGCCCCACCGTGATGGGCGATTTCGGTGGGGGCGCCGTCGGCAGCCGGTGCGCCGGCCGCAGTACGGCAGTACACACGTCGAACCGGGGAGACAGGGAACATGAGCGGCGAACTCGCGCCCGTCGTCGAGGCGGGTCCGTACCGCCTGCGCAACATCGGCAGCGAACTGGTGCTGGAGGTGTACGGCGCGGCCAAGGGCAGCGGGGCCCGGGTCCAGCAGGGCGAGGCCGACGGCACGGCCGCACAGGTATGGCGGCTGGCCCCGGTGCACGAGGGCGCGGCCCTTTTCCACCTGGTCAACGAGCACAGCGGGAAGCGGCTGGACGTGGCAGGCGCCGGCACGGAGAACGGCACCCGGATCCAGCAGTGGAAGGCCAACAACTTCGGCGCCCAGGAGTGGCTGATCGAACAGCATCCGGAGGCGCCCGGGACGGTGACGCTGGTGAGTTTCATCAGCGGCCTCGTCATGGAGGTCGCCGACCGTTCCACCGAGGCCGGTGGCACGGTTCAGCAGTGGGAGGACACCGACTCCCCCTTCCAGTGGTGGCAGTTGGAGCCGGCGCCGCGGGCAACGCCGGTCAGCTGATCCTCACGGGATCAGCTCGATGTGCGGGTGGTCCGGGGACGCCGGGCAGATGGGGAGCTTCAGGTCGTAGCCGCCGGCGATGACGATCCCGGTGCGGTCCCCCGACAGAGTGCCCGGAAAAAGCGGGACGGGGTTCGCCCGGTCCCCTTCGGGTTTCCCACTGCCGCCGCCGTCCCATGCGGTCGTGGCGATGGGTCAGCAGCGGTTCCGCCGCCGCACCGCACTCGGGGCAGAGCCGGGGAACGGGGTCGGCAGGGGCTCGGGCGACGCCTCGAGGACGTCGAACGGCCGCGCCGGGGTGGTGCGACGCATACTGGCTCCTTTTGGCACTGAATGGCCGAGATCCTGGACCCGAATATGTCCTAGTCCCGTCGGCCCAGGTGCACCGTGCGGGCGGTGAGCAGGTGGACGTCAGGGCGGTGGTGAAGGCCTTCGGGGTCCTCGGGGTCCAGCAGCCGGTCCAGTACCGCGGCGTCCTCGGCCCTCAGCAGCTCCCCGAGCACCTCCCGCTCGCGGGTGATGCTCGCGACGACATGGTCGCGGGCGGGACGGGAGAGCGGGGCGGGCAGGTCGAGGAGGAAGCTTCGGGTGCCCTGCGGGACGAGGCCCACCGCGGTGAAGAGTGCGCTCCAGTCCTCGGTCTCCCGCTTCGCGCCCGGGAGTTCGGACCGCATGTGCTCGAAGCGCGTGGCGGCGACCGCGCCCATACGGGCCTCCAGGCCGGGCTGTCCGATGCCGATGTCGCGGGGCAGCCGCCGGGTGGGCAGTCCGCCCTCGACGAGCGCGACCGTGCCGCCGGGACGCAGGAGCCCGGCGAGGCCTGCCAGAGCGGCGCGCTGGTCGCCCAGGTGGTGCAGGGAGTTGCCCGCCCAGATCAGATCGGCCTCGCCCAACCGGTGGAAGTCCGCAGGGAGTTCGGCCTCCAAGGTCTGGAAGCGGTCGATCACACCAAGGCGCCCCGCACGGTTCTTCGCGCGTTCCAGGAGAGCGGGCGTGGCGTCCACCGCCACCACCTCGGCCTCCGGGAAGACCTCGGCCAGCAGGCAGGAGACGACACCGGGGCCGCTGCCGATGTCCAGGACCCGGCGGACCTGCGGCGCGGTGGGCAGGGCGGCGATCCAGCGGGCCGCCTCCTCGTACTGCGCGCCATTGAGTTCGGCCTCCTGCTCCAGCAGGGGGCCCAGAACGTCCCAGTCGATGTCCGTCGCCGGGTCGCCGCCCGATCCATGCACATGGGCATGCGCGTGGGTGCGTACGGGGGTGGCGGGTGCGTGCGCGTCGAGGTGGCCGTGACCGGCGTGGCTGCTCATGGGATCAGCCTCCCCAAAGGGCGGCCACTCGGCAATCTTCGTTGCCGGTCCGGCAAATCGAGGTGGTCTCCCGACGGGCTGTCGCGATACTCCTGCGGGCTGACGCCCCTGACCCTCTTGAACGCCGCGCTGAGGGCGAAGGGGGTGCTGTAGCCGACCTTCCGGGCCACGGCCTCCACCGTGGCGTCGCTCTCGCGCAGCAGATCGGCCGCGACGGCGAGCCGCCGGCCGGTCAGATACGCCATCGGCGGCTCCCCGACCAGCTCGGTGAACCGCCGGGCGAGACCGGCCCGGGACACCCCGGCGCGGGCGGCGAGCGAGGCGACGGTCCAGGGGTGCGCCGGGTCGTCCCTGAACAACCGCAGCGCCGTGCCCACAACCGGGTCGCCCATCGCGCGGTACCAGGCGGGAGCGTCGGCCCCGGGCCGGGCGAACCAGGCGCGGAGCACGGCGATGAGCAGCAGGTCCAGCAGACGGTCCAGGACCACGCGCTGGCCCGGTTCGTCCTGGGCGATCTCCGCGTCGAGCAGGTCCAGCAGCGGCCGGGTCCGCGCGTCGGCGGGGACCGTGAGCAGTGGGGGCACGGCGTCCAGCAGCCGGCGGCTGATCTCGCCGTCCAGCAGATAGGTGCCGACGAGGACCGCCGTGGAACCGTCGGCCGCGTTTCCCCAGGTCCGTACGGACAGCACCAGGTCCTGGGAGGCCGGTCGGCCGTGCAGCGTGGTGCAGACGCCGCCGGGACCGACGAGCGCGTGGGGTGTCGTCCCGGGTGCGTCGGCGACGCTGTACGGATCGGGGCCGCGGACCACCGCGATGTCCCCGGGGCCGAGCCGGACCGGTTCGCCTCCGCCGGACGGGACGATGAAGGCGGTGCCGCGCCGGACCGACATGAGGCAGATCGGGGCCCGGTCCTCGACCCGCACCGCCCAGGGCGGATCCATCACCATGCGGAGCAGAAACGCGCCCCGGGCCCGTGGTCCGTCCAGGAGTCCGGCGAGAGCGTCCATGGCCGCCAGCCTAGACGCGTGGGCGGAGAGGTGGACGGAGAGGTGGACGGAGAAGTAGGCGCCTGAGTCTTTGGAGCATGTCCGGGCGGCCTCGGGCCAGGGAGCCTGGAGCCATGACGGAGAACGCGTTCACTCGACGAGACAACGGCAACGACAACGGCAACGGCAACGGCGACAGCAACGGCGAGGACGGCGGACGGGGCGTGGGACGGATGACGGGGCAGGGAGCGGGCGTGGCCGCGGGAACGTTTCTGGTGACGAGCGGCACAGGCAAGACCGGTCGTCGGGTGGTGGAACGGCTGACGGCCCTCGGGGTGCCGGTCCGCTCGGGTTCACGCACGGGCGAGGTGCCGTTCGACTGGCAGGACGAGTCGGGTTGGGCGGCGGCTCTGCGCGGTGCCCGGGCCGCCTATGTGGCGTACTACCCGGATCTGGCGGTGCCCGGAGCGGCGGAGGCCATGGCCTCCTTCGGGCGGACCGCCGCGGCGTGCGGGGTGCGCAGGGTGGTGCTGCTGTCGGGCCGCGGCGAACCGCGGGCGGCCGTCGCCGAGGAAGCGCTGCGCGGGGCCGCCGGGACAGCGGAGGTCACGGTCGTCCGGTCGGCGTTCTTCGCGCAGAACTTCAGCGAGAGCGCGCTGCTGGAAGGTGTGCTCGGCGGCGAGGTGGTGTTCCCCGCGGGTACGACGGCGGAACCGTTCCTGGACCTCGATGACCTGGCCGACGTGGTGGTGGCCGCACTGACCGGGGACGGGCACGCGGGGGCGGTGTACGAGCTGACGGGCCCCCGGAGCCTGACGTTCGCGGAAGCGGCCGAGGAGCTGGGCCGGGCGGCGGGTCGGCCGGTGCGGTATGTGCCGGTGACGGGACCCGCGTACGCCTCGTTGCTGGGGGAGTTCGAGGGGTTCGGTCCGGAGGCGGAATTCCTGGCCGAGCTGTTCGCGACGCTCCTGGACGGCCACAACGCGGCGACGACGGACGACGTGAAGCGGGTCCTGGGACGGGAGCCGAAGGACTTCTCCGTCTTCGCCCGCGAGGCCGCCGGGGACGGTGCCTGGCACGGCTGAACCGGAACGCCGTGTCCTGGCCGCCCGGCCCCGGTCGGCAGGACGCCTCCCAGGGCCTGTCGCGAGCCGGGCGCGCCGCCTGGAGAGGCGGCAGTTCGACGACAGGCCTCATGGCACGTGTACACCGACCGAACGGTAGGCGGAGCGCACATATTGCCGGGGTGCCCCCGGGCCCATAACTTGCCCTTATGGAGCTCGAGTTGCGCCATCTGCGAACAGTCCGCGCCATTGCCGACACGGGCAGCCTCACCAAGGCCGCCGCCGCACTGGGGCTTGCCCAGCCTGCCCTCAGCGCTCAGCTGCGGAGGATCGAGAAGGCCCTGGGCGGCGCTCTCTTCGACCGCGACCACACCGGAGCGCGTGCCACCCCGCTCGGCGAACTGGTGCTGGAGCGGGCCCGGGTGGTGCTGCCCGCGGTCAGTGAACTCCAGGCTGAGGCAGTACGGTTCGCCAATGCCACGGGGTCGCTGGACCGGTTCCGGCTGGGCGGCACGCACGGTCCGCTGCTCGGCGGTCTGGTGGACCGGATGGCCGCCGCGCACCCGTCGGCGCCGGTGTCGACGTACACCTCGTGGTCGGTGTCCGAGATCGCCTCGTTGGTGATCGACGGCCGGCTGGACTTCGCGCTGATCGGAACGTGCGGCGAGAGTCCGCCGCCGCTGGCGGACCGGCTGGTCTGGGAGGTCGTCGGGGTGGACCCGGTCTTCGTGATGCTGCCGGAGGACCACACCCTGGCCGGTGAAGAGGAGCTGGACCTGGCAGCCCTCGCGGACGAGTGCTGGGCGGACGTGCCCGGCGACGGCTGCTTCGCCGACTGCTTCACCGCGGCCTGCACCCGGTCGGGCTTCACCCCCGTGTCGGTGTACGAGACGGACACCGCATCCGTCGTCCATCTGGTGCAGGTGGGGCGGGCGATAGGGCTGTGCCGGGCGACGTTCCCGCCGGCACCCGGCCTGGTGACCAGACCGCTGGCCGGCGCTCCGCTCAGCTGGCGTCATCTGGTGGGCTGGCACCCGCACTCGCCCGCCGCGGACGCCGCGGCGGGGACGGTGGCCGGAGCGACCCGCGCGGCGTATGCGGAGGCGGTGTCGCGCAGCCCGAACTACGCGCAGTGGCTCGGCGCGCATCCGAGGTTCGGCACGGTGGCCTGAGCCGGGCCGGGGCCGGGGCCGACCGGACCGCAGCGGCGCGGGGCCCGGCGGGCTGTCCGGCCCCGCCGGACTATTCGGCCCCGTGGGCCGGGGCGGCGGACGCCACCCGGGCGGCGAGCGCGAGGTCCTTCTCGGTGACCCTGCCTCCCGCGTCGTGCGTGTGGACGGAGAGGGCCACCGTGTTGTATCCGAGCGTCAGGTCGGAGTGGTGGTTCAGCTCGTCCTGAATCCGCGCGATGTGGACCGTCAGCGCGGCGGCGGCGAAGTGGGAGGGCAGCCGAAAGGTCCGGGTGATCCGGTCACCTTCCAGCGCCCAGCCGGGCAGGCTCTCCAGCCGACGGTCGATCTCGGTCGGCGACAGCGGTTCTGCGCTCATGGAACGGCTCCCGTGGGTCTCGGTGGATCGGCGCGTACGTCACAGCGGGCCGGGGCGGCCCGTGCCGGCCCCGGTCCGCCGGTGACGTTACGGTCTTGGCATGACGACTGTCTTGCCCGACACGGGCGTGGGGCCGCTGCTGCGGGACTGGCGGGAACAGCGGCGCATCAGCCAGTTGGAGCTGGCCCTTCGCGCGGACTCCTCGGCCCGCCACATCTCCTTCATCGAGACGGGCCGCTCCCGGCCCAGCGAGGACATGGTCCTGCGGCTGGCCGAACAGCTGGACGTCCCGGTCCGTGAACGCAACGCCCTCCTGGTGGTCGCCGGTTACGCGCCCCGCTACGCGCAGACGCCGCTCGACGACCCCGCGATGGCCTCCCTCCGCGACAGCCTCGACCGGCTGCTCTCGGCGTACGAGCCCTATCCGGCGCTCGTGGTGGACGGCACCTACACGGTGGTGGCGGCCAATCGGGGGATCGCCCTCCTGCTGGAAGGGGTGCCGGAGAAGCTGCTGGCCCCGCCGGTGAACGCCATGCGGCTCACCCTCCACCCGGAGGGGCTCGCCCCGCGCATCGTGAACCTCCCGGAGTGGCGGGCGGACCTGCTGGCGCAGATGGGCCGCCAGATCGCCCTCGTACGCTCGCCGGAGCTGCGCGAGCTGTACGACGAGGTGGCCGCCTATCCGGTCCCCGCACGGGCGGGCGGCGCGGACCGCGCCGTCCGGGACGGCCGTACGGGGCGGGAGCGCTCCGCGGCGTTCGCGCTGCCGATGCTGCTCGAACACGGGGGCCGGGTCCTGTCGTTCGTTTCGTCGATCGCGACGTTCAACACGCCGATGGACGTGACGGTGGCCGAGCTGGCCATCGAGACGTTCCTCCCCGCCGACCGGGAGACGGCCTCCTATCTGCACGCCCGCGTCCCGTCCTGATCCCCGGCCCTCGGTGCCACGACCTGCCGGGGCGGCCGGTCGTGGCGCCGGAGCGCGGGATCACCTCAGACGCGCGCTCCGTTGTCGAGCGGGTCGCGCCGGGAGGCACCCGGGCGCCCGTATGCCGAGCCCTTCCGCTTCCCGGGGGCGGGCGGCGGGGACTTGGCGTTCCGTTCCAGGACGATGGCCCCGGGTACGGCGGCGAACACCGAGGACCAGGTGCCGACGCAGATACCGATGAGCAGGGCGAGCGCGAAGTCGGCGAGCGAGTCGCCGCCCAGCACCGCGAGGGCGGCCAGGATGAACAGGGCACCCATCCCGGTGTTCACCGTACGCGGAACGGTCTGGAGGACGGCCCGGCGGGCGATGATGTCCAGCGGTGTCCGCCGGTTCGCCCCCCATATCTCCCGTACCCGGTCGAAGACCACCACCGAGTCGTTGACCGAGTAGCCGATGACGGTGAGCAGCGCGGCCAGGAAGATGCCGTCCACCGGCCGCCCCAGCCAGGCGAAGGCCCCCACCACGAGAATCACGTCGTGCACCATGGCCCCGACGGAGGCCACGGCGAACGTCCAGCGGAACCGGACCGCCAGGTAGGCCAGCTGCACGGCCACCGCGACCCCCAGGGCGATCAGGGCGTTGCGCCGCAGTTCGTCGCCGAGGCTCGGGCCGATCAGCTCGTCCCGTACCTTCGTCGTCTCGCCGCCCTCCTCGGCGAGGGCCGTCCGCAGGGCGTGTTCGCCGTCGTTGTCGAGCTTCCCGGTGCGTACGGACAGGTCGCCGTCCCCGGCCGTGGTGACCTCGGCGTCGCCGAACCCCGCGGCGGCGAGCGTGTCCCGGGCCGTTTCGATGTCGACCGGTCGGTTGGTGGAGTACTCCACCAGTCGGCCCCCGGTGAACTCCACGCCCAGATCGACCCCACGCACCACGATCCCGGCCGCCGCGACGGCGACCAGGGCCGCCGAGACGACGAGCCAGCGGACCGGTTTCCGGTAGAGCCGCGGATCCTTGCGGACCAACCAGGTCCGTACGGCGCCGGGGCGCGCGATGCCGTTGACGCTCCGGTAGTCACTGACAAAGCGGGAGTTCGCGGCGATCTCGGTGAGTGCGCGGGCGATGACCAGCGCGGAGAACATCGAGGCGACGACCCCGATGGCGAGGGTGATCCCGAAGCCCTTGACCGGCCCCGAGCCCAGGAGGAAGAGCAGTCCGGCCGCGATCAGCGTGGTCGCGTTGGAGTCGGCGACCGCACTCCACGCCTTTGTGAACCCGGTGGTCAGCGCGGAGCGCAGGGAGCGTTTCGGCCGTTCGGCGCACTCCTCCCTGGCCCGTTCGAAGACCAGGACGTTCGCGTCGACCGCCATGCCGATCGCGAGGACGAAACCGGCGAGCCCGGGGAGCGTCAGCGTGACGCCGAGGGCGACGAGCGCGGCGTAGGAGATCACCCCGTACGCGCCCAGCGCCACGGCGGCCAGCGCGCCGAAGAGGCGGTAGACGAGGGTGATGAAGAGTGCGGTGGCGGCTGCGCCGATGAGGGCCGCCCGGGCGCTCGCGTCGATGGCCGCCGCGCCGAGCGTCGGACCGACGGTCCGCTGCTCGACGATCTCGACGGGCACGGGCAGGGCCCCGCCCTTGATGAGCAGCGCCAGGTCACGCGCCTCGTCCGCGCTGAACGAGCCGGTGATCTGGGTGGCCCCGGACGGCAGTCCGGCCCGGCAGCCGACCGAGGGGTCGACCTGCGGCGAGGAGATGACCTTCTCGTCGAGGACGATGGCGACCCTCCGTCGGTCGTCCCCGGCGGGATGGCAGGCGGCCTCGCCGGTCAGCCGCTTCCAGTCCTGGCCGGCGTCCTTGCGGAATTCGAGCGAGACGCCCCAGCCCGCTCCCCCCTGCGCGTCGAAGCCGGCGGTGGCGTCCTCGACGCCCGCGCCGGAGAGCCGGGCGGGGCCGAGGGCGAGGGCGCGGCCCTGCTCGTCGGGAAGGGTCAGCCGGTCGGTGCCGGTGGTGGAATCGGTGTCGGTGGTGGAACCAGGGTCGGCGGAATCAGGGTCGGCGGTGGGCTCGGAGCCCGAGGGCTTCTCGTCCGGCTCCTCGACCGGCGGGCCCTCGACCGCGTGGAAGGTGAGCTGAGCCGTGCGGCCGATCACTTCGGCGGCCTGGCGCGGATCCTGGACGTCGGGCAGTTCGACGATGATCCGGTCCTCGCCGGACCGGGTCAGGGTCGGCTCGGAGACTCCCAGCGAGTCGATGCGCCGGCGCAGCACCTCCAGGGTGCGGTCGGTGGTCTCCCGGTCCGCCTCGACGGTGGCGGTGTCCCGGGCCTGGAGCACGATACGGGTGCCGCCCTGGAGATCGAGGCCGAGTCTGGGCGACATGGTCAGGCTGATGTAGACGGAGACGAGCAGAACGGCGACAGCCAGAACCGCTCGCACCGTGGTGGCGCGAGTCATGGAAATCCTCCGGTGGGGCGTCCGGCGCCCTCACCTCAGTGAGGACGCGGCGCCGGATCGGCAGAACAGGACGGATGGCCGGTCGTGGGACCGGTGGTCCTGCCCGGAGGCCCCCGTACGTCGGGGAGCGCGCCCCTGCGACTGCCGGGCGCGTCGAAGGAATGCGCGGCGACGCGCTGTACGCCGACGCGCGGTTCGGCCGGCCTCGGTGGAGCGGGTGTCAGCGCGTCGTGCGGCGGTGGTGGGGCGTGAAGGAGCAGGTACGCCCGGCCGGTGCCCGCCCGGGGGGCCTGCGCCGGATCGGCCGCCGCCCTGGGCTGCTCGTGCCCGGCCCGGACCATCGCACCCGTGCCCGGATGGGCCACGACACCACTCGCGTGGTCCGGCCCCCCGCGCTCAGGTCCCCCGACATGCCCGGCGCGGTGCCTGAAGTCGTATCCGGAGTTATGCCCGGCGCTGTGCCTGAAGTCGTGTCCGGAGCCATGCCCGGCGCGGTGCCGGGAGTCAGGCCCTGCGTGCTGGGTCTGCGGTGCGGCGAGCGCCGAGGCGGCGGCGGTGACGACGGGCGCGAGGCTCCGGGAAGTCGGGGCGGGCGCTGTGCCGGTCGCCGAGGCGGCGCCGCCGACCAGGGTGAGGACAGTGAGAACGGCGAGCACCAGCATGGCCGGCAGAGACCGCACCCGGAACGCGCTCGGCCGGGACGGTCCCGGGTACGGCATCACCTCGGTCGGCCGGATTGCCCGGGCGACACAGTCCGATGGCGGAGCACGGAGCTGAGGATCTGTCCGGGCCCGGGTGCGGGAGCTGCCCAGGTCCAGGGCCTGTCCCCGGGCGGCCGGGGGATGCCCGGTGCGCTCTGGGTGCCCGGTACGCGCAGCAGCTGGTGCGTCAGGCGACCTCCCTGGGAACGCACCGCCCCGAACACCCCGGCACCGCTCCCGTCACGAAGCCGTCCGGGGCCCTTCCCCGATGGGCCCGCATTCGGGCGGAGCGGCCCTGGCCACTCGCCGGGCACGGAAGTGAGCGGGCCGCGAACGTCCGGGACCGGAGGGGTCCGGGAAACAGCGGTCGGGGCAGGGATGATCCGGGCAGATTCCACTCCGTCAGGCCCGTCAGGCCCGTCAGGTCCTCCAGGTCCGCGGAGGACGGGAATCCGTCGGCCCGTGCCGACGTCCCGGGACGACGGCGGGACGGCGCGACCCGATCGCTGTCCGTCGTGCACAGAACGCATAGTCCCTCACCCCTGGCCGGCCACCGCAACCGCCCACACACCCATCGGCCCACTGATAGCGAGGCACGACCGAACCCTCACTATGCAATACGAGGTGATGGAACGCCACTTCCTCACAGATTCACAGGTGCACCATCGCAGCATGCACGGCAGGCAACCGGCTCAGCCCTCCTCCCCCGCCGCCAGGAAGGCGCCGACCAGCTTCGCGAACTCCTCCGGCACCGCGATCCGGACCCCCAGGTCCTCCGCCTTGGCGCGCTTGGATCCGGCCTTCTCCCCGGCGACCAAGAGGCTCGTGCGCCGGGAGACGCTGGAGGACGACTTGCCGCCCGCCCGCTCGATCAGTTCGTTCATCTGGTTACGCGACAGTCTCTCCAACGCTCCGGACATCGCGCCCGTGACCACCACGGTCATCCCCGTCAGGGGCAGCGTGGAATCGGGTCCGGCCTCGCCACCGGCCTCTGCCTCCGCGTCGGCCGCCTCCTCCGTCCCGGGCTCCGGGGGCGGGGTCGCGCCCGGCTCGGTCATCGTCACCCCGGCCGCGACGAGCTTGTCGATCAGCGGCGCCAGCTCCACCAGCTCGGCGACCACCGCGGCCGCCTTCTCCTTGCCGATGCCGTCGACCCGCTGGAGCGTCTCCGCGTCGGCGGCGACGATCCGGTCCATCGTGGCGAAATACCGCGCGATACGACGCGACATGGAACGCCCGGTGCCGCGTACGCCCAAGGCGCAGAAGACCCGGGACAGCGGCCGGGTCCGGGCGGTTTCGATGGCCGCCAGGAGGTTGTCCGTGGAGGTCTCGCCCATCCGGTCGAGGGCGAGCAACTGCTCCCGCTCCAGAGTGAACAGGTCCGCGAAGTCCGCGACAAGGCCCGCGTCGACGAGCTGGACGACCCGGGTGGAGCCGAGACCCTCGACGTCGAGCTGATCTCGCCCCGCCGCATACGAGACGGAGGCGACCAGATGGCAGTTGCGGCCCCGGGTACAGCGCCAGCGCTGCTCGCTCGTGTCGATGTCGGAGCCGCACTGCGGGCAGCTCTCGGGGAAGACGATGGGCGTCTCCTCGCCGGTGCGCAGGTGCACCACGGGGGCCTCGACGCGCGGGATGATGTCGCCGGCCTTGTAGACCATGACCCGGTCCCCCAGCCGCAGGTCGCGGCGGGTGATGTCGGCCGGGTTGTGGAGGGTGGCGTAACCGACGGTGGAGCCGTCGATCTCCACGGGTTCCAGGACGGCGCGCGGCGCGATGATGCCCGTGCGCCCGACGTTCCACTCGACAGCCAGCAGGCGGGTGATCTTCTCCACGGCAGGCAGTTTGTAGGCGATGGCCCAGCGGGGCGCGCGGGTGCCGGAGCCGGCCTCGCGCTGGTCGGCTGCCAGATCAGCCTTGATCACGATCCCGTCGATACCGAACGGCAGCGCGGCGCGCAGGGAACCTGTCCCCTCCACCCGCGCCTGGACCTCCTCGACCGTGGTGGCCCGGAGCGGTGCGACGTCGGTGCCCGCGGCCGTGTGCACGCCGAGGCCGGCCACGTACTCCAGGACCTCGCTGTGGGGCAGTTCGGCGAGGGTCCCGGCGAGCTCCCCGGAATCGGGCAGCGGCAGCGCGTCGTAGGCGAAGAAGGTCGTCTCCACCCGGTAGGCGCGGTCCTTGGCGCGCAGGGTGCCCGCCGCCCCGTTGCGCGGGTTGGCGAAGGGGGCGCCGCCGTGTTCCGTCCGGATCGCGTTGCCCTGTTCGAACTGCTCGTTCGTCATGAGGATCTCCCCGCGCACCTCGATGGTGACCGGGGCGGCCAGCCGCTCCGGCAGGCCGACGACGGCGCCGGCCGCGTGCGAGACGTCCTCGCCGGCCGTGCCGTCCCCCCGGGTGATGAGGCGCTCGAACCGGCCGTCCCGGTAGCGCGCGGCGACCGCCAGGCCGTCGAGCTTCGGCTCCACGCTCCACGCGGTCACCGGCCTGCCGATCCGTCGCTCCAGCGACGCGGTCCAGGTCACGAACTGCTCTGCCGAGAACACGTTGTCCAGCGAGAGCATGGGCACCGTGTGCGGCACATCGCCGACGGCGGCCCCGCCCGCGACCTTGCCCGTCGGCGAGGCGGCAAGCACCTCCCCCGGGTGGTCCGCCTCGTACGCGGCTATTCCGCGTGCCAGCCGGTCGTAGGCGTCGTCGTCCAGCGTGCTCTCGCCCGTGGCGTAGTACGCGGCGGCGGCGAGGGAGGCCTCATCCACCGCGGCGGCATAGGCGGCGGCATCGGCGAGCACAGCGGCTGAGTTCGTCATGGCCACCATTCTTCCGCCCACCACTGACAACGCCCCCGATCCCTTCAGGCCGACGCGGCCAACACGGCGGCCGAGGGGGCCGAAGCCGCGCCGAAGACCGCCGCCGACGTGGTGCGGGTGGCGGAGTTCCTCGCCGAGCTGGAACGACGGCCGGGCCGGTGCGGGCCCTCGCTGAACGGGGCGGCCGGCCTGTGGGTACAAGGGGCTGGATGACAGCCGAAGTGCCGCAGCCCGTACGCCCCGCGACCTTGGAGGACGTGGCGGCCGTGGCCGGTGTGTCACGGGCGACGGTGTTCCGGGGAATCGCCCGGGAACGGCTCGTCCGTCGGGCCCGCCCCGCCGAATCCCTCGGCCCGCACCGGTACCTGGGGGCCGGAGGACTCCTGGAGCCAGCGGGTCAGCACCCGGTGCACCGCCTCGGCGCCCACCAGCCCGCCACCCGGCGGTACGGGTGCGCCCTCGGCGGCCTCGGCGGCCACGATGTCGAGCGGGTCCGTCAGTCCGCGCGGCGAGAGCAGGAACGGCCGGGACTGTTCGCCGCCGAGGCCACCGTGCGAGCCGACCTGCTCCTCGAAGGCGTGCACGGTACCGGTGGCGGGGTCGTAACGGGAGTTGACCATCACGTCGGCGACGTGCGGGAAGGTGTCGGTGCGCCGTACGGCGGCTGCCGCCCCGACGCCGAAGACCGCCAGCGGGCCCTCGCCGTCCGTCAGGTCGGCGACGGGCACTTCGGCCCCGCCGGGCCCGAGCACCACGGAGCCGTGCTCGCCGCAGCGGACGAGGAGGAAGCCGACCCCCGGATGGTTGGCGAGCGTGGAGAGCAGCGCCGGGTGGCGGCGCTCGATCTGTTCGCGGGAGGCGCGGCCCTCGATGTCGGGAAAGGAGACCAGCCCGAGGTTGCCGGAGGCCAGCACGATCGGGTCGGAGAGTTTGGCCGGGTGCTCGGCCTCCTGGCCCTCGACGGGGCGGTGCAGTGCGATCCGCACCGCGTCGCGGGCCTCGGAGGCGCTGCGGGTGCGCTGGGCCCGGCGCGGCACGGGCAGCCCGCAGCCCGCCCGGACGAGGTCCTTGAGCGTGAGTCCGTACTTTCCCGCGAACGTCTCCCCGGAGCTCTGGCCGTGGTCGGAGAGGAGCACGATCCAGTAGGCGCGCGGGGTGTGATCGGCGATCTTGGCGATCAGGGCGAGAGAACGGTCGAGGCGCACGAGGACCTTCTCCGCGTCACGGCTGTGGGGCCCCGAGTGGTGGGCGACCTCGTCGTAGGCGACGAGGTCGGCGTAGACGGCGGTGCGTCCGGCGAACATGTCACCGAGGACGGCGGCGGCGACCACGTCGCGCTCCACGACGGTGGCGAAGGCGCGGATGAAGGGGTAGAGCCCGCCCCGCTTGATCCGCGGTGTGACCTTCCGGGCGCGGGCCCGGGTCGACTGGCCGATCTCGCGGAGGACCTCGGCGACGAAGGAGAGGGCCGTACGGGTGGCGTTGGCCGGGTCGGAGAAGTAGGCGAAGTATCCGGCGCGGGAGCGGCGGCCCTTGCCGCGTCGGGCAGCCATGGAGAGCACCAGGGCGAGCTGTCCGGCTCCGCCGCTGAAGAGATTGCCCCGGCTCGCGCCGTCGATGGTGAGCAGACCGCCGTCACGGGTGCGCTCGATGGCCCGGCGCTGCATTTCGAGGGCGCTCGATGGACGGCTGGAGACCATGACGGTGCGGGTCTCCTTCTCGTACCAGCGGAACGCGGGAACGTCATGGTTACTGCCGTGCAGGATGGCGAGCTGGCTGGCGCCGGTCTGGCTGGACCAGTCGGTGCGCCAAGGGGTGAGCCGGTGTCCGGACGAGTCGGCGAGCCAGCCGGCGACGGTCGGCATCAGCCCGTCGGCCGCGGCCTTCACCAGGACATCGTGGCCGACTCCGTCGAGCTGGAGGAAGACGGTGCCGGGCGGTCCGTCGCGGCCGGGTTCCGGCGGGCCCGGGGAGCGTCCGCGACGGCGGCGCCGGTCGGCGAGGCGGGACAACCGCCGGCGGTAGGCCTCGTCGTCGCGGACGGCGAGCGCGGTGGAGGTGGCGGAGGCTACGGCGGACATCACGGCGGCGACGACGACCGCGGTCTCCGGGTTGGCCGCGCCGCGCCCGTCCGGGATGAGGCGCAGCGCTATCAGCAGCAGCGAGCCGTTGAGGAAGAAGACCAGGGCGCCCAGGACGAGCGCGGGCACGATGAGCAGGGCCCGCACGAGGACGGGCCAGACCAGGGCCGACAGAAGGCCGAAGGCGCCCGCGCCCCAGGCTGCGGTGAAGGCCGTCCTGGTGATGGTGTCGCCGTCGTCGGACTGGAGCTGGAAGTCGGGCAGGGCTCCGGCCAGGACGAGCATGGTGAGCGTGGACACCGCCCAGACCGCGATCACCCGCATCAGGGCTCTGCCCGCCGTACGCCACTTCCCGTCACCCACGCCGGTCCACCTCACGCCCTTCCGCCCTGGCTCCGGTCGCCCGCAGCCTGCCCTTCAGCTTTTCACAGCGCCGACGCCGGTCAGCGGCTTCGGCGAGAGCCTCGAGGCCCGGCGGGACGGTACGGGGGGCGCATAGGCTCGTACCGGCAGCGCACCCGGGCATGGGCCGCGCGCGCCGCGCCGGGACAGGCCCCGGCGTCCCTGCGCCCCCGTGTTCCGGCGCCTCTGGGCCAGGTGGCCACGGGGATTGCGGGACCACGGACATCGGGATCAGGGACATCAGGATCAGGGATTACCGATGACGGATGACGGATGACGGGGATCGAGCGAGGAGGCCGAGGTGTCGGTGGAGATCACCTGGTGGGGTCATGCCACCTGCACGATCGAGGACTCGGGGGTGCGGGTGCTGACCGACCCCCTGTTCGTGCGGCGCTTCGCGCATCTGCGCCGCCGCCGGGGCGAGGTGCCGCCGCCGCAGGCCGCGGTCGCCGAGGTGGTACTGGTCTCCCATCTGCACTCCGACCATCTGCATCTGCCGTCGCTGGCCCGGCTGGCCCCCGGCAGCCGGCTGATCGTGCCGAGCGGCGCGGTGGCGGCCGTGCCGGGTCTGCGGGCGCTGCGGCGGACGCGGCAGCTGCACATCACCGAGGT
The DNA here is from genome assembly GCF_055583985.1 of Streptomyces sp. NPDC104313. Lineage (NCBI taxonomy): Bacteria > Bacillati > Actinomycetota > Actinomycetes > Kitasatosporales > Streptomycetaceae > Streptomyces > Streptomyces sp. NPDC104313. Next base: position 137,937 of record NZ_JBVJMW010000002.1, read on the forward strand.
CAAGCCGGGCGACACGGTGCGGGTCGGCGAGGTGCGGGTGCGGGCGGTCCCCGCCCTGCACGACGGCCGGCGGCTGCCGGTCGGGCCGCACCGGGCGCCGGCGCTCGGCTATGTGGTCGAAGGCGAGGCGCGGACGTACTTCGCCGGGGACACCGGGCTCTTCGACGGGATGGCCGACGCGGTGGGACCGGTGGACGTGGCGCTGCTTCCGGTGGGCGGCTGGGGCCCCTACCTGGGCCCCAGCCATCTTGACCCGGCCCGCGCCGCCGAGGCGCTGACCCGTCTCGCGCCGAGGTCCGCGGTGCCGGTGCACTACGGCACGTACTGGCCGATCGGTCTGGACGGGGTGCGCCCGCACGAGTTCCACTCGCCGGGTGACGAGTTCGTGCGGCATGCGGCGAAGCGGGCGCCCGAGGTGTCCGTGCATCTGTTGGGGCACGGCGAACGCGTGAGACCGGAGGCCGGCCCGTGATCCAGGAGATCCAGGAGATCCAGCAGGTGGTGCGGGAACTGCCCACCGGGTCGGCCCAGCAGGCGGTCGGCTATCCGACGCTGTTCACCCTGGTGGCGCTGGGCTCCTTGGTGCCCGTGGTGCCGACGGGGGCGCTGGTGAGTTCGGCGGCGGTGGTGGCCTTCCACCAGACGTCGCCGCTCACCCTGCTCTTCGTCTTCCTGACGGCGTCGGCCGCCGCGTTCCTCGGGGACGTCTGCCTGTACTGGCTCGGGCAGCGCGGGGTCCGGTCGAGGAACGGCTCGAAGTGGCTGGAGGCGATCACCCGCCGGGCCGCGCCGGAGCGGCTGGCCAAGGCGCAGGAGAAGCTGGAGGCACACGGCGGGACGGTTCTGGTGCTGTCCCGTCTTGTGCCGGCCGGGCGGATTCCGGTGATGCTGGCGTGTCTGCTGGGCAGGATGCCGTTGCGGCAGTTCGCCCGGGGCGATGTTCCGGCCTGCCTCGCCTGGGCGGCGACGTACCAGTTGATCGGCGTTCTGGGCGGTTCGCTGTTCCCGGAGCCGTGGCAGGGAGTGGTCGCGGCGGTCGCCCTGACCCTGCTGATCAGCGGGGCCCCGGCGGTGTGGCGCAGGCTCCGGTCGCGATTCGGCCACGGGACGGGCGACGCGACGGGTTGAACGTTTCGCCACCGCTGGGGCGGCCGTACGCGATCCCCACACACCGCGGCACCCGACTTCACCGGCAACCACATTCTCCGGTTTCCGGCTGCTCCGACTCCTCCGGCTGCTCCGGCTTCCAGCTTCCGGCTTCTCGGTTTCTCCTCGTCCGCGCTCAGCGCAGCGCGCCGAACACCGCCGCGAAACTGTCCAGCGCCCGCCCCACATGCGCGAGCTCCAGGGGCTCGGCGGCGGTGAGGGACTCCGCCTGCTGCTGCGGGGTGGCCCCCACCAGCGGTCCGGTACCCAGGCGTACGCGCAGGGCGCCCAGTTCGTCACCGAAGCGGTGTCCGCCCGGGGCCGGTGCGCCGAGCCGGTCGGTGAGGTACTCCTCCAGCTCCATGGAGTCCGTCACTCCCAGGTCCGCCAGCCGGGAGCGCAGCGGCCCGAGGTCGGCGTAGAGGTGGCGGCCCGCCTGTGGGGGGCGGGCCAGTGCGCCGGAGGAGAGGACCGCGCGATGGGCGGCGGCGGCGACCTCGGACTGGAGCGCCGCGGCGCGCCGGATCCGTTCGCGCACGGACCCCGGCTCCCCCAGGGCGTGGGCGGCCGCGTGGGCGACCGGAGCCGCGACGAGGGCGCCGAGCGCGGTGAGGATGTCCAGGGTGCGGGCGTGCCGGACGGCGGCGCGGGCGGTGTCCGGGAACCGGGCGACGGCGACCGGCCAGGTGGCCGGTACGAGGGCTCCGGACAGGTCGCCGATCACCGTGACGTCGTCCGGGCACATCTCGGCGGGGCTGAGCAGGACGGTGTCGCGGGGCCGGTGCACGGTGTCGCGCCAGGTCTCGTCGCTGATGATGTGCAGCCCTTCACCGACCGCCGCCTCGCACGCCTCGTGGACCAGCTCGGGCGGGGCGACGGTGGCGGTGGGGTCGTCCACGACGGACAGCAGCAGCAGTTTCGGCCGGCCGCCCTCCGCGCGGACCCGGCGGACGGTCTCCAGCAGGGCGTACGGGTCGGGCACGCCGCCGCATTCGGCCGGGGTCGGCACCTGGTAGGCGGGACGGCCCAGCAGCCGGGCCTGCGGCATCCAGGCGGCCGGGCAGGGGCGCGGCATGAGGACGTCGCCGCCGTGAGCGCCGATCAGGGCCAGGAGGAGCGGCTGGGCGCCGGGGGCGGCGGCGATGCCGCCGGCCGCGCCGTGCAGCCCGCGCCGGTCCCAGTACCCACGGGCCGCCTCGCGCAGGAGTCGCCCCCCACCTGGGGGTTCCGGGCGGGTCCGGGCGGAGGCGGCGGCGAGGACGGCGGCCAGTTCGGGGAGGACCGGGAGACCGGGGTCGGGGGCGGGCGGCCCGTAGCGGACAGGGCCGTGGTCCTGGTGCGCGGGTGCGTGGTCCTCGGTCCCGTGCATCCGGCCCTCCTCAGCCACTCTTCGCTCCGCGTCCGCGGCGTCTCCGGCGTCTCCGGCGGTCCGCCCGGAGTATCGGCTCCGGGTCCGGGTCCGGGTCCGGGTCCGGGTTCGGGTCCGGGTTCGGGTCCGGGTTCTCCGGCTTCGTTGCCCAGGCCGACGGCCGCCGGCTTCCCTGGCCGATGGCCTCTGGCTACGTGGCCGACAGCCTCTGGCTTCTTTATACGGAGGTTCCGGGCGGCCCGCCCGCCCAGTCGCGCGCCGTCGCCGCGTGGGCCGTCGCCGCGCGGACCGTTCCGCCGGTCGGTGGCGGCGCGTGGCCGGGGTCTCAGCGCGCCTGCTGGTTCAGCGTGGCGCGGCCGGGTATCCGCTGATCCATGTCCTCACCGAGAACCTCACCCGCCACCGCCACCGCTCCCGCCGCCGCCCGGTTGCGCGGCTGGCTGCAGGAGCGGGACCTGGCCGTCTTCCGGAGCGTCGCTGACCGGCACTGGCCGGGCGCCGACCCACTGCTGCCGAGGCTGAGCCGGACCGCCAACCACGGGCTGCTCTGGTTCGGGGCGGCGGCCGGGATCGCGGCCCTCGGCAGCAGTGCGCGCTCGCGCCGGGCCGCGCTGCGCGGAGTGGCGTCCCTCGCCGTGGCCTCGGCGGCGATCAACACGGTCGGCAAGGGCGCGGTGCGCCGCGAGCGACCGATAGCGGACCTGGTGCCGGTGGTGCGGCAGCTCAAGCGGCAGCCGATCACCACCTCCTTCCCCTCGGGCCACGCGGCGTCGGCGGCGGCCTTCGCCACCGGGGTGGCCCTGGAGTCCAAGGGCTGGGGCGCGGTCGTGGCCCCGGTCGCGGTGGCGGTGGCCGCCTCCCGCGTCTACACCGGGGTCCACTATCCGAGCGATGTGCTGGCGGGTGCGGCGCTCGGCATAGGGGCCGCGTTCGCCCTGCGTGGGGTCGTGCCCACCCGGGGCCAGCTGCCCGCTCCCGGCCGCCCGCCGGGCGAGGCCCCGGAGCTGCCCGCCGGGAAGGACCTCGTCGTGGTGGTGAACCAGGAGTCGGGCACGGCCACCGCGACCGCGTCGCTCGTGCGCGAGGCGCTGCCCGCGGCGGAGGTGGTGGAGGTGGGTCCCGAGGAACTGTCGGCCGCGATGGAGAAGGCGGCGGGCCGGGGCCGGGCGCTGGGTGTCTGCGGGGGCGACGGCACGGTGAATCTGGCGGCCTCCGTGGCAGCCACGCACGGGATGCCGCTGGCGGTCTTCCCCGGCGGCACGCTCAACCACTTCGCCTACGACCTGGGCATCGAAACCGTCCACGACACCGCCGCCGCCCTCACCGCGGGCGATGCTATCCGGGTGGACCTCGGCCGATTCCGGCCGGGGCCCGAGGGTGCGGACGGGTCGGCCGGGTACTTCCTCAACGCCTTCTCGCTGGGCGTCTATCCGGACCTGGTGCGCACCCGGGAACATTGGTCGCCGCGGATCGGCGGCTGGCCGGCGGGCGTGCTCGCGGCGTTCCACGTGCTGCGCGGCCGGCGTCCACTGGAGGCCGAAATCCAGGGACGCAGGCGGCCGTTGTGGCTGCTCTTCGTCGGCAACGGACTCTTCCAGCGGGTGGGTCCCGCCCCGGGGCGTCGCCACAACCTGGCGGACGGACTGCTGGACGTCCGGGTGGTGCACGGCGGCCGGACACCGGCGTTGCGTCTGCTGGCGGCGGCGGTGGCGGGACCGCTGACCCGGTCCCCCGCCCATGCCGCCGTGCGGCGGCGCCGGGTGCGGATCGGCGGCCTCGCGCCGGGGACTCCGTACGCGTACGACGGCGAAGTGGCGCACTCCGGAACGGAACTGACGATCGACAAGCTACCGGAGGCCCTGACCGTCTACTGCCCCATGCCGATCTGACCTCCCGGACGCACCCTCCCCGCGCTTCCCGCCCTCCCCGATCTCCCGGACACCACCCGGCAGCATTCACCAGCCGTCCGCATATCAAGACACCTATCTCACCATTCGGCATGGCGGCGTACGGTGGCCCCTGTCGCCGTGCCCGTCGGCGCGAGGTTTTCGGGAGAGGACGCAACGCCATGCCGAAGGAGACCGCCGTGTACACGCACGGCCACCACGAGTCGGTCCTGCGCTCGCACCGCTGGCGGACCGCCGCCAACTCGGCGGCGTACCTCCTCGACGAACTCCGCCCCGGCCTGGCCGTGCTGGACGTCGGCTGCGGCCCCGGAACCATCACCGCCGATCTGGCCGCACGGGTCGCGCCGGGCCGGGTCACCGCGGTGGACACCACCGACGGCATTCTCGGCCAGGCCGCCGCAGTGGCCGCCGAACGAGGCCTGGAGAACGTCGAGTTCGTGGTGGCCGATGTCCACTCCCTGGATTTCCCCGACGACTCGTTCGACGTGGTCCACGCCCATCAGGTGCTCCAGCACGTGGGCGACCCGGTCCAGGCGCTGCGCGAGATGCGGCGCGTCTGCCGCCCCGGCGGCGTCGTCGCGGCGCGCGACAGCGACTACGCCGCGATGACCTGGCACCCGGAGGCCCCCGGTCTCGGCGAATGGCTCGAGGTGTACGGCCGGGTGGCCCGCGGCAACGGCGGCGAGCCCGACGCCGGCCGCCGGCTCCTCTCCTGGGCGCGGCGGGCCGGGTTCACCGACATCACCCCCACCGCGGCCGCCTGGTGCTTCGCCACCCCGGAGAGCCGCGCCTGGTGGAGCGGCCTGTGGGCGGACCGTACGACGGACTCGGTCTACGCCGAACTGGCGGTACGGGGCGGACATGCGAGCGCCGAGCAGCTCACGGCCCTCGCCGCGGCGTGGCGCTCCTGGGGCGAGGAGGGCGACGGCTGGTTCATGGTCCCGCACGGCGAGGTGCTCTGCCGGGTGTGAGGCGGGGAGAGTCCGGCGTGAGGTGCGGAGGGGTTCCGACCCACCCGCAATCGATCACACCGGTGATGGCCGCCGACTACCCTCGTACGCAGGGAGATCCTCGGAACCACCCTGCGTATCCGCGTCGACGATCTGGAGGCCTCGGTGGCCTTCTACGAAGGGCTGACGAGCACGTCGGCGCAGCGCTTCGAGCGCGGCGGGTGGATCCCGGGTCGGCCACCGCGGCGCGGGATTCGACGGGACCCGTAGAGCCCTCCGCCCCGCTTCTGCCGGCCAGGAAGGCGGCGGGACGCAAGAGGCCGCAGCGGGTGCCCGGACCTGACGGTCGTGGTGCCGCCCCACGTAGCCGTGGCGCCGCCCCGCGTAGCTGAGGAACGCAGATGTCCGGTGAGAGTGGCCTCATTGTCGTTGCTCCACGACCTCCGTCCTCCCTAGTCTCTGCGCAGGCCGCGACGGACCTCTTGTATGTCTCCGGTGAAGCGGTGCCATCTCTGTCCGTTCCACCCGAGGAGACACGATGGGACATCGTCCCGCACCCCGCAGGAGGCCACGGATCACCGCTGTACTGACGGGACTGGTGCTGCTGACAGGTCTGTTGGCGGGCCTGGCGGCTCCGGCGCAGGCCGCCGACAGTGTTCATCCGGGCGCACCTGTCGCTGTGGAGGTCACGGACACCGCGGTCTCCGTTCGCTGGACACCGCCCACCGCCCCCGTGGATGTCCTCCACTACGAGGTGATGAAGAACAACGTGGTGGTCGCGACCACCACCGGTACGACCCACACGTTCACCGGGCTCGTCCCCAACCGGCGCTACTCGTTCGCCGTCGTCTCCGTGCCACGCACCGGACACCCCGCGTCCAGCAATCACACCTCGGTCACCACGACGGGCACGACGCCGCCGATGCCCGCGAAGCCGGTCGTGATGGGCGTCTTCACCGAGAAGAACAGTTACGAACACGGCTTCCACCTCAAAGATCTCGCCACCGGCGGCTCCGCCGCCAAACTCACCCACCTCACCTACGGCTTCGGCACCGTCGAAGGCGGCCGGTGCGGTATCGGGGACAAGCACGCCGCGCTGGAACGGTCCTTCACCGCGGCGAACAGCGTCTCCGGCCGGGCCGACACCACAAGCCAGCCGCTGCGCGGCTACTTCAACCAGCTCCGCGCGCTGAAGAGCCAGTACCCGCAGCTGAAGGTCCTCTGGTCGTTCGGCGGGGACGAGGGGACCGCCGGCTGGGCGGCCGCCCGTGAGAATCCGGCCGCCTTCGCCGCCTCCTGCGCACAGCTCCTCGACGACCCCCGCTGGGCGGGCCTCTTCGACGGCATCGACCTGTCCGTGGAGTTCGCCCCGTGCTACCGCACCTGCCCCGCCGACGGTCCGACCACGGTGACCCCCCTGGCCCGCGAGATGCGGAGCGCGCTGGGCGCCGGCCGGCTGCTGACGATGACCATCAGCCGTGACGGCAGCGCGGAAGCGTCGTACCTGAAGTCCGACCTTCCCCGGGCGGCGGCCCACGTCGACTGGTACAACGTGGAAACGTACGACTACTACCACGCGCAGCAAGACCTGTGGAGCCAGCGGCCGGTGCCCAGCGCCCCCTTGGTGCCCTGGGACATCTGGGAGTGGGGCAGCGACGCCGGCTACGACATGTGGAGTCTGACGGGCGAGGCCATCCACCCGAACAAGCTGGTGTTCGGCATCCCCACCCACGCATGGGGCTGGCAGGGCGTGATCCAGTACCCCTGGTCGCACGCGCCCACGGCACGGGGGCCCGCCGCCGGCGCCTTCGGCCCCGGACTCGACGACTACCGCACCATCAGCCCCAGGTGCGCACCCACCGAGGAGCGGGGAAAGACCGCCGTCGCGTGGTGCGGCACCGAGTACTGGAGCTATGACACACCGGCGACGATCGCCCACAAGACCGCCTACATGAAGGAGAACGGGATGGGCGGAGCGTTCCTGTCCAACCTCCGCGGCGACACCTCGTCGGGCGCGCTTCTCACCGCCGTCACGTCGGGTGTGGCCCCCTGACCGACGGATCGGCCGCACCCTCCCTCCAGTGCGCCCCCATCTGTCCAGCGCGACGGACGGGGGCGTCCGGCTGTTCCGGCCGGCCTCCCCATCCACCGGTCGGCGGATCTCGGGTTCCTGAGCATGGCAGAACTCGTGTTCGCGTCGGACGCGAAGGCTTCGCGTCCGACGCGAACACGATTCGACTGTCGAGGCGGCGGGGCAGCCGGTGTGCGCCATCGTTGGAGCGCCGCCGAGCACCATCACGGCTCCTCATCGATGTAGATCAACACCTTCGGCCGTCTGCCCATGCCGCGATATCCGCGGCCCCCGGCGTGACGCGGCAGACGGCGGGGGCTTTGACCCGGGTGGGGACGGTGACCGCCACAAGCGTCGGGCGCGCCATCCGGTCCCACCACCGCGTCATCGTACGAACCCGGACCTGTGAGCTGGGAGAGTGGTAGCGGCGACGGTTCTGTCTGCGGTCGGGCACAGGCGGGGAGAGAAAGGGGGCCCGTCCCCGTCTTCACCCCTGGAGCCCTCGATGAAGCGCACCGCCATGGCCACCACCTGTGCCGCCACCCTGCTCGCCACCGTTCTGACCGGCTGCTCCGACAGCTCCGGCGACGCCTCGGGGGACGGGTACGGCTCCGTCGCCTCCAGTGCCTCGCCTTCCCAGGCGGCCACCGTCGACACGAAGTCCGCGGGCGGGCTCGGCACGGTCCTCGTGGACGAGAAGGGACGCACCCTCTACCTCTTTCTCGCCGACGAGAAGAACAAGTCGAACTGCCAGGGCGACTGTGCGAAAGCTTGGCCCCCGCTGCTCAGCAAGGGTGCGGCCAAGGCCGGAAGCGGCGTGGACAAGAAGCTGCTCGACATCACCAAGCGTTCCGGTGGCGACGAGCAGGTCACCTACAACGGTCACCCGCTCTACTACTACGCCGGCGACAAGAAGCCCGGCCAGACGAACGGCCAGGGCCTCGACCAGTTCGGTGCCGAGTGGTACGTCCTGGACGCCAAGGGCAAGCAGGTCGACAGCTGAGCCGGAGAACAATGAGTTCACCACACGACGGGAAGGGCGGAGAGAGTCGCGCGACCCGTAGAAGCCTCGCCCTTCTCGGCGTCCTGGTGCCTGTCGCGGTCGGCGTCGGGATCTACCTCTTCGGAACCCACAACACACCGGACTACGACTACGGGCTCTTCGGAGAGCACGGTATCGCCGCAGTCGACCTCAAGGCTCGACTCGGCACCGCGCTGCTCGGCCTCGCCCTCATCCAACTCGGCCTTGCCCTGTGGATGTACGGCCGCCTCCCGGGCACCCGTCGCGCGCCCCGACCTGTGCGGTTGGGGCACCGGTCGCTCGGATTCCTCACCCTTCTCTTCTCACTCCCGATCGCCTACCACTGCCTTTCGACCTACGGAATCGAGACGACATCTCCACGCACCACCATTCATTCCTTCGCCGGGTGCGCCCTCTACGGTGCCTTCGCAGCCAAGGTGATCGTGGTGCGCAGCAGATCCCTGCCCGGTTGGCTGCTTCCCGCGATGGGCTCCCTGCTCGTCCTCGGAATCGCCCTCCTCTGGTACACCGCCGCTTTGTGGTCTCTGAACGCAGGCTCGACACCGGGCTTCTCCTCCGGCTGACCTCGTCGATTCGCTCGTCCTTCGCCTGGGAGCTCGCCGGTGCCACCGCGAGCAGTACCGTCCATGCCCGTCCGAGCCGGCCCGGGCCGGTGTCCGGCCGGCCGGGCGCCCTGTCGTCCTCGGCTGACGCCCCCCGCCGGTCCGGGCCGAGGCGATACGGTGAGGCCCGCTGCCCGGGGAGGCCGGCCCGGGACGGTGTCCGGGTGGGCTCCCGCCGGGCCGTCGCGACCCGCTGCCATGTCTGCTCCCCTGCTGCCGGATTCCGGCCGGGCGGCGGCGGAAACATCGTGGCGCCGGGGCAAGGCCCTGGCTGTCTCCCGCCCGGGCCTTGACTGCCCGGGGCCGTGGTCGCGGCGGGCGATGGCGGCCTGGAGTGGTGTGATTCACGGTGCGTGGCAGCGCCCCGGGCCCTGACCTTGAACGTGGAAGAGATCACTGATGAGCGACTTCACCGACGTCATACTGCTGTTCAGCTACCTGGAAGACGCGGTGCTTCAGGACATCACCAGCCTTGACCCCCATGACGCCGGCCTGGGACGCGGCGCCCTCAAGCGGGTCAGCGGGGACCAGGAGCTCGGGCACTGGGGAGGCAGCCCCCAGGGCGCTGAATGCCACGTCCTCGCAGGCACGTTCGATCACCTCAACGCCGAAAAGCTCCGCAGCACGCTCCGGACGCTGCCCTGGAAGTGCCCCCACTCGGCCCAACTGCTGCTGCACAACGAGAACGACGCCGTCTTCGCGATGTGGATGCTCCTCGACGGGCACTGGCTCGAAGTACCCATGCGACGAACCGCCCGCCGTTCCGCGGACGGTCACCTTCGGCGAACCGACTGCCCCGATGACGAGTACCTGTAGCCGTGACGGCGAAAGTCGCTCGCCTTCACCATCAGGCCCTATGCCTCCGGAGGGCTCATGCGGAAGTCGTAGGCGTCCGGCAGCGGCTCGTCGCTGACCAACGCCCACAGCTCGCCCAGGATTCCGGCCCCCTCACGCAGGTCGGCGACCTCGAATCCGGCGTCGAAGATCCCGCGGGCCGCCCCGGTGTCGCCCTCGGCGACCAGGGCCCGGGCGAGGAGCAGCCGGAAACGCCCGCGCTCACGGATGTCCCCCGGCAGCCCGGCCAGCAGCGTCCGGGCCGCCCCGGGCCGGTCGGCTGACAGGTGTGCCTCGACGGTCTCGCGGGCCAGGGCGACGAGGAGAGCGGCGCCCTCCGTCGACGCCGTGAGGTCCCCCGTTCCCGGAGCCCCGAGGTCCGCGAAGGCCTCGGCGTACAGCTCGGCGGCGTGGTCCGGCCTGCCACTCTCCTCGGCGGCGACGGCGAGGCAGCGCAGCAGCGGCCAGCGCGGTGCGGGGCCGCACTCCAGGCCGCGTTCCCAGCTGCGGACGGCCTGCGCCCGGTCGTCGGCGTGCCACTGCGCGATACCGAGGTGGTACTCGGTGTGCGAGTCCGCGTCGGCGGTCTCCAGCATGTCGCGCCAGGGCGGCGAGACCGGTGTCGGGCCGGGTATGCCGTCCGAGGCCGGCTTCGGCAGGGTGCCGTGCTCCAGCAACTCCCGCCAGGGTGCCTGCTGGGCGCCGATGGCGGCGGCGGGGAACGGGGTGCCGGGCAGCCGGTGGCCGCCCCGCAGCATCTCCAGCGCGCCCCAGCCGGAGCCGACGGCGAGCACCTCGCCCGGTTCGGTGTCGGCGTGCGGCAGCCAGGCCGCGTACGCCTCCTCCACCGCGCCGCGCGGGAGAGCCTCCTCCAGCCGCGCGGCGGCCTCCTCGGTGGCGGCGGCCCAGTCCCGGCCGTGCACGGCGGACGGGTCGGCGGACAGCGGACCGTAGGACTCCAGCCAGCTGAACGCGGCGCCCGCCTCCAGCGGGACGTGCTCCAGCTGGGTACGGGACAGCCCGGCCTGGATCTCCGCGTAGCCGTCTTCCCCGGGCCCGTTCAGCCACTCCTGCCAGCGGCGGCCGCCCCTCCCGTTCCCCCAGCGGAACAGTTTGCGGCCGCGCAGCAGGTCGGTGGAGGTCTGGGCGAGCCCGTGGCCGTCCTCGTCGAGCGCGGCGATCCAGCGCCGGGCGTCGTCGGTCAGCTCGTAGAAGTGGTCGGCGGGGTACTCGGAGCGCAGCGGGTAGGTGTGGTCGAGGCCGCCCGACTCCGGGACGCCGACCCGGGTGAGGGTGTGGTCGTAGCCGAAGTGCCAGGCCTCGTCGGCCGGGACCAGTACACGGGTGTCCGGGGTCTGCGGGACGGCGATGTTGGACCACCAGTAGACCGGTGCGGGCTGTTCGTGCGGGTTGCGTATCCGCACGCCGACGTGCAGGAAGTCGGAGTCCTCGGGGAGCCAGAGGTCCACCTGGAAGGGCAGGTCGCGCAGTCGCTCCCATTCCCAGAGCCGGACCATCGTGGAGCCGTCGGGGGCGGGCACGAGAGCGGCGTGGAGCGGTGCGCAGGACAGGGTCGTGTGACCGGTGGCGCCGATGTTCCACTCGATCCCGCCGGAGAACCAGGCACCGTTGAGGGCGAAGGCGGCGGGCTGGAGGACCGGGTTGCGGTGGAGCAGTTCGCGGCCGGTGGGTTTGTGGTGCAGGGAGTGGATCCGGCCGCCGAGTCCGGGCAGCACGGTGACGCGCAGCCGGGTGTTCTCGATGACGACGGCGTCGATGTCGGTGGGGGTGCGCTCGCGCCCATAGCCGTCGAGCAGCCGGGTGGGCAGTACGGTGCGCAGCGGACGGTGGCCCAGTTGCCGGGCCATGTCTCGCGGCAGGCCCGCCCGTTCGCGGGGGTCGAGCACGGGCGGCGGGGCGGGCGTCCGCAGCGGCGGGAGCGGGTTCTCCGGCCCGAGCGGCGCTGCGGGCAGGTTCAGTACGGCACGTCGTACGGTCGTGGCCAAGGCACCCTCGTTCCCTCGCGGCGGGCCGCCGCAGGTCCGGGCGCCCCCGGTGACCATGGAACACGCAGGTGGCCGCGTGGGCCAGAGGTCCGTCGGCCGGATTTTCGCGGGCCCGGGGTCCGCCCGGACTCCGGGGAGGAGACGAGGGTGTGCGGCAGTGGCGGGTCCGCCGTCACTTGCCCCGTCGGCGGAAGAGGTAGCCGCCGCAGCCGAGGCCGATCAGGAACATCGCCAGCAGGGCGAACCACAGGGGCATCGTCACTTCGGGGATCAGCACCCGGATGGTGACTTTGTTCGTGTTCACGCAGATGAACACGATGACGAGCACGACCACCAGGGCGACCACCACGCGCCCCGGAGTGATCCAGCCCGTGCCGCGCCCGCGCCCGCGCCCGTTCGATACGTCCTTGGGGCTCATGGTCCGGCCCTTCCGCTCGCTTCTCGCCGTCCGGCCCCGCCGTCGTGCGCGCGACCGCCCCCGGGGTCCCAGCATGTCCGGCCGCCGGGTTCGGGGTGCGGTGATGTGCGGCCGTTCGGGTGAACGGGGCGGCGGGCGTCAGCCGGCCGGGACCACCGGGAGTTCCAGGACGCCGGTGTCCTCGGGGGCATGGACGACGGTGACGGGCTTGACGCCGCGGTTGCCGAAGTAGGCGGTGTCGCTGGCGGCGATCACGAACTCCAGGCGGTGCCCCTTCTCGTACCGGTGCACGATGCCGGGCAGCTCCACCGTGAAGGGCCGGGTGACGTCGGGGACCCGGATCGGGGAGACGAGCCGGTTCACCAGCGTACGGCTTCCGTCGGGCGCGATGTCGTAGACCTTGGCGAACAGGACGAGCTTGTCGGAGGCGTCGCCGCTGTTCTGGACCCGTTCCGTCTGCGGCGAGACGACCTTCAGGGTGGCCTTCGGCGCGCCGACGACATCGAGGGGCTCGGTAAGGGGTTCGCCGCGCCAGCCGAGGTAGGTGCCCCTGGTGTCGTACGGCTTGGGGTCGGGCAGTCCGATCAGCGGGGCGATGGAGCTCTCGGAGTGGCTGGTGGGCACGGGCCAGTTGGTGTACTGGCGGCTGCCACGCGCCACCTTGGAGCGGTTGTCGACGAGTTTGCCGTCGCCGGAGAGGTACAGGGACCGTGAGAGGGCGGGGACGTCGGCGGAGGTGCCGTAGCCGCTCCGCCAGTCGCGGTAGTAGGAGAAGGCGGGTCCGGTGTCGGTGTCCGTCTTCTTGTGGAGGTAGCGGTCGAACCAGGCCAGTACCCGTTGTCCGACGTGGCTGGTCTCCAGATTGCCCTGGCTCAGATCGAGTTCGCCGGGGACTTGGCCGCCACTGTGCCCCCAGGACTGCCAGATCATCTTCGTCTCGGTGCCCTGCGCCTTGAGCGTCCGGTAGGTGGCGGTGGCCTCGTTGAGGTTGAACAGGCTGTCAGCCTGGCCCTGCACGATGAGGGTGGGGGCCTTGACCCGGTCGAGGTAGGAGACGGGGGAGACGCTGCGCGCGTAGGCGAGCATCGTCTCGGTCTGATCGGCGGGGTAGCGGCCGGAGTTGAGCAGCCGGATCGTCTCGCAGGCGCGGGTGGCGAAGTGCAGGCAGTCCAGCCGGTTGAAGCGGGACGGGTCCAGGCTCGGGTTGAGGAGCGGCTGCCCCTCCCCGATGAGGTAGAAGCCGTTGGTCCACTGCCACTTGAAGACGCCGGGAGTGTCGGAGGTGACGCCGGTGCGGGCTCCGGTGTTGTTGGGGGCCAGCGCGTAACCGAGGTCGTTCCAGGTGATCAGCGGGACGAGGGCGTCGACCCGGGGGTCGACGGCGGCGGTCGCCATTTGGACCGCGCCGCCGTAGGAGCCGCCGATCATACCGACGCGCGGGTCGCCGTCGGCGTCCCGCGTGACGAAGTAGGCCCTGGTTCCGTCGTCGGCCGCGCGAACTCCCCCCAGGAAGTCGATGAGTTCGCTCGCGGCCTTGCCGTCGATGGCGGGGTCGTCGAGGGTGATCAGGCAGCCGGACTCACCGAATCCGAGGCCCGAGTAGACCAGCCCGACGTAGCCGCGCTCGGCGAAGGCCCTGCCGATGGTGTCGGTGGAGCCGTCGGACTTGCTGCCGCCGAAGCCGTTGGTGGCGAGGACGGCGGGGGCGGGATCGTCCGCGCCGGTCCCGGCGGGCCGGTAGAGGTCGGCGTCCACCGTGCAGGTGCGATCGCCCGCCCCGATGGTGAACTTCAGCGGGGTGACGGTGTACGGATCGGCCTCGGCGTGGGCCGGGCCGGCGACGACGAGGGGGGCGACGAGGGCCGCCCCGGCGACCGCCACGAGTGGGCCGCGCACTCTGGAAACAGCACCTGACACGAAGACCTCCACACCGAGGACACCTTACCGACCAGTAAGTATTGGGCCGCGCTCATGCTGTGACACAGCCCATACCCGTGTCAACGTATCGGTCAGCGGTTCTTGACGGATGTTCACCTTTCACGCACGAAGACACACATCCGGGCGGCCCCGCGAACTGCGGGGATGGGGAACGGGGGATACGGGATGCCAGGTGCGGATACGAGCGGGGCGGGCCGAGGAGGAGGGTGGGTCAGCGCAGGGCGGGGATCTCGACGGTCAGCGTGCAACGCCCGCCGTCCGCCGGTGCGTCGAGCACCGCGGGCACGCCCAGGGGAATCGTCAACGTGGTCGGACCGTGCCCAAATCCCAGCTCCTCGACCACGGGTATGCCCAACGGACCGAGCCGGTCGGCGAGCACGGCGCGGATCCTCTCGTACGGGCCGCACTCCTGCCAGGAGCCGCAGGCCACCCCGACGGCTCCGTCCAGGGCTCCGGACCGCAGGAGCCGGGTGAGGATGCCGTCCAGCCGGTAGGGCTCCTCCCCGGTGTCCTCGATCACCAGCAGTCCACCCCGGGCGTGGGCCCGGCCGCCCGGGGTGCCGGTTCCGGCGGCGAGAAGGCTGACGCAACCGCCGTACAGGACGCCCCGCGCCCGGCCGGGGACCAGGGCCCCGGCCGACTCCAGGCCGAGGGTGGTCACGGTCTCCGGTGCGAAGAGCGTGGCACGCAGGTGCTCGCGCGTCGCCGCGTCCTTGAGGAACCTCTCGGTGGCGACCATCGGCCCGTGCAGGGTCGCGAACCCGGCACGCAGGGCGAACGCCTCGTGCAGCACCGTGATGTCGCTGTAGCCGACGAACACCTTGGGCCCGGCGGCCCGGATCGCCGCCCAGTCGACCAGGTCGACCATTCGGTGGGCGCCATAACCTCCCCGGGCGCAGAGCACAGCCTCCACGGCCGGGTCGCACCACGCCCGCTCCAGGTCCTCCGCCCGGCCCGCGTCCGACCCGGCGAGGTAGTCCAACTCCGGGTGCGTGGTGAGCACATGGGCGCCGACGACGGGTTCGAGGCCCCAGGCACGCAGGACGGCGAGGCCCTCCTCCAGCCGGTCGGCGGGGACGGGGCCACTGGGCGCGACGACGGCGACCCGGGCGCCGGGGCGCAGCCGGGCCGGCCGGGTGAGGGGCACCGCCGGGCCGTGATGTTCACGGGTCATGTGGTCAGCTCCAGGGGCGGTACGTCGGGGCGGTCGATACCGAACGTCTGCGCGTAGAGGGAGAGTTCGGCCTCCAGTGCGCGGACCATGGTCTCCACGCGCCGGAAGCCGTGGCTCTCCCCCTCGAAGCCGATGTAGGCGTGGGCGACGCCCCGGCCGGCGATCGCTGCGAGGAACCGCTCGCACTGGGCGGGCGGGCAGATCACGTCGTCCAGGCCCTGGAGCAGCAGGAAGGGGGTGTTCAGCCGGTCGGTGCGGTTGATCGGCGAGCGTTCCCGGTAGCGCTCGGGCACCTCGGCGAACGGGCCGACGAGGGACTCCAGGTACCGCGACTCGAAGTCGTGGGTCTCGTCCGTGGCCCACCCTTCGAGATCCAGGATCGGGTAGAGAATCGTCCCGCAGGAGTAGATGTCGGTGCTGGTCAGCGATACGGCGGCGGTCCAGCCGCCCGCGCTGCCGCCCCGGACGGCGAGCTTGTCCGGGTCGGCGGCGCCCTCCTCGACGAGAGCCGAGGCGACGGCCGCGCAGTCGGCCACGTCGACCACGCCCCACTGGCCGCGCAGGAGTTCACGGTAGTCACGGCCGTAGCCGGTGGAACCGCCGTAGTTGACCTCGGCCACACCGATGCCGCGCGAGGTGAAGTAGGCGATCTCCAGGTCGAGGACGAGCGGGGCGTGGCCGGTGGGACCGCCGTGCGCCCGGACGACGTACGGGGGCTTCTCCCCCTCGGGACCGGTGCGGTCGGGGCTGTGCGGCGGGTAGATGTGGGCGTGGATCTCGCGGCCGTCGGGGCCGGTGAAGGCGCGGTCCTCGGGCACCGGGTAGTACGCGGGGTCGACCGCGTCGTGGTGGGGTGCGCCGATGACGCGGGTGTGCCCGGTCGCGGTGTCCAGCTCGACGACCTCGGGGCCGGTGCGGGGGCTCGCCGCGACACCGACGACCCGGCTGCCGTGGACGGCGAGCGTGTCGGCCCAGGCGGTCCAGGGGCCCGGTACGTCGGCGAGTTCGCCGGTCTCCGGGTCGAGGATGCCGAGCCGCATGCCGCCCCTGCCGTGCAGAACGGCGATCAGCCCGTTGTCCAGCGGATGGAACCAGCGCAGTCCGATCGTCCAGAGCGGCCCGCCGAACTCCTCGCCCTGGGGCGGCAGGAGGCGGCTGCTGGGAACCACGGCGCCCGGAGCCGCGTCGGGGCGGATGCGCTGGAGCTCCCACCAGCCGGCGAGGTCGGAGACGAACAGGAGGCTGCCGTCGCGGTCCCACTCCACCTGGCAGACCGATTCATCGAGGTCGCCGACGAGAGGCCGGGCACCCGTGAACCCACCCGTTTCGTCGATCTCCGCCAGCATGACCACCGTGCCGTCCCACGGCATCCGGGGGTGGTCCCAGGCGATCCAGGCCGCCCGCCGCCCGTCGTGGGAGACCTTGGGGCCGGTGACGAACCGGTGCCGGTCGTCGGAGAGTTCACGGACCGCCGCCCGGTCGCCCGCCGCCGACCCGTCGAGCGGCACGGCGGCGACGACGCGCCGCACGTCGGTGGGCGCGGGTCCGGTGAACTCCTCCAGCACGCACCAGACCTCACCCGCCGCCCCGTGTTCCGGGCGCACCTGCGGGTCCACCCAGCGCAGCCCGCCGCCGACGTCCGGGACGGGGGTGAGCGGCCACGGCCCGTCGGGCCCGTCGGGGGCGTAGGCGTACAGCCGCTGGTCGGCGAAGTGGGCGAACACCACCAGGAGTTCGCCGTCCTCGCGCACGGTGCCCGCCCAGGGCTGCCCGCCGTACTCGATCACCCGGCTGCGGGCGTTCCAGGGGGCGGGCAGCACGGGGGCGGTGGTGCCGTCGGCGCGGCGGCGCATCAAGGCGCGCCGACCGTCCTCGGCGGGGCGCGGCTCGGTCCACCACACCTCGTCCCCGATGGTGCCGAGGTGGTCGGGGCGGCCGTCGTACGAGGCGGCGAGTGCCGCGTCGACCGGTGACGGCCAGGTTCCGTACGGGGCTGCTGGCACGGTGTTCACGTAGGTCGGTCCCCCCGGGGCGCGGATCGGTCGGCAGGTGGTCAGGCGGTGCGCAGGTAGTGGTCGAGCACGCGGACGCCGAAGTGGAGGGCGTCGACGGGGACGCGCTCGTCGACGCCGTGGAAGAGTCGCTGGTAGTCGAAACCGACGGGCAGCTTCAGCGGGGTGAAGCCGTAGCCGGTGATGCCGAGGCGGGAGAACTGCTTGGCGTCGGTGCCGCCCGACATGCAGTACGGGACGGTGTGCGCGTCCGGGTCGAACCGCTCGACGGCGGCGCGCAGCTTGGCGTACGTCGGGGAGTCCACGGGGGCCTCCAGGGCGGTCTCGCGGTGGTAGAACTCCCAGGAGACCGAGGGGCCGGTGAGCCGGTCCAGGGTCGCGTGGAACTCGTCGTCGCCGCCGGGGACCATGCGCCCGTCGATGAAAGCGGCGGCGTGGCCGGGGATGACGTTGACCTTGTAACCGGCGTCCAGCATCGTCGGGTTGCTGCTGTTGCGAACGGTGTTCTCGACCAGGGACGCGGCCGGGCCGAGCTTGCCGAGGAGTTGGGCGACGTCGAAGCCGGGGTCGTCCAGATCGGCGGTGATGCCGTGCAGCGCGGCGATCTCGGCGATCGCGGCGCGTACGGTCGGGGTGAGACGGATGGGCCACTCGTGCTCGCCGATCCGGGCGACGGCGGCGGCCAGGGTGCTCACCGCGTTCTCCCGGTTGACCTTGGAGCCGTGCCCGGCCCGGCCCTCGGCGGTCAGCTTCAGCCAGCCGGTACCGCGCTCGCCCGCCGCGATCGGGTACAGCGAGAGACCGTCGCCCGCGTGGAAGGTGAAGGCCCCCGACTCGCTGATGCCCTCCGTACAGCCCTCGAACAGCTCCGGGTGCTGATCGGCGAGGAAGCCGGAGCCGTCGGCCGCGCTGTCCTCCTCGTCCGCCGTGTACGCGATGACGATGTCGCGTCGGGGGTAAAAGCCCTCGCGGGCCCAGCCGCGTACGACGGAGAGGACCATCGCGTCCATGTTCTTCATGTCGACGGCGCCCCTCCCCCACACGACTCCGTCGCTCACCTCGCCGGAGAAGGGGTGCACGCTCCAGTCGGCGGGCTCGGCGGGCACCACGTCGAGGTGGCCGTGGACCAGCAGCGCGTCGGCCGACGGGTCGGTGCCGGGGATCCGGGCGACCACATTGGTCCGGCCGGGGGTCCGCTCCAGCAGGGTCGGCTCGATTCCGGCGTCGGAGAGCCGCTCAGCGACGTACTCGGCGGCCGGACGCTCCCGGCAGTCGCCGCCGCCCCGGTTGGTGGTGTCGATGCGGATGAGTTCGGAGGTGAACGTCACCACCTCGTCGAGGGCCTGCCGGTCGACGGGTCCGAGCAGGTCGGGGGCCTCAGCCATACTGTTCCTCCACAGCGGCCGACACGATCGTCGTCACCGCCTTGAACGTGCGAATTCCTTCGTACATCGTCGCGCTGGTGTACGCGACGCGCCTCTCCCCGCTCGGCGCCACGCCGGGGACCACGGTCGCCGCTGCCGCCAGATGTTCGGCGTCGAACTCCAGCTCCACGGTGAACGTCTTCCCGGTGACCGGGTCCCGACGCCCCGCGAGCGCGGTGGCCGCCTTCGCCGCCGCCCTGATGTCGGTGGCGGTACGGGCCGGGGTGCGGCACACCGCGGCGTACCGGGAGACGTAGTCCTTGACGGCGACCTTCCGGGCGTCGGGGGCGTATCCCTGCGCGTCCACGCAGGTCAGGTCATCGCCGGTGACGAGAACGACGGGCACGCCGTACTCGGCGGCGACATGCGCGTTGAGCAGCCCCTCGCTCGCGCGGACCCCGTTCAGCCAGACGCCGGTGATGGAGTTGGCGAGGTAGGTGTGGGCGAGGACGCCCTCCGTACCGGCTCCGGTGTGGTAGCCGACGAAGGCCACCGCGTCCACGTCGCCGTGCTGGATGCCCTCCACCATGGACAGCGACTTGTGCTTGCCGGTGAGCATGCGGACCCGTTCGTCCATGTGCTCCAGGAGCAGATTGCGCATCGACCAGTGGGCCTCGTTGACCAGGACCTCGTCGGCGCCCCCGTCGTGGAAGCCGAGGGCCGCCGCGTTCACGTCGGAGGTGAACATCGACCGGCAGCGCTCCCACTGCGGCGTCCCCGGCAGCACGTCGGCCGGCCAGGTCACTCCGGTGGCGCCTTCCATGTCCGCGCTGATGAGGATCTTCATGCCGCCACACCGTACGCGCCGTGAGCGGCGTGGGCCAGGGAGGGGCGGCCCGTCAGAGGTCCGGTCCGCCGAAGATCCCTCCAGTGGTCTCTCCGATGGTCCTGTCGTTGCTCCTGTCCCTGCCCCCGCCGGTGGCCCTGCCGCTGCCCCCGCCGGTGCTCCTGCCGGTGCTCCTGCCGGTGGCCCTCTTCGGGCGCCCGGGGCGAACACTATGAACGCAATGCGCGCGGGGCTTCTCCCCCGGATGTGGCGCTTCCTAGCATTCCGGCATCCCGGCGCACACTCGCGCCGGGCAGACAGCCAGGAGCCGCCCCGTGAACTCCCCCCACATGCCCGCCCCCGTACGGCCGCTGTACCGCCGCCACCGGTTCCGCTCCGCCGCGCCGGCCGCCGCGGTCGCGGCCCTGCTCCTCGGCGCGGCCGGCGAGGCACCGGCGGCCCCCGCGGTGCCCGCTCCGGCCGGGGCGGGCACCGCATCCGACTGCCCGGCGGCGTCGGCCGGAAGGGCGCGGTGCTAGACGGGAACGGGGCGCACGACGCCATGGTCTGCTCACTGTGCCTGAGCACGGACAAGGCCGGCGAGCATGTCCTGCCGGCCGCACCGCCCGGTCCGCCCTCGCGGGCCTGACCGGCGTCAGCCCGTCCTCGCTCCCCTCAGCAGCTCCTCGATCCGGGACAGCTCGTCCTCGGTGAACTCCAGGTTGGCGACGGCCCCGATGCTGTTCTCCAACTGGGCGACGCTGCTCGCGCCGACGACGGCGGAGGTGACCCGGCCGCCGCGCAGCACCCACGCCAGGGCCAGCTGCGCGAGCGACTGGCCGCGCTCCTTCGCCAGCGCGTCGAGCCCGCGCAGCCGCTCCACCAGCGCTGGGGTGACGGCGTCGGCGGTCAGGAAGGGGCTCGCGCCCGCCGCCCGGGACCCTGCCGGGATGCCGTTCAGATAGCGGTCGGTGAGGATGCCCTGCTCCAGCGGCGAGTAGGCGATGGACCCGGCGCCCAGCTCGTCGAGGACGTCCGGCAGTCCGTCGTCCTCGATCCGGCGGTCGAGCATCGAGTAGCGGGGCTGGTGGATGAGCAGCGGAGTACCGAGGCTCTTGAGGATCGCGGCGGCCTCACGGGTCTGCGCGGCGGAGTAGTTGGAGAGACCGGCGTAGAGGGCCTTGCCCTGCCGTACGGCGGAGTCGAGCGCGCCCATCGTCTCTTCGAGGGGTGTCTCGGGGTCGGGCCGGTGGGAGTAGAAGATGTCGACGTACTCGACTCCGAGGCGCTTCAGGCTCCGGTCGAGGGAGGAGCGCAGGTACTTGCGCGAGCCCCACTCCCCGTACGGCCCGTCCCACATGTGGTAGCCGGCCTTGGTGGAGATGACGAGCTCGTCGCGCAGGTGGGCGAAGTCGGTGGCCAGGGCGCGGCCCAGGGTGAGTTCGGCGGAGCCGGGGGGCGGGCCGTAGTTGTTGGCGAGGTCGAAGTGCGTGATGCCGAGGTCGAAGGCACGGCGCAGGACGCGGCCCTGTTCCTCGGGCGTCCTGTCGCCTCCGAAGTTGTGCCAGAGCCCGAGGGAGAGCGCGGGCAGCAGCAGACCGCTGCGGCCGGTGCGCCGGTAGGGCATGGCGGAGTAACGGTCGGCGGACGGCAGGTACATACGGGCTCCGCGGGAGGGGTACGGGGGTGGCGTGCCGGGACCGGCACGCACCCGGCCCAGGCTTCCTCAGATGGATCCAGCAGTCCAACAGGAGATTCCGCTCGGATTCATCGCCTAGATTGCTCAATCATGGAACTACGTCAGCTGGAGCACTTCGTCGCCGTGGCCGAGGAGCAGCACTTCACCCGCGCCGCCGAGCGCCTCGCCGTGTCGCAGTCCGGTCTCTCCGCCTCGGTACGGGCGCTGGAGCAGGAGCTGCGGACCCCGTTGTTCAGCCGCACCACGCGCACGGTCCGGCTCACCGAGGCCGGGCGGGCGCTGCTGGTGGAGGCCGAGCGCACGCTGGCGGGCGCGCGGGCGGCGCGGGACGCGGTCGACGCCGTACGGGGGCTACTGCGCGGGACGCTGACGGTGGGGGTCGAGCAGTGCGTGGCGGGGGTGAGCCCGGCGCGGCTGCTGGCAGCGTTCCACCGGGAGCATCCGCAGCTGGAGCTGAGGCTGCGCCAGGAGGGCACCAGCAGCCTGCTGGACGGGGTGGCGGGCGGACGTCTCGACCTGGCGTTCGCCGCGACGGTCAGGCCGGCGGAGTGGCGCGGGGAGCTGGTGCCGCTGGCCCGGGAGCCGATGGTGCTGTTGTGCGCGGCGGGGCACGCGTTCGCCGGGCGGCCGGAGGTGGGGTGGGAGGAACTGCCGGGGGCGTCGTTCATCGACTTCCATCCGGACTGGGGCCCCCGGCGGGCCGCCGACGAGGCGTTCGCGGCGGCGGGGGTGCGCCGGACGGTGGGCCTGGAGGTCAACGATGTGCACAGCCTGCTGGAGTTGGTGCGGGAGGGGCTGGGAATCGCGGTGGTGCCACACCACTTCTCCCGTAAGCCGGAAGCGGCCCGGCTGGTCGCCGTGGAGCTGACGGGCGCCCGCCGGCCGGTGTACGAGAGCGTGGTGGTGCTTCCGGCGGCGCGGAGCCTGAGCCCGGGGGCCCGGGCGCTGATGCGGCTGGTGCGGGAGGACCCGGTGCGGGAGCCGGCCGGCGAGGACCCGGTGCGGGAGCCGATGCGGGGCTGAGCCCCGGAGCCTCACCGGCCCGGTCCCCGGCCCGCTCCCGTAGGTCTCGGTCCCGTAGGTCTCAGTCCCGTGCGTCTCAGTCCTCGTGGCCGAGCTGGAGATCGCGCTCGGTGCGGCCGCCGCCCGCGACCTGGAGGACGGTGGCGACCGGAGGGTATCCGGCGGCGATCACGGTGTACTCGCCGGACGACAGGTCGACGAACCGGAACGATCCGTCGGGTCCGGTGGTGAGGGTGTCCACCACGTTGCCCGCCGCGTCGAGCAGGGTGACCCGGGCGTCCTCGACGGGGCGCCCGCCGGTGGCCCGGACGACACCGCGCAGGACGGCCCCGCCCGCCAGCTCGATGTCCTGCCGGGTCTCCCGGGCGGCCTGCACGCTGACCGGGAGGGCGGCGGGCCGGAAGGCGTGGGCGCTGGCGGCGAGGGTGTACTCGCCGGCGACCAGTTCGCCGATGACATAGCCGCCCTCGCGCCCGGTACGGGTGGAGGCGACGACCTCGCCGCGCACGTCGGTCAGGGTGACGGCCGCGTCGTGCACGGGGGCCCCGTCGGGGGTGAGGACGGATCCGGCGAGGCGGCCGGCGCCACCGAGCACCACGTCCAGCTCGACGGGGCGCTCGCCCACGGTGACGCTGACGGCCTGCGGCTGGTGTCCGCCCGCGGCGGCGATCAGGACGTAGGAGCCGGCGCCGGGGACGCTCAGCGCGTACCGCCCGTCCTCGCCGCTGGCCCCGCGCCCGATCTGCCGCCCCTGGACGTCGATGAGGGTGAGGGCGGCGCGGGGGACGGAGGTGCCGTCGGGGTGCTGGACGCTCCCGTGGACCGGGACGCCGGAGAGGTAGCCGGCGGTGGGCCGGCCGGAGGCGGCGCGGGCGGCGGGAATCGGGGCGGCCGTGGTCTCGGCGGTGGCTTCGGGGCTGTGGTGGGACACCAGCGGTTTCTCCTTGAGGAAGAAGGCGAGGATCAGGCCGAGCACGAGCACCGGCACGAGGTAGAGGAAGATGCGCGGCATCGCGTCGACGTACGCCTGGATGTAGGCGTCGCGCAGCGCGGGTTCCATCGCGTGGACGATCTGTGGGGTGATCGACTCGGGGTCGGGCAGCTCGGCGCCGGCGGGCAGGCGTACGCCGAGGGCGTCGGAGAGCCGCCCGGCGAACAGCGTGCCGAAGATCGCCGCGCCGACGCTGCCGCCGATCTGCCGGAAGTAGTTGTTGGCGCTGGTGGCGGTGCCGAGGTCCGAGGGCCGTACGGAGTTCTGCACGGCGAGCACGAGCACGGACATGACCAGTCCGATGCCGATGCCGAGGACGCCCTGGTAGAAGCTGTACGCCAGGGGTGAGGTGTCCGCCTCCAGCAGGGACAGCAGCCACATGCCGACCACCGAGACGGCGCTGCCGAGGATCGGGTAGATCCGGTAGCGGCCGGTGCGGGTGATGAGCCGGCCGGAGACGATGGAACCGCCGACGATGCCCATCATCATCGGGAGCATCAGCAGCCCGGATTCGGTGGCGCTGGCTCCGTCGACCATCTGGAGATAGGTGGGGAGGTAGCCGGCGGCCCCGAAGAGCGCGACGCCGACGACCGCGCCGACCAGACCGGTGACGTTGAAGACGGAGTCGCGGAACAGCCGCAGCGGAATGATCGGTTCTGCGGCCCGGTGTTCGGCGGCGACGAAGAGCACGGCCGTGACGACCGCGCCGGCCGCGAGCCCCAGGATGGTGCGCGAGCCCCAGGCGTACTCGGTGCCGCCCCAGCTGGTGACCAGGACGAGACAGGTGGAGGCGACGGCCAGGAGCACCGCGCCCAGGACGTCGAGCCGGGGCCGGACGGCGGGCCTGGGCAGTTTGAGGACGACGGCGATGACGGCCAGGGTGACCAGGCCGAAGGGGACGTTGACGTAGAAGCACCAGCGCCAGGAGGCGTGGTCGGTGAAGAACCCGCCGAGCAGGGGGCCGGCGACCGAGGCGAGGCCGAAGACCGCTCCGATGAGGCCCATGTAGCGGCCACGCTCCCGGGCCGGGACGATGTCCGCGATGATGGCCTGGACGCCGATCATGAGGCCGCCGCCGCCGATGCCTTGGACGGCGCGGAAGGCGATCAGCTCGTCCATGGTGCGCGACCGGCCCGCGAGGGCGGAGCCGATGATGAAGACGACGATGGCGAACTGGAAGACGCCCTTGCGGCCGAAGAGGTCGCCGAGTTTGCCGTAGAGCGGCAGGACGATGGTGGAGGCGAGGAGGTAGGCGGTGACCGCCCAGGACATCTTCTCCAGGCCGTGCAGCTCACCGACGATCTTCGGCAGGGCGGTGGCGACGATCATCTGGTCGAGCGCCGCGAGCAGCAGGGTGAGCATCAGCCCGAGGAAGACCAGGCGTACCTTGCGGGGGCTGATCCCCGCCGCGTCCGGGCCGGGTACCGGGCCCGCCGGAGGGGGCGGTGCGGCGGGGAGTTCGGCCGTCGCCGCGGTGCCGTCCGAAGTCGGGCCGTCCGGTCCTCCCGGGCCCGCCGGTCCTCCCGGGCCGTCCGGCTCGTCCTTCACCAGCGTGATACCACCCACCACGTAACGCTCCCCTCGTCGCACCTGCGCCGCCCATTTCTCGCATCGCGCGGCGAGGCGGGGCAAACGTGACGAGGGGCGTACGCGGCGCGCACGGAGGACTTATGGGCCGGTGGGAGGTGCTACGGCGCACAACCGCCCACTCCGGAAAACCACCCGTTCCGGTGAGGCCGGCCGTCCCGCGGAGGCCGGGCCCGTCCGGCCTCCGGTACGGGGAAGGTGAGCCGGAACCCCCCCGTGGCCGGTCGTTCCTACTTCTCGACCTCGGTGGCGAGGTTCTGGAGCAGCTCGTCGTAGATCCGGCCGAGGCCCTTGGGTGCGAAGGTCCGCTCGAAGAAACCGCCGATGCCACCCGCGCCGTCCCAGACCGTGGTCACGACGGCCCTGGACTTCCCCTCACCGGCCGGGGTGACGGTCCAGGTGGTGACCATGGAGGAGTTGCGGTCCTTCTCGACGAGCTGCCCGTCGGTCGGCTCGCTGACCTCCAGCAGGCAGTCGCGGACGCGCTTGCTGGTCGCCTGGAGCTTCCAGTGCACGAGGCTGCCCTCGCCGTCGCCGCCCTCCCGGACCTCGTACTCGCTGAAGTGCCCGGTCAGCACCTTGCCGCGGACGTCCTTGTAGTCGGCCAGCGCGTCGAACACCGCCTCCGCGTCCGCCGCGATGATCCGCTCCGTGGTGGCCTCGACCTGCGCCATGGCTGTTCCTCCAGCACTCGGTTGTTCGGTGGGTGAGCTGAGCCAACCACCTCGGGCACAGCCGCTCAAAATCGGGGCCGTCCGGGTTCAGGGGCGGCGCTCCGCGAGAACACAGAACTCGCTGCCCTCCGGGTCGGTGAGGACGGCCCAGCTCGCGCCGCCCTGCCCGACATCGGCGCGGCGGGCGCCCAGGCCGAGCAGCCTGCGGACCTCATCGCCCTGTTCCCGGTCGTTGGGACCGACGTCGATGTGCAGCCGGTTCTTGACGCTCTTGCCCTCGGGCACCCGCGCGAAGTTCAGCCCCGGCTCCACGGAGCCGGGGCGGTCCTCCGCTTCGGTCGCCGCGCGCGGGGCCGATGGTGACGACGCCCTCGTCCTCGTCCCGCACTCCGTAGTCGAGGATCGAGCACCAGAACCGGGCGAGGGCGGCGGGGTCGGCGCAGTCGATCGCGAGCTCGGTGAACCTCCTTGCCATGGTCAGGACCTCCCGGTCACATAGCTGCCCATCAGCGACTCACACGCTGGTCGTGGGCCCACCCCGCACGATCAAGGGAACACGTGTTCTATTCTGTGGTGAGTGCTACCGAGGAGGCGTCCATGCGCTGGGACCATCTGGTCGAGAAGAACCCGAAGGCCGGGAACAGCGCGCTCTTCGCCGCGGACGCGGTGACCACGCGCACGTTCGACACCCCCGAATTCCGGGGCATCACCTTCCACGAGATCCGGGCCCGCTCGATCCTGAACCGGGTGCCCGGCGCCTCGCGGATGCCGTTCGAATGGACGGTGAACCCGTACCGGGGCTGCACGCACGCCTGTGTGTACTGCTTCGCCCGCAAGACCCACAGCTATCTGGACCTGGACACCGGCATCGGCTTCGACTCCCAGATCGTCGTCAAGGTCAACGCCGCCGAGCTGCTCCAGCGGGAGCTGGGTTCCCGGCACTGGCGGGGCGAGCACGTCGCCATGGGCACGAATGTCGACTGCTACCAGCGGGCGGAGGGCCGGTATCGGCTCATGCCGGGCATCATCACCGCCCTGCGCGACCGGGCGAACCCCTTCTCCATCCTCACCAAGGGCACGCTGATCCTGCGGGACCTGGAGCTGCTGCGGCAGGCCGCGGCGGTCGCCGAGATCGGCGTCTCGGTCTCCGTGGGCTTCACCGACCGGGAGCTGTGGCGGACGGTCGAGCCGGGCACCCCCTCCCCCGAACGCCGGCTGGACGTGGTGCGCGCGCTCACCGACGCGGGGATCGGCTGCTCGGTCCTGATGGCCCCGGTCATCCCCTTCCTCGGCGACCGCCCGGAGCAGCTACGCGCCACCGTCGCCGCCATCGCGGACGCGGGGGCGGACTCGGTGACCCCGCTGGTGCTGCATCTGCGCCCCGGCGCGCGCGAGTGGTACCTGCACTGGCTGGGGCAGCACCATCCTCAGCTGGTGGAGCGCTACGAGCGGATGTACGCGGACGGGGCGTACGCCCCCACCTGGTACCAGCGCCGGATCACACGTCAGGTGCACGAGCTGGCGGACGAGTTCGGGATCGGCCCGGCGCACCGGGGCGAGGCCCGGCGGATCGCCCCGGCGCCGGCGGCCGCATCGGAGCCGGGCCCCACCCAGCTGACCCTGCTGTGAGGTCCGGGGCGGAGTCCGGGCGACCGGCCGCAGGGCCGATGGCGTGACCGTACGGGTCGACTCCGCGCGGAACAGGTCCTTCCGCAGGGGTATTCGGGGAGCATGCGGCGGGGACCGGTGATCCGGCGCCGCGTCCCGCCACCCCGGGAGGCCCCATGACGAAACGTGCAGGAATTCTGGTCGCCGTCGGTGCGACCGTCGCCGGTCTGCTGACCGCCGCGCCCGCGCCGGCCACCGCCACCGCGGCGAGCACCCCGCCCGCCCCGAAACCGAAGTGGACGAACTGTCCGACCGACAGCTACCCGACACTCCAGTGCGCGAAGGTCCGCGCCCCGCTGGACCACCGCCGCCCGTCGGGCCGTCAGATCACGCTCGCCCTGTCCCGCGTCCCGCACACCGCGAAGACCTTCCAGGGCCCACTGCTGGTCAACCCGGGCGGCCCCGGTGGCAGCGGCCTGTCGATGGCCGGGTTCGTGGCGTCCTCGCTCCCGGAGAAGGTCGCCGCGCAGTACGACGTGATCGGTTTTGACCCGCGCGGGGTCGGCAGGAGCACCCCGGCCCTGAACTGCCTGCCCGGGCACTTCGATCCGGTGCGCCCCGACACGGTGCCGGACTCCGCCCGCGCGGAGCGCGTCAACCGCGACCGGGCGGAGTCCTTCGCGCGGTCCTGCGGCGAGAAGCACGGCGACGTGCTGCCGTACATGGACACGGTCAGCGCCGCCAAGGACCTCGACGTGATCCGCCGGGCGCTGGGCTCCCGGCAGATCAACTACTTCGGCTACTCCTACGGCACCTACCTCGGCGCGGTCTACGCCAAGCTGTACCCGGAGCGCGTGCGCCGCCTGGTCCTGGACTCGGTCGTCGACCCGGACGACGTCTGGTACGAGGGCAACCTCGGCCAGGACCACGCGTTCGACGACCGTCACAAGGCGTTCGCCGCCTGGGTCGCGAAACACGACGCCGCGTACGGCCTGGGCACGGACCCGGCGGAGGTCGAGGCCGCCTGGTACCGGATGCGGGCGGACGTGGCGCGGGAGCCGGCGGGCGGCACGGTCGGCGCGGGCGAACTGGAGGACACCTTCATCCCCGGCGGGTACTACAACGGCTACTGGCCCTACCTCGCCGAGGCGTTCGCCACGTACGCGAAGACCCGGGACGCCGAGGCGCTGGTCGAGGTGTACGAGAACTTCGGCACGGTCGACGCGAGCGGTGAGAACGGCTACTCGGTCTACACGGCCGTCCAGTGTCGCGACGCCGGCTGGCCCGAGCACTGGAGCACCTGGCGCACCGACAGCCGCCGGATCCACAAGAAGGCGCCGTTCATGACCTGGAACAACGCCTGGTACAACGCGCCGTGCGCGAGCTGGCCGGTGGCGCCACTGCGACCGGTCCGGGTGGACAGCGACCGACTGCCCCCGGCGCTCATCCTCCAGGCCACGGACGACGCGGCGACCCCGTACGGCGGTGCGGTCAGCATGCACCGCAAGCTGAAGGGCTCCAGCCTCGTCGTGGAGGAGGGCGGCGGCAACCACGGCATCTCGCTGAGCGGCAACGACTGCCTGGACGAGCACCTGGCGACGTACCTCACCGACGGAACGGTCCCGCGCGGCCGGGGCGAGGCGGACGCGGTCTGCGCAGCCCTGCCGGACCCGAAGCCGCTGCCCGCCGAGAAGGCGGCGGCCCAGTCGGTGGACAACAGCAAGGGCAGCCGTCTGCACGGCCTGCTCGGCTTCCGCCACTGAGCGGCACGGGCCGCCCGCGCACCCGGTGCCAGGCGGGCGGGCGCACGGGCGGTCCCGCGGGTAACGGGTGCGTACACCGGGGAACGGGTGCGTACGGCGGGGAACAGGGGTGTCGTACGCCCGGGAGCAGGAGTGCCGTCCACCCGCTCACTCCCCCGGCAACCGCCTGAGCGCCTCCGCCGCGGCCGTGCCGAGGCGTGGGTGCGGCAGGGCCGCCGTGAGGACCGGGCGGGCCTGTTCGTCGGCGAGGCGGCCGAGTCCCTCGACGCAGGCCAGGGCGACGCGCCAGTGCGGTTCGCCGGGGGCCAGCAGGCGCTGGAGGGTGGCGACCAGGGCGGGGACCGACTCGGGGGCCCGCAGGTCGGTCAGCAGGCGCACCGGGTGCAGGGCGTAGGCGGTGCGCAGGGTGTTGGTGGCGAGGGCGGCGGCCGCCCTCGGGGTGCGGGGGTCGCCCAGTCGGGCCAGGGCGTGGGCGGCGGAGACGCAACGTCCGGGGTCGCGGTGGTTCAGCAGCAGCACCAAGGCCTCGAAGGCCCGCCGGTCGCCCGCGCAGCCGAGCCGGAAGGCGGCTATCTCGCGGGCCCACAGGGGGCGGTGCGGCTCGACGAGGACCCCGGCCAGCTCCTCGGGATCCTCTGCGGCGACGAGCCGGGTGTACTGCGGCGACCCGGCCGCCTCGGGTTCCAGCCGGTCCATGAGTGAACGGAACTCCTCATCCATGACGCTCAGCGTATCGACGGACACAGTCCGTACGGGTCGGCATCGAGGAGTTCATGTGGCCCAGGGCACAAGGACCCAGGGGTGGCGCGCTCGTTACCCGCCGGTTAATCTCATCTGAGCGGGACACGCTCCCCGCAGGCTCCGGTGGCCTGGTGACGCAGCCATCCGGAGTGCTTGTCGGTTCGGCTTCTCCGTGCGACGTGACTCCGGGACAGAGTCCGTCACCCCCACGGCCGGGCGCGCTCCGAGCGCATCGGCCCCGTGCTCCACGACACGCAGCTTCCGTACGCCACGCGCCGCTCCCTCATCGTCGCGCGTTCCGTGCTCCCACAGTCGTCACTCACCCTGGAGTCCCCTGATGGACACCTCTCTCCCCACCATCGCCGTCGTCGGCCTCGGCACCATGGGCACCGGCATCGCCGAGGTCCTGGCCCTGGCGGGCCGCGAGGTCATCGGCATCGACATCAGCGAAGCGGCCTCCCTGGGGGCCTCCTCCGCCCTGGAAGCGTCCACCGCGCGGGCCGTGAGCCGTGGACGGATCACCGAGCAGGAGCGGATCGACACACTGGCCCGGTTCCGTACGTCCGAGGACCTGCGCAGCGCCGCCGATGCCGACCTGGTCATCGAGGTGGTGCCCGAGACGTACGAGATCAAGCAGCAGGTGTTCCGGGAGCTCGACGCGATCGTCTCCCCCACCGCGATCCTGGCCACCGGCACCAACGCCCTGTCGGTGACCCGGCTGGCCGCCGAGTCCCAGCACCCCGAGCGCGTCCTCGGGATGCACTTCTTCAATCCGGCGCCCGCGATGAGGCTGGTCGAGGTGGTCTCCTCGGTGCTGACCGCGCCGCCCGCCGTCGAGGCCGTCACCGCACTGGCCCGGGAGCTGGGCAAGGAGCCCGTCACGGTCGGCGACCGGCCCGGGTTCGTCGCGGACGGGCTGCTCTTCGGCTACCTCAACCAGGCCGCCGCGATGTACGAGGCGAACTATGCCTCCCGCGAGGACATCGACGCCGCGATGAAGCTGGGCTGCGGGCTGCCGATGGGGCCCCTCGCCCTGCTGGACCTGATCGGCATCGATACCGCCCGCACCGTCCTGGAGGCCATGTACGCCGAGTCCCACGACCGGCTGCACGCCCCGGCCCCCGTCCTCGGCCAGCTCGGCGGCGCGGGCCTGACCGGCCGCAAGGCCGGGCGCGGCTTCTACACGTACGACGCCCCCGGCGGCCGGACCGTGGTGCCCGACACGCTGACCCCGGCGGCCGACTCCGCCTCCGGGCCCGGGCCCGGGCGCGATGTGGCGTCTGTCGGGGTCGCGGGCTCCGGGACGATGGCCTCCGGGATCGCGGAGGTCTTCGCGAAGGCCGGGTACGGCGTGGTGCTGGCGGCCAGGACCCAGGAGAAGGCCGACGTCGCCAAGGGCCGGATCGCGAAGTCGCTGGAGCGTTCGGTGACCAAGGGGCGGCTCACCGCCGAGGCCCGGGACGAGACGCTGGCACGGATCACGACGGCCGGTTCGCTGGACGCGTTCGCCGAGGTCGGCCTCGCCGTCGAGGCGGTCGCCGAGGACCTGGAGGTCAAGCGGCAGCTGTTCGCCGCGCTGGACAAGGTCTGCCGGCCGGGTGCGGTGCTCGCCACCACGACCTCCTCGCTGCCGGTCGTCGCCGTCGCCCGGGCGACCGCGCGCCCCGAGGACGTCATCGGGATGCACTTCTTCAACCCGGCGCCCGCGATGAAGCTGGTCGAGGTGGTCCGCACCGTCCTGACCGCCGACGATGTGCACGCCACGGTCCGCGCGGTGTGCGCGAAGATCCGCAAGCACCCGGTGGACTGCGGGGACCGGGCCGGGTTCATCGTGAACGCGTTGCTGTTCCCGTACCTCAACAACGCGATCAAGATGGTCGAGGAGCACTACGCCTCGCTGGACGACATCGACGCGGCGATGAAGTTGGGCGGCGGCTACCCGATGGGCCCGTTCGAGCTGCTCGACGTGGTCGGACTGGACGTCTCGCTGGCCATCGAGAAGGTGCTGCACAAGGAGTTCCGCGACCCGGGCCTAGCACCCGCGCCACTGCTGGAGCACCTGGTCGCCGCCGGGTGCCTCGGCCGCAAGACGGGGCGCGGCTTCCGCGAACATGCCCGTCGCTGATCCGGGAGCCGAGTGGGGCGGGCTGCTGGGACCCTCCGGCGGCCCGCCCCCGCAGGCGCGCTCTCCTGCATCGATGCGTTACGTTCATGCCATGTCCCAGCCCGCCAAGTCACCCCGTGCCACCGCCGCGACCGACGTCCCGGAGACCACCACCGCGGGGACGCGCGCCGCCGCCCAACGGCTCAAGATGCGCCGCGAACTGGCCGCCGCCGCGATGGAGCTCTTCGCGACGAAGGGCTACGAGGCGACCACCGTCGACGAGATCGCGGGTGCCGCGGGCGTCGCCCGACGGACCTTTTTCCGCCACTTCCGCTCCAAGGAAGAGGCCATCTTCCCGGACCACGACGACACCCTCGTCAGGGCCGAGGCCGTCCTGAACGCCGCCCCCGCGCACGAGCACCCGCTCGACACCGTCTGCCGCGGCATCAAGGAAGTCATGAAGATGTACGCGGCCAAGCCCGCCGTCTCCGTGGCCCGCTACAAGCTGACCCGTGAGGTGCCGACCCTCAGGGAGGCCGAGATCGCGTCGGTGGCCCGCTACGAGCGACTGTTCACCCGCTATCTCCTGGGCCACTTCGACGAGCGCGACCACCACGTGGGCAACGACGACCCGCTGCTCGCGGAGGTCGCCGCGTCCGCCGTGGTCACCGCGCACAACCATGTGCTGCGCCGCTGGCTGCGGGCGGGCGGGCGGGGCGACGTGGAGGCCCAGCTGGATCGCGCCTTCGCCATCGTGCGCGACACCTTCGGCCCGGGCATCGGAGCGGGCCGGACGGCAGGCGCCGAGCCCGAGCGCCCCCCTGCCGCGACGGTGGCCGCGGACGGCGAGGTGCTCGTCGCGGTGGCGCGCACCGATGCCCCGCTGGACGAGGTCATGCGGACGATCCAGCAGGCGCTCAAGGTCCGCTGAGGGCCCCGCGGACGGCCCGTAAACCCGTTCCGCGGCGACCGCGGGCCCATGGTTCGGTTCGCCCATGCGAACCGACGAAGTACGCGAGCTGTACGACCGAGCGATGCGCGAGCACGCCCGCCCCGAGGGCCCCGGGGTCGAGGTCGAGCGCGCCGGGCCCCTGGTGCGCCAGGTCGGCGGCCCCGACGACTGGAACGGGATCGTCTGGTCGGACCCGGAGCTGGACGCCGCGGGGGCCAACGCGGCGATCACGGCCCAGATCGAGCACTACACCGCGCTCGGCCATGGGGAATTCGAGTGGAAGGTCTACTCCCATGACCGGCCCGCCGATCTGGGCGACCGGCTGCGGGCGGCCGGATTCGTACCGGACCCGCCCGAAACCCTGCTGGTCGCCTCCGTCCAGGCGCTGACCTCCGTGCCCGGGGCCGGGCTCCCCGAGGGCGTCACCCTGCGCCCGGTGACCGACGCGGCCGGGGTCGAGCTGATGGCGCTGGCCCACGAGCGGGCGTTCGGCACGGACGCGGACCGGCTTCGCCACCAGGTGCTGACGCGGCTGGAGCAGGCTCCGGACGACTTCGTGGCGCTGGTGGCGCTGGCCGACGGGGAACCGGTCAGCTCGGCCCGTATGGAGCTGTACCCCGGCACCGGCTTCGCCGGTCTCTGGGGCGGCGGAACGGTCGCCGAGTGGCGCGGCAGGGGCCTGTACCGGGCCCTGGTGGCCCACCGGGCCGCCGTGGCCGCCGAGCGCGGCTACCGCTACCTCCAGGTCGACGCCACGGACATGTCGGCCCCGATCCTGGCCCGGCTCGGCTTCGCGGCGCTCGGCACGACGACGCCGTATGTGTACCGCCGGGCCCGGTAGCCGCCCGCCAGCAGGACAGAACGCCCCGTAACACCCATCGTGTTGCTCATGCGTGCCCACGGGATGACAGGTGAGAGAAATTGTTGGCACTGGGTGCCTTGTCAGGTGTCACGGAGTGCCATACGTTGAAGGTGTCCGGGCGGCCGGCGTGCCGAGACCTCGCACGTACGCCGGTTGTCCCCGCAACCACCGTGCTGCGCGCCCGGACGCCTGCGTCACAGGCACCCTTCCGCCCCACCGGGCAAAGCCGAGCTTCACCCGCCGAACCGACGGCAAACACCTCCACACCGCACTCCCCTGCCAGCAGGGCCCCTCAAGCGTTCGCTGAACGCCGCATCACCGGAGGCAACACCGTGAAGGAAATCCTGGACGCGATCCAATCCCAGGACAGCACCGCCGCGGACTTCGCGGCCCTGCCCCTCCCCGAGTCCTACCGCGCGATCACCGTGCACAAGGACGAGGCGGAGATGTTCGCGGGGCTCGAGACCCGCGACAAGGACCCGCGCGAATCGATCCACCTGGACGACGTCCCGGTCCCCGAACTCGGCCCCGGCGAAGCCCTCGTCGCCGTGATGGCCAGTTCGGTGAACTACAACTCCGTCTGGACCTCGATCTTCGAGCCGGTGTCGACGTTCAGCTTCCTGGAGCGCTACGGGAAGCTCAGCGAGCTGACCAAGCGCCACGATCTGCCGTACCATGTCATCGGTTCCGACCTGGCGGGCGTCGTCCTGCGCACCGGACCCGGCGTGAACGCCTGGAACCCGGGCGACGAGGTCGTCGCGCACTGTCTCTCGGTCGAGCTGGAGTCCTCCGACGGCCACAACGACACGATGCTCGACCCCGAACAGCGGATCTGGGGCTTCGAGACGAACTTCGGCGGCCTCGCCGAGATCGCCCTCGTCAAGTCCAACCAGCTGATGCCCAAGCCCCAGCACCTCAGCTGGGAGGAGGCCGCCGCCCCCGGCCTGGTCAACTCCACCGCGTACCGCCAGCTCGTCTCGCGCAACGGCGCGGGCATGAAGCAGGGTGACAACGTGCTGATCTGGGGCGCCAGCGGCGGGCTCGGCTCCTACGCCACCCAGTTCGCACTGGCCGGCGGCGCCAACCCGATCTGCGTCGTCTCCAGCCCGGAGAAGGCCGACATCTGCCGTGCCATGGGCGCGGACGCGGTCATCGACCGCAACGCCGAGGGCTACAGGTTCTGGAAGGACGAGCACACCCAGGACCCCAAGGAGTGGAAGCGGCTCGGCAAGCGCATCCGCGAGCTGACCGGCGGCGAGGACGTCGACATCGTCTTCGAGCACCCCGGGCGCGAGACCTTCGGCGCGAGCGTCTACGTCACCCGCAAGGGCGGCACGATCGTCACCTGCGCCTCGACCTCGGGCTACAACCACGAGTACGACAACCGCTACCTGTGGATGTCGCTCAAGAGGATCATCGGCTCCCACTTCGCCAACTACCGCGAGGCGTGGGAGGCGAACCGTCTGATCGCCAAGGGCAAGATCCACCCGACACTCTCCAAGGTCTACTCCCTTCAGGACACCGGCCAGGCCGCGTACGACGTCCACCGCAATCTGCACCAGGGCAAGGTCGGCGTCCTCGCGCTGGCCCCCCACGAGGGCCTGGGCGTGCGCGACCAGGACCTGCGCGAGCAGCACATCGACGCCATCAACCTGTTCCGTGACGCGTCAGCGGAGCGGACCATCCCATCCCGTCGCAACGTCTGAGGTTCTCCGATGAACGAACGTCAGAAGGACCGGCCCTGGCTCATGCGGACGTACGCCGGTCACTCGACCGCCGAGGCGTCCAACGAGCTGTACCGCCGCAACCTCGCCAAGGGCCAGACGGGTCTCTCGGTCGCCTTCGATCTGCCGACGCAGACCGGATACGACCCGGACCACATTCTCGCCCGGGGCGAGGTGGGCCGTGTCGGTGTTCCCGTCTCTCACCTCGGTGACATGCGGCGGCTGTTCCAGGACATCCCCCTGGAGCAGATGAACACCTCGATGACGATCAACGCGACCGCCATGTGGCTGCTGGCGCTCTACCAGGTGGTCGCGGAGGAGCAGGGGGCCGACCCCGACAAGCTCCAGGGGACCACGCAGAACGACATCGTGAAGGAGTACCTCTCGCGCGGGACGCACGTCTTCCCGCCGGTGCCCTCACTACGGCTGACCACGGACATGATCGCGTACACGGTCAGCCGCATCCCCAAATGGAACCCCATCAACATCTGCAGCTACCACCTCCAGGAGGCGGGGGCCACCCCGGTCCAGGAGATCGCGTACGCCATGTCGACCGCCATCGCGGTGCTCGACGCGGTCCGCGACTCGGGCCAGGTGCCCGAGGAGACGTTCGGGGACGTGGTCGCCCGGATCTCGTTCTTCGTGAACGCGGGCGTCCGCTTCATCGAGGAGATGTGCAAGATGCGCGCCTTCGGCCACATCTGGGACCGCGTCACCCGCGAGCGGTACGGCATCACCGACGCCAAGCGGCGCCGCTTCCGCTACGGCGTCCAGGTCAACTCCCTCGGGCTGACCGAGGCACAGCCGGAGAACAACGTCCAGCGCATCGTCCTGGAGATGCTGGCCGTCACCCTCTCCAAGGACGCCCGCGCGCGCGCCGTGCAGCTGCCGGCCTGGAACGAGGCCCTGGGTCTGCCCCGGCCCTGGGACCAGCAGTGGTCGCTGCGGATCCAGCAGGTGCTGGCGCACGAGAGCGATCTGCTGGAGTACGAGGACATCTTCGCCGGTTCGCACGTGATCGAGACCAAGGTGGACGCCCTGGTCGAGGAGTCGCTGGCGGAGATCGACCGGATCCAGCAGATGGGCGGCGCGATGGCGGCCGTCGAGTCCGGCTACCTCAAGTCGGAGCTGGTCTCCTCGCACGCGGCGCGGCGGGCCCGGATCGAGGGCGGCGAGGAGAAGATCGTCGGCGTCAACATCTACGAGAGCACCGAGCCCAACCCGCTCACCGCCGACCTCGACGGCGCGATCATGACGGTCGACCCCGAGAACGAGGCCCGGGTCGTGGCCGCGCTGCACGAGTGGCGGGACCATCGCGACGAGGCGCGTGCCTCCGAGGCGCTGGCCG
The DNA here is from genome assembly GCF_055583985.1 of Streptomyces sp. NPDC104313. Lineage (NCBI taxonomy): Bacteria > Bacillati > Actinomycetota > Actinomycetes > Kitasatosporales > Streptomycetaceae > Streptomyces > Streptomyces sp. NPDC104313. The sequence goes on from NZ_JBVJMW010000002.1 coordinate 174,672, forward strand.
CGCTGAAGAAGGCCGCCGCGGGCACCGAGAACATGATGGAGGCGACCGTCGAGTGCGCCCGCGCGGGCGTCACCACCGGCGAGTGGTCCTGGGCTCTGCGGGACGTGTTCGGCGAGTTCCGCGCGCCCACCGGGGTCTCCTCGGCCCCGGTCGCGGTCACCGCCGAGCCGGGGAGCACGCTCGCCCTGGTCCGCGAGAAGGTCACCCGCACCTCCGCCGACCTGGGCGTGGGGCGGCTGCGGCTGCTGGTCGGCAAGCCGGGCCTGGACGGGCACTCCAACGGGGCCGAGCAGATCGCCGTACGGGCCAGGGACGCCGGGTTCGAGGTGGTCTACCAGGGCATCCGGCTGACCCCCGAGCAGATCACCGACGCGGCGATCGCCGAGGACGTGCACTGCGTGGGCCTCTCCATCCTGTCCGGCTCGCACACGGAGCTGGTGCCCGACGTGCTGCACCGGCTGCGCGAGGCCGGGGCCCCGGACATCCCGGTGATCGTCGGCGGCATCATCCCGCCGGCCGACGCCGCCGCCCTCATCGAAGCCGGAGTGGCCGCCGTCTTCACCCCGAAGGACTTCGGCATCACCGAGATCATCGGCCGTATCGTCGACGAGATCCGCGAAGCGAACAAGCTCGACCCTCTGGAGGTCCCCGCATGACCACGCCCACCCCCTCGGTCAACCGTCCGCGTCCGCGCCGCTCGTGTCTGGCCGTGCCGGGTTCCAACCCGCGCTTCCTGGAGAAGGCCCAGGGCCTCCCGGCCGACCAGGTCTTCCTGGACCTGGAGGACGCCTGCGCGCCGCTGGCCAAGGAGGGCGCGCGCCACACCATCGTGGACGCGCTCAACAACGGTGACTGGAGCGGCAAGACCCGGGTCGTGCGGGTCAACGACTGGACGACGCACTGGACGTACCGGGACGTCGTCACGGTCGTCGAGGGCGCGGGCCCGAACCTCGACTGCATCATGCTGCCGAAGGTCCAGGACGCCCAGCAGGTCGTGGCGCTGGACCTGCTGCTGACCCAGATCGAGAAGACGATGGGCTTCGAGGTCGGGAAGATCGGCATCGAGGCACAGATCGAGAACGCCAAGGGCCTGGTGAACATCGACGACATCGCCGCCGCCTCGCCCCGGCTGGAGACGCTGATCTTCGGCCCGGCCGACTTCATGGCCTCGATCAACATGAAGACCCTGGTCGTGGGCCAGCAGCCGCCCGGCTACCCGGCGGACGCCTACCACTACATCCTGATGCGCATCCTGATGGCGGCCCGTACACACGATCTCCAGGCGATCGACGGCCCGTTCCTCCAGATCCGTGACGTGGACGCCTACCGCGAGGTGGCCGGCCGCGCCGCCGCTCTCGGCTTCGACGGCAAGTGGGTGCTGCACCCGGGTCAGGTCGACGCGGCGAACGAGGTGTTCTCGCCCTCGCAGGAGGACTACGACCACGCCGAGCTGATCCTCGACGCCTATGACTGGTGCACCTCCGAGGAGGGCGGCAGGAAGGGCTCCGCGATGCTCGGCGACGAGATGATCGACGAGGCCAGCCGCAAGATGGCCCTGGTCGTCGCGGGCAAGGGCCGGGCCGCCGGAATGCGGCGCACCACCAAGTTCGAAGCCCCGGAGGCCTGATCATGCGGTTCGGACGCACTTATGAGGAGTTCGAGGTCGGTGCGGTCTACAAGCACTGGCCCGGAAAGACGGTCACGGAATACGACGACCACCTCTTCTGCCTGCTGACCATGAATCACCACCCGCTGCATATGGACAGCAACTACGCGGAGAGGACCACCGACTTCGGGAAGAACGTCGTCGTCGGCAACTACGTCTACTCGCTGCTGCTCGGCATGTCGGTGCCCGACGTCTCCGGAAAGGCCATCGCCAATCTGGAGGTCGAATCGCTGAAGCACATCGCGCCGACCTTCCACGGCGACACGATCTACGGCGAGAGCACCGTGCTGGACAAGACACCGTCGAGGTCCAAGAGCGACCGCGGAATCGTGTACGTGGAGACCCGGGGCTACAAACAGGACGGCACGGTGGTCTGCGTGTTCCGCCGCAAGGTGATGGTCCCCACCGAGACGTACGTCAAGGAGCGCGGCGGAGAGCAGCCCGGCCGCCCGACGCCCGCCAGCTGACCGCCCGACGCCTTGAGACCATCCGCGTGAAGCCACAGGAGAAGCAGCCATGACGCGACTCGCCCAGACCGCCGGTCTGAACGACATCCAGCGGGAAATCCTCGCCACGGTCCGGAACTTCGTCGACAAGGAGATCATTCCTGTCGCGACCCAGCTGGAGCACCGCGACGAGTACCCCACGGAAATCGTCGAGGGGCTGAAGGAACTCGGCCTGTTCGGGCTGATGATTCCCGAGGAGTACGGGGGTCTGGGTGAGTCGCTGCTCACCTACGCGCTGTGCGTGGAGGAGATCGCGCGGGGCTGGATGAGCGTGTCGGGCATCATCAACACGCATTTCATCGTGGCCTACATGCTCAAGCAGCACGGCACCCAGGAACAGAAGGACACGTTCCTGCCGCGCATGGCACTGGGCGAGGTGCGCGGGGCCTTCTCGATGTCGGAACCGGCGCTCGGCTCGGATGTCTCGGCGATCTCGTCGAAGGGCGTCCGGGATGGCGAGGAGTACGTTCTCAACGGCCAGAAGATGTGGCTGACGAACGGCGGAACGTCGAATCTGGTAGCCGTACTCTGCCGAAGTGACGAAGGCCACCCCGAGGGGACCGCGCCCCACAAGTCCATGACGACCTTCCTCATCGAGAAGGAGCCCGGCTTCGGAGAGGTCCGGCCCGGCCTGACCATCCCCGGGAAGATCGACAAGATGGGCTACAAGGGCGTCGACACGACCGAGCTCATCATGGACGACCTGCGCATTCCGGCCAATCGTGTCCTCGGGGGCACGACAGGCCGAGGGTTTTACCAAATGATGGACGGCGTCGAGGTGGGACGGGTAAATGTCGCGGCACGTGGCTGCGGTGTCGCACAGCGTGCATTCGAGCTGGGGGTTTCGTACGCGCAGCAGCGCCACACCTTCGGCAAACCGATCGCCCAGCACCAGGCGATCCAGTTCAAACTGGCCGAAATGGCCACCAAGGTCGAAGCCGCTCATGCGATGATGGTGAATGCGGCACGCAAAAAGGACTCCGGGGAACGAAACGACCTGGAGGCAGGGATGGCGAAGTACCTCGCCTCCGAGTACTGCAAGGAAGTCGTCGAGGACGCCTTCCGCATCCATGGCGGTTACGGCTTCTCCAAGGAGTACGAGATCGAGCGCCTCTACCGTGAGGCACCGATGCTGCTGATCGGTGAAGGTACCGCCGAGATCCAGAAAATGATCATTGGCCGACGCCTCTTGGAGGAGTACCGATTCCAGGGCTGATTGTCCCTTTCGAGGCGATTTGGTGGCGAAGAACATCACACCGGGTCATCCTCGACGGGTGCCTTTCCGCCGTCCGACTCGGCTGCTGGCTTGCCCAGTTGCGCCCGGCAACCGATAGCATCGCCGGAAAGCCGCCGTCCCCCGTTGCCAGCGCGGCATCATCCGCTACGAAGGTCATTCATGCCCGACAGCACTTCCTCCGCATCCCGCGGCGGGGTCCGCATCGCCCGCGGAGCATCGCCGTGGCTCCTGCCGACCGTCGCCACCGCAGCCCTCAGCCTGGCCCGCGCCCGCAAGTCGGGGCGCTGGGCAGCAGTGGCTGTGCCCACCACCGCGCTCGCGGCGGGCATGCTGTGGTTCTTCCGTGACCCCGAGCGCGAGATCACTGACGGCCGGGTCATCTCCCCGGCCGACGGTGTGGTGCAGAGCATCATGCCGTGGAAGGACGGGCGCACCCGCGTCGCGATCTTCATGAGCCCGCTCAACGTTCACGTCAACCGCGCTCCGCTGGCGGGCACCGTGACGTCGGTCGAGCACATCCCGGGCGGCTTCGTTCCGGCGTTCAACAAGGAGAGCGAGAACAACGAGCGCGTTGTCTGGCACTTCGACACCGAGCTCGGCGACATCGAGATGGTGCAGATCGCGGGAGCGGTCGCCCGTCGGATCGTGCCGTACCTCCCCGAGGGCACGAAGGTGGAGCAGGGCGAGCGCATCGGCCTGATCCGCTTCGGCTCGCGCGTGGACATCTACCTCCCGGAGGGTATCGATGTCGCGGTCGAGGTCGGTCAGGCCACCACCGCGGGGGTGACTCGAATTGACCGTGATTGATCCTGATACCAAGGCCGGCTGGGTGCCGGAGGCCGACGAAGAGAGCGACGTCGACGGCGCGGAGGACATGCCTCTCTCCATGCGGCTGTCGATAGCGGACACCCTCACGCTCGGTAACGCGACGTGCGGATTCATGGCGGTGTACTTCACCACCACGGGCATTCTGATCCCGCACCTCACGGGCAGCGACGAGACGGGCATGGCCCGCCACTCGGCCGCCACCGCCGTGATCCTCATGCTGATGGCCGCGATCTTCGACCTGTTCGACGGTCTCGTGGCGCGCAAACTGCGCTCCTCGCCGATGGGTGCCGAGCTGGACAACCTCTCAGACCTCATCAGCTTCGGGCTCGCACCGGCCTATTTCGTGCTCGTGTACGGCATGGTCGCCGACGACGCCCATCAGCGGGTGTCGGCCCTGGCGGCGATCGTCGTGTTGCTGGCGGTGGTGCTCAGGCTTGCCAGATTCTCCTGCGTGACGCTGAAGGACGGCATGTTCCAGGGCATGCCGAGCCCCTTCGGAGCACTGACGGTCGTCTCGATCGTGCTCCTGGAGCTGCCCTTCATCCCGACGCTGCTCGCGATCGTCGGTGTGGCGTGGCTGATGGTGAGCCGGGTGGAGTACCCCAAGCCGCGGGGCGTCCTCGCGCTGGCGATGCTCGGCTGGATCATGGCCGCGATGGGGCTGCTCGCCGCGTGGGCGTTCGACGCGCCCGGCGGTCAGCTGCTGCTCCAGACCGGCTGCGCGCTCCAGGTGGTGCTCGGCGCGGTGATACCGCTGTTCGCCACGGCTCGACGGGTGAACACGTTCCGTGACAACCGCCGCGAGGCGCGGGCGGCACAGCTGCCGTAGCGGCGGACAGGCGAACCAGGGCGAGGGCCCGGATGCTCCCCGGCATCCGGGCCCTCGTGCGTTCCCGGCGCCGGCCTCAGCCGTCGTCGCGGGGCTCCAGACTCCAGATCAGCTCGGCGCGCAGGGGCCCCGTCCGGGACAGGGCGGCGCCGTGGTCGACGGCTAGCGCGGAGAGCTGGGAGGCGTGGCACAGGACCGCCGCGCGCTTCGCCGCCCACTGCTCGTCGGAGAGCACCAGCTCGTGGCGGACGGTGAGCCGGTGGGTACGGTTCAGTTCCTGGTAGGCGGTCCCCCACTTCTCGCTCGCGGCCAGCGCCGCGCACGCCCCGGGGGTGCCCCATTCCGGGAGGTGTCCGGTGTAGGGCAGGTCGGCGTACACCCAGGGCTCGGGAGCCCCGGCGGCGGCGAGGACCCGCTGGGCGCGCAGCCGGACGGCCTCGTGGTCCGTCTGGTTGCTGGCGAGCGGTACGAGGACCCGGGTGCCGGGTGCCAGCGAGCGCAGCAGGGGATCGAGGCCGGCCGGTTCGTCGCCCTCGCCGACGTACGGACCGTCGGGGTGGTCGACGAGGACCTGCTCGGCCCCGAGGAGCTCGCAGGAGCGGGCGTCCTCGGCCCTGCGCGCCCGGTACGCCTCGACGGCGGAGCTGAACCCGCAGAGGGCGTCCCACCCCGAGACCGGGAGGCCGGGGGCCGGGGAGCCGCCGTGGACGGTGACGACCGCGATGGGGCCGGGCAGGGTGGGCAGCAGTCCCGCGAGGGAGAGGGCGGCGTCGTCGAAGTGCGGCGAGATGACGACGGTGCGCCAGGGCGGGGGTACGGCGATGGGCACGGTTCCTCCGGAGGGGTGCGGGCGGCTGGGTGGGCGGGTGTTCAGGTCCCCGGGGTACGGCGGGGAATGTCCAGCGGGGCGAGGGCGGCGTCCCAGGCGGCGTCGTCGCCCTCCCAGCGGCCCGGGCTGAGGGCGGCCGTGCCCCACAGGACGCCGGGCGGGAGTGCGTCGGTGTCCGCGGGGGGCGTACGGCGCAGCCACAGCAGGTCGAAGTCATGGTCCGGGTAGCGGGTGCGCAACAGCCGGTGGAGGTCGGCCAGTTCGGGGGCCCCGCTCTCGTCGAACGCGTCGTGGTGGACGTACAGGACGCGCGACCGGGAGGCGGTCAGGGCTCGCCAACGGGTGGCGAGGTGGGTGAACTTGGCCCGGACCGCCGGATGCCGCTCGGCGATGACGGCCGGGGTCAGCCCGGTGCCCTCCGGAGCGTGGAAATCGTGGAAGAAGCGGATGTTCGAGCCCCGGTCACGTACGCAGGCGCCGTCGCTGAACGGTTCGCCCAGGCCGGGGCGGAGGACGTTGGTGAAGTCGGCCTCGATGGTCTCCTTCACAGCGATGAGGTCGAGGTCGAGCCAGTCGAAGAAGTGGGCCCGCTCGACGCCGGTGATCCGGCGGAGCTGGTAGGTCGACTCGCAGTGGTAGCCGAGCCCGACGCAGACGTCGTACATCGCGGACTCCGTCAGACGCCGGTGCGCCGCAGCAGGACGCCGATGCTGCCGCGCTTGCTCAGATAGGCGCGGCCACCGCAGACGGCTTCCAGCGCCGGGGCGACGAGCGGCGTCTCATCGGCCTTCTCCCAGTGCGGGGTGCGCTCCAGCCAGGGGGTCAGACCGGCGGCGAGCGTCTCCGGTTCCAGGGCGACGAAGACCAGGTCGGCGGGGAGGCGGTCGAGCAGGCCGAGATCCTGGCCGTAGTACAGCATCTCGATCAGGAGGTAGGCCGCGCCCGGGAGTTCCGGGCGGGCGGCCAGCTCCTCCAGGGACTCCGCGTGGATGTGCGCGGTGTCCCCGGCGTGGGCGGCCAGCCGGTGGCGGAAGACCGGGTTGGGTTCGGTCGCGTGGACGGTGAAGCCCTTGTCCACGAGCCGGGTGGTGAGGGCCCCTTCGCAGGCCCCGACCTCGATGAGGGGCCCGTTGCCGGGCAGGCGGTGTCCGGCGATCCACGCGACGGTGGTGTCCAGCCGCTCCGCCTCGTAGGCGGACGTGGCGAATTCCCAGGGGTCGGGCACCGAGGCGGCGTCCTCGTCGAGGCTGGCCAGGAGAGCGAAGAGCCGCTCGCGTTCGTCGGGCCCGGCCGCGAAGAAGCGTTCGGTGGCGTGGACCCGTCCGGTCCGGACGACGTGCTCCTCCGAGGCGGTACGCAGCAGGTGCCCGCAGTGCCGGTTGACGAAGCCGAGTTTGGCGGCGACCGCGGGCCGGTCCAGGGGGCGGTCCAGGTCGCTGATGAACTGGAGGTAGGGCGAGTGGCCGACGGCGTGCAGGACGGGCCGCTCCCCCGCGGCGAGGGCGGCGTCCCGGCCGAGCCGGCCGCGGCTGCGCCGGGTGTCGGCGGGCGAGTGGGTCCAGAGGCGGGCCGGGCCGCCCTGGGCCGAGGCCTCGACGAGGGCGGCCAGGGATTCGGGCCCCGGCGAGACGGCGTGCTCGTCGACCGGCCCGACCAGCGGGGCCAGGGCGGCGAGCCGTTCGGCGAGCGGCCGGCCCGCCGGGAGCACCAGGCACTGGCCGGTGTCGCCGCACAGGACGTGGACCTCGTCCTCCTGGCCGCTGAGTACGGAAAGAAAGTCCAGAGCGGCGTCCTCGGCCCTGAGTACCGCCACAATGTCGATCACAGATGGATCCCCTCAGCAGGACTCGGCAGGACATGGTCAGAAGCTGGGCGGACCCGGCCCGATGGCTCGGAGTCCGGAATGAGCTAATCACCGGCATTCCATGTGGTCCAGACCAATTTTCCGCCGATCATGAAGCCCGGAAGAGCGGGCTCCCGAAGCCGGAGTCCCCACTGGCGCCGCGCCGGAACCGGCTTCCCGCTCACGTCCGACGGTTGAGATCCAGCCATTCCCGGCCGCCCTTCATATCCGGCACGTACCATCCCGCGCGCCGGGCCACCAGGGGCGAAACCCCTTTGTCGGCCGAGCCGTTCCGCCGACAGGAGATGAGTACCGGGTTCCCTCACCATGGCGCTGTCCGCTCCTGGAATCGCCTCGCTACCGATGCCCGGACCATTCGGCCGGGGTGCGGAGCGAGGGACCAGGGAGGTCCGATGATGAAGCTGATGCCGGTGGGGGCACCCGCCGCACCGGTCGCGGCGGCGGGGGTGCTGCCACGACCGGTGCGGCGGGTCGGCGTCGAAGGGTGGGAACGGGCTGGACCCGAAGCCGAGCGGATCGGCGAAGCAGGGCGGCCGGCTCGGCGCCGGGGCATGGGCGTGGTCCTGCCAGCCGGTCGCCCGGCGGCGCGCCGATGGGCACGGCGTGCGCGGCCTCGGCGTGCGGGAAGGGCCCGGGGTCTGCCCCCAGGCCCTCCCGCTTTCTCCGTACGTCCGCCCCCGCGTCGGCTCCGTACGTCCGTCCCTCCAGCCTCAGCTCCGCAGGAAGTCCCGGGCGATCGACTCCGCCGCCCGTTCCAGCAGCGGCCCGGCCTTGGCCATGGATACAGCCGGGTCCGGTTCCAGTTCGGCCAGGGCGTAGGCGCGGCTGATGCCCGCCTTCGCCAGGGCCTCCTGGGACAGGCCGAGCCGGCCGCAGACCGCGACGGCCTCGATCCCGGCCGCGCGGGCTGCGGCGGCGACCCCGGCCGGGGCCTTGCCGTGCAGCGTCTGCTCGTCGAGCGAGCCCTCGCCCGTGATCACCAGCGTGACGCCGGTCAGCGCGGGGGCGAAACCGAGCACGTCGAGCATCACCTCGATGCCGGGGCGGAAGCGGGCGCCGAGGGCGACGAGCGCCCCGTAACCGATGCCTCCGGCCGCGCCCGCGCCGGGCAGGGCCGCCGTGTCCGGGCCCAGGATCGAGGCGTAATGCGTCAGGGCCGCGTCGAGGACCGCGATGTCCTCCTCGCTCGCGCCCTTCTGGCGGCCGTACACCTCGGGGGCGCCCTCGGGGCCCGTCAGCGGGTTGTCCACGTCGCTGGCCAGGACCAGGTCGATGTCCACCAGCCGGGGGTCGAGCCCCGAGAGGTCGGCCTCGGCCAGCTCCGCGAGAGGGCCGCCACCGGGGCCCACGGGCTTGCCGTCCTCGTCCAGGAAGCGTGCTCCGAGCGCGGCGAGCATGCCCGCGCCGCCGTCCGTGGTGGCACTGCCGCCGACCCCGAACACGATCGTCCTCGCCCCCGCCTCCAAGGCGGCCAGCAGCAGCTCGCCCGAGCCGTACGTGGTGGCCGTGAGCGGGGCGAACACCCCGTCGGGCAGCCGCTGGAGGCCCGACGCCTCGGCCATCTCCACCACGGCGGTGGACCCGCGCAGCGCGTACGCCGCCGTCACCGGGTCCCCGAGAGGACCGGTCACCCGCGCCTCGCGGCGCTCGAATCCGGCGGCCACCGCCGCCGCGACCGTGCCGTCGCCGCCGTCCGCGACCGGCAGGGTCTCCACCCGCAGGTCGGGGACGACGCGCCGCAGCCCGGCCGTCACCCGCTCCGCGACCTGCACGGCCGTGAGCGAGCCCTTGAACTTGTCCGCCGCCACGAGCACGCGGGCGGTCTCCACATCTGCGCCGTCCGTCACCTTGCATCCCTCTGCTTTCGAACAGGCAGTCGCGCCGCCCCGACCCTATCCGCACGATCCCTGATCCCCCCAGGGCCGTCCACGGCCGTGCGGTCCGGCCCCTACCACTACGCTGTCGGCCGTGACGACTCCCGATGCCGACTACGCCGCGTACATCGCCGGACTTCCCCGCGTCCTGTCCGGCGCCGCCACGCTCTTTCGTGACGCGGAGGGACGGATCCTCCTCGTCGAGCCGAACTACCGCGAGGGCTGGGCGCTGCCCGGTGGGACCGTCGAGTCGGAGACGGGTGAGGGGCCCCGGCCGGCCGCGCGGCGCGAGACGGCGGAGGAGATCGGCCTCGACCTGGCGCCGGGACGGCTGCTCGCCGTGGACTGGGTACGGGGCGTCGGCCGCCCGCCGATCGTGGCGTACCTCTACGACGGCGGCGTGCTCACCGCGGACCAGTTGGCGGCGATCCGGCTCCAGGAGGAGGAGCTGCTGTCCTGGAGGCTGGTGGCGCCCGCCGATCTGGATGGCTTTCTGCTCGGCACGCTCGGCGGCCGGGTCCGGGCGGCGCTGGAGGTCCTGGCCTCCGGCGGCGGGGCCGTGGAGCTGGAGGACGGCGAGCCGGTCGCGTGAGGACGACGGGTTCGGCATCCAGGCTGACGGTCATCCTGGCCGTGGGCGGACCTCGCACCGGCGAATTGCGCTCGCACGCCGGGTGTCCGTTTCTCTAGGCTCGCCCTCATGACTCTCGTCGCGATCCTCAGCGGTGCCGGCATCTCCACCGACTCCGGCATCCCCGACTACCGGGGGCCCAACGGGGTCTGGCGCACGGATCCGGAGGCCGAGAAGCTCGTCACGTACGACTTCTACATGTCCGACCCCGCGATCCGCCGACGCTCGTGGCTGATGCGCCGCGATGCCGCCCTCCGCAAGCCCGAACCGAACGCCGCCCACCGGGCGGTCGCGGAGCTGGAGCGGTCCGGCGTACCGGTCCGGGTGATCACGCAGAACATCGACGGGCTGCACCAGCGGGCCGGCCTGCCCGACCGCAAGGTCCTCGAACTCCACGGCACCGCACACCGGGTGGTCTGCACCCGGTGCCACGCCCGGTCCTCGATGGCCGGGGCACTGGAACGGGTCGAGGCGGGTGAGGCGGATCCGGCGTGCACGGTCTGCGGCGGGATCCTGAAATCAGCGACGGTGATGTTCGGCGAACGGCTGGACCCGCAGGTGCTGGCCGATGCGATGGCGATCGCCAAGGCGTGCGAGGTGTTCGTGGCGGTCGGTACGACGCTGCGGGTGCAGCCCGCCGCCTCGCTCGCCGGGATCGCGGCCGAGTACGGGGCGCGGCTGATCGTGGTGAACGCGGAGCCGACCCCGTACGACGAACTCGCCGACGAGATCGTCCGGGAGCCGATCGGCGTCTCGCTGCCGAAGCTGCTGGCGGGGTTGAGCAGTCCGGACGGCTGACCGGCGCTGTCGGTGACCGTCCGGGGCGGGCCGCTCAGCCGTCCAGGCCCGCCCGGACCCGGCGCGAGGGCTGGAAGACGTACAGATCGAGGATGTCCGGGGCGTCCGCGAGGCCCGGGCCGCCCTCCGCCGCCCAGGTCACGATGTCCTGCTCGGCGTGCTCGTCGTTGACCAGGCCCAGCCAGACCGGACGGCCCCCGGCCCGGCGGCCCTCGGTGGAGGGCTGCACCACGATCACGTTGCCCTGCTCGCAGGCGTCCAGGCACTCGACGGCCCGTACGGTCGCGGCCCCCTCCAGTCCGGCACGGAGCCGGGCCAGCTGGGCCGCGTGGTCGACACCCGGGATCTTCCCGGTGCCGCAGCAGCAGCCCCGGCAGACGCTGACGGTGGGCCGGGGGACACCCTGGGCGGGCGCGTCCTTACGGGGGCGGCGGCTCATGGGGGCACTTCCCGTCGCGGTGGTGTGGAAGGGGGACCACCGCCGGTCCGGGTGATCACCACGACTCTACCGAGAGGCTCGGGGTTCGAACAGCAGTTACCCCAGCCGGCCGGGTGGGGTAACGTTGGCTGCTGCGAAGGGGAGTAGCCCCGCAAACCGGTCGTCGACACACTGGAACCTTCGGGTTCCCGGTGGCCGGGCTCGTGGATCCTGAGAAGGGTTCCACGGGCGGGCGAGACCTTCGGTCCTGTATGACACGCCCGCGCCCTGTGGGCGCTGCCGTCATGCCGGGCCGAGTGGTCCTCCGAAAAGCCCGAACGGCGCTTCGCGAAGATCCGGGGCCCGGCTCGAACAGAAAGCCACCCGGAATGCACCTCGACCCTCTGGCGATCATCACCGCCTTCGGGCTGATCTTCCTCGCCGAGCTCCCCGACAAGACGATGTTCGCGTCACTGGCCATGGGCACGCGGATGCGCCCGCTCTACGTGTGGTTCGGCACGTCGTCCGCGTTCATCGTGCACGTCGCCATCGCCGTGGGCGCGGGCAGCCTCATCGGTCTGCTGCCCGACTGGATCGTCAAACTCGTCTCGGCCTCCCTCTTCGCGCTCGGCGCCTTCCTCCTGCTGCGCGGCAGCGGCGGGGACGACGACCAGGAAGGCGAGGTGAAGACGGTGACCGGGTTCTGGCCGGTCTACTCGACCGCCTTCATGGCGGTCTTCATCAGCGAGTGGGGCGACCTGACCCAGATCACCACCGCCAACCTCGCGGCGAGCAACGGCACCTGGTCCACCGCGATCGGTTCGGCCGCCGCCCTGATGTCCGTCTCGGCCCTGGCGCTGCTCGCGGGGAAGTTCATCGCGGGGCGCGTACCTCTGAAGACCGTCCAGCGGATCGGCGGGATCTGCATGCTGGGCCTCGCCATCTGGACGGCCGTGGAGATCTTCACCGGCTGAGGCCGGTGAGCGGAGGGGCGGGGGCGTACCGGCTTCGGTGCGCCCCCGGGCCGCTTGGGGAACAGCCCGCCCGCCCGCTCTCAGAACAGGGCCCGCACCCCGTCCGCCGTCCCGCCGCCCTCGAAGGCGAGCAGTCGTTGCTTGCGGTCCAGGCCGCCGCCGTATCCGGTGAGGCTCCCGGAGGCTCCGATCACCCGGTGGCACGGCACGATGATCCCGACCGGGTTCTTCCCGTTGGCCAGGCCGACCGCCCGCGAAGCGCCCGGCTTGCCGAGCTCCTCGGCCAGTTCGCCGTACGTACGGGTCTCGCCGTACGGGATCTTCAGCAGCTCCGCCCACACGCTCCGCTGGAAGGGCGTGCCCACGAGGTTCATCGGGAGGTCGAAGGCGGTGCGGTCCCCGGCGAAGTACTCCGTCAGCTGCTGGATCACCCCGCCGAAGGGCTCCGGGTCCGGGACGCCAAAGGTCTCCTGGGGTGGGCGGTGGCGCTGATCGGTCATATAGAGGGCGGAGAGGACGCCGTCGGTCGCGACGAGCGTCAGCGCGCCGTAGGGACTGTCGAGGACCGTGTGCTGCTTGACCGTGGTCATGGAGGACTCCTTCAGGCGGGTAGATGGTTGATGGGGTGGTCGTCCACCGTCCAGAGGTACTGCACGGCGTACGCCCGCCAGGGGCGCCAGTCGGCGGCCCGTGCCGTGAGGGCGGCGGGGGTGGCCGGCAGGCCGAGCCGGCCGGCCGCCCGGCGGATGCCGAGGTCGGTGGGGAGGAAGGCGTCGGGGTCGCCGAGCGCCCGCATGGCGATGGACTCGACCGTCCAGGGGCCGAAGCCGGGCAGGGCGGCCAGTTCGGCGCGGGCCTGCTCCCAGTCGGTGTCGGTGTCGAGCCGCAGCCGGTCCTCCGCGAGGGCGGAGACGAGCGTGGTGAGCGTGGTGCGGCGGGTGCGCGGCAGGGCCAGGGCCTCCGGGTCGAGGTCCGCCAGCGCCTCCGGGGCCGGGAAGAGGTGCGTCAGCCCGCCCTCGGGGTCCTCGACCGGGACGCCGTGGGCGGTGACCAGCCGGGCGGTGTGGGTGCGGGCGGCGGCGGTGGAGACCTGCTGGCCGAGCACCGCGCGTACGGCGAACTCCGCGCCGTCCACGGTGCGCGGCACCCGGCGGCCTGGGCCGTCGTCGACCAGTGGGGCGAGCAGCGGGTCGGTGCGCAGCAGCGCGTCGACAGCGACCGGGTCCGCGTCCAGGTCGAGGAGCCAACGGCAGCGGCTGATGGCCCGGGTGAGGTCGCGGGGGTCGGTGAGGGAGAGCCGGCAGGCGATGTGATCGGGCGCCGGGCTCAGGGTGACGACTCCGTGCCCGTACGGGAGGGCGAGGGTGCGCCGGTACGCGCCGTCCCGCCACTCCTCGACGCCGGGGACGGCGGTCGCGGCGAGGTGACCGAAGAGATTGCTGGGGTTGAGTGGGGCCCGGTACGGAAGGCGGAGCGCGATGACGCCCGGTACGGCGGCAGGCCGGGGGCCCCGGGCGGCTCGGGTGCGCAGTTCGCCGGGGGCCAGGGCGAAGACCTCGCGGACCGTCTCGTTGAAGGTGCGGATCGAGGAGAAGCCGGCCGCGAACGCGACCTGGGCCATGGGCAGCGCGGTCGTCTCGATGAGGAGGCGGGCGGTCTGCGCCCGCTGGGCGCGGGCCAGGGCCAGCGGACCGGCGCCCAGCTCGGCCAGCAGCTGGCGTTCGATCTGCCGTGCGGAGTAGCCGAGCCGGGAGGCGAGCCCGGGCACGCCCTCGCGGTCGACGACCCCGTCCCGGATCAGGCGCATGGCGCGGGCGACCGAGTCGGCGCGGGCGTTCCACTCGGGGGATCCGGGGCTGGTGTCGGGGCGGCATCGCTTGCAGGCCCGGAATCCGGCCTGCTGGCAGGCGGCGGCGCTGGGGTAGAAGGTCATGTTCTGAACCTTGGGCGGCACGACGGGGCAGCTGGGGCGGCAGTAGACGCGGGTCGTGAGGACCGCGGTGAAGAACCAGCCGTCGAAGCGGGCGTCCCTGGACTGGACGGCCCGCACGCAACGCTCGGTGTCGGTGTGCATGGTTCCAGGATGGTGCACCGGTCAGCGGCTTGGCTGGCGGAAATCCGACAGGGTCCTCGCGCGGAAATCCGGCAGCGGTACGTCCGAACCCTCCCGGTGGCCGCGAGGCGCGGTGGGCGGGGTGCGGTGCGCGGTCTCAGCGCATCGCGAGGACTTCCTCGAACTCCACGTACGCGTGGGCGTCGAAGAGCACGAAGCGCACCTCGTCGACCGGCTCCACCGTCTCCGTCAGGACCGTGTGTACGGCGATCCGGGCCCCGTCGTCCATCGGCCAGCCGTAGATGCCGGTGGAGATCGCCGGGAACGCGATGGACCTGGCCCCCAACTCGGCTGCCAGGCGCAGGGATTCGCGGTAGCAGGAGGCGAGCAGGGCGGAACGGTCCTGGGCGCCGGAGAAGACCGGGCCGACCGTGTGCACGATCCACCGGGCGTCGAGGCGTCCGGCGGTCGTGGCGACGGCCTGCCCGGTGGGAAGCCCCTTTCCGTAGTGCGAGGCGCGCAGTTCATGGCAGGCGGCGAGGATGTCGGGTCCGCCTCGCCGGTGTATGGCGCCGTCGACTCCGCCGCCGCCGAGCAGCGAGGAGTTCGCCGCATTGACGATGACGTCGACGGACTGGTCGGTGATGTCGCCGCGGACCAGACGTACGGCGGGGGAGACAGAGGTGCTCATGCGGACATCATGCCGCGCGCCGGGGGCCTTCGCCGCCCGGTCCGTTCAGGAGGCCCGCAGCCTTCGCCATACGGCCTTGGCGGCGTGGTGGCCGGACATGCCGTGGACCCCCGGTCCGGGCGGGGTGGCCGAGGAGCAGAGGAAGACCGCGGGGTGCGCGGTGGCGTAGGGGACGCGGGCGAGCTTGGGGCGGATCAGCGTCTGAAGGCCGGCGAAGGCACCGCACGCGATATCGCCGCCGATGTAGTTGGCGTTGCGTGCGGCGAGTTGGGGCGGGCCCGCGACGGCGCGTGCGAGCACCAGGTCGCGGAACCCGGGGGCGAAGCGCTCCAGTTGGCGCTCGATGACGTCGGTCGCATCGCCCTCCCAGCCCGCCGGGACGTGCCCGTACGCCCAGAAGACATGGCGTCCCTCGGGGGCCCTGGAGGGGTCGGTGAGACTCGGCTGGGCGGTGATGAGGAAGGGGACAGCGGGATCGCGGCCCTCGACGGCAGCCCGCAGCGCCGTGTCGATGGCTCCGGCGGTCGGGCCGATGTGGACGGTGCCGGCGCGGCGCGCCTCCTCGGCCGTCCACGGGACGGGGCCGGAGAGCGCGTAGTCGATCTTGAAGGCGGAGGCGCCGTAGCGGTAGTGGCTGTAGGCGGAGCCGAGGCCGGCGATGCGGGCGAGCGCGGTGGGCGAGGTGTCGAAGACGTAGGCGCGGGCGGGCGGGAGTTCGTCCAGACGCTTGACCTCGCTGCCGGTGCGGATCGTGCCGCCCTGTTCGCGGAGATAGGAGCCGAGGGCGTCCGAGATGGCCTGGGAGCCGCCGCGCGGCACCGGCCAGCCGTTCTCGTGGGCGGCGAGCGCGAAGACGAGGGCGATGCCCGAGGTGGCGAATCCGCTGGTGGGAGCTATGGCGTGGGCGGCGAGCCCGGCGAAGAGGCCGCGGGCCTTCTCGCCGGCGAAGCGGCGGGAGACCCAGGTGGCGGGCTGGAGGCCGAGCAGGCCGAAGCGGGCCAGCCGGTAGGGGTCGCGGGGCAGGCCGGCCCAGGGAGTGCGCAGGAAGTCGGCGGCCAGGGTGTCCCAGCGGCCGACGAAGGGGGCCATGAGGCGGCGGTAGGCCCCGGCGTCGGCGGCCCCCAGCGACATCGCGCTCTCGCCCACCGAGCGGGTGAGCGCCGCCGCGGTGCCGTCCGGGAAGGGGTGCGCGAGGTCGACCTCGGGGTGCAGCCACTGAAGGCCATGCCGGTCCAGCGGCATGCCCCGGAACGCGGGCGAGCCGATCGCCAGGGGGTGCACGGCGGAACAGGGATCGTGCCGGAAACCCGGGAGGGTCAGCTCCTCGGTGCGGGATCCCCCACCGATGGTGTCGTGCGCCTCGTGGACCTCCACCGCGAAGCCGCGGCGGGCCAGTTCGGCCGCGGCGGTCAGTCCGTTGGGCCCCGCGCCCACCACGACCACATCGAGCATCGACGGCACCTTGGGACTCCTTCGTCGGCCGGCAGTCGGATCTCCAGGATATTCGCCGCCACCGACCGTGCTGACGCGGGTACCCCGAGTGCGGTCGGGCGGGTCAGCCGCCCGTGCGCAGGGCGGCCAGGACGCGCTGGGCGGTGGCCTCGTCGCGGGCCGCCGTGAACGGCAGGTCGTTGCCGCCCGCGATACGGAACGGGGCGCCGGACAGGGTCGACTGGGCGCCGCCCGCCTCGGTGACCAGGAGCAGGCCCGCGGCGTGGTCCCAGGCGTACTCCCAGTTGAAGGCGGTGGCGTCCAGGGCGCCGCGGGCGACGGCGAGGTACTCGAGTCCGGCCGAGCCGCAGGGGCGGGCCGCGATGCCTTCGGTGCGCAGGCCGAGCAGGGCCCGCTTCTGGGCCTCGCTGGTGTAGTCGGGATGCGACATGGCCACGTTCAGCACGGCGCCGGGTGCGGGCGCCCCGGAGCGTATCGGCGCCCCGTTGAGTGTGGCGCCCCGACCGCGTACGGCGATGGCCATCTCGCCCCGGACCGGTGCGTACGTCCAGGAGGCGTGTACCTCGCCGTGCTGGGCGAGGGCGACCAGGGTGCAGAAGCCGGCCTCGCCCCGGACGAACTGACGAGTGCCGTCGACCGGGTCGACGATCCAGACCGGGGCGTCGCCGCCAAGGGCGTCGTAGACCGCCGGGTCGGCGTGCACGGACTCCTCACCGACGACGACCGAGCCGGGCAGCAGCTTGGTGAGGGCGGCGGTGAGGTGTTCCTCGGCCAGCCGGTCGGCGGCGGTGACCAGGTCGTGGGGGCCACTCTTCTCGATGATCTCGTGGGCGGCGAGCTTCCGGTGGCGCGGCATGATCTCGGCCGCGGCGGCGGCGCGCACGGCGGCCTCGACCTCGGCCGGCGGTCCGGGGTGCCCGGCGGTCCCGTACAGGAAGTCATCGATCATGGCTCCAGCTAAGCACGGCCGGATGAGCCCTCACCCCTCGGGTGAATGCGGACATCTCCGACGCGGGGCGGCTGCCCGCGGCTCTCGATCCGTTCCGGGGTGACGGAGCGATCCGGGCGTCACGGTACTGGGCGGCTGTCCGGGCGGCTGTCCTCACCCGACCGCCGGCGGCCTCCCCGGACGGGGGCTCCCGGCCGCCGTTGCCGCGATCCGGCGGAGCCGCACTCCCCTGTCCGCAAGTTCACCGAGGCGCTGAGCTCGGGAATCCCGGTGGCGGGCGGCGTGGCCCGGGACCGACCGGCCTCGCTCACCGGCCTGTTCAGCGGATACGTCCAGCGGACCGAGGCGCTGGTGCCGCCCTGGAGGCCCGGCGCCCGGCCTCCTGATTCAGCCGCACCGGATGATTCGGACCGTCCTGCGGGGGCAGGCGATCCGCCGGACGGCCGATCGCCGCCGCCCCGTCGGAAGCCACTTTCCGGCACACGTGGGCGGGAGGCGGATCCTGGCCCGACCGGGCCTACCGTCGGCCTGGTCAGCCACCCCGACCAACGGAGATGTACGACATGGCAAAGATCCTTTTCGTGGTGTCCGGTGCGGACCACTGGACCCTGGCGGACGGCACGGCCCACCCCACGGGCTTCTGGGCCGAGGAGGCCGTGGCTCCGTACCGGGCGTTCACCGGCTCCGGGCACGAGGTGGTCGTCGCCACCCCGGGTGGCGTCGTGCCGACCGTGGACCGCGGCAGCCTGGCGCCGGACGTCAATGGCGGGCAGGAGGGCGCCGACGCGGTGGCGGCCGGTCTTGAGGCGTTCGAGGAACTGCGGCGGCCGGTCGCGCTGGAGGACGTGGACCCGGACGCGTACGACGCCGTCTTCTACCCCGGCGGCCACGGCCCGATGGAGGACCTCGCGGTGGACTCCGTCTCCGGGCGGCTGCTCGCCCGGGTACTGGCCTCGGGCAAGCCGCTCGGGGTGGTCTGCCACGGGCCGGCGGCGCTGCTGGCCGCTACCGGCCCCGACGGCAAATACGCGTTCGCCGGCTACCGGCTGACCGGCTTCACCAACGCCGAGGAGACCCAGGCGGGCTTCGCGGACAAGGCGAAGTGGCTGCTCCAGGACCGGCTGGTGGCGTTGGGCGCGGATTTCCAGGAGGGCGAGCCCTGGGCGCCGTTCGTCATCACCGACCGAAATCTGATCACTGGTCAGAACCCGGCGTCATCAGCCCCGTTGGCCGCCGAAATGCTCAAACGGCTGAACTGACCGGCTGATCTGCGGTTCCCGCCCGGCCGGCCGGGCCGTTCAACCCCGGTCCCGCCGTGCGGGCGGCTCGCAGAGCTCCAGGACCACCTCGCCCGTCTCCGGCTCGTCCCCGGGGACGGGCCGGACGCGCGCGCCGACCGTCACCAGGTGCGGAGCCGCCCCCACGATCCGGCAGCGGAAGACGAACCCTTCGGTGAACCGCACCAGGGACTCGTTGCGCGCCGCCTCGGTGTAGCGGTGGACCACGGCGGTCCTGACGACCACTCCGTGGCCGGTGGTGCGTTCGGGTTCCAGTTCGCTCGACGCGCACACCGGGCACAGCAGCCGCCGGAACGAGGCGGTGCCGCACCAGCGGCAGCGGTTGTAGGGGAGGCCGCACTCCTCGTGCGTCGTTTGGACGGTGCCCGTTACTGCACCCATCGTTGTCCGGGACACGGCTCGACCCCCTGCGCTCGACTCGGACGCGCCGCACCTGC
This sequence comes from Streptomyces sp. NPDC104313, assembly GCF_055583985.1. NCBI lineage: Bacteria > Bacillati > Actinomycetota > Actinomycetes > Kitasatosporales > Streptomycetaceae > Streptomyces > Streptomyces sp. NPDC104313. The sequence goes on from NZ_JBVJMW010000002.1 coordinate 194,006, forward strand.
ACCGCGGGCACGTCCGCACCATATGGCACTCAGTGCCGGACCGTAAAGGCACCGAGTGCCGATTGCTGCTCAGTTCTCGCCGACGGCCGCCTCGATCTGCTGCACGACACGCCACATCGGGGTGCCCTTCCGCGCGACCATCACGATCACCTCACCGCCACCGGAGACGGGAAACGCGGCGGGAAGGGAGGCCGCGGGAAGGGGCGCGGCCGGGCCGACCGCAGAACCGTCCGGGAGCCCTTCCTCTCCCCCTCCCTCCCCCTCCGGCGACGGCGTGCCCGCCTCCCCGGCGGACCGGCCCCACACCTCGCGCACGAGGGCGAGCGCGTGATCGACAGCCACCTCGGGGTCGCCCGCCCCACCCGAACGCAGCCACAGCCGAAGCCCGTTGTTGTGAGCGGCGACCACCGAAGCGGCGACCACCTCGGCCCTCAGCTCCCGGTCCCGGCCCGCACCGAACCGGCCCCGCAGGTGCCCGGCGAGGGTCTGCTCGTAACGGCGCACCACCGACAGTTCGTACGTCCGCAGCCCCGGCACCTCCCGGGTGAGACGGTAACGCTGCACGGAGAACTCCGGGTCCGCCGCGTACATCCGCAGCACGATGCGAGCGGCATCGCACACCTCGCCGACCGGGTCGCCGCCGTCGACGTCGGCCAGGAACTCGGTCATCTCGGCGAGGCAGCGCTCATGGTCCGGAAAGACCGCGTCCTCCTTGGACGGAAAGTAGCGGAAGAACGAACGCCGGCCCACTCCGGCCCGCGCCACGATGTCGTCCACGGTGGTCCGCTCGAAGCCCCGCTCCAGGAAGAGCTGGAAGGCCGCCTGCGCGAGCACCTCCCGCATGGGTGCCTTCTTCTCAGGTCCTCGCGCCTCGCTCATGCGGCGAAACGTAGCACCGGAAGGGACGCTTTGGCACTGCGTACCTTTACAGAGGGTACTGAGTGCCATATTCTGTCCATCCGTACGAATGACACCCGGGTGGGACCACACCCGGGTAGGCAGGAGAGCCGGCGTGAGCTTGAGGATCGTTGTCTGTGTGAAGTACGTGCCCGACGCGACCGGTGACCGGCGTTTCGCCGATGACCTGACGCTGGACCGTGAGGATGTCGACGGTCTGCTGTCGGAGCTGGACGAGTACGCGGTCGAGCAGGCGTTGCGGATCGCTGACGGGGTGGACGATGCGGAGATCACCGTGGTGACGGTGGGTCCGGATGATGCCAGGGACGCGTTGCGCAAGGCGTTGTCGATGGGTGCGGACAGGGCGGTTCACGTCGAGGACGACGGTCTGCACGGCAGTGATGTGATGGGGACGTCGCTGGTGCTGGCGAAGGCTGTGGAGAAGACCGGGTATGACCTGGTGATCTGCGGGATGGCTTCCACGGACGGTGTGATGGGTGTGCTGCCGGCGTTGCTGGCCGAGCGTCTCGGTGTTCCCCAGGTGACGCTGCTGTCCGAGGTCGCGGTGGCCGGTGGTGTGGTGACGGGGCGTCGTGACGGTGACACGGCCTCGGAGTTGCTGGAGGCGTCGCTGCCGGCGGTGGTGTCGGTGACCGATCAGTCGGGTGAGGCGCGTTACCCCTCCTTCAAGGGGATCATGGCGGCGAAGAAGAAGCCGGTTCGGTCGCTGGATCTGGATGATCTGGGTCTGGAGGCGGACGAGGTGGGTCTGGCGGGTGCGTGGACGGCGGTCGATTCGGCCACGGAGCGCCCGGCGCGGACGGCGGGCACGATCGTGAAGGACGAGGGTGAGGGCGGCAAGCGGCTCGCCGAGTTCCTCGTGGGCCAGAAGTTCATCTAGGCCCGCACGCCCGGCCCCCCCTCCCGCCTTCCTCTCCCCTTCCTCCCGTTCCTTCCCCTTCTCTCTTCTCTTTCTGGAGTGCGTTGTCATGGCTGAAGTTCTTGTTCTGGTCGATCATGTGGACGGTGCGGTCCGTAAGCCGACGCTGGAGCTGCTGACGCTGGCGCGCCGGATCGGTGACCCGGTCGCGGTGGCGTTGGGTGCGGGTGCGGAGGCGACCGCGTCGGTGCTGGGTGAGCACGGTGCGGTGAGGGTGCTGGCCTCGGAGGCCCCGGAGTTCGGTGAGTATCTCGTGGTGCCGAAGGTCGACGCGCTGTGGGCGGCGTTCGAGGCGGTGTCGCCGGTGGCGGTGCTGGTGGTGTCCTCGGCGGAGGGCAAGGAGGTCGCGGCCCGTCTGGCGCTGCGGGTCGGCTCCGGGGTCATCACGGATGCCACTGATGTGGAGGCGGGTGAGCGGGGTGTGGTGGCGACGCAGGCCGCGTTCGCCGCTTCGTTCACGACGAGGTCCCGGGTTTCCAGGGGTGTTCCGGTGATCACGGTGAAGCCGAACTCGGCGCCGGTCGAGCCGGCCGCGGCCCCGGGTGCGGTCGAGGCCCTCGCGGTGTCGTTCAGCGATGCGGCGAGGGGCACGCGGGTGACCTCGCGGACGGCGCGTGAGTCGACGGGCCGTCCGGAGCTGACCGAGGCCGCGATCGTGGTCTCCGGTGGGCGTGGGGTCAACGGTGCGGAGAACTTCCCGCTGATCGAGGCGCTCGCGGACAGTCTGGGTGCCGCGGTGGGTGCCTCGCGTGCCGCGGTCGACGCGGGCTGGTATCCGCACACCTCCCAGGTCGGGCAGACCGGCAAGTCGGTCTCGCCGCAGCTGTACATCGCTTCGGGTATCTCCGGGGCGATCCAGCACCGGGCGGGGATGCAGACCTCGAAGACGATCGTCGCGATCAACAAGGACGCCGAGGCCCCGATCTTCGAACTCGTCGACTACGGCGTCGTCGGCGACCTCTTCGCCGTCGTGCCCCAGCTCACCGAGGAGATCAACACCCGCAAGGCCTGACCCCCCGCGAACAGACCCGCCCCCGGGCCGCACGGTGAACACCACCGCGCGGCCCGGAGCCGTTCCATCACCATCGTCACCGTCGTTCGTCGAACGGACGTGACGCGGGATCCCGGTCGTCGCGATCCTGCGCGCCGAGGCCGAACGTGGTGAAGGCGGTGCGCTCGGGCAGCGGGTAGAACTCCTTGCCCGTCAGCGCGTTGACGATGACGGCGGAACGCCAGGCGGCCAGGCCCAGGTCCGGTGCGCCGACGCCATGCGTGTGCCGCTCGGCGTTCTGTACGAAGACCGAACCGGCTGTCTCCGGTGCGAGAACGAGCCGTTGGGCCGCGTCGACCTGCGGACGCCCGGCCTCGTCGCGGACGATGTACGGGTCGAGAGCGGCGAGGAGCGTGTCGACGGGGCGCTCCCGGTATCCGGTGGCGAGGACGACGGCGTCCGTGACGAGCCGGCCCCGTGCCTCCTGCTGGCCGTGCTCGACACTCAGCTCGACGCGCCCCGCCCCGGTGGTGGCCGCGCCGGTGACCTCGATGCCGGGGGTGAGAGTGACGTCGGGCCAGCTTCCGCCGAGGCCGCGCCGGTACAGCTCGTCGTGGATGTCCCCGAGCGTGTCCCCGCTGACGCCCTTGTACAGCTGCCACTGACGGGGCAGGAGCCGGTCCCGGGTGGCCTGCGAGAGCCCGTGGAAGTAGCGGGTGTAGTCGGGGGTGAACTGCTCCAGGCCGATCTTGCTGTACTCCATGGGCGCGAACGCCGGCGTACGGGCCAGCCAGGTCAGTCCCTCCGCCCCCACGGGCCGGGACCGGAGCAGGTCCAGCAGGACTTCGGCGCCCGACTGGCCCGAGCCGACGACGGTGATGTGGCGGGCGGCCAGCAGCCGGTTCCGCTGGGAAAGATAGTCGGCGGAGTGCAGCACCAAGGCGGCCGGGTCCTGGACCAGCTCACGCAGCGGTTCGGGGATGTGCGGGGCCGTGCCGACGCCGAGGGCGAGGTTGCGGGCATGGGCGAGCCCGCTCGTGAGCTTCTCCCCATCGGGTCCCAGCCGGGTGAACTCCACGGCGAACGCGTCCTGTCCGGGGTCCCAGGCCACCGTGTCGACCCGGTGGCCGAAGCGGGTGGCGGGAAGCTCGGAACTCACCCAGCGCAGATAGTTGTCGAACTCGGAGCGGTGGATATGGAAGTGCTCGGCGAAGTAGAACGGGAAGAGCCTGCGGCGGATCTTGAGGTAATTGAGGTAGGACCAGGGGCTGGTGGGCTCGACGAGGCTCACCAGGTCGGCCAGGAAGGGAACTTGGAGCTTGGCTCCCTCGATGAGCAGCCCGGGGTGCCAGTGGAAGGCGGCGCGCTGCTCGTAAAAGACGGTGCGCAGCCCGGGGACGCCGTCGGCGAGCGCGGCGAGCGAGAGGTTGAAGGGTCCTGCCCCCACCCCCAGCAGGTCGAGGGGCGGCGTGCGCGGTCCGGGCGTCATCGGGTTCCTCCGGCGGGGGCTGGGGCGTGTTTCGAAAGTGGCGCCGTCTGCCGGGAGGGCAGGCCCGGCGGCGTCCGGTGCGTGCGATCGCAAGGCGGAGGGTCACCCCGGTACTGGATGTGTCGGGGTGATCCCGACAACGCGGCGAGCGTGCGTGCCAGGCGTCGCCAGGCAGGCGGGACTTTCGAAACACGCCCCGGGGCGGCGGGGAGTCGCCCCGGGCACGTCGTGCACGTCCCGCACGTCGTCAGCGTCATGGCGACAGCCTTTCCGCCGCAGAGTCATCGGTACCCTCGGTCCGCACGCCGTCCACCGCACCGTCGGTCACGGCACGGTCCGCCGCCGCGGTGACGAGGTCGAGCAGCGGCAGCAGGTCGGCGGCAGCGGCGTCCGGGTGCAGCAGGGTGGCCTTCAGCCACAGGCGGCGCCGGCCGTCGCCGTCTTCCGCCACCGCGCGGCCGAGGACGGCGCGCCCCTCGGCGAGCAGAGTGCGGCGGACAGCGGCGACCACGGCGTCGCCCACCTCGTCCGGCAGCCCGTCGGCCACCGCGGGGCGGAACAGCACGGTGCTGATCCCGATGTCGCCGGGGCGGCGGCGCAGCCCGTGGCGGGCGTCGACGGCCCGCCCGAACTCCTGGGCCGTACGCACGCAGTGCTCCACCAGTTCGCCGAGTCCCCGGCGGCCGAGCGCCCGAAAGGTGACCGCCATCTTCAGGGCGTCGGGGCGCCGGGTGGTGCGGATCGAGCGGCCCAGCAGATCCGGGAGTCCGGCCTCGGTGTCGTCGTCGGCGTTGAGATAGTCGGCGCGCAGGGACAGCGGCGCGAGCATCTCCGCGTCCGCGACGGCCAGCACTCCGGCGGCGACCGGCTGCCAGCCGAGTTTATGCAGGTCGAACGTTACGGAGGCGGCGTGCTCCAGTCCCGCGAGCAGAGGAGCCAGCCGCTCGCTGAACAGCAACGGACCGCCGTAGGCGGCGTCGACGTGGAGTCGGGCCGCATGCCGCTCGGCGATGCGGGCGATCTCCGGGAGCGGGTCGATGCGCCCCTCGTCGGTGGTCCCGGCGGTGGCGACGACCAGCAGCGGCGCTCCGGCGAGGGTGGCCAGGGCGTCGTCGAGGGCGGCCGGGTCGATCCGGCCGTCGCGGCAGGCGACGACCACGGGGGCGGGCAGGCCGAGCATCCATGCGGCGCGGTGGACGCTGTGGTGGGCGTTGGCGCCCGTCACCACCCGGAGGGCGCCGGGGGCGGCCCGTTCCCGGGCGAGGAGCAGGGCGACCAGGTTGGACTCGGTGCCGCCGCTGGTGATGAGGGCATCGGGAGCGGGGGCGGCCGGGTGGACCAGCCGGGCCAGTGCGGCCGTGGTCAGCTCCTCGATCACCCCGGCGGCGGGCGCCTGGTCCCAGGAGTCCATGGAGGGGTTGAGGGCCGCCCCGGCCAGGTCCGCCGCGACGGCCACGGCGAGCGGTGGGCAGTGCAGATGGGCGACACAGGCGGGGTCGGCCGGATCGGCGGCCCCTTCCGCGACCGCGCGGACCAGGTCCCCGAGCGCGGCCTCGGGTCCGATGCCCTCCTCCGGCAGGACCGGGGCGCAGAGGTCGAGCGTGCGCAGGGCCACGGCCTCGGGCCCTCCGGCGGGCAGCGGTCCGCCCCGGGCCGGGGCGGCTTTCTCCAGTGCGTCCAGGACGATCGCGGTGAGGGACCGTAGCCGATCCGGCCCGTGCGCACCGCCCGCGACAAGGCCTCCCCGCGGACCGTTGGGGCCGGGAGCCGGCGGCGTACCGTCGCTCACACCCCACGCTCGACGGGGAGTTCACAGGACGGCAGGCCCTGAGCACGCAACATGGCGAAGTCCTTCGGTCGGAGTGCACGGCGAGTCGTGCGGGTGTGCCGCCCCACGCGCGGGGCGGCACCGGTCACAGAAAGATCCACAACCGGGGCAGTCGCTGGTTAGGCTAACCTAACTCCGACTGTGTGGAGGAATGGCTTCCCGCCGTACGGGGCGATCCGCCGACAGCCGAACTGCCGTCCCCCCGTGCGCGGTCGGGGCCGGACCGGCACCGGTGTTCCGCGTCGACAGGAACGCACCACCGGAGCGCGGCCGCTACTTCGCGTACCAGGCGCCCAGGTCGTTCGCGCCCGGCCCCCCGGCACGCCGCAGCGCATCGGGGGCGCCCAGCAGCTCGGGCGGCAGATAGCCGGAGCGGACGCCGAGTTCCCACCCGTGCGCCTGCACCGCCAGCGCGGCCAGGGCGAGGGCGTGGAGCGGCAGCAGGGTCCGGGGCGCGGGGTCGGGGCCCATGCTCTCGCGATGGTCGACGAGCCGGGAGGCCAACGCCTCCTCGAATGCGGCCTGATCGTCATCAAGGAGCACGCGAAGCAGTCGACTATCCGGCGTCTGAACGCCGATGGTGTCCAAGTTCGCCGCTGCTGAGGCGAGTTCGGCGGCGTCTGGCCTGCGCAGGGGAACGGTGGGCCAGTGCCGGGGCTGATGCCCTTCGGCTTCGGCCAGATAGGGGCACAGCGCGTCCATCGCGGCGAGGTCCGCCGGGTCCGACACCGAGTCGAGCTTGGAGTACGGCACGCCGTCGTGGATCGCGGGCGCGTAGTCGTCCCGCAGCAGCAGTCCGATCACCCGCTGCCAGTCCCGAACAAGCCCGCTGACCAGACAGACCGCGAACGCGTCGAGCCAGGTCCCGGCCGATGGGGCCCGCCCTCCCCCGGAGCCGACGGCATCGCCGAAGGCTATGTCCTCGCTGCTGAGCGTCTCACCGATGAGCGGGAAGAAGATCTCCTGGTCACCGTCGGGGAAGCAGCCGACGCTCATCTCCCCCAGGTGGCACTCCGCCGCCGTCCGCAACGCCGAACGCGCCGCGTCATCGAGCGCGGCACCCTCCGCGGCACGGGCGGCCACGTGGTCGAGCAGCTCGTCGGCCGACTCGCGCAACCGCTCGGGGGACGGGTCGTCGTAACGCATCTTGTGCCATCGCCCCATGGTGCGCCCGCTGATACCGCTCAGCGCGTCGCCCAGGCGCTGAGCACCCACCTCATGACACGTCACTTCCCGCACGCGGAGAGCCCTTTCGTGATCTTCGACCCGGAACCGGCACGCTATCAGCGGGCTCGGACATTCCCGGAGCCGTACGGGCAGGGCCCGGTGCGGGAGCGGCGCTCGCTCCCGCACCGGGCCCGGATCACTCCGCCTCGGTGGACAGCTCCGCGCGGATCTCCCGCGCGGCGGCGACCAGGTTCTCCAGGGAGGCCCGGGTCTCGGGCCAGCCACGGGTCTTCAGGCCGCAATCGGGATTCACCCACAGCCGTGCCGCCGGGATGGCCTCAAGCCCCTCGCGCAGCAGGGCCGCCGCCTCTTCGGCGCCGGGGACGCGCGGGGAGTGGATGTCGTAGACGCCCGGTCCGGCCTCGCGGGGATAGCCGTGGGCGGCCAGCTCACGGGCGACCTGCATATGGGAGCGGGCCGCCTCCAGGCTGATGACGTCGGCGTCGAGATCGTCGATGGCCTGGACGATGTCGCCGAACTCCGCGTAGCACATGTGGGTGTGGATCTGGGTGTCCGGCCGCACCCCGGAGGTGGCGAGCCGGAAGGACTCCGTCGCCCACTCCAGGTACGCGGCGTGCTCGACGGCCCGCAGCGGCAGCGTCTCGCGCAGCGCGGGCTCATCGACCTGGATGATCGAAGTGCCGCTCGCCTCAAGGTCGTCGACCTCGTCGCGCAGGGCGAGGGCCACCTGGCGAGCGGTGTCGCCGAGCGGCTGGTCGTCACGGACGAAGGACCAGGCGAGCATGGTGACCGGGCCGGTGAGCATGCCCTTGACGGGGCGTGCGGTCAGCGACTGCGCGTACGTGGTCCAGCGCACCGTCATCGGCCCGGGGCGCGAGATGTCGCCCGCGAGGACCGGCGGCCTGACATACCGAGTGCCGTAGGACTGCACCCAGCCGTGCTGGGTGGCGAGGTAGCCGGTGAGCTGCTCGGCGAAGTACTGGACCATGTCGTTGCGTTCGGGCTCGCCGTGCACCAGGACGTCGAGCCCGGCCTTCTCCTGGAAGGAGAGGACCTCGCGGATCTCGTCCTTGATGCGTTCCTCGTACCCGGCCCCGTCGATCCGCCCCGCACGCAGGTCGGCACGCGCGGCACGCAGTTCGGCGGTCTGCGGGAACGAGCCGATGGTGGTCGTCGGCAGCAGCGGCAGCCCGAGGTGGGCGCGCTGGGCGGCGGAGCGCTCCGGGTACGGCTGGGAGCGGCGGCCGTCCGCCTCGGTGACGGCTGCCGTGCGGGCGCGGACGGCCGGGTCGCGGGTGAGCGCGGCGCCGGCGCGGGAGGCCAGAGCAGCGCGGTTGGCGGCGAGTTCGGCCGTAATGGCGTCGGTGCCGCCGCCCAGACCGCGGGCCAGGACGACGATCTCCTCGGTCTTCTGCTTGGCGAAGGCGAGCCAGCGGGCGATCTGCGGGTCGATGTCGTGCTCGGCGGCGGCGTCCAGCGGGACGTGCAGCAGGGAGCAGGAGGCGGAGACGTCGACCCGGCCGGCGAGGCCGAGGAGGGTACCGAGGGTGGCAAGCGACTTCTCGTAGTCGTTGATCCAGATGTTGCGGCCGTTCACGACACCGGCGACCAGGCGCTTGCCGGGCAGTCCGCCGGCCGCCGCGAGGTCGTCGAGGTTCCCCGCGCCGGACTCGGTGAAGTCGAGGGCCAGCCCGTCGACGGGAGCCTTCGCCAGGACCGCCAGCGCCTCGCCGAGCCGCCCGAAGTAGGAGGCGACCAGCAGCTTGGGCCGGTCGGTGAGTCCGCCGAGCTCACGGTAGGCGCGGGCGGCGGCGTTCAGTTCGGCCGGGGTCCGGTCCTGCACGAGGGTGGGCTCGTCCAGTTGCACCCACTGCGCACCCGCCGCACGCAGATCGGCGAGGACCTCCGCGTACACCGGAAGCAGCCGGTCCAGCAGGGTCAGCGGTTCGAAGTCCGCCGGTGCCCCGGGGGCCGCCTTGGCCAGCAGGAGATAGGTGACGGGACCGACGAGCACCGGTCGGGGCGTCAGACCGAGGGCCAGCGCCTCCTTGAACTCCGCGACCTGCTTGGCGGAGTCGGCGGCGAACACCGTGTCCGGCTCCAACTCAGGTACGAGGTAGTGGTAGTTGGTGTCGAACCACTTCGTCATCTCCAGCGGGGCGACGTCCTGTGTGCCGCGGGCCATGGCGAAGTAGCCGTCGAGGGCGTCGGCGTCGACCGCTTCGCGGTGCCGCCCGGGGACGGCGCCGACCATGACGCTGGTGTCCAGGACGTGGTCGTAGTAGGAGAAATCACCGGTCGGCACGGAGTGGACGCCGGCCTCGGCGAGCTGCTGCCAGGTCCTCCGACGCAGCTCGGCGGCGGTCTCCCGGAGGGCGTCCGCGTCGACGCGGCCCTTCCAGTAGCCCTCGATGGCCTTCTTCAGTTCACGGTTCTGCCCCTGACGGGGGTAGCCGTACACGGTGGCCCGTGCTGCCGCGGCTGCGGGCTTCGCTGTCACGTGACTCTCCTTCGCGAGCGTGTCTGCATGACAGATCCCGGGACGGGACGCGGACGCGAAGGGATGACGCATCGGGCGGACACCGGGACACGTCGAACCGTGTCCGTCCACCTGACGGTTACGCCGACCCGCCCACGAGGTCACCGAGATCTCCGCACGCGAACGGTCGCGCGCGGGCAGCGGGCAGGTCTTCGGACTCGCGGGCACGTCTGCCGGGGCAGACACCTAATGGCCGTCGCTTCCCAGACCCTGCCGGGCCCAGTGCGTATGACGGCGGTCGTTCCCACTCACCGCTGCGGGGCAGTCCCGGATTTCCACCGGGTTCCCTCTTGCGACGCCCTGCCTGGAGGACAGGGCGAACCAGCTGCACCAGCCAGCCTAAGGGGACGCCCGGCACGCGCACACCGTTGTTCACACTTCGGACGGTGACATGGGACACGGGCCGGCGCACTTCCCGACTCCGGGCCGGACTCCCTCGCGGCGGACACCACGCTGAGCCACGCGTGTTCTCCGCCCGTTCGGCTGTTCGTCAGCGGCATGCTGACCACCAGTCAGGCCGAACGCGCCCCCGGGGCGTGACAGTGACACAGATGTAACCGAATGGCACAGAAACTGCGGAACCACCGAGCGTCACAAGCCGTTCTTCTTCCCACTACACGGCCGCCGACCCGCGGCGAGGCCGATCGAGGAAACGGAAAACGCCAGATGAAGAAGACAGTCGGGTGGGCCCAGGACGGCGACGACTGGACGATCACCGTGAACGGCCATCTGTATCGCGCCGTCGAACGGCCGACGAACGGTCGCGTGCACAACTACCTGGTGCGCGGCAGCGATCTGACCGCCGAATGCCCCAGCCTGGGACACGGCCTCGGTGTGATCCGGGCGCACGAGTCCCGGGGCTGACACTCCACAGGTCCGACGACGAGGTGCGGCGGCCGATGCCGCCCGCGCCTCGACTCGGGCCTTTCAGCGGTGCGTACGGTCCGCGCCGCCCGTAGCGCCCGGGTGCGCCGCACCACGCGTGCCACCCGTGCCATCCGTGCCATTCGCTCCGTCCGCGTCGTCCGTCTGGCGCAGCAGATACGTGTCCATGATCCAGCCGTGCCGTTCGCGGGCCTCCGCGCGCAGCCGGCCGATCCGGCCCGCCACCTCGTCGAGCGGTCCGGCGACCAGGATCTCGTCCGGGGTCCCGATGTAGGCGCCCCAGTGGATCCACCACCCCCTGCCCGTCAGCTGCGTGAAGCTCTCGTGGCCGTCGAGCATCACGACGAGGTCGCAGTCCTCGGGGAATCCCTGGGCGAGCCGTCGGCCGGGGGTGATGTGGATGGGGCGGCCGACCTGGTTCAGGGTGACGCGGTGCCGGGCGGCGAGGGCCGAGACGCTGCTGATGCCGGGGATCACCTCGTACTCGAACTCCACCGTTCCCCGCCCGCGGATGTCGTCCAGGATCGCGAGAGTGCTGTCGTACAGGGACGGGTCGCCCCACACCAGGAAGGCTCCGCACCGCCCCGGTGCGAGCTCCTCGATGATCAGGCGTTCGCAGATGTCGGCGCGGCGGTGGCGCCAGTCGCGCACCGCCGAGGCGTAGCGTCCGGCGTCCTGCCGGGTGCGGTCCCGCCACGGGTCCTCGGCTTCGACGACGCGGTAGGGGCCGGTCAGGTGTTCGGCGAGGATGTCCCGCCGCAGCCGGGTCAGCGCGTCCTTCTCCTTGCCCTTGCCCAGCACGAAGAAGACGTCGGCCCGGCGCATGGCCTTCACCGCGGCGAGTGTCAGGTGGTCGGGGTCGCCGGCGCCCATGCCGATGACGAGGATGTGACGGGGTGCGTCGCTCATGTCGGCCGATCATGCCAGGGGCGGTCGGGATGAACCGGCCCCGCGCATGCGTTGTGGACGTTTGTGGACGTTTGTGTCCGGCTCACAACGGGCCGGGACCCGAGGGCGGAGGCACGGCTGTGCATGGTGAGTACAAGGTTCCCGGCGGCAAGCTGGTCGTGGTGGACCTGGATGTGGAGGGCGGGGCGTTGCGGAACGTGCGTGTCGCCGGGGACTTCTTCCTCGAACCCGACGAGGCGATCCTCGCGATCGACGCGGCGTTGGAGGGCGCCCCGGCCAACACCGACACGGCCGCCCTCGCGGCCCGGATCGAGGCGGCGCTGCCCGACTCCACGGTGATGCTCGGGCTCAGCGCGGAGGGGGTCGCCGTCACCGTGCGCAGGGCGCTCGCACAGGCCACGGAGTGGAGCGACTACGACTGGCAGCTGATTCACGAGGCCCCGCAGTCCCCCGCCCTGCACATGGCACTGGACGAGGTGATCACCGCCGAGGTCGCGGCGGGGCTGCGGCCGCCGACGCTGCGGGTCTGGGAGTGGGACTCCCCCGCCGTGATCATCGGCAGCTTCCAGTCACTGCGCAACGAGGTGGACCCGGCGGGCGTCGAACGGCACGGCGTCAACGTCGTGCGCCGGATCTCCGGCGGTGGCGCGATGTTCGCCGAGCCGAGCTCCACCATCACCTATTCGCTGGCCGTCCCGCAGTCCCTGGTCTCCGGAATGTCGTTCGCCGACAGTTACGCCTACCTGGACGACTGGGTCCTCGAGGCCCTGGCCGACATGGGCATCAAGGCCTGGTACCAGCCGCTCAACGACATCGCCACCGAGGTCGGCAAGATCGCCGGGGCCGCGCAGAAGCGGATGGTCGGGCCGGACGGCGGGCCTGGCGCCGTGCTGCACCACGTGACCATGGCGTACGACATCGACGCCGACAAGATGCTGGAGGTGCTGCGGATCGGGAAGGAGAAGATGTCCGACAAGGGCACCCCGTCCGCGAAGAAGCGCGTCGACCCGCTGCGGCGGCAGACGGGACTCCCCCGCCAGGCCGTTATCGAACGCATGATCGAGTCGTTCCGTGGGCGTCACGGTCTCACCGCGGGAAGCGTGACGGACGACGAAATGGCGCGCGCCGAGGAGCTGGTACGCACCAAGTTCGGAACGCCGGAGTGGACGGCCCGGGTGCCCTGAGGATCGCCCCGGGACACCCCCCGCAGGGCCCCGCGCCGGGCGCGGGGCCCACTCCCCCGGGTGCCGGACGTCGGCCGCCGCGCGACGACCGGCATCGGCGCTCAGGAGGGTCTTCGGCCCGTGAAGGCGAAGCGCCCCGCCGCGGGAAGGGCCTCGGGGTTGGCCGCGTCCTCCCGCGACAGGGCGGTCCTTCGGTGTGCGGTGGTGCGCCCGTGACTACTTCGGCATCAGGACGGTGTCCACGATGTGGACCGTGGCGTTGGCGGTGGGCACATTGCCGCAGACCACGCTCGCGGTGTCGTTGACCTTGTACGACTCACCGGAGCCGGCGGTGCTCAGGGTGCTCTTCTCCAGGGTGTCGTGGGTGCCGCTCTCCAGCTGCTGCGGGGTCAGCTTCTCACCCACGACGTGGTACGTGAGGATCTTGGTGAGCATCGCCTTGTCGGCCAGGACCGCGTCCAGGTCGGCCTTCGGGATCTTGGCGAAGGCCTCGTTGGTCGGTGCGAACACCGTGATGTTCTCGGCGTTGTTGAGGGTGTCGACCAGGCCGGCCTGCTTGACGGCGGCGACGAGGGTGGACAAGTCCTTGTTGTTCGACGCGGCCGTGGCGACCGGGTCCTTGGCCATGCCGTCGAAGGACCCGGCGCCCTCTGCCGGAACACCCGCGCAGGCGGGACCGAAGGGCTGGTCGGCCGAAGCGTTATCTCCGTCGGCCGGGGCCGCGCCTTCGGGGGCCGACTCCGTGGCGGACGAACTGTCGGACGCCTTGTCCGAGCTGTCGTCGGAGCAGGCGGCCAGCGACAGGGGCAGCATCACGGCGGCGACGACGGCGACGGCAGCGCGGCGGTGGCGAAGGGCGTTCATATGGATCTCCTCAATTGGTTGCACAGAAGGGATTTACCGTCACGAAAGGAAAAGTGTGTGGGGGCTGCCGGACGGACCCGGTGAGGGGCCGCGCCCGCGGAGTCAGTCGACGGTCACCACCACGGAGTGCCGGCCGCTCGCACCGTCGGGGACGGTCTTGGTGCGCTTCTCCGTCTGGACCTCGCCGGTGCGGTCGGTGGCCCGGACGGTCAGGGTGTGGCCTCCGGGGGTGGCCTTCCAGGGGTAGGACCACTGGCGCCAGGTGTCGACGGTGCCCTGTTCGGCGAGCTGCGCCGGCCGCCAGGGGCCCTCGTCCACCCGGATCTCGACCTTCTCGATACCGCGGTGCTGGGCCCAGGCCACTCCGGCCACCATGACCGTGCCTGCCTCCGGGCGCCCGAAGGGCTTGGGGGTGTCGATCCGGGACTGGGTCTTGATCGGGGCCTCACGGGCCCAGTCGCGCCTCACCCAGTACGGGTCGTAGTCGTCGAACGTGGTGAGCTCGATGTCCTCGATCCACTTGCAGGCCGAGACGTACCCGTAGAGGCCGGGGACGACCATACGGACGGGGAATCCGTGGGCGAAGGGCAGCGGTTCGCCGTTCATCCCGACCGCGAGCATCGCGTCCCGGCCGTCCATGACGTCCTCGACGGGGGTGCCGAGCGTCATGCCGTCCACCGAGCGGGCGACGAGCTGGTCGGCCGGGCCGCGCCGGGACGGCGGCTTCACCCCGGCCTCCCTGAGCAGGTCGGCGAGCCGGACGCCGATCCACCTGGCGTGGCCGACGTAGGGTCCGCCGACCTCGTTGGAGACGCAGGTGAGCGTGATCTCCCGCTCGATCAACGGGCGTTCCAGCAGGTCCTGGTAAGTGAACTCCAGGTCCTGCCGTACGCCCTTGCCGTGGATGCGGAGCCGCCAGGAGTCCGCGTCGACCTTGGGAATCACCAGCGCGGTGTCCACCCGGTAGAACGAGTCGTTCGGGGTGGTGAAGGGACTGATACCGCGGACCCTCATCTGTGCGCCCGCCGGAATCGGTTTCGCGGGCGAGGCCGGCGACGGCAGCGTCACGGCCTCACGGGAGGCGACGGCGTTCTGGCTGCTGCGGCCGTTCAGCGTCCGGCCCACGACGCCCGCCGCCGTGGACGCGGCGGCCGCGGCGGTGGCCGCGATCACGAAGCCCCGCCGGTCCCAACCGGCCCCGGGCTCCGGCTCGTCGCTCTTGACCTCGGCCCGCTCGCATCGCTGCTCCTGGCCGGCGATCCGGTGCGGAGCGCTGAGCCGGCCGATGAGGACGTACAGCAGTACGGCCCCGACGGCCGCCCCCAGCAGGGACGGCAGACCGTCCACCGGGCCCGTGGAGTCCGGCCTGCTGACGGCGGCGGCCGTGCCGACCACGCCGAAGACCAGGACCGTTGCGGAGCCGGCCCGCCGGTACCGCAGGGCGAACAGGCCGACCGTCAGGGCGAAGAGGGCGAGCGTGACGACGATCCCGAGTTGCAGGACGAGCTTGTCGTCCTCGCCGAAGTTCCGGATCGCCCAGTCCTTCACACCGGCGGGCGTCCGGTCGATGGCCGCTCCGCCGACCGCTGTCACGGGACTCGCCTCGGGCCTGACGGCCGCCGAGACGAGCTCGGCGAAGGCCAGCGAGGCGAATCCCGCGAGCAGTCCGCTCAGGGCGGCCGGCGTGCCGCGGGTCAGGGCTGTTCGGGTGATCCTCACGGTCGTCATTCGGAGCGGCGGGACCGGCGGATTGGTCCGGGATCGCATCAGCCCCGAGAACGCGCTCCGCCCCGGCGGGCACAGGGCCCGCCGGGGCGGAGCGAAGCGGCTGAGGCATCCGCCTCACATCAGGTCAGCCGAGGGTCGCGATGGCCTGGTTGAACGTGGCGGACGGGCGCATGAGAGCCTCCGCCTTGGCCGGGTCGGGCTGGAAGTAGCCGCCGATCCCGGCCGGGGAGCCCTGCACCGCGATCAGCTCGGCGACGATGGTCTCCTCCTGCTCGGCCAGCGTCTTGGCGAGCGGCGCGAACGCCTCGGCGAGCTTCGCGTCGTCGGTCTGCCGCGCCAGCTCCTGGGCCCAGTACAGGGCCAGGTAGAAGTGGCTGCCGCGGTTGTCGATGCCGCCGAGGCGACGGCTCGGGGACTTGTCCTCGTTGAGGAAGGTGCCCGTCGCCCGGTCCAGGGTGCCGGCGAGGACCTGCGCCCGCGCGTTGTCCGTGGTGATCGCCAGGTGCTCGAAGCTGACCGCGAGGGCCAGGAACTCGCCCAGGCTGTCCCAGCGCAGGTAGTTCTCCTTGACGAACTGCTGGACGTGCTTGGGGGCCGAGCCGCCCGCGCCGGTCTCGAAGAGGCCGCCGCCGTTCATCAGCGGGACGACGGAGAGCATCTTCGCGCTGGTGCCGAGCTCCAGGATCGGGAAGAGGTCGGTGAGGTAGTCGCGCAGCACGTTGCCGGTGACGGAGATGGTGTCCTCGCCGCGGCGGATGCGCTCCAGGGAGAAGGCGGTGGCCTTCTCCGGGGTCTTGATGGAGATGTCCAGGCCGTCGGTGTCGTGGTCGGCGAGGTACGTGGTGACCTTGGCGATCAGGTTGGCGTCGTGCGCGCGGCTCTCGTCCAGCCAGAACACGGCCGGGTTGCCGGTGGCGCGGGCGCGGGTGACGGCGAGCTTGACCCAGTCCTGGATCGGCAGGTCCTTGGTCTGGCACATCCGGAAGATGTCGCCGGCGCCGACGGCCTGCTCCAGCACGACCGCGCCGCCCGCGTCGACGACGCGCACGGTGCCGGTGGCGGGGATCTCGAAGGTCTTGTCGTGGCTGCCGTACTCCTCGGCCTTCTGCGCCATCAGACCGACGTTGGGGACCGAGCCCATGGTCGACGGGTCGAAGGCGCCGTTGGCGCGGCAGTCGTCGATGACGACCTGGTAGACACCGGCGTAGCTGCTGTCCGGGAGGACGGCGATGGTGTCGGCCTCGTCGCCGTCCGGGCCCCACATGTGACCCGAGGTGCGGATCATGGCGGGCATGGAGGCGTCGACGATGACGTCGCTGGGAACGTGCAGGTTGGTGATGCCCTTGTCGGAGTCGACCATCGCGAGGGCGGGGCCCTCGGCGAGCTCGGCCTCGAAGGACGCCTGGATCTCGGCGCCGACGCCCGGCAGGGAGCCCAGGCCCTTGAGGATGCCGCCGAGGCCGTCGTTCGGGGTGAGGCCCGCCGCGGCGAGCTGGTCGCCGTACTTGGCGAAGGTGTTCGGGAAGAAGGCGCGGACCGCGTGGCCGAAGATGATCGGGTCGGAGACCTTCATCATGGTGGCCTTGAGGTGCACGGAGAACAGCACGCCCTCCGCCTTGGCGCGGGCGACCTGCGCGGTGAAGAACTCCCGCAGGGCGGCGACGCGCATGACGGCCGCGTCGACGACCTCGCCCTTGAGGACGGGTACGGACTCGCGGAGCACGGTGGTGGTGCCGTCGTCGGCGCCCAGCTCGATACGGAGCGAGCCGTCCTCGGCGATGACGGCGGACTTCTCGGTGGAGCGGAAGTCGTCGACGCCCATCGTGGCGACGTTGGTCTTCGAGTCGGCGCTCCAGGCGCCCATGCGGTGCGGATGGGCCTTGGCGTAGTTCTTGACGGACGCGGGAGCGCGGCGGTCGGAGTTGCCCTCGCGCAGCACCGGGTTCACGGCGCTGCCCTTGACCTTGTCGTAGCGGGCGCGGACGTCCTTGTCCGCGTCGGTGCGCGGGTCGTCCGGGTAGTCCGGGAGCGCGTAGCCCTGCTCCTGGAGCTCGGCGACGGCGGCCTTGAGCTGCGGGATCGACGCCGAGATGTTCGGCAGCTTGATGATGTTCGCGCCGGGCGTCCTGGCCAGCTCGCCGAGCTCGGCGAGAGCGTCATCGATACGCTGCTCGGCCTTGAGGTGCTCCGGGAAACTGGCGATGATCCGGCCCGCGAGGGAGATGTCACGGCGCTCGACCGTGACGCCTGCGGTCGAGGCGTAGGCCTCGACTACGGGCAGGAACGAGTAGGTCGCCAGGGCAGGGGCCTCGTCGGTGTGCGTATAGATGATGGTCGAGTCAGTCACCGGGTGCTCCGCTCCACGTCTGCAACATTGCTTGACATCAAGATATCTCTTCACCGTTCCGGGCTCCACAAGGCCCCCGCACGGCTTCACGCACCGTGGGCGCGCCCGTGTCCCGAAGACTGGCTCCCGTCGGTCCGCGAACGCGGCTCGACCGGGCCGGACTCGTACGCGAAGACCACGAGCTGAGCCCGGTCACGGGCGCCGAGCTTGATCATCGCGCGGCTCACATGGGTCTTGACCGTGAAGGGGCTGACCACCATGTGGACGGCGATCTCGTCGTTACTGAGCCCCCGCGCCGCCAGTGCGGTGCCTTCCCGCTCACGACGGGTCAGTGTTTCCAGGCCGTGGGCGGTGGAGCGGCCCGGAGGGCGGGCGACGAACTCGCCGAGCAGCCACCGGGTCCCCGAACCAACCTCGTCCTCGCACCACCGCGACGGCTCGATCCGGGCAACCAGCAGGCCGAGGCCAGATGTCCCGGGACCGTCGTGAAACTGGGTACAGCTCAATCGTCCTCAAGGACGGCAGTGGAGCGAACCTACCGCTGGCTCATGCTCCACCGCCGCCTCACCGGCGAGAACACCATCTCCTGGCGAGACCCGACGCCACAGGGCAAACAGCAGGTTCCGGGATAGAACACCGGAACAAAACGACCTCCGAGGAGCGGCGTTACGGAGTCGGGGGCCGGTGCTCGTACCAGCGCAGGTCGTCCTCCAGCTGGGCGGCGAGCGCGATCAGCCGCTCCTCGCTCCGGGAAGGCCCCAGGAGCTGGGCGCCGATGGGGAGCCCGGACCGGGTGAAGCCGGCCGGGACGTTCACCCCGGGCCAGCCGAGGACGTTCCACGGCCAGGCGTAGGGGCAGGCGGCCGCCATTGTGAGGTCGGTGCGCCAGGCGCTGAGGTGGTCGAAGGCGCCGATCCGGGGCGGCGGCGCGGCCGTGGTCGGGGTGAGCAGCACGTCGAAACCGGAGGCGTCGAAGAGGGCGCCGATCCTGCGGTGCTGGCGCACTTCACGGGCGCGGGCGGCCCGCACCACCCGCCCGCCCAGCCGCGTCCCGGTCCGCAGTGCGCTGCGGGTGCGCGGGTCGAGCAGGGCCGGTTCGGGATGGCGTGCGGCGAATTCGGCGATCCCCGCGGTGGCACGGGGCACGAAGGCCAGGCCGATCAGCCCGTACCGGGGTCGGGCCTCCTCGACGTGGTGGCCGAGCCGGGCGAGGGTCTCGGCGAGCGCGGTGACGGCCCGGCGCACCTCCGGGTCCGGTCCGGCACCGGTGAGCGTGAGCGGGGGACGCCAGGCGAGGGCGATGCGCAGCCTGCCCGGGTCGCGGCCGGCGGCGTCGGCGGCACGCACGGCGGGCGGGCGGTGGAGGTCCTCGGGATGCGCTCCGGCGACGGCGTCCAGGAGCAGCGCCGCGTCGGCGACCGTACGGGCGAGGGTGCCGTTCACGGTGAGCCCCTGGAAGGCGTCGCTGTGCGGGTGGACCGAGATGCGCCCGCGCTGCGGTTTGATGCCGACGAGGTGCGTCCACGCGGCGGGGATGCGCACGGATCCGGCACCGTCCGAGCCGAGGGCGGCGGGGACGAGTCCGGCGGCGACGGCCGCCGCCGATCCGCCGGAGGAGCCACCCGGGGTGTACGCGGTGTTCCAGGGGTTGCGGGTGGCGCCGAAGGCGGGTCCTTCGGTGAAGGGCCACTGGCCCAGTTCGCAGGAGTTCGTCTTGCCGACGACGACGGCTCCGGCGGCGCGCAGCCGGCGGACCGCCTCGCTGTCGGAGGCGGCCGGGGGTCGCTCTCCGTCGCAGCCGAAGTGGGTGGGCAGGCCCGCCACATCGCTGTCGTCCTTGACGGCGACCGGCACGCCGAGAAGCGGCAGCCGTTCCCCCGCCGCGAGCCGCCGGTCGGCCGCCGCGGCCTCGGCGAGGGCCGCTTCGGTCCGCAGGTGGCGGAAGGCGTTGAGGGTGGGCTGCGTGGCCTCGATGCGGGCGAGGGCGTCGGTCACGAGTGCGGTGGAGGTGATGGTGGCGCCGGCGAGCCGACGGGCGCTCTCCGCGAGTCCGTGGCCCGGCGGCGGAAGGTGGGCGGCGGGGCGGGTTCCGCGCCCGGGTTCCCGTACGGCCGGGCCGGTCTGTTCGGTGGGCTCCGCTGAGGACATGGGCGTGCCGCCTCCCTCGTGGTGCGGACCGACCGGTCGTCCCGGCTGCGCCCACACGTACTACTGGAGGGTAACGAGAGGAGGCGGCACGCTCAACCGTTCCGGCCGGACCGGGCGCCCGCTCTGTCGCCCATACCCCGGGCGGACTCGCCAGGACCGTCGGCCGGAGAGGCGGCGCGTTCCGTCGACACAGACGTGGCGACGGTGCGTGAGCTCGATGGGCTTCACAGGCACAGAGTCATCCGGCCATGAGCTTCCTTCTGCCGCCCGCGTGCAGATCGAATCGCCGGATGTCAGGCTCCCGCGCTCGCGCGTTCAGGTTCTCGGAGCACCTCGCTTCCCCTCGCCGGAGGGGCGCGGAAAGCGCGAGGCGGCGCCCTGCCGGTCTGGCGCCTTGGCGAATGCCTTGGGATTGGCGCTCATCCGGCTTCCTCGCTCTCCGAGGAGGTCGTGCCGACATCGAGTTCGACGCAGGCCACGGCGAGCAGGCGGTCCGTGCCGACCTCGCGCATCGACATGTCGGCAACCTCGATGCCCGGGTCGGCTCGACTACGCCAGCGACGAGCGGAAAGTGTGAGGGCAGCACCCGGGTCCGCGTTGCTGAAGTAGCCGATCTTCTGATCCACTACTTTGCGCCGCATGAACTGCCCGTCATCACGCCCGAGCGAGCGCCACAGGTTCAGCAGAGCCGTGTCGAAGATGGAGAAGTACGACGCGAAGTACACCAAGCCGACGCCGTTGATGTCCCGAGTGATGTCGAGCGTGTACTCGCATGCATGGACCGGACCGGCCGGCACCAGGTCCTGTCGGGCCTCGGGATGAAAACTGCCCGCTCCCCGGGCGCGGCCCACCAGTGTCCGGGGAGAGTAGTCGTTGGGAAGCCTCGGCAGATGGGTGTGGGTGAAGTCCGGGGGCACCACCTCGGACAAGCCACGATTGCTGCCGGGGCGGGAGCGGGTGATCCAGCGGTTGACGTTCTCGACGTACAGGCAGTCCGGGTGCGGCCGCTCGTACACCTCCGCCGCGTCCAACGGCCCCTCGGGCAGAGCGAGGTCTGCGGGGGCGAGGCGGTGGAGGGTGAGCACCGACTGGCTGCCGAACTGGAACACCCGGGATTCCACTCGCAGTTCGTCGCCGAAGGTCAGCCCGTTGGGGTGGACGACCCGCCCGCCTCTTACCCGGTAGTAGTAGAAGGAAAGATAGGCGGGCCGGCCCTCGGCGGTCCGAGCCGCGTGGACGTTCGTCCCGCAGGCCGCTGCCACCGCCTCCCAGGTCCAGTCCCCGATACGCCCGTAGATCAGCGATCCGCTGCCGCACATCCCCGGGGACACGGTCACCCTGCGGGACAGGGAACCGTCGTCAACCATCATTCTGCCGTTCCCCACAACGCTTTCCAGCACTGACTCACCTCCGTCGCTGTTCCGCTGTCGCTCCTGCGATCCGAGCCCGCTGTCGGCCCCGGAACCCGTTCAGGACTCCGGCTCGGCACGGTCGGCTTCGGCTGTGCCGGCCAGCCGGCGCTCCTCCACCACGCGCGCGAGCTCCGCCAACGTGCCGGCGTCCGCGAGCTCGTAGTCGTGGATCTCGATGGCGAGCCTGCTGCTCAACAGAGCCGCGAGTTCCACCATGGTCACGGAATCCAGGCCCACATCGGTCCGGCTGGCTGTCGGTACGATTTCCTCCGCCCTGATCTGGAACTCGTCGACCAGAATGTCCTTGAGCACCTCATACACCGCCCGCGCCCCTTTTCTCCTTCTGCCCCCGCTTGTCACGGAGCGCCAGTGCCACGTCGACGATGAGGTCCTCCTGGCCGGCCACCGCCTGGAGTCGGCCCAGTTCGAAGAAGACGTCGCGTGGATCGACGCCCTCGCGCCGCGAGACGTCGAGCACCCGTGACTTGAATCCGGAGAACACCCCCGCCAGGCCGCTGACGACGGCGACGGAGTCGATGCTCGGCGGGGCGTCCATCAGCTCCCTCCGGGCGATGTCCGCAGCGTCCAGCAGCCGGTACAGGTCGATGCCCGTCGAGAAGCCCATCCGCTCGAGGACCGGCACCAGGACCTCCAGCTGGGTGTTGCCCGCTCCGGCGCCGAAGCCGCTCGCGCAGGCGTCCAGAATGCTGGCCCCCGCCTCCGCCGCCGCGATGGAATTCGCCACGGCCATACCGAGGTTGTTGTGCCCGTGGAACATCACGGGCACCTCGACCGCCTCGCAGATGGCGCCGACACGTTCGGTGACGTCCGCGGGGAGATAGTGACCGGAGGAGTCGAGGATGCCGACACCGGTCGCTCCGTAGCCGACGAGTCGGGCGGACTCCTCGGCCAGCCGCTCCGGGGTGGCCATGTGACTCATCAGGAGCACGCCGTGCGCGTCCACACCCGCCTCGCGCAGGAATCCCAGGTGCCGCTCCGCGAGGTCTCCCTCGGTGCAGTGGGTTCCGATCCGAACCACGTCGACCTCGTGATCGATCGCCTTCTTCAGATCCGCCGCGGTGCCCCAGCCGGGCAGCATGAAGACACCCATCTTGCTGCTGCGAAGCGCCTCCCTGACCACGGACAGCATCTCGTCGTCGCTGAGGCGGGCCTGTCCCACCTGTAGGGAGGAGGCACCCAGGCCGTTGCCGTGGCCCACCTCGACCACGGGGACGGCGGCGGAGTCGGCCGCCGAGGCGTACGCGCGCAACTGCTCCGGGCTGAGCTGATGACGTACCGCGTGATGACCGTCGCGCAGGGTCGGGTCGTGGATCTGGACGGGCCTGCCCGCAACGGCCGGGGCGCCAGGTGACTGGTTCATGATGTTTCCGCACCTGCCTTGGAGAGGCGGCTTGCCGCGTACTGCTCGGCGACATGAAGTGCCGCCGAGTTGATGATGTCGATGTTTCCGGCATACCGGGGGACCCGGTCGCCGGACGCCGCGACCTCGACGGCGGTGAACGCCCTCCCGTCGTGTACCTCGCATGCCGTCACGCCGTACCCGGCGGCGAAGTCGCGCACGCTCCGCGCGGCCTCGGCGACCAGTGGGCGTACCGACTCCGTGGTGAGCCCCTCGCCGAGCAGGCTCATGGCGACGCGAAACATCGCTGGGGGCCTGGCGGGACTCAGGTTGAGGATCGCCTTGACGTTCTTGACCCCGGTGAGGGCACGGATCGCGTCCTGGGTGGTCTCCACGTACTCGTCGAGGTTGAGGCGCGTGGAGCGACCCACACTCGGGCTGGCGGCGGTGGTGACCACCTCGATGTAGTCGATCCGGTGGTGCCGGGTGATGGCGTGCAGAATCGGGATGGACGCCTGGCCGCCGCAGCTGACCATATTGACGTCGCGGCAGGTCAGAGCCTCCGAGCCGTTGACCACGGGCACCACCATCCGTCCGACCCGGCTGGGCGTCAGGTCGATGAGCATGGTGTCCAGTGGCTTCAGCCGCTCGGCGTGCTCGGCGTGCGACAACGCGTTGGTCGTGTCGAACACCACGTCGAACACATCGTCGGTGTCGGTGAGGGACCCGATGCCGTTCGCCGCGGTCCGCAGTCCGAGCCTGGCCGCTTGTCTGAGACCCGGGGTCGCCTCGTCGCGGCCCACGACGAGGCGGAGGTCGAGGGAGCTCGACCGCATCACCTTGGCCGCCAGATCGACCCCGAGCAGGCCCGCGCCCAGGACCACCGCGGACAGCCGTCCATCTGGTTCCATGCCTGTTATGCCCTTCCGTAGGGGATGACTCGTCGTCACGGAACTCGTCCTGTGATGACTCGTCGTCACAGGACTCGTCCTGGCCGTACCCGAGCCATGGGGTCGGCCGGACCCGGTCATGTCCGACCGTCGCGTACGGTCGCGGGCCTGGGCGAGGGCGCGGGGTCAGGGCCGTCGACGTGCAGGGTGACAGCTCCCAGGCGGTCGAACTCAGCGGTGAAGGTGTCACCGGAAGCCATCGGGACCGCGGCGTGCAGAGCTCCCGTCATGATCACTTGGCCGGCGTCGAGGGTCACACCGTGGTTGCCGAGGGTGTTCGCCAGCCACGCCACGACCGCCACGGGGTCGCCAAGAGCCGCGGCTCCCGCGCCGGTCGCCACGAGCTCGCCGTTCCGGTAGAACGCCATGCCCAGCAACCGGAAGTCGAGGTCGGGGCGGAAGGCGACGGAGCGGCCCAGAACGGCTGCTCCGTTCGAGGCCAGGTCGGCGATCGTGTCGGCGATGCCGATGCGCCAGTCCTCGATCCGGGAGTCGACGATCTCCAGGCCGGTGATCACTTCGCCGATGGCCCCACGTGCCTGCTCCACCGTGACACCCGGACCGGCCAGAGGAGTCGCGAGCCGGAAGACGATCTCCGCCTCGACCCTGGGGGCGATGAAAGCGTCGTGGGAGAGGCGTGCCCCGCTGTCCCGGACGGTCGATGCCAGCACGGGCCCGTAGTCCGGGGTGTCGACGCCGAACATGCTCTGCATCGGCGCGGACGTCAACCCCGCCTTGTACCCGATGACTCTGTCGCCGTCCGCGAGGAGCATCGCGGTGAGCTCGCGCTGGATGGCGTATCCGTCCTCCATTCCCAGCGCTGGATCCTTATCGGTGAAGGGCTTGATGGGGGCGCGTTTCGCACGCGCCTCGTACAGCTCTGCCGCCTTGTGTACGGCTTGCTCGGCCGAGATCTTCACAGCACTCCTCTGTCGGTGCCGGCTGCTCCGGCGTTGTCCGCCACCACGAAGCGCCTCAGCCGACGGCGACGAACGCGCGGCTGCCGGGCATGCGCAGCGGGGTGCAGGTCACCTCGGAGAAGCCGGCCCTGGCGAAGCCGTCGCGCCATTGCTGCTCGGAGGGCAGCTTTACGTCCATCGAGCTCGCGTGCAGATAGCTGAACAGGGCGCTGAAGCCTCGTTCCCGCGCGCCGGGAGTAAAGGGCACCGCGTCGGTCACGACGAAACAGCCGCCGGGGGCGAGCGAGGTGCGTACGGTGCGCAGGAGGCTGTCGAGCACCTCGGGCTTGCTGACCACGTCGTGCATCACGAAGCCCGCATGCACGACATCGGCGTCCCGGACCGGCGAGGCGTCCTCGACCAGCGACTCGATCGAGCGGTGGGCCACTTCGAGCCGGCCGCGCACCCCCGCCCGCTCCGCCGCCCGCGTCGCTTCCTCGCACGCCCCCGCGCTCAGGTCGAGGGCCACACCGGTGCTGTCCGGCAGCTCGGTCAGCAACCGGATCAGCAGAGCTCCCGCACCGGCGCCCAGGTCGACCACGCGCCGCGGCTTGCGTTCGGTGATCTGCGCGACGACGTCGGGATAGAAGCCGGACGAGCCGATCCAGCGCGAGGAGACCGCCACCTGTCGACCGTCACGGCGGTAGCCGGTCGCCGCGGCCGGTTCGCGCGCGATCTCCGCCACGTGGTCGATATACGGGCGGTTCGCGTTGAGCGACCAGCAGAGGTAGCCGGCCTGGTAGCGGCGGTCGGCCAGGTCGGCGCAGGGGACGAACCGCCCGCCCGCCTCGCTCTGTTCCAGTAGGCCCGCGGAGACCAGCGCCCGGAGAAAGCCTCGGGCGCCGTCCTCGGGCAGATCGGCGGCGGCCGCCGCCTCGTCCAGGGTGAAGGGCGACCGCCCGTCCAGCAGAGCGGACAGCCCGAGGTTCTCGGCCATCTGCAAGAAAGCGGCATCCGCGGCCAGATCTGCGGCCGTTTCCCTGGAATCAGCGCTTTTCATTCACCACTCCAAATCAAAGCGAGAAACTTACCGGGTTTCGCATGCACGAATCTCCGACGAAAGATCGGAAAGGCGAGCACCCGAGCACGAAATGGGTACCCCGTTCGGCCCAGCCCCATGCGATGACTCCAGAGAAAAAATTGTTCATATTATTGCGAACATACGCCCGAGGTTCGATTGCGTGTTCGTCACTACCGAAGCGGCCGGACGCCTTCCGGATCCCGCAGATCACCGAACTCGTCCGGCGGATCCGAAAACCCCGCAGCACTCCACAGACGTCTCGATAATAGTTTCGATATGACAGGCCCGGTTCGGAGAATTCATTCCGCTGCATAATGAGATTCAGCAGCCATTCGAACAGATCCGAACAAGGAATGAAGGCTATGGAGAAGAACGAAGAACAAGACGCCGTGGCTAAAGTTCGCGCGTACTACCGGTTGGTTGACGAGGACGACGTGCCAGGCCTCATCGCGCTCTTCGCCGAGGACGCCGTCTACCGCCGCCCCGGCTACAAGCCGATGCACGGGCACACCGATCTCAAGGCGTTCTACACGGAGAAACGGGTCATCGCGCGGGGGACGCACACCCTCACCACTACCGTGGCCGACGGCCAACGGATCGCAGTGAACGGCGACTTCCACGGCGTTCTCAAGGACGGCCGCGAAGTCTCCCTCGCGTTCGCCGACTTCTTCGTGCTCGACCATGCGCAGCTGTTCGCACGGCGGGACACGTACTTCTTCTCGCCCATGGTCTGAACAGCGCGAGCGCCCCTGTTTCGACGAACAGGGGCGGCACCGCGGTTGCGGGCCGCCCACCGGAAGCCGGTGGACAGCCTGCCTACGGCCGGATGGGCCGGCCTCAGTGCGCGTCCACCGCCGCATGGGGGTTCGGGTGAGACGCGGAGGACGCGGACTGGCTGTGGGGAATCGTCGAGCCGGTCCGACTGCCCGACGCGAGCGCGTCGGCGAGTTCGCGAAGCCGGCGCATCAGCTCCGCCGCCTCGGCATGGTCGGTGCCGATACACAGGGCGCCGAACTTTCCGTGGTGCAGGACGGGGCTCATCAGGTGGAGCACGACCCCGGTCCTGCGCCCGGGGTCGTAGGCCAGGGGCGAGTTCGTGACGGCCTCGATCAGCTGGGCGGGGCGCAGGCCCCGGTAGTGGGGCGCGAGAATGCCGTCCGAAGCCTGATAGACGTACTCGGTTCCTTCCACGACCAGCCGTCCGTCGCCCGTGGGGGCCACTCCGAGCAGGCCGGTGGCCATGGTGAACGGGTGCTTGGTGGCCGTCGCCCGGAGATTGATCTCGCATCCCCACAGGCGCCAGTCGCCCTCCGACCGCAGAGCGA
The DNA here is from genome assembly GCF_055583985.1 of Streptomyces sp. NPDC104313. Classification (NCBI taxonomy): domain Bacteria; kingdom Bacillati; phylum Actinomycetota; class Actinomycetes; order Kitasatosporales; family Streptomycetaceae; genus Streptomyces; species Streptomyces sp. NPDC104313. The sequence continues at coordinate 220,970 of NZ_JBVJMW010000002.1, forward strand.
GGAAGTCCACTCCGTACTCACCACTGTCCACGCCCAGTTCGAGCAGAGCCCGCCCCACTCGCAGTCCGTAGTCGACGAGTACCGAACGGTAGTCGACGTGGGCCGGGAAGGTGCAGCCGGTGTAACTCTGCCCCTTCTCACCGAGAACCTGGTCATGGGTGGAGATCGCCTCGACGCCGCCCTCTTCGGTCAACCGGCCCTGGAAGCTCGGGCTGGAGACCTGACCGCCTTCGATCCACGCCTCCGCGATCGCGCCGGACTCTTCCAGCAGCCCGACGAAATCGTCCCAGCTGATCCCGGAGTCCACCAGGGTGGCCCCAGGCAGGCTTTCGAGGACGAGATCGACCAGGGCGTCACCGGACATGAGCACGGCATCCTCGCCCATGTCGAGCAGAGCGTTCCCGAGCCCGCCACCGTATGCGGTGCTGTCGAGCTTGAGGAGGACTTTGCGGTGCCCCGCCCGCACCAGCGCCGCTGTCCCGGCGGCGAGCTCGGCCACGCTGTGGCACAGACCGGTGCCCGGCGCCACGGGGATACCCGTGGCGGCGAAGATCTCCCGGCTGGAGTGCTTGCTCCCTCTCGGGATGTGAACGGAGGAGGACTGGGTGCCCGGTACGCCCAATTCACGGGCCAGCGACTCCAGAGGCAGGGACGGCTCGAAGTAGCTCAGCCGAGCGTGCGCGCCCGCGCTTCGGTGAACCTTCACAAATTCCCGCAGCGCCTCGCGAGCGGTGGCCGCTTGTTCGCTGGCGGGGTCCAGGACCTTCTCACTGAGCCAGCGGGAGGAGACATCGTCCAGTGACAGGAGTCCGACCCGCTCCCGAGCGTCTCGCCGCTCACCGCTCATGTCGTTCTGACCACCGGACAGCAGGTTGACGTAGTAGTCCACCTGCTGGTCCGCGTCGACGATCAGTGGAGCGGTGACGTAGAGCACGTGGCCGCCGCCCCGAAGGACGGTGTTGACAATCGTCGCGCCCAGCAACCGCTCGGGGAAGTAGGTGGCGCCGATCAGCCGCTCCAGCAGCTCCGGTCTGCACTCCCGGCTCTCGATGTGGATGCTTGCCACAGGGGGGCGGGGGTTCTCAGTCACAATGTCCTCGTGGCTCGGGTTGATTTCGTAGATCAACAACGTGAGTGCCCGTACCGAAGTCACGGCCCTCGACGGTAGCGCGTGCACGACGGTGCGCGGAGGCTTTCAGAGGCACCGTCACCCTTCGCACATCATGCGGGCGTCGAGCCCTGTGGGGGCTCCGGATGGCGCTGGGGTCTTCGACTCCCGAGCCGCAGACGCTCTGTGTCGAACCGCGCCGAGAGCACGGCTACGCCCGCCGGGCCGAGGTGGTGCCCCCATACAGTGCGACGCTCCCCTGGAATGCTGTGGGAATGCCGTGCTGGGCGTGAGGCACGACGGTCTGGGTCACGGAATCCGCCGGCACGATGTCGGGCACCCGCAGCGTCACAGCGGGCCGCGGGACAACGACCTCACCGACGACATGAAGAAGGCGTACGGGTCGGTGCACGACAGCGCCGCCGCCACCGTGGGCGCGCACATCCCTCTGGGCCGGCTCCACGACCGGCCCGGGCCACGCCGATCTCAACACCGCTCCGGCACTGCTTGGCGGAACGACGGAATGATGTCGGAGCCGTAGGCGTCGATGGTGCCCTCCCGGTTGTCGTGCATGTCGTAGACGGCGAACTGGTCCACGCCGAGGTCCTTGAGGTGCCGCAGCTTCTCGATGTGCGCCTCTGCGGGGCCCAGGAGGCAGAAGCGGTCCACGATCTCGTCGGGGACGAAGGCGGTATCGGGGTTGTCGGCGCGGCCGTGGTGCCCGTAGTCGTAGCCGTGCCGGTCCTTGATGTACGCGGTGAGTTCCTCCGGAACCATTCCCGAGTGTTCGCCGTACTTCTCCACCAGGTCGGCGACGTGGTTGCCGACCATGCCGCCGAACCAGCGGCACTGGTCCCGGGCGTGGGCGAGCGCCTGCGGGGAGTCGTCCGCGGTGACGTACGCGGGGGCCGCGACGCAGATCGTCAGGGCGTCGGGATCGCGGCCCGCGTCGGTGGCGGCCTGCCGCACCGCCTTGACCATCCACTCCGTCAGGAACGGGTCGGCGAGTTGGAGGATGAACCCGTCCGCCTTCTGCCCGGCCAGGGCCAGGGCCTTGGGGCCGTAGGCAGCCATCCAGACGGGGAGCCTGCCGTTCTTCACCCAGGGGAGGCGGATCGGGTTGCCGTCGACCTCGGCCTCACGTCCCTCAGCGAGGTCCCGGATCACATCGATGGCCTCGCCGAGACGAGCCAGGGTGTTGGGTCTACGGCCGGCGACGCGCATGGCGGAGTCGCCGCGGCCGATGCCGCAGACGGTCCGGTTGCCGTACATGTCGTTCAGGGTCGCGAAGGTGGAGGCCGTCACCTCCCACGTGCGCGTGCCCGGGTTGGTCACCATCGGGCCGACGTGGAGCTTGGTGGTGTGTTCGAGGATCTGGCTGTAGATGACGAAGGGCTCCTGCCACAACACGGCCGAGTCGAAGGTCCAGCCGTAGCGGAAGCCGTTGCGCTCCGCCCGGCGCATCAGCCCGACGACCTGCGAGGCGGGCGGGTCGGTCTGCAGGACGAGTCCGAAGTCCACGCGGAACCTCCAGTTTTCGAGGAGAGAGAACAAGACCCCGGGTCGCTCAGCCCAGGTACTGGCAAAGACCACGCGGCAGGAACACCCCGTGACCCGCGTGACCCGCGTACTTGCGCTGATCCACCACCACCTCACCCCGCGAGAGGACCGTCTCGACCTGGCCGGTCACCGTCTTCCCCTCGTACGCCGAGTAGTCGACGTTCATGTGGTGGGTCTCGGCCGACAGCACCTGTGTGGCATGCGGGTCATAGATGACGATGTCCGCGTCCGAGCCGGGCGCGATGGTGCCCTTTCGCGGGTAGAGGCCGAACATCCGGGCCGGAGACGCGCACGCGATCTCGATCCAGCGACGGCGGGAGATGTGCCCGTCCACCACCGCCTGATGGAGGAGGTCCATGCGGTTCTCCACCCCCGGCAGGCCGTTGGGGATCTTCGAGAAGTCGCCCCGGCCCAGCTCCTTCTGACCGGTGAAACAGAACGGGCAGTGGTCCGTCGACACCACCTGGAGGTCATGGGTACGCAGGCCCCGCCACAACGCCGCCTGGTGCTCCTTCGGTCGCAGCGGCGTCGAGCACACGTACTTGGCGCCCTGGAAGTCCGGCTCCGCCAGGTTGTCCGTCGACAGGAACAGGTACTGCGGGCAGGTCTCACCGAAGACCGGCAGGCCCATGTCCCTCGCCGCCGCCAGCTCCGCCACCGCCTCCTCGGCCGAGACGTGTACGACATACAGCGGGGAGCCCGCCACCCGGGCGAGCTGGATCGCCCGGTGCGTGGCCTCCGCCTCCAGGAGGGACTTGCGGACCTCCCCGTGGTAGCGGGGATCGGTCTCGCCCCGGGCCAGAGCCTGTTCGACGAGGACGTCGATCGCGATGCCGTTCTCCGCGTGCATCATGATCAGCCCGCCGGTGTCCCCGGCCATCTGCATGGCCCGCAGGATCTGGCCGTCATCCGAATAGAAAACACCCGGATAGGCCATGAACATTTTGAACGAGGAAACACCGATCTCGACCAGCCTCGGCATCTCCCGTAGCGTCGACTGGTTCACATCCGACATGATCATGTGGAACGCGTAGTCGATCGCGCAGTTCCCGTCCGCCTTCTCCATCCAGGCGTCCAGACGGGCCCGCAGCGCCTGTCCCTTCGACTGCACCGCGAAATCGACGATCGTCGTCGTCCCGCCCCACGCCGCCGCCCGCGTCCCCGTCTCGAACGTGTCCGACGCGAACGTGCCACCGAACGGCAGCTCCATATGCGTGTGCGCGTCGACCCCACCGGGGATCACGTACTTCTGCGACGCGTCGATCACCCGGTCCGCCGTCCACTCCTGCGTACCCGGCGCCGCCAACGCCACCACTCGGCCGTGCTCGATCAGCACATCCGCGTGCACCTCGTCCGCCGCCGTGATCACAAGACCACCGGTAATCAGAGTCCGAGTCATTTCCCAGCCTTCCCTTCACGCCGACCATCGACCAGCCCACCACCGGCGCCGGCCGGTGCCACGCCCCGGCCCGCCGGCCCCCTCACCCCGCCGCCTCGATCCGCTGGTCGGCGCTCCAGCTCTCGACGGCATCGGTCCCGTGTGCGGCGAGGGCGGCGATCCGGCCGCCCTCGACGAGCACGTCGGCGTGGATCTCGTCGGACGCGGTGCTGACCGGGCCACCGTGGATGACGGCGCGGCTCATAGGTGTCTCCTCACTCCGGGGCAGCCCCGGCCCTCTGGGCGTACGGCGGGGCCGCCCCGCGCGGTTCGTCTGCGTACGGGCCCGCAAGGGCGGGGATCAGCCCGCCGCGTGCAGGGCGTCCGCGAGGATCGCCGCGCCTTTCTCGGCCTCGGCGACGGTCAGGGTCAGCGGCGGGGCGATCCTGAGGACGCTGGTGTTGTGGCCGCCGCCCTTGCCGATGAGCAGCCCGCCCGCGCGGGCCGCTTCGAGGACGGCCGCGGCTGCTTCGGGGTCGGCCTCGTCGGTGCCGGGCCTCACCAGCTCGATGCCGATCATCAGGCCCCGGCCACGCACCTCGCGCACGGCGGGCGATGCGGCGGCGATGCCCCGCAGCCGTTCGATGAGGAGTCCGCCGACGCGCCGCGCGTTGCCCTGGAGGTCGTGCTCCAGGAGGTACGACAGGTTGGCGAGCGACGCGGCCATGGTGACCGGCGAACCGCCGAAGGTGGAGATGGAGTTGGCGTCGAGGCAGTTCATCACCTCGGCTCGGGCCACCACTCCCCCGACCGACATGCCGTTGCCGATGCCCTTGGCGAAGGTGAGGATGTCCGGTGGTCCGTGCTCGGCGTGCGCCTGCCAGCCCCAGAAGTGCTCGCCGGTACGGCCCCAGCCGGTCTGCACCTCGTCCGAGATCCACAGCACTCCGTGCCGGTCCAGGACGTGCCGGAACGCGGCGAAGAGCCCGTCGGGCGGGGAGGTGAAACCGCCGACGCCCTGGATGGGTTCGGCGATCAGAGCCGCGGGCCGCCGGGTGTGCCCGAGGAGGTCCTCCAGGTCGGCGACGCACGCCCGGATGAACCGCTCGTCGCTCAGCTCGGCATACGGCCCCCGGGTGCGGACGCCGCCATGGACGTACAGGGTCTGGAGCGGGGACAGACTCGTGGGCGACCAGGCCTGGTTGCCGGTGATGGAGACGGTGGAGAACGACCGGCCATGGTAGCTGTTGCGCATCGCCAGGATCTGGTTGGAGCGGCGGTACGCGGTGGCCAGCAGCAGCGCGGTGTCGTTGGCCTCGGTGCCGGAGGTGGTGAAGAAGACCCGGGCGTCGGGGATGCCGGAGAGGGTGGCGATCCGCTCGGCCAGCTCCACCATGGGGCGGTTGAGGTAGAGGGTGGAGGAATGGATGATCCGCCCGGCCTGTTCGGCCACCGCCTCGGTCACCTCGGGCAGGGCGTGGGCGGTCATCGTGGTGAGGATGCCGCCGAAGAAGTCCAGGTAGCGGTTGCCGTCGGCGTCCCAGACGTGGCGGCCCTCGCCGTGGGTGAGTTCCAGGGGGTGGCGGTAGTAGAGGGCCAGCCACTCGGGGCTGACGGCCAGGTGGCGTTCGTGCAGCCCGGTCACGGTTCCACCAGCCCGTCGTAGGCGTCGGGCCGTCGGTCCCGGTAGAAGGCCCACTGCTGGCGGACCTCATCGATCAGGCCGAAGTCCAGGTCTCGGACGAGGAGTTCCTCCTCCCTGTCGCTGGCCACGTCCCCGACGAACTGGCCGCGTGGGTCGACGAAGTAGCTGGTTCCGTAGAAGTCGTTGTCGCCGTACTCCTCCTGGCCGACCCGGTTGATCGCGGCGACGAAGTACTCGTTGGCGACGGCGGAGGCAGGCTGCTCCAACTGCCAGAGATGGCTGGAGAGTCCACGCGAGGTGGCCGAAGGGTTGTACACCAACTGGGCTCCACCCAGTCCGAGTTGACGCCACCCCTCGGGGAAGTGCCGGTCGTAGCAGATATAGACGCCGACCTTGCCGACCGCGGTGTCGAAGACCGGCCAGCCGGCGTTGCCGGGCTTGAAGTAGTACTTCTCCCAGAATCCCTTGACCTGCGGGATGTGATGCTTGCGGTACTTGCCGAGATACGAGCCGTCGGCGTCGATCACGGCCGCGGTGTTGTAGTAGAAGCCGGACTGCTCGATCTCGAAGACCGGGACGACGATCACCATCCCGGTCTCGCGGGAAAGGTCCCGCATGCGCCGGACGGTCGGCCCGTCGGGGACCGGCTCGGCCCAGCGGTAGTGCTCGGGTTCCTGGACCTGGCAGAAGTAGGGGGCGTTGAACACCTCCTGGAAGCCGATGATCCTCGCGCCCTGCCTGGCGGCCTCGCGCGCGTGTTCCTCGTGCTTGGCGATCATGGATTCGGTGTCGCCGGTCCAGGTCGCCTGGACGAGTGCGGCGCGTACGACGTGGGACATGAGCTGCTCCTTCGACGCGGCGTCAGAGAGCCTCTACGCGTTCTCTACGCACGTAGATCGGTGCATGGATGGAGAACGTAAGCCCCTCCGCACGGCGGGGCAAGACCATCGCCGTGAACCGGCGGAGTCGATCATGTTTCGCACCCGACCGGTCCACAACGGACACGGTCCCGATCTCCGGTGGCGTTCAAGACGCCCCTGGGGGCCTCAGAGCAGGCCCGGGGACCGCTTGGGCCCCTCAGGCACCGGCACGCCCGGGGACCGCCTCACGCCCGGCGGCGGCCGGCGCGCCCGCCGCGGCGGCGAACCCGGCGGGCGGCAGCGAGGACACCTCCCGGAGCAGGGTCGTCCGGTCGTCGGCGAGCCCGGCGCGGTACAGGGCGGCTACGCGCAGCGTTCGGGCACGCTGCGGCGGGAGCACTACCGCCCGGCGTGCGCCCCTTCGCGCTCCGGCGGCAGCGGCCGGACTCAGAACGTGATGGCGATCCCGGTATGCGGGCGCTTGCCGAGCCGGGCGACCGTCGCGGGCCAGTCGACGAGCCAGAACTTCCAGGTGTACTTGCGCGCCAGCAACTTGCGCGCCGCGCGGGTGCCGTCCTCGTCCAAGAGCTTCGCAGTGCCCTCCGCACCGGGGGCCCCTTCGGCGATCCTGCCGCGTACATCGCAGACGGTGACGACGACCTTGCCGTTGTTGCGCAGTCGCTTGACCTTCCACGAGTCGGAGCGTGTCCAGACGTACAGCACATCACCCTCGGCGGCGGCCCAGACGGGCGTGGCGACGGGTGTGCCGTTCTTCCGGTACGTGGTCAGGCTGACGTACTCGCTGCGTGCGAAGTCCTGGAGAGTCACGGCGCGACCCTACGCGCCCCGAGGGGCGACCCGCCGGCCCGGCCTAGGCGGTCAGCGGGGCGGCCGCTGGTTCCGGCGCGCAGCGGCCGAGGATCTCGTCCATGGAGAGGCCCAGCGCACCGGCGAGGGCGGCCACGGTGAAGAAGGCGGGGGTGGGTGCGCGGCCGGTCTCGATCTTACGGAGGGTCTCCGCGGAGATTCCGGCGCTCGCGGCGACGGCGGCCATGCTGCGTTCCCCGCGCGCCGCACGGAGCAGCATGCCGAGCCGTTCGCCGCGCAGGCGCTCTTCGGGTGTCAGAGGGGTACGGACCATGAGGCCACCCTACTACGGAATGCCATTTCTATACCGTCATTACTATACCGCTTCAACCGGTATAGTAATGGGCATGGTGCACATCAAGACGGACACATCCATCGAAGCGATGCGCGAGGCCGGCCGGGTCGTCGCGCAGATCCTGACCTGCGCGCGGGAGGTGGCGGCGGTCGGCGTGACCCCCCGCCAACTGGACGCGGCGGCCCGCGAGGTGCTGAGCAAGGCCGGCGCCTCCTCGCCCTTCCTGAACTACCGGCCGCACTTCGCGCCCACCCCCTTCCCGGCCGTCATCTGCGTCTCGGTCAATGACGCGATCGTGCACGGCATCCCCTCGTCCGAGCCGCTGCGTGACGGGGACGTGGTCAGCGTGGACGCCGGGGCCCTCCTGGGCGGCTGGGCCGGTGACTCGGCGATCAGCTTCACCGTGGGCGAGGCCCGCCCCGCCGACACCCGGCTCATCGACACCGCGAGCGAGGCCCTGGCGGCCGGGATCGGCGCGGCCGTGGTCGGCAACCGGATCGGCGACATAGCCCACGCGATCGGCACGGTCTGCCGGAAGGCGGGCTACGGCATCCTGGAGGGCTACGGCGGCCACGGGATCGGCCGGACCATGCACGAGGACCCGTCCGTGCCGAACGAGGGACGCCCGGGGCGCGGCATGCCGCTGCGGCACGGCATGGTCCTGGCGATCGAGCCCATGCTGATCGGCGGTGGCGGCGACGAGTTCCGCCACGACGAGGACGGCTGGACGCTGCGGACGACCGACGGCAGCCGGGCCTCGCACGCCGAACACACGGTCGCCATCACGGACGACGGCCCACGCGTCCTCACCGCGCTGTAGGCGCCGTCCCCACCGCGCTCACCGCGCGGTGAGCGCCCGGACCGCCTTCCTGTTCCTCCTGTTCCTCCTGTTCCTCCTAGCGCCCGACGAACTCCCTGGCCAGCGCCGCTCCCCGGCTCCGCGCCCGCGCGCGGCTCTCGATCGGGGAGACGCGGGAGTTCTTGAACACGATGTAGGTGACGCCGGACGCGGCTCCTCCGGTCGACGGGTCGGGATCGATGCCCAGGGTCTTCGCCATGGCGTACGACGCCTCCCCGATGATGCTCGTGGGGCCGGTGTCACCGATCACGCCGTACCCCACCCGGTTCCGGTACACGACCGCCACGACGCTGCCGCCGGTGAGCCCCGCCTTCCGGTAGTCCCACACCTTGCCGGGGCCCGGTACGACCACATAGGGGAGCGCTGCCGAGTCCAGGGGTTCGCCGCGGGAGGTCTGGAACGCGGTCTCCGGCAGGAAGTGCGGGTCGGTCTTCCGGTTGCAGACCTTGGTCCTGCGGCCGTCGCAGTCGATGTCCATATCCGCCTTCCAGAAGACGGCGTCCTTGGTGCCGCAGACGGGAACTGTCGCCTTGGATCTGCCGCTGTCCGTGCGGTAGGCGCCTTTCGAGATCCGGGCGCAGGCGCGGACCTCGGCCAGCAGCTCGGCGGCGGTCGCGGCGGTCGCGTCCACTGCGGCGGCGTCCGCTTCGGCCGCTTCCGGCTCCAGGCCGGGACCGGTCCCGGGGCCGGTGGCGGAAGCGGGAAGCGCCGCCGCTCCGAGGAGCGCGGCGCCGCAGACGGCGGACGTCAGGGCGAGCGTGCGGGTACGCATCGTGCGGAGAGACCCTTCCCGTGGACGAGGGACCCATACGGGTCCCCTGGACGGCGCCCCCTCCCCGCCCGTGCGACTTTCGCCGGTCGGGCGCGCGCCAAGGCCTCGGGGCCGGCACCGCGCGTTGTGTCGCGTGATACCGGCCCCGGGGCCCCTGCTCCGTCCGGCCGGCTCAGTGACCGCCGCCCGGATGCACCACCATGGCCGAGCCGCCGCCCCGGCGCACCTTTTCCGCCGCCGCGAGCCAGCGGCCGTCGGGCAGCCGCTGGACCCCGGTGGCGGCCCCGATCTCCGGGTTCTGCTTGAAGGCGTGGCCGAGCTTCTCCAGCTCCGCGCGGATCGGGCTGTTCCACAGGTCCGGCTCGATGTCGGTCGTCGGCGCGTTGCGCTGGCTGGCGCGCGGCGCGGCGATCGCGTCGACCAGCGGGAGCCCCCGGTCCAGGTGTCCGGTGAGTGACTGGAGCACGGTCGTGATGATCGTGGCCCCGCCCGGCGAGCCGAGGGCGAGCACCGGCTTGCCGTGCTTCAGCACGATGGTCGGAGAGATCGACGAGCGCGGCCGCTTGCCCGGTCCCGGGAGATTCGGGTCGTGCACCGCCGGATTGGCGGGCGCGAAGGAGAAGTCGGTCAGTTCGTTGTTGAGCAGGAAGCCCCGGCCGGGCACGGTGATGGCGCTGCCCCCGGTGGACTCGATGGTCAGGGTGTAGGCGACGACGTTGCCCCACTTGTCGGCCGTCGTCAGGTGCGTGGTGTTCTCGCCCTCGAACGTGGTGGGCGCGGCCGTGCCGCTGCTGCCGCACCGCTCGGGGTCGCGCGGGTCGCCCGGCGCCAGCGGGCTGGTCAGCGCCTTGTCGTCCCGGATCAGGCACTCCCGTGCGTCGGCGAACCGCTGGCTCAGCAGTTCCTTCGTGGGGACGTCCTCGAACGCGGGGTCGCCGACCCAGCGCCCCCGGTCGGCGAACGCGATCCGGCTCGCCTCGATCAGGCGGTGCAGGTACTGCACCCGATCGGCGCGCGAAAGGTCGGTGGACTCCAGGATGTTGAGCGCCTCACCGACGCTGGTGCCGCCGGACGAGGAGGGGGCCATGCCGTAGACGTCCAGGCCCCGGTAGTTCACCTTCGTCGGGTCCTTGCGCAGGGTCCGGTAGGCGGCGAGGTCCTCGCGGGTCAGATCGCCGGGCCGCACCACCCGGGTGGCGTTCGGGTCGACGGGCGGCCTGCGCACCGTACGGACGATGTCGTCGGCCAACTCGCCGCGGTACAGCTCCCCAACGCCCTTGCGACCGAGCTTCTCGTAGGTACGGGCCAGATCGGGGTTCTTGAACACGGAGCCGACAGACGGGAGTTGACCGCCCGGAAGGAACAGCTCGGCGGAGGCCGGGAAGTCGGCGAACCAGGCCTGGTTGGAGGCCGTCTGCGAACGGAAGGTGCCGTCCACGACGAAGCCTTCCCGGGCCAGGCGTTCGGCCGGTTCCAGCAGCGTCCGAAGGGACTTGCTGCCCCACGCGTCCAGAGCCCGTTCCCAGGTGGCCGGGGTGCCGGGCGTGCCGACACCGAGGCCGCTGGTCATCCCCTCCTCGAAGGGGATCGGTTTGCCGTTCTCCAGGAAGAGGGAGGCGTCCGCGGTGCGCGGTGCGGTCTCGCGGCCGTCGATCGTCCGCACGGTGCGCTTCTTCGCGTCGTAGTGGACGAAGTAGCCACCACCGCCGATGCCCGCCGAGTACGGCTCGGTCACGCCGAGCGCTGCGGCTGTGGCCACCGCCGCGTCCACCGCGTTGCCGCCTTTGCGCAGCACCTCGATCCCGGCGGCCGACGCGTCCGGGTCGACGCTCGCCACCGCTCCCCCGTGACCCACCGCCACCGGGGACTTGGGTGGTGCGGGACGGGGGGCGGCGGACGGTGCCGAGGCCACCGGGGCGGCGGCTCCCACCGACGCGACCACGGCGAGGACGGCCAACAGCGACGTGTTCCGGCCGACGGAACGGCGCATACGTACCTCCAGTCAACGGATCTTCCGCCGCAGGGTAGCCCCGGGGGAGCCGGATCGTCACGACCGCCTCGAACGGCTACCCGCATGACCGATACCATGCGCGCCCATGACGGACGACGTGCGCAACATCGTGCTGGGCGTGATAGCCGCCGGGATCAGCGCTTCGCTGGGCTGGCTCGCCCGGACCTATCTCTGGCGGCGGGGACTCCGCCGCAAACAGACCTTCTTCGGGCTGCCGGCGAACTCCGAATGCCTGCTCGTCGTCAACCGCTACGCGGGCGCCGAAGGGTCGGTGCACCGCCACGACGCCTTCGCCCTGCTCGAACTCTCCGCGCTCATCAAGGACTGCGCGGCACACGCGCAGATCGTCACGCACGACTCGGCCCAGCAGGGGTTCGGGGAGCGTACGGAATTCTGCGTCGGCGGCCCGACGTCCAACCAGCGGATGGCCGCACATCTGCGGACCCTGCTGCCCGGGGTGCGGATCAACGTCGAGCGGGACCCGGGACCGGACCGGGTGGCGTTCCGGATCGGTTCGGAGCGCTACCGGTTGGAGCCGGGAACCTCCGAGTACGTCCTGCTCGCTCGCTTGACAGGCAGTCAGGAGGCCCGTCCCGTGTTCCTTTTCTGTGGACAGCGGGCCATCACCAACCAGGCGGCGACCCGCTACGCCGCGCGCAACCACGAGATGCTGCGCCGCAAGTACGGTGCCAAGTCGTTCTGCCTGCTGTTGCGGGTCGTCAACTCCGGTGCGTACGGCCCCGATGTGGTCGAGTTGGTCGGCGATGTGACGCGCGAGGCCCAGGCCCCCGTGCCCAGCACGCCCGCCTCCCACCGGGCCGGCGGCTGACCGGACCCACCGTCAGCGGCAAAGTCGCGCACGGTACGAGGAGGCCGACGGTGCACAGGGTTAAGCAGCCGGTCGGTGTACGCGGCTCCCCCGTCGGCGTGTTCCTTGGCCGCCCGGACCAGCTCGGGGACGAAGACCGCGTTGAGCGCGCCGCCGATGAGCAGGATGGAGGAGATGTTGGGCATGGTGTTGGCGACCCTGTAGCCGTCGGCGGTCAGGCTGGTGCCGAGTGCGACGACGACGGCCGAGCGGACGAAGCCGTGGCGCGCGAGACGATGGAGCCGGCCGCCATCACCGCCCCGCTGCGCAGCACCGATGCGGTCCGGGCCGGGGGGCCGGTGGTGCCATCGACGGTCGCGCTCACTGGTGGTCTCCCGTGCTCCGAGGTGCCGGCCGACGGTGGAGCGTACTCCGGACCGAGCAGTGAGGTTTCTCCGGGAAAAGGAAGGAACCCGACATGGGGGAAATGACTCTCCCCTGGTGAGCACCCCTGCCCTGGAGGTTTTTCCGTTGAGTTCCGCACGTCCGCGCATCCGTCGTTCCGCCCCGGCCGGCCGGAGGGCCCGGCTCGCCCTGACCGGGCCCGCGGCGCTGCTCGCCGCCGCGCTCACCGCATGCTCGGGCGGCCCCTCGGGCTCCGCCGAGATGGGCGGGGACGACAAGAGGCCCGACACCAGCGTCTCGGTGAACCTCAAGGGCAGGACGGCGGTCCCCGGCGGGCCGGTGAAGGTGACACTGGCTCACGGAAAGCTGAAGGCGGTGTCGGTGACGGCGGGCGAGGGCGGCGCGCTGGCCGGGAAGATATCAGCGGACGGCCGGACCTGGACCTCCGATCGGGTCTCCGCGCCGGGCACCGCGTACACGGTCGAGGCGAAGGACGCGGACGGTGGCAGCGACCGGGCCACGTTCGCCACCGCCGAGGCCGAGAAGGTCAACAAGCTTCTCCTCGCGCCGGGCAAGGGCACGACCGTGGGCATCGCACAGCCGCTGTCTGTCGTCTTCGACCACCCCGTGAAGGATAAGGCGGCCGTCGAGAAGGCCCTGAAGGTCTCCACGTCCAACGACACCGAGGGCTCCTGGGGCTGGCTCCAGGACCACTCGGGCAAGGACCGCGTCGACTGGCGCCCCAAGGAGTACTGGAAGCCCGGCACAAAGGTCACCCTGGACGCGCGGCTGAACGGGGTCGACACGGGTGCGGACGGCGGCTGGTTCGTCCGCGACTACACGACGACGTTCACGATCGGCGCGGCCCAGGTGGTCAAGGTCGACCTCAACCGGTCCCGTCTCGCCCTGCACCGGGACGGGAAGCAGGTGCTGGACATCCCGATGTCGGCAGGCACCCCGGGCGGCGAGAAGGCCTCCTGGCGGGGGACGGCGGTCCTGATGTCGAAGGAGGGCACGATCAACATGCGCTCCGAGACGGTGGGCCTCGGCGACGCCTACGACAAGATGGTCGACTACTCGATGCGGCTGACCTGGTCCGGGATGTACGTGCACGCGGCCCCGTGGAACGCGGGCTATTTCGGCCAGGCCAACCGGAGTTCGGGCTGCGTCGGGATGAGCGACGCGGACGCCGCTGCCCTGTACGGACAGGTGCGGGTGGGTGACCCGTTCGAGATGACCGGCTCACAGGCCAAGGGCACGGTCGCCGAGGGCAACGGCTACGGCGCGTGGAACCTCTCGTGGGAGGACTGGGCTGCGAAGAGTGCCCTGAAGTGACCCGGCAGCGCCTGTTCCGGGCCCGGAGCGCCACTGAAGCGTTCCGGGCCCGGAGCGCCACTGAAGCGTTCCGGGCCCGGAGCGCCACTGAAGCGTTCCGGGCCCGGAGCACTGCTGACGCGTTCCGGGCCCGGGGCACTGCTGACGCCACGTCCAACAATCGTTACCCTCACGCAACGCACCCGGTAGTTACCAGAGGTAAACAATCGGGGTTACCGTCGGGTCACTTTGTACTGGCACGCGTGAGGAGTGACCCCGTGGCACGTCCGGAACAGGCACTACGCACCACCGCTTCGATCACCACCGCTGTCGTCCTGCTCGCCGGGGCCGCACTCGCCGCCCCGGCCGCGACGGCAGCCCCCCGCACCGCACCCGCGGGCACGACCGCACAGGGCCTGACGTTCCACGACATCCCCGGCTCCGGGGGCATCACCCTGAAGGGCAACGTCTTCACGCCCGCCGGGGCGGCGGCCGGGGCGAGGCATCCGCTGATCGTCTTCCCCACGAGCTGGGCCATGCCGCAGATCGAGTATCTGGCCCAAGCTCAGAAGCTCGCCGACTCCGGTTACGTCGTGGTGAGTTACACCTCGCGCGGCTTCTGGCTGTCGGGCGGGAAGATCGAGGTGGCGGGACCGCCGGACATCGCGGACGCGTCCGCCGTCATCGACTGGGCGCTGGAGCACACCTCCGCCGACCCGGACCGCATCGGCATGGGCGGCGTCTCCTACGGGGCCGGCATCAGCCTGCTGGCGGCCGGGCACGACCCCCGCGTCAAGGCGGTGGCCGCGCTCAGCGGCTGGGCCGATCTGATCGACTCGATCTACAGCGGGCGCACCCAGCACCTCCAGGCCGCCGCCCTGCTCGGCGGAGCGGGCCTGGTCACCGGCCGCCCCGGTGACGAACTGACCCGGACCCTGAAGGACTTCCTCGGCTCCAACCTGGAGAAGGAGCCGGAGATGATCGCCTGGGGGAAGAAGCGCTCCCCCGCGACGTATCTCGACCGGATCAACACCAACGGCGCGGCGATCATGATGGGCAACGCCTGGGGCGACACCATCTTCCCGCCCAACCAGTACGCCTCGTTCTACGACAGGCTCACCGGCCCCAAGCGGCTGGAGTTCCGCCCCGGCGACCACGCCACCGCCGAGGCCACCGGCCTGCTCGGGCTGCCGAACGACACCTGGACGAGCACCCGCCGCTGGTTCGACCGCTATCTCCAGGGCGAGCGCAACGGCATCGACACCGAGCTTCCCGTCCAGCTCAAGTCCCGTACCGACAAGGGCTACGAGGGCTATCCGGACTGGAAGTCCGTGGGCGCGGTGAAGAACCGGATCCCGCTGGACGGCACCAAGAAGGTGTGGGCGGGCGTCGACTCGGGCGCCAACGGCGGCATCGCGATCCTGTCCAACGCGCTGGATCAGTTCCTGAAGCTGCCGCCGACGGTCTCCGTGCCCCTGCTGCCGCGCACTTTCGCGAGCGTGTGGCAGTCGGAGCGGTACGCCACCGCACAGCGGATCCGGGGCACGTCCGCGCTGCACACCACGGTCACGTCCACGAAGTCGAGCGGCACCCTCGTCGCGTATCTCTACGACGTGGGGCCGCTCGGCATCGGCAAACTGGTCAGCAACGCTCCGTACACCTTCCACGGGCAGACGCCGGGCCGGCCGTTCCCCGTCGACCTGGAGCTGTACTCCACGGCCTACGACGTCCCGGCCGGTCACCGGCTCGCCCTGGTGATCGACACCGTCGATCCGTTGTACATCGAGCACAACCCGACCGGCGCGCAGCTGACCTTCTCCTCGCCCTCCACGGACCCGAGTCATCTCTCGGTCCCGCTGCGCGAGAAGTGATCACCGACTGCTGCCGGGCGGGCAGGGCCCGGCTACTGCCCTCCCGGCAGCAGCGTCCCCGGTTCGGCCGGGGCCACCCCCACCGCCTCCGTCCTCGGATTGCGCCGCTGACGACGGGCCACCCAGGTGGCGAACCACGAGAGCAGCATGCACATCCCGATGTAGATCGGAGAGATCACCATCACGACGGGGATGAAGGGAAGATCGTAGTCGAGATTCGACGCGATCAGCTTTCCGGCGTGGAGGAATTCCTCGTAGGTGATCAGATAGCCCAGTGAGGTGTCCTTGAGCGCGACCACCAGCTGACTGATGATGGTCGGCAGCATCGCGCGTACGGCCTGGGGGGCCAGGACGAACGTGGTGACCTGCGTCTTGCGCATGCCGAGCGCGTACGCGGCCTCGCGCTGGCCCCGGTCCACGGAGTTGATCCCGGTGCGGAAGACCTCCGCGAGGACGGAGCCGTTGTAGAGCGTCAGCCCGGCGACCAGGGCGGGCAGCGGCTGGACCTTCAGCGCCACGAAGATGAAGAAGATCATCACCAGCACCGGCATGGCCCGGAAGAACTCGACGAGCAGGGTGGAGATCCAGCGCAGCACCCGGTGTTCGGAGAGCCGGCCGACCGCGAGGACCGCGCCCAGGACGAGCGAGAGGACCGCGGCGTACGCGAACGCCTTGAGGGTGTTGCCGAGTCCGCGCAGCAGCAGTTCCTGGATGCCCTTGTACTCGAAGGGCGCCCACTTCTCGGCGGTGAACTGGCCGGTGTCGAAGAGCAGATAGACGATCCAGCCGAACAGCGCGAGGATCACGACCGTCGAGGCGATCCCGTACATCAGGTGCCGTTTGCGGGTCACCGGGCCGGGGATGTCGTAGAGCGCGGTGGCCGAGGGCGGCGAGGGCCTGCGGGTGAGGGTCTTGGTCATCGTGCCACTCCCCAGCGCTTCTCCATCACGTTGAACACCGCGCTGATGGTCAGGGTGATGATCAGGTAGCCGACGGCGATCCAGACGAAGGACCAGATGATGCTGTAGCCCAGCTCGTTGAGCGTCTTGTAGGTGCCGAGGAGTTCGGTGACGCTGAACGCCCCGGCGATCGCCGAGTTCTTCGCCAGCGCGATCAGTGTCGAGCCGACCGGCGGGATCACCGACCGGAACGCCTGCGGCAGCACCACCGTGCTCAGGGTCTGGCCGAAGTTCATGCCGAGGCTGCGGGCGGCCTCGCCCTGCCCTCTGGGCACGGTGTTGATGCCGGAGCGCAGCACCTCGCAGATGAAGGCCGAGGTGTAGCAGCCGAGCGCCAGCACCGCGAAGACCTGGAAGGGCAGGACGAGCCCGAAGCGGGGCAGGCCGAGCAGGACCGCGAAGAACAGCAGCGTCAGCGGAGTGTTACGGAGCACGGTGACCCAGACCGTGCCCAGCACCCGGAAGGAGCCGACGGGCGCGACCCGGAAGGACGCCATCAGGAAGCCGAGGACGAGTGCCAGCGCGGAGGCGTAGACGGTCAGCTCGACGGTGCCGAGGAAGCCCTTGCCGTAGAGGGAGAAGTTCTCTGTCAGTACGTCCATGGGTGGGGCCGTCCCCTCAGTTCGCCGGGTAGCGGTCGATGGGCGGCGGGGTCGGCGCGGGCGCTCCGGAGAGCCCCAGCGTCGCTTCGTACGCCTTCTTCCAGTTGCCGTCCTTCTCGTTGGCCTCCAGTGCGTTGTTGAGCGCGTCGCGCAGCGCGTTGTCGTCCCGCGGCACTCCGATGCCGTAGGGCTCCTTGGAGAAGGGCTTGCCGACGACCTTCATCTCGTCGGGCGCCTTGGCCGCGAAGCCCAGCAGGATCGCGTCGTCGGTGGTGACGGCGTCGACCTGGAAGGTGAGGAGGTTGTCGACGCAGATCGAGTACGTGTCGTACGCGACGAGCGTCGCCTTCGGGTAGTCGGCGGCGATGCGCTGGTAGGGCGTGGAGCCGGCCGCCGAGCAGACGGTCCTGCCCGCCAGGTCCTGGGGCCCGTGGATGTCGTTCTCGTCGGTACGCACCAGCAGGCTCTGGCCCGCCATGTAGTACGGGCCGGCGAAGCCGACGAGCTTCTTGCGCATGTCGTTGATGGTGTAGGTGCCGACGTAGTAGTCGATCTGGCCGTTCTGCAGGGCCGTCTCGCGGTTGGCCGAGGCGATCGTGCGGAAGCGGATCGTCTTCGGTTCGAAGCCGAGCGAGGCCGCCATCATCCGGGCGATCTCGATGTCGAACCCGGAGTAGACCCCGCTCGCCGGGTCCTTCTCCCCCAGATACGGCTGGTCCTCCTTGGCGCCGACCACCAGATAGCCGCGCTTCTTCGCCTTGGTCCAGGTGCGGGAGTCGGGCAGTTCGAAGCCGGTGTCGACGTGGTACACCGGCAGCGCCTCGGCCTTGGGGCCCTTGACCGGCGGGCTGCCGTCCTTGCCGCAGCCCGCGGCGAGTGCGGCGAGCAGGAGACCGGCCACGAGGGCGGCGGCCCTGCCCGTAGGCGTGTTCCTCGTGCGCAACATGGAAGCCTCCCCTCAGTGCTTGAGGATCTTGGACAGGAAGTCCTTGGCGCGGTCGCTCGACGGGGACGTGAAGAAGTCCTCCGGGGTGCGGTCCTCGACGACACAGCCGTCGGACATGAACACCACGCGGTTGGCCGCGGAGCGGGCGAAGCCCATCTCGTGGGTGACCACGACCATGGTCATGCCGTCCCGGGCGAGCTGCTGCATGACCTCCAGAACCTC
This sequence comes from Streptomyces sp. NPDC104313, assembly GCF_055583985.1. Classification (NCBI taxonomy): domain Bacteria; kingdom Bacillati; phylum Actinomycetota; class Actinomycetes; order Kitasatosporales; family Streptomycetaceae; genus Streptomyces; species Streptomyces sp. NPDC104313. The sequence goes on from NZ_JBVJMW010000002.1 coordinate 239,452, forward strand.
GTTGATCATCTCCGGGTCGAGCGCCGAGGTGGGCTCGTCGAAGAGGAGCGCCTTGGGATCCATGGCCAGGGCGCGGGCGATGGCCACGCGCTGCTGCTGGCCACCGGAGAGCTGGGCGGGGAACTTGTCGGCGTGGGCGGCCAGGCCGACCCGCTCCAGGAGTTCGCGGGAGCGCCGGTCGGCCTCCTCCTTCTTGCGCTTGCGGACCTTGAGCTGTGCCAGCGACACGTTGTCCAGCACGGTCTTGTGGGCGAAGAGGTTGAACGACTGGAAGACCATGCCGACTTCGGCGCGGAGCCGGGCCAGCCCCTTGCCCTCCTCGGGGAGGGGCATGCCGTCGATCCTGATGCTGCCGGACTCGATCGTCTCCAGCCGGTTGATCGCCCGGCACAGGGTGGATTTCCCTGAGCCGGAGGGGCCGATGACCACCACCACCTCCCCGCGGCCGACGGTGAGATTGATGTCCTGAAGTACGTGCAACTCTCCGAAGTGTTTGTTGACGTCCCTCAGTTCGATCAACGGATCGACGGCCATGCGCTGCCCTACCCACTTGTCGCTGTGTCGAGGTCAGCGCAAACTATCCATCGCGAAAAGGGACTTCGCACCCGACACGCGTAAATGGCACAAAAGGCTTTTTATCTAGATTAGGCGAGGCGAGCGGGTTCCGGTCGGCTCCCGATCAGTTCTCGGCGGACTCCGCGTACACCTGGGAGAGCTCCGGGCTACCCGCCATCGCCCAGTCGAGTCCGGCCGCGACGACGTCGATCTCCCGCCCGGACTCCAGCCGCACCACGGGCCGACCACCCGGCCAGACGTCCCACACCGCACCGGGGACGGTCCGCACGATCACGGTGCCGAGGTAGAGCCCGGCATCGTTGCCGAGCCAGGGAAGCTCCTCGGGGTCATCGCGCCAGCGGGGCGGCAACTGGTCGAGCGCGGCCAACGAGGCGGGTGTGTCGTCGAGTTCGAGTCCGTGGTGCCCCGCCCGGACGCGCAGCAGTTCGCATTCGGCGAGCAGTTCGGCCACACCGTCGGGGTCTGCCTCGACGGCGGCGGCGAGTGCGCCCACATGCGTACCACCCTGACGCTTACGCCAGTTGTCCAAGAAAGGGATGTTCATACCACTAGGGTCCCACCCCGGCCAGGTTCCGCACCACAGGGCGCGCGGCGTTCACCGATCTCCCACCCCGCCCCGGCCGGGGATCCGAGCAGATATCTAAAGTACGCACATGAGTGCACACACCTACCTTGCGGAACTGTTCTCCCTGGAGGGCCGGGTGGCGGTGGTCACCGGCGGCAGCTCCGGCATCGGCCGGGCGATCACCGGCGCGCTGGCCCGGGCCGGCGCGGGCGTCGTCGTGGTGGCCCGCCGGGAGGCCGAGCTGAGCGCGACCGTGGACGAGCTGATCGCCGAGGGCTGCCGGGCCGCCCGGGTGAGCGCCGATCTGAGCACCGCCGAGGGGGTGCGCGCGGGGGCGGATGAGGCCGTGCGGGCGTTCGGGGAGCCGGACATCCTGGTGAACTGCGCCGGGATCAATCTGCGCCCGCCGATGACCGAGCTCGGCGAGGACGTCTGGGACACCACGATGGCGGTCAACCTGAAGGCGCCGTTCCTGCTGGGGCAGCGCTTCGGACCCGGCATGGCCGAGCGCGGCTACGGACGTATCATCCACGTCACCTCGCAGCAGGCGCACCGGGCGTTCGTGAACAGCGGTGCGTACGGGGTGTCCAAGGGCGGCCTGGAGTCCCTGGCCCGCTCCCAGGCCGAGGCGTGGTCCCCGCGCGGCGTCACCGTGAACACCCTGGTGCCCGGGTTCGTGCTGACGCCGCTGAACGAGCGCCTCTCCTCGGACCCGGAGAAGGTGGCGTCGCTCGCCGCGCGGACCCTGGTCGGCCGCAACGGCCTCGCGGAGGACTTCGCGGGGGCCGCGGTGTTCCTGGCAGGGCGCTCATCGGCGTACGTCACCGGGCAGTCGGTGTTCGTGGACGGCGGGTTCTCGGTGCACTGAGAACCCGCCGCCCGCCCCCGGGGTGTCCGGTCAGGAGTTCTGCTGCCAGAGGGCTGCCGCCGCCTCGGTCACCGCGGCGTCCACGGCCGCCGAGGCGGCTTCCTTCTCCACGCCGACGCCGCTCAGCACACCGGAGCCGCCCTCGAACTCCAGCAGGGCCAGCAGGATGTGCTCGGTGCCGACGTAGTTGTGCCCGAGCCGGAGCGCCTCACGGAAGGTCAGTTCCAGGACCTTGCGGGAGTCCGCGTCGTACGGGATCAGCTCGGGCACCTCGTCGGCGGCGGCCGGCAGCGCGGCGGTCGCCGCCGCACGGACGGCCTCCGGGGTGACCTCCTGGCCGACGAGGACCCCGACCGCGATGGATTCGGGCTCGGCCAGCAGGCCGAGCACCAGGTGGGCCGGGAGGATCTCGGCGTGCCGGGCGGCCTGGGCCTCGTTGTTGGCGGCCATGACGACGTTGCGGGCGCGCTGGGTGAAGCGGCCGAAGCCCTGGCTCGGGTCCAGGTCGGAGGTTCCGTCGCCCTTCTTGGGGACAAAGCGCTTCTGGGCCGCCTGGCGGGTGACCCCCATGCTCCGGCCGATGTCCGTCCAGGAGGCGCCGGAGCGGCGCGCCTGGTCCACGAAGTGGCCGATCAGATGGTCGGCCACATCGCCGAGGTGGTCGGCGGCGATGACCGCGCCGGAGAGCTGCTCCAGGGCATCGGTGTTGGACTTCTTGATGGCCTCGATCAGGTCGTCGAGGCGCACGGACGGTGTGGCGGGAAGTGGCTGCGTCATGCGTCAACCCTAAGTTGACACCCGCATGGTGTCAACCTTGGGTTGTCAACACGGCGCGGCCTCCGCTCCCGTGCATCCCGGCTCAGAGATCGAGGTCGACGACCACCGGAGCATGGTCCGACGCCCCCTTGCCCTTGCGCTCCTCGCGGTCGACGTAGCTGTCCTTGACGGCGGCGGTGAACGGGGCGTTGCCGAAGGTGAGGTCGATCCGCATGCCCTTGTTCTTGGGGAACCTCAGCTCGCGGTAGTCCCAGAAGGTGTAAGCGCGGTCGTACTTGAGGGGGCGGGGCAGGACCTCGCTCAGGCCCTCCGCCTCCAGGGCCGCGAGGGCGGCGCGCTCGGCGGGCGTCACATGCGTGGCGCCGACGAATTGCGCCGGGTCCCAGACGTCCTCGTCGGTCGGGGCCACGTTGAAGTCGCCGAGGACCGCGAACGGCAGGGCCCCCGCGGCGTCCGCCGCCGCGGCCTCGCGCAGGGCCTCCAGCCAGCGCAGCTTGTACGCGTAGTGCTCGTGCTCGACCTCGCGACCGTTGGGCACATACACCGACCAGAGACGCAGCGGGCCGCAGGTCGCCGAGATCGCGCGGGGCTCCCGCACCCCGTCGTAGTCCGGGCCCTCGGGCAGCCCGGTGACGACGTCGGAGAGACCGACACGGGAAACCAGCGCGACCCCGTTCCACCGGCCGGTGGCGTTGACCGCGGACTCGTACCCCAGCTCGGCGAGGGCGGCGGTGGGGAACTGCTCGGCCGTGCACTTGGTCTCCTGGATGCACAGCACATCGGTGCCGCTGCTCTCCAGCCAGGCCAGGAGCCTCGGCAGCCGGGCGGTGATCGAATTGACGTTCCAGGTGGCGATGCGCATGGCAGCCAACCTAGCGGCTCCCACTGACAGCCGCCGGGGGGCTCACAGCTCGGTCACGCCGCCCGGGGCCAGCCGGCCGTGCTCCGCGCCACCCAGGGCCCCGATCTGGTTGTCGTAGATCGGCCGCGCCAGATCGGTCAGCAGGGCGTCGTGGACGTCGATGGCGCGCCGCGGCTTCACCTCGCGCACGTAGTCGATGACCTCGGAGATCTTGCTCCAGGGAGCCATCACCGGCAGCAGCAGCGTGTCCACGGGGCGCTCGGGAACGGTGAGCGCGTCACCGGGGTGGAAGACCGAACCGTCGACGAGGAAGCCGACGTTGGTGATCCTCGGGATGTCCGGGTGGATCACCGCGTGCAGCTCGCCGTGCACGGTGACGTCGAATCCGGCGACGGAGAACGCGTCCCCGTCGCCCACGGTGTGCACCCGCCCGGGGAAAGCGGCCGAGAGCTGCTCGGCCACGCTGCGCAGCGTCCAGATCTCGGCTGCCGGATTCGCCTCCAGGCCCGCCCGCAGCCTCGCCTCGTTGAAGTGGTCCGGGTGCTCGTGCGTCACCAGGACGACATCGGCGCCGAGCGCCGCGTCGTCCTCGGAGAAGCCCCCGGGATCGATGACCAGGACCCGCCCCTCCTTCTCGATGCGGACGCAGGAGTGGGTCTTCTTGGTGAGGGTGAGTGCCCGAGGCGATGCGTTCATGGCTCCATCCTGCTATGCGGGCGGCGTGGTTTCCTCCTGAATCACCGTCTGCGCGACGGCGAAGGCTGCTCCGGCGGCCGGGAGTCCGCAGTAGACGGCGGTCTGGAGCAGAACTTCCTTGATCTCGGCGGGCGTCAGGCCGTTGCGCAGGGCGGCACGGGTGTGCGCGGCCAGGCCCTCCAGATGGCCGGAGGCGACGAGCGCGGTGAGCGTGATGCAGCTGCGGGTACGGCGGTCGAGGCCGTCCCGGCTCCAGACCTCACCCCAGGCGTAACGGGTGACCAGCTCCTGGAACTCCTCGGTGAATCCGTCGGACGAGGCGTTCACCGCGTCGACATGGGCGTCTCCCAGCACCTCACGACGTACCTTCGTACCCTGCTCGTGCCGGTCGTCCGGCGTCGGCGCGGAGGCCTCGGGCATCGGGGCGGCCGGGGCGATCTCGGCCACCGGGGCGAACGACGCGGCGGGCTTCGCGGGCCCGGGGACGAGCGGCAGCACGGGGATCGCCGCCGAGGTGTCCTGCTGCCAGGCGGTGGAGAAGTGCATCAGCAGCAGGTCGCTGACGGCTGCCGGCTGCTCGACCGGCGCGAGGTGCGAGGCCCCGGGGACCAGAGCCAGGCGCGCGTCCGGTATCCCGGCGACCAGCGTGCGGGCCTCGGCAGGCCCGGTGACCTGGTCCTCCGCCCCGACCAGCACCAGGGTGGGAACACCGATCCGGCCGAGCGCGCCGCGGATGTCGAACGCCGCGAGCGCCTCGCAGGCGGCGATGTAACACCCGGGATCGGTGGTACGGACCATCTGCACGGCCCATTCGACGATGGCGGGCTGCGCGGCGGCGAAGCCGGGGGTGAACCAGCGCTCCGGCGCGGTGCGGGCCATCGGCTCCAGGCCGTTGGTGCGGACGATCACTCCGCGCTGGCGAAACTCGTCGGCCGTGCCGAACCGGGCCGAGGAGGCGACGAGCGCCAGCGAGGCCACCCGGTGCGGATATCTCAGTGCCAGGTCCGCGCCGATCGCCCCGCCGATCGAGCAGCCTGCGTAGCCGAAACGCTGAATGCCGAGCCCGTCCAGCGTCGCGAGCAACCGGTCGGCCAGATCGGCGACGGAGACGGCGGCGTGCGCGGGCGCGCCACCGTGGCCGGGCAGGTCGTAGCGGAAGACCCGCCAGTGCTGGGACAGCTCGGGTATCTGGCGGTCCCACATGTGCCATGTGGTACCGAGACTAGGACCGAGCACCAACCAAGGTGCGTCCTCTGGCCCATCCACCTGGTACTTCATCGCTTGCGGCTGCGTCTCACTCACGTCTCACACGCTCCCACATCTCACCATTTCTCACGTACCCCGCCCCCCGCCGTGACAAGACCACCCCAAGCCTGAGCGACCCCCGCAGGTCTTCAACGTCCGGCTTCACGTACCAACGGCTTGGTGGTCTTGACGTTAGTGTGTCCGGCTCACCCAGCCAGGATGTGATCAAGCACACCGCTGTTGGCGAGACAGATAGAGCACGATGCACGGGCGTCATAGAGACGCACCCTACGCAGGACCGCAATCGTCATGAGCAGATGCGCCCGCGTCCTGAGTTGCCTGGTCGTGGTAACTTCCCCGACTTCATTCACGGCCATACAGCCGGAATCCACGTAGTCCGCACCCGGCGCCGGCCTTCCCGGCCGCCTGAATCACCTTGAACCTTCGCAGAGCGATCGTCACCATTACCGGCAAGGGAAGGCCCCTTTCGCTCGCCATTGACTTGGTGTCCTTTTCGACCACGGTCTTGTTGCCCATCGTGGTTCGAGTGATCGCGATCTCAAGGGTTTCGCTCTCAAGGTCGATATTCTCCCATCGCGTTCCGCAGGCCTCCGCCGGACGGAGACCCAGGAGCGGGAGAAGGAGCGGAGCGACGAGCCGGTCAGACCGCATCGTCTGAACGAACTCTTCGTCGACGCCTTCGCCGACGACATCCTCGCGACTTGGGCTGAGCGGTGTCGCCTGACGGCCCTGGCCGAGAAGGACAAGGCCACGCCCGCCAGTCCGACCGCGCTCAGGGAGGTCCTCCTGCCCATGGCACGATCCGGCGACCCGCTGCCCAGCACCTGGAATCAGGGACAGCCGGTGATGGCCCGCACCTACGTCGCCGCCGTCACCGGGGCGAGCCTGGATCAGGTCGACCGCCTCACCCGGCACCACCAGCTCACCGCCCGGATAGCCGAGCGCACTGGGCCCGGCCCCCTTCACACGCCGATCACCGGCCGGATCGACGGGAAGCTCTGGCGCGAAGACGTGGACTTCGACGAGGCCGCCGAGCTCATGCGGCATCTCGGCACCGCCACGGCGTCACCTGTTTGTAATTGACCGGCATGCGCCCCCAGGAGGTGCAGGGCCTGCGGTCCGGCTGCTGCCCCGACCCCACGGTGATGATCAACCGCTGCGGTACGGTGTGGTAATGAAGTTCCTTGCTCTGTGCGGAAGTTTACGTGCCGAATCGTTCAACGGCGCGGTGATCAGAGCGGCGGCGGAGCTGTGCCCGCCGGCCGCGCGTCTGGACATCGGGGCGGACTTGGGGCAACTGCCCTTCTTCAACCAGGATGTGGAGCTACGGGCGGTGCCGCCCGAGGTGCGGGAACTGCGTGAGCGGTGCGCCGAGGCGGACGGACTGTTCATCGCGAGTCCCGAATACGCGCGTGGCACCTCCGGCGTACTGAAGAACGCGCTGGAGTGGCTCGTGGGCAGCGGGAAGCAGGTCGGCAAGCCGGTCGCGCTGGTGACCGCGTCGACTTCGTCCCAGGGGGGCGACCGCGCACAGGCGTGGCTCGCGGAGACCCTGACGATGATGGGGACCACCGTGCTCCCCGACGGGCTGCGGATCGGGCTCGCCGCCGCGAAGATCACCGACGGCCGGCTGGTCCACGAGGCGACACGTGAGGAGTTGCGTGCGCTCCTGTCGGAGCTGGCCCAGGCGGCGCGCGAGGCCCGGGAGAGCAAGGTCGGCTGACGGGGCGGGCGGCGCGTGGCGGGCGCGGTACCGGCGGGGACCGCGCTACGCTCCCCCGCGTCAGCCGGTGTCCGGCCCCGGGCCGAAGGCGACGGGGAGCGAGGACAGCGCCCGGGACACCGTCGAGGACCGGTACACCGGCTCCCCGTCCAGGCGCAGCGCGGGCAGCGACGCGAAGACCATCGGTACGGCGATCCTCGCCTCCAGCCTGGCCAGCGGCGCCCCCACGCAGTGGTGGATGCCGTGGCCGAAGGCGAGATGGCCCCGGTCGCCCCGGGCGCTGTCGAAGGTGTCGGCGCGGGGGAAGCGCGCGGGGTCGCGGTCGGCGGAGGCGACACCGAGGGCGATCGCCTCACCCGCCGGAATGGTGACGTCCCCGACGGCGACCGGTACCCGGGTGAACCGCCAGATCGCGTTCTGGATCGGGCCCTCCCAGCGCAGCACCTCCTCGATGGCGTCGGGCCAGCCGTCGGGCTCCTCGCTCAGCCCGGCCAGCTGGCGCGGGTGGCGGAGCAGGGCGAGCACGCTGCTGCCGAGGAGATTGACGGTGGTCTCGTGTCCGGCGGCGAGCAGGATCCCGAGCATCGCGACGAGTTCCTCCTCGCTCAGCCGGTCGCCCTCGTCGCGGACGTCGATGAGGGCGGTGGTCAGATCGTCGCCGCCGTCCCGGCGTTTGCGGCGGACGTGGTCGCCGAGGAAGGCGTGGAAGTCCTGGAACGACCGCAGGGCGGTGTCGCGGCTGTTCTCGTCGTTGCTCATGACCGACTCGGTCGCGCGCCGCAGCCAGTCGCCCTCCCGCGCGGGCACACCGAGGAGTTCGCAGATCACCTCCATGGGGAGCAGTGCGGCGAACTCGGTGGTCAGATCGGCGTGTCCGGCGCGTGGGCCCTCACGCGCGGTGAGTGTGCGCAGGAGGCGCGCGGTGGACCTGCCGATGCCGGGGGCGAGGGATTCGATGCGCCGGGGGGAGAAGGCCTTGGACACCAGGGAGCGCAGCCGGGTGTGCCGGGGCCGGTCGGAGACGAGCATGGAATCACCCATGCCGATCACCACGTCACCGGTGACGGGGACCCGTTGTTCCCGGTACGCGGTCCAGGTGCCGGCCATGTCCTTGGAGAAGGACGTGTTGTCGAGGAAGATCCGCCGGCAGTCCTCGTAGCGGGTGACGAGCCATGCCTCGACGCCGCCGGGCAGGGTGACCCGGTGGGCCGGGCCGCTTCGGCGCAACTCCCGGTAGAAGGGGTGCGGGTCGGCGACGAAGCCGTCGGTGAAGAGCTGTGCGTGGGGGTCCGGCTGGTGTTCCATGCCTGGGGCTGCTCCGTTCGGCAGGTGAGGTGGCGGGCGCGGTGGCGGGTGAGGTGGCGGGCCGCGGTGACGGGCGCGAGGCACCGGCGGCCGGTGAACCGCCGTGGTGCCACCGGCTCTCGTCACCGGCCGTCGTCACCGGCTGCGGGGAGGGCGGTCACGGCACGGCACTCGGTGACGGAGGCCATCAGGGCGTCGGCGAGGGCGGCGATGGTCGGGTGGTCCCACATGAGGGTCGGCTCGGTCTCGATGCCGAGGTGGTCCTCGAGGTCGCCGCACATGGCCAGGGCGTAGACGGAGTCCAGACCGTAGTCGGCGAACGGGACCTCGTGGCTGATCTCGCCGTCGTATCGCGCGTAGTCGGCGACGCGCTGGGCGAGCCAGGCGCGCAGGGCTTCGGCGGTCGGGACCTCGGTGGGTCCGGTGGGAGTCTCGGTGGGGCCGGTGGTGGTGTCGGGCTGGGACATGGGTCCTCCGGTCGGTGCCGCGCTGGGGGCGGGTACACGGGTGGGGCGGTGCGGGCTTCAGGCGCCGGTCGGCCGGCGGCCGAGGTCGAAGGTGTGGCCCTCGGTCTCGCGGCGGACGAGTTCGGCGTACAGGGGCTCGGCGAGGTGCGCGGGCAGGTGGTCGCGGTGGCGTCCCTGGTGGGCGTCGAGCCGGTGCAGGGCGGCGAGCACCCAGACGGGGTCGGCGAGCGGGCCGCCGGGGTTCTGGTGGCGCCACAGGCCCAGACAGGCGGAGGCGGCGAGTACGCCCGTCCACTGCTCGGCGAGGGCGAAGCTGTGGGCGGGGGCGGTGGGGGCGAGGTGTTCCGGGCGCAGGTTCCGGCAGTGTGCGGCGAGTTCGGCCAGTTCGGCGGTACGGGAGCGGACCGCCGCGCCGATGTCTCCTTCCGGTGTGCCGCCGGGGGCGTGGAGGCCGGGTCCGGCGGTGAGGGCGCGGGCGAGCGGGTCACGGCCGGAGGAGGTCACGGCGAGGGCGTCGAAGCGCAGGGGCGGCAGCGGATCGGTGAGCCGGAAAGTGCTGACGGGGAGGGGTTCGGCGGCGGGGCTGGTCCAGGTGCGGCGGGCGGCGAGCGGCAGCTGGGGCAGCAGCCCGGCCAGGCAGGAGGCGCGGGAGGCGTGCCCGAACGCCGAGGGCAGGCCATCGCGGAGCAGCTTCTGGAAGAGCGCGTGCGGTCCGGTGCGCAGATAGAACTGGGATCCCATGAGGTGTGACAGCCGGTGGACGGCCGACATGAGGATCCGTGGCACCAGTGATTTCACGGCGGAGGCGTAGATCCCGGACGGTGCCGGTGCGGTGTGCACGGCGCGTGCGGCGACGGTGAGGAACGCGTCGGCGAGCAACAGGTCGGCGAAGGCCTCGGCGAGCAGGGTCCGCGACAGCGGCAGGTCGGCCGCCGTCCTGCCGTAGAGGGCGCGGCCGGTGGCGCAGCGCAGGGCGGTGCGGATCGCGGTGTCCAGGAGTCCGGCCGTCATGCCGGGCAGAGCGATCCGGGTGAGCTGGAAGGAGCGCAGCGCGGTTTCCAGGCCGAGGCCGGGGGCGCCGATGACGCTGTCGGCGGGCACCGGGCAGTCGGTGAAGTCGATTCCGCCGAGTGGCACTCCGCGCATGCCCGCAGTGGGGAAGCGGTCCAGGTGCCGATGGTGGCCGGCGGGCAGGGCGGCGGTGTCCAGAAGGAGCTGGGAGTGGCTTCGGCCGCCGGACGCCCGGTCGGTGCGGGCGAACAGGACCATGGCGTCGGCCCGCCGCAGGTTGGCGATGACCTCTTTGCGGCCGTTGAGCAGCAGGGCGGTGCCCGGCGGCGGGGCGGGCAGGGCGGTCATCTCCGCGCGGCCGAGGTCGTTTCCGTGGGCGAGTTCGTGGTAGGCGCAGGCGGCCTTGCCGCCGGAGAGCAGCAGTTGGGCCAGGTGGGTGCGCTGTTCGGGGCGGCCGGTGGTCCAGACATTGACGGCGGCCATGAAGGAACCGGCGCCGTGCCCGAGGCCGAGGGCGGGGTCCCGGCGGTAGACGGCCCGCATCACGTCGATGAGGTGATCGAGCCGGGTGAACCGGCCGCCGAGCTCCTGGGGGACGAGGTGGGCGCCCAGGCCGTAGTTGTCGAGCAGGTGTTCCCCGGCGGTGAGCATCTCCTGCCGCTCGTCGGCGGCGAGGACGGCCGTATGGCCGGTGGGGTTGCCGGGGTCGGTGGCGGTGCCGAAGAGCTGTTCCAGCTCGGCGACGGCGGCGGCCACGGCGAAGCCGGACGCGGAACCGGGAACAGAACCGGGCGCGGGACCGGAACCGGAGGTGGAAGCCTGGCCGGGCGTGGAAGCCGGGTCCGGGGGTGTGGGGTGATCCGGGGCTGTGGGGCGGTCCGCGGTGGTGCTCATGTGGTCCCGGTCTCCTCTTCCGTTTCCGTTCCGGTCGCGCCCAGGGCGCCGAGCAGCTCCTCGTGGAGGCCGGCCGGTGCGGGCTCGCCGCCGGGGGTGAGCAGGTCCACCGCGCGGGCCAGGGCCGCTTCCAGGCGGAGGGAGTCCGGTGTACCCGGCGCGGGGGCGGTGGCGAGCCACAGATGCAGGGCGGCGGCGCCCGCGAAGCACGTCTCGTAGTCGCGGGCGATGGCGAACGCCTCGGCCGGCAGATCCCGGGCCGAGGGGCGTATCGCGGCCACCCGTGCCATGGTGGCGTCGGTCAGGGTCCGCAGCCGCCGGGCCAGTGCCACGGTCCGGGCCGGGGCGGTGCGGCTTCCGTCGAGCCGGGCGGTGGCGGCGGCCAGTGCCTGGACGACACTGCATCCCGTCCGGCTCACCAGGCGCAGCCGGGTGGTGTCGAGGCCAGGCAGGGGCGCACCCGGATCGGTGGCGGCGGCGAGTGCCGCCGTGTCGTGGCGGCCGGTCCGGTGGGCGCGGACCAGGACGGGGAACTGGTTGATCAGGGCGTTGCGGTTCACCGCCGTACTGCCGTCGAAGAGGGACACGATCCGGTGGTCGCGCTCCAGCTTCTGGAACATGCCGTGGGCGTGAAGGCCGGTGAGGAAGCCCCGGGCGCCGAGGATTTCGGCGCAGTCGTCGATCACCGACTGCACCAGCTCCGGTACGGCGGCCTTGGCGATCGCCGAGACCACGCTCTGCTCGCCGGGCAGGGCATGTGCGCAGCGGGCGGCCACCGTGGTGGCGGCCTCGGCGAGACACAGGGTGGCCGCCGCGGTCCCCAGGGCGCTCCGGGTGCGGGGCAGCCGCAGCAGTGAGGTGCCGTACAGGGCGCGGTTCCCGGCGAAGTCCAGCGCGAGGCGCAGGGCGTGCTCACCGGCGCCCAGGGAGAGCGAGCAGCAGACGGTGCGGGTCAGCTGGAGGGCGCGGAGCACGGTCTCCGCGCCCTCGCCGACGGCGCCGACGACGGCCTCGGCGCCGACCTCGGCCCGATGGAAGGCGATGCCGCTGATGTCGGCACCCCGGATGCCGTGCGTGGGTTCCTTGGGCAGGGGACGCTGCTGCCCGGGGGCCAAGGCGTCCTTGTCGACGAGGAAGAGGGTGAAGCCCCGGGGGCCGCCCCGGGCATCGGTGCGGGCGAGCACGGTGCAGAACCGGCCCCGGGTGGCATTGTTGACAGGCCATTTCGCACCGTCGAGTATCCAGGTGCCGTCGTCGGTGGCGGTGGCGGTCAGCTCACCGGCGAGGAGGTCGCTGCCCCGGCCGGGTTCGGTCAGTCCCCAGGAGACGACCGCGCCGGCGAGGACGCGACGGGCGAGGTCGCGGGCCTGCCGGGGGCTGCCGGACAGCCATACGGGCACGGCGCCGAGGAAGGTCTTGCCGTGGGCGACGGCCGCCGTGAGGTCGTGGCGGGCGACGGTGCGCAGTGTCTCGACCAGTTCTGGCAGGCCGCCCCCGGCGCCGCCGAGGGCGGGCGGCACATAGGCGCCCGGCACTCCGCAGGCGTCGAGGAACGCGCACTCCAGGTCCGGGAACTCCTCCCGTTCGTCCAGCCGGGCCGAGCGGGCCGGTGCGAGCGGCGCCGCGTCGCCGTGCGCGGCGAGCCGGGCGGCGATGGCCGCTTCCAGGGCCGCGGGCAGGGTCAGGCGGCCCGCCATCGCCTGCCGGCGGCCCGGACCCGGGGCCACGGGTGTTCCGCCGGCGGGCACGGGGGCGGGCGCGGTCGTCATGAGCGCTCCGGACCCGGCAGTTCGCGCAGTGCCGGGTCGAGGTCCTGGTGGACCGGGTCGAGGGCGCCGTCGAGGAACAGCTGTCGCATCCGGGAGCGCTGTACCTTGCCGCTGGTGGTCCGCTGGACGCTGCCGGGCCGCAGCAGCAGCACTCCGGCGGCGCGTACGCCGAACTCCCGCAGCACGGTCCGGCGCATGTCCTGGGTGGTCGCGGCGAGGTCGTCCGGGGAGAGGCGGCCCCGGATCTCGTGCAGGACCACGACCTCCTCCTGCGGGGCGGGGACACTGAAGACCGCTCCGGCGAGGGTGGCGAGCCGGGGGTGGTGCAGCCGCAGTTCGTGCTCCAGATCGTGCGGGTAGAGATTGCGCCCGTGGATGATCAGGAGGTCCTTGATGCGCCCGGTGACGAACAGTTCGCCGTCGCGCAGCGCGCCGAGGTCGCCGGTGCGCAGATACGGTCCCTCCCCGTCCGCGGTGCGGGCGGCGAAGGTTTTCGCGGATGCCTCCTCGCGTCCCCAGTAGCCGGCGCCGACGCTGGTGCCGCGCACCCAGATCTCGCCGGTGGTGCCGTCCGGCAGCACCCGGGAGGTCGCCGGGTCGACGACGCGCACATCGAAGTCGGGTGCGTCGGCGCAGCCGACGAGTTCGCGCGCGGGGCCGTCCGGTGCGGCGGGGCGTATCTCGTGCTTCTCCAGCGCGCCGGGGTCGACGCGTTCGACGACCGGGGGCCGCCCGGCGCGGCCGGAGATGAACACGGTCGCCTCTGCCATCCCGTAGCAGGGCGCCAGTGCCTCGGGCCGGAAGCCGGAGACGGCGAAGTGTCCGGCGAAGGCGCGCAGGGTGGAGGCCTGGATGGGTTCCGAGCCGTTGGCCGCGAAGCGCCAGCGCGACAGGTCGAGGGCGGCGGCCCGCTCTTCCGTCACCTTGCGTACGCACAGCTCGTAGGCGAAGTTCGGTGCGGCCGAGTACCCGATGCCGTACCGGTCGATCATGGAGAGCCACTGGTGGGGGCGTTTGAGGAAGGCCATCGGGGACATCAGCACACAGCTGCTGCCCAGGAACAGTCCGGGCAGTAACTGCCCCATCAGGCCCATGTCGTGGTACAGGGGGATCCAGCCACCGAAGCGAGTGTGCTCGTCGAGGCCCAGGGAGCGGCGCAGGCTGTCCGCGTTGTGCAGCAGATTGCCGTGGCCGATCATCACCCCTTTGGGGTCCCCGGTGGAGCCGGAGGTGTACTGGAGGAGGACGAGGTCGCGGGCGGACGCGGGTGGCTGCCGCCAGGCGGCGGCATCGCCGAAGCCGGGGGCGTCGCTGGCCGCGGCCCGGAGCTCCGGTCCCCGTCCGGTGATCCAGCGCTCGACCTCGGGGAGCTGGCCGGTGTCGGTGAGGGCGAACCGTGCTCCCGCGTCGGCCGCCATACCCGTGATCCGGCGCTGCTGGTACGAGAACTGGCCGGGCATCGGTGAGGGAACGGCGACCACCCCGGCGTAGAGACAACCGAGGAACGCGGTGACGAACGGCAGGCCCGGCGGGTGCAGCAGCAGCACCCGGTCACCCGGCGCGCACCGTTCCTGGAGCCAGGAGGCGACCCTGGCTGCCTCGGCGTCGAGCTGTGCGTAGGTGAGGGTCCGCTGCCCTGTGGCGCTGTCGTGGTCATGGACGAAGGTCACGGCCTCCTGGCCGGGGCGCTCGGCCGCGTGGCGGCGGAGCAGGTGCAGGGCGGTGGGGTCGCGGAACAGGGAGCCGGTCACGGGGCGGTCCTTCGCGGTGCGGGCAGATATCCGGTGGAGACGAAGTGGGTGAGATAGCGGTCGATCAGCTCACGGTCGGGCGGCAGACAGGAGATGCCGGAACCCTCCAGCGCGGCGCGCAGGTTCGTGGTGGCGAACTCGGGCTCGCTGCCCCGGTAGCCGAGATCCTCGGACGGCATGTCCTCGCCGAACAGAGGCAGGAAGGGGGCGAGTTCGTTCTCCTCGCCGCGCTCGACGGCCCCGGTCAGTTCGCGGTACCAGTCGCGGTACGGGAGTCTGCGCAGCGGGTAACCGCAGTCGCCGAGCAGGTCGACGAGCCGGTGCCAGGTGAGGGTATGGGCGGCGGGCACATTGAAGGCGGTGCCGTGCCACCGGCCGCCGAGTGCCACATGGGCCATGGCGTCGGCGAAGAAGTCGACCGGGGTCAGCTCCAGGGTGACGTCGAACTCCAGGGCGGAGCCCAGTTGGACACAGCCCTTGAGGGTGGCGTTGAGGAAGGTGTCGGTCGAGCATGCCCCGGTGTCCTGTGCGCCGCTGACCTGGCCGGGGCGGTAGACGCAGGTGGGGATGCCCCTGCGGTGGGCCTGCGCCATCATCCGATCGCCGACCCACTTGGTCTGCCGGTATCCGCCGACCACGCCCTCCGGGGCGGTGGCCTCGTCCTCTGCCCAGTGGTGGCGGCCGGGATGGCCCGGGTAGACGGCGAGGGAGGAGGTGTAATGGACCGGCTTGACGCGGTGCCGGGCCGCGAGGGCGAGGACTTCCCGGGTGCCCAGCACATTGACGGGTTTGAGGCGCCGGTAGGGCAGGGCGTAGCTGGACCAGGCCCCGTTGTGGACGATCATCTCGATGTCGCGGGCGAGCCGCAGGTAGGTGTCCCGGTCCAGTCCGAGGTAGGGGCGGGCCAGATCGCCGGGTACGCCGGTGAGGCGTGCGTCGTCGCCGTCGCGCCACACCCCGTACCGCTCCATGACCGCACGTACCCGGGCGACGGCCACAGCGGGGTTCGCGGCCCGGACCAGGACATGGATGTGGGCGGCGGAGCGGTCCAGCAGCGCGCGCAGCAGGAAGGCTCCGGTGTAGCCGGTGCCTCCGGTGAGCAGCACGCTCCGATACGGTCCGGTGGCCGGCGGGGCCGCGCCGGGCTCCGGCGCGATGCCGGCGGGGAGTTCGGCGTCGGCGGCGAGGTCGGCGGCGGCGATGCTGCGCGGGTGGTGGCGGCCGGTCTCCGGGGTGCGCCCGCCTCCGCCCAGCAGGACGACGAGGTGTTCCACGGTCGGGTTCTCGAAGAGCCGACGCAGATTGACCCGGACGCCGGTCTCTGCCCGCAGCCGGGCGGCCATCTGCGCCGCCGCGAGGGAGTCTCCGCCCAGTTCGAAGAAGTTGTCGCGCAGGCCGACCCTGGGAGCGTCCAGGACATCGGCCCACAGGGCGGTGAGCCGGATCTCCTCCGGGGTCTCGGGCGGGAGGTAGGCGCTGTCCGGGGCGGCCTCCGCAGGGTCCTCCGCGAGGCGACCCCGGTCGATCTTGCCGTTGGGGAGCTTCGGCAGGGCGGGGAGAACCACGAAGCGGGCGGGGACCATCGCGTCGGGGAGCCGGGCCGCCGTGAAGGCCCTGATGTCGGCCCGGAACCGGGCCCAGGCGGCGGCGGAGAGCGGGTCGTTGGCGGTCCGTGAGGCGGGGGCAGTCGGTGCGGCGGATGCGCTCACCGTCGTGGCTCCTTCGGGTCCGGGTGGGCGGAGGCACCTGCGGGTGCGGGCGGGCGGGCCGGTCCGAAGAGCGCGTCGAACTCACCCGGGTGCCCGGACCGGGCGGGCTCCAGGCGTACGGCGCGGCCGTGCCGCTCCGCGAGGCGCGCGACGGTCTCGGGGTGTACGGTGCCGGGCCCGCCGGCGTCCCATACGGTGCGCTCCAGGTCCCAGGCGGTGCTGTTCGCGGGATGTTCGCCGCGCAGTAGGGACAGCGCCTTCAGCGGGCGGTCGAGCCGCCGGTCGGGCAGTCCGGTCAGGGTCAGGGCGCGGTCGGCGGGGGTACGGGCGAGCAGTGCGTCCAGCGCGTCGGCTCCGGCTCCTGCGGTGTCGTACGGGCGGGCCGCCTCCCGCCAGCCGACGGTGTCGGTCCCGGTGGCCGGGGCCGCGGTGGCGGCACGGCCGGCGCCCAGGAGGGTGACATCCCAGCGGAAGCGGGTGAGTTCGTTGTCGCCGCGCCCCCGCTTGAGGTCGATCCGTACGGTGCCGGGCGCCTGCGCCGTGGTGAGCAGTTCCCGGAAGAAGCCGGGGGCGAGGCAGAGTTCGCGTTCGTCGGCGAGGGCGCGGGAGGCGGCCGCGGCGACGGCGCGGGCCGGTGTCAGCGGCGGCGATCGCCGCAGCTGTACATCGGCGTGGAAGGCGTCGAGCAGCGTCAGGTCCCGTACGTCGCCGATGAACACGGCCCCCGAGGGCCCGGCCACCCGGACGGCCTCTGCCAGCGCCTGCCGCAGATAGCCGGGGCCGGGGAAGTACTGCACCACGGAGTTGAACAGCACCAGGTCTGCGCTGTCGGAGGGCAGGTCCGCGAGGGCGAGTGCGTCACCGCGGCGCAGCGTGACATGGCCGGGGAGCGGGCCGGGCCCGGACAGGGCGCGGGCCGCAGTGCGCAGGGCGGCCTCAGAGAGGTCCAGGCCCAGGTAGGAGTCGGCGTGCGGGGCGAGTTCCCGCAGATACAGGCCGACGCCGACACCGACGTCGACGATCCGGCGGGCGTCCAGCGCGGCCACCCGGTCCAGGGTGCCGGTCAGCCACTCCCGCATCTCGTCCGCCGGGATGGGCTCGCCGGTGTAGCTGCTCAGCCAGCCGGCGAAGTCGGCTACGGTGCCGTCGGCTCCGGAGCCGTCCTCGCCCGGGGCGGAGGGGTCGCTGTAGGTGTCCTCCCACACCTCGCGCCAGTGGTCGAGGTGGGCCGTGTGCGCGTCGTCGGCGTCGAGTGCGGAGGTGGGGGCGATGTAGGCGACGAGTTCGGTGTGTCCGCTCGCGCGGGGCACAGCGACGACAGCGGCGGCGGCGACCCCGGGGTGGGTGGAGAGGACGCTTTCCACTTCGTCGGGCTCGACCCGGTGGCCACGGATCTTGACCTGACGGTCGATGCGGCCGAGGAACTCCAGGTCTCCGTCGGTGCGGCGGCGCACCCGGTCGCCGGTGCGGTAGTAGCGCCGCCCGTCGGCGGGTCCGGTGACGAAGCGGTCCGCCGTCAGTTCCGGGCGGCCCAGATAGCCTTCGGCGAGGCCGTCGCCGCCGATCCACAGCTCGCCCTCGGCCCCGATGGGCACTTCGCCGCCGCCCGGTGCGCAGACGCGCAGCACGGCGTTGGCGACCGGGCGGCCGATGGGCGGCGCGGCACCGGGGTCCCGGTGCCGGTCGAGTTCATGGACCACGGAGTAGATGGTGGTCTCCGTGGGCCCGTATCCGTTGAGGACGCGGGTGCCGGGCAGGGCGGTGAGCAGCCGCTGGGCGAGCCCGGAGGGGAATGCCTCGCCGCCGGCCATCAGGGTGCGTACGGACTCCAGCGCCCGCAGCGCCTCGGGTTCGGCGGCGACGGCGGAGAGGAAGGACGGCGTCGCCTGGACCAGTGCGGGGCGGTGGCGCTCGCACAGTTCGGTGAAGGAGTCCTCTTCGGCCCCGGCTGGTCCCCCGGGGCCGGGGACCAGCCGGTCGATGATGCGCTCGCCGCCGATGGCGACGGCCGCGCCGCGGGTCAGTGGCCACAGCAGTTCGAGTATCGAGATGTCGAAGGACATGCTGGTGAGGGCAAGGACGGTGTCCCCGGGGCCGGTGCCGATCAGCCGGTCCATGCCGGCGAAGAAGTTGTTGAGGTTGCGGTGCAGCAGCACCGTTCCCTTGGGGCGGCCGGTGGAGCCGGAGGTGTAGATCACGTAGACCGGGTCGCCGGGGCCGGCGGGGCAGTCGAAGGGCGCGGGCGAGCGGGCTGCGATCAGCGCCGCCTCGTCCTGGAGGCGGATGACGGGCCGGGACCCGAAGTCCATGGCCTCGGTGCCGGGTTCGGGTCCGACGAGCACACAGTCCAGGCCGGCGTCCTGAGCGATGTGGCCGAGGCGCTCCGCGGGGAAGTCCGGGTCCATCGGGACATAGGCGGCGCCGGCCCGGATGACCGCGAGCAGGGCGGTGACGAGGTCGGCGCCGCGGCGGACGCTGACGCCGACGCGGGCGCCGACGGTCGCGCCCCGGGAGCGAAGGTGGCGGGCGAGACGGTTGGCGCGGGCGTCGAGGGCGGCGTAGTCGAGGGTGGTGCCGCGGTCCAGGACAGCGACGGCGTGCGGTGTGGCGGCGGCCTGTTCCGCGATCACCCGGTGGGCGTGGGCCGTGGTGTCGTAGGCGAGGGTGGTGTCGTTCCACCGGCGCAGCAGCGCGCGTTCCGTGTCGTCGCGCAGGTCGGCCGAGCCGGCGTGCGCGGTGGGGTCCGCCGCGAACGCGATCAGCGCCCGTTCGTAGTATCCGGCGAGCCGGGTGCAGAACGCGGGGTCGAGGACAGCGGTGTCGCAGTCGAGCCACAGCCCGAGCCGGCCGCCGAGGGGGTCGACGAGGAAGTTGGCGGCGAGCGGGAAGTCGGTGTCGGCGATCCCGAAGCCGCCGAGTACCGCCGAGTCCGCTCCCCACTGCCGGTGGAAGTCCATGAAGTTGACGTACGAGTCGACGGCGGCGCCGGGGTGGTCGCGCAGTACCCGGGCGTAGGGGTAGCGGCGGTGCGGGGCGGTGCGGCGCTCATGGCTGTGGACCCGGTGGGCCAGGTCCTGCCAGGAGGTGCCCGGCACGGACAGCCGCATCGGGAGGGTGTTGACGAAGACGCCGATCACCTCGTCGCCGCCGTCCTCGTCGAGGCGTCCGTGGGCCACGACTCCGGTGAGGACATCGGTGCCCGGGGCGAGGCTGTGCAGGACGGCGGCGTGGGCGGCGGCCAGGAGGGACTTCAGGGGGAGACCGGCGGCGCGGGCCGCTTCGGCCAGGCGGGCGGCGGTGTCCGCGCCGACCGGGACGTCGTACCGGCGGTGCTCTGCCGGGCCAGGCGGGCCTGCGGCGGCGGTGCGGGGCAGGGGGGTGGCTTCGGCGCCGGCCAGCTCCGCCTCCCAGAAGGCCCGGTGTTCTTCGCTCCGTGCCGCCGTGCGTTCTGCGGCCACGAACGCGCGGTAGGTGGAGGGAATTTCGGGCAGCCACAGGTCCTCGCCCGCGATACCGGCCCGGTAGCGGGCGGCGATCTCGTCCAGCATCGAGGCGTCGCTGAATCCATCGAGGACCGCGTGGTGCTCCACCACCCCCAGCTGAAACGATTCTTCTCCGAGCGGATGAGCGGTGAACGCCATCAGCGGTGCGGCGGTCAGGTCGAACGAGCGGCGCTTGACGCCCTCGGCCCACTCGCGCAGCCCCACGTCCCGGGTGTCCGGCCCGGCTCCGTACAGCGTCCGGGACACCTCCAGCTCCACGGCGGCCTCGTCGTGCACGAGCTGGAGGGGCTCGCTGAAACCGGTCAGATGGAAGGAGCTGCGCAGGGCGGGATGGCGGCGCACCGTGGCGTCCAGGGCCCGCCGCAGTACGGCACCGTCGAACGGCAGCCCGACGCGGATACTGGTGACGACCCGGTAGACGGAGGTCCCGTCCTCGTACCCGGCGTGGAAGAGCATGCCGGTCTGCATACTGCCCAGCGGGTACGCGTCGCTGAGCCCGGCGGGCAGCGAGCCCCGGTCGGCCGGGGCGACCAGCGAGAACGGCCCGGCGCGGCCGGCCGCCGGTCCGCAGGGGCGGGTGCGGCGGGCGAGGGCCCGGACCGTGGGCGCGTCGAAGAGGTCGGCGACGGGGAAGGTGAGTCCGCGCCGTTCCAGCGCGGTCCGCATCCGGATGCTGAGGATCGAGTCCCCGCCGAGCGAGAAGAACGAGCGGTCGAGGTCCACCGTGCCGGGGCCCAGGACCTCCCGCCATGCCGCCAGGACCAGGCGTTCGGCCTCGTCTGCGGGCTCGGCGGCGGGACCGTCCGTGGCCGGCCGCGTATCGTCCGGCGGCGGCAGGGCGCCCCGGTCCACCTTGCCGCTGGGCAGCAGCGGCAGCTCGCGGAGGACGACGATCCTCGACGGGACGAGCGGGGCGGGCAGCTGCTCGCGGAGCGCGGCGGTCAGCGGGGCCTCGGACACGGCAGCACCGGACGCCGTCGGCGCGGGCACCACATGAGCCAGCAACTGCCGCTGCCCGCCGGGCAGCCGGGGCGCGGTCACCACGCTCTGTCCGACTCCGGGCAGGGCGAGGAGCGCCGCCTCGACCTCGCCGGGTTCGATGCGCTGTCCCCGTATCTTCAGCTGCTGGTCGACCCGGCCGTGGTATTCGACGACCCCGTCGGGCCGCAGCGCGGCGAGGTCCCCCGTCCGGTAGAGACGGCCGAGAAGCCGGTGGGTGATGAAGCTCCGCGCGGTCTCCTCCGGGCGGTTCAGATAGCCGGAGGCGAGCTGGACGCCGCCGATGTGCAGTTCGCCCACGGCACCGAAGGGCACCGGCTCGCCGCCCGCGTCGAGCACATACAGAGCGGTGTTGGCGACGGCCCGGCCGATCGGGACCGGTCCCTCGGCGCTCTGCGGTGTGCACGGCCAGTGGGTGACGTCGATGGACGCCTCCGTGGGGCCGTAGAGGTTGTACAGCCGCGGGCCGTCCGGCCCGCCGTACACGGTGAAGAACTGCCGCACGGTTCCCGGGCCCAGGGCCTCGCCGCTGCAGATCACGCGCCGCAGGGCGGGCAGCCCCTCCGCGGCGGGATCCGCCAGGAACAGGTCGAGCATCGGCGGGACGAAGTGCACCGTGGTGATCCCGTGACGCCGGACGGTCTCGGCCAGGGCGCGGGGGTCCCGGTGCTCCCCCGGCTCGGCGAGGTGCAGTGCCGCCCCGGTGAGCAGCGGCCAGAAGAACTCCCACACCGATACGTCGAAAGTGAACGGCGTCTTCTGCAGGACCCGGTCGTCCGGGCCGAGACCGTACTCGTCCTGCATCCACAACAGCCGGTTCACCACCCCCCGGTGCGGCACCGCGACGCCCTTGGGCGCTCCGGTGGAACCAGAGGTGTAGAGGACGTACGCCGGGTCGGCGGGGACCGCGAGGGCGGGCAGCGGCCCGCGCTCCGGCAGTGCGGGCATCACCTTGTCCACGGCGATGACCTCGACGCCGGTCCCGTCCCGCAGGCGCAACCGCCCGGCGAGGTCCGCGCTGGTGAGCACGGTGCGTACGGCGGCGTCGTCGATCTGGAAGGCGATCCGGGCGGCGGGGAGCCCGGGGTCCAGCGGCAGATAGGCGGCGCCGGACATCAGCACCGCCAGCAGGTCCACGACCAGGCCGAGGGAGCGCTCCTCGTGGACGCCGACGACCGTGCCGGGGCCCGCCCCGCGTTCGCGCAGATGGGCCGCGAGGCGCCGGGCCGCGGCGGTCAGCTCACGGTAGGTCAGGGACTCGCCGGCGGCCCGGACGGCTGTCGCGTCCGGGGTGCGCGCGGCCTGCTCCTCCACCAGCTCGTGCAGACAGCGCCCCGCGCCGGACGCGGTCGTGGGGCCCTTGCCCGCGTTCAGTACGGCGTCGCGCTCGGCACCGTCCATGAGGTCGAGCCGGTCGACGGGCCGCTCCGGGTCGCGCAGCGCGTGGCGCAGCAGGGTCAGCAGGCGCCGGGTGTGGCCGGCGAGGGCCCCGGCGGCGTGTCTGGCCGGGTCGGCGTCGGTGACCAGCCGGACCCGGCTGGTGCGGGCGTCGGTGAAGAAGTCGAACTGGAGGTCGTGGACCGGTCCCGAGGACAGGTGGCGCGCGGTGCCCGGCAGCCCGGCGAAGGAGAGGCCGGTGTCGAAGGTGACCACATTGACGGTCGTGCCGGCGAGCCGCTCGGCGCTGCCGGACATCCCGAGGTCGCGGCGGAGTTCCTCGCCGCGGAACCGCTGATGCTTGAGGAGCCCGCCCAGTGCCCGGGCCGTCTGTGCGACGAGGCCGGCGAAAGATGTGCCGGGCGGCACGGTGAACCGCAGAGGCAGTTCGTTGGCGAGCATGGCTGGCGTGGCGCGCGCCGCCGGGGTCTGCCGGGCCGTGACCGGAAGGTTCAGTACGGTCTCCTCCCGGCCCGTGACCCGGCACTGGTAAGCGGCCACCGCGGCGATCAGCAGCGCGGAGGGCCGGACGCGCAGCCGGTGCGCGACCTCCCGGAGCAGAGTCAGGTCCGGCTCGCCGAGGTCGGCGGCGTGCCGCAGCAGGCTGCGGGCGGTGCCGGTCCGCTGCCCGCCCAGACTCGCCGGTTCGGGCCGTTCGACGTACTGGCCGAGCCAGAAGGCACGGTCCCGGGTGTGCGCGGCGGATGTCTCGTACGCGGCGGCCTCTGCGACGGTGTCGCGCAGGGGCACGGCCGACGGCGGCGGTATCTCGGTGCCCGCGGCGAGCCCGGTGCAGATCTCGGCGATCCTGCGCAGATGGAGTGTCTGGCCGAAACCGTCCATGACGATGTGGTGGTAGCGCAGAAACAGCAGCCGGGTGCCGGGGGCGACCGTGATGAGGACGTGGCGCACCAGCGGCCCATCGGTGAGCGCGGTGGCCTGGGCCAGGTCCGCGCGCATCCATGCCTCGGCGGCGGATCTCGGATCGGCGGCGGTGACGGTGGTGTCAAGGGTTTCCAGGGGATCGGCGGGGACGGGGTGGACCGTCTGTACCGGGGTGGTGCCCCGGGGGCCGTCACGCTCGTGGAACCGCACCCGCAGCGCTTCGGCCTCGCCGAGCGCCTGTCGTACCGCCCGGCGCATCAGCTCCGGGTCGAAGTCCCCAGGGATTTCGAGGTAGCTGCCGCAGTTGTAGCGCGGGCTGCCGGGGTCGAGCTGCTGTGCGGTCCACACCCCCAGCTGAGCGGCGGATAACGCCAGAAACGTTTCATCGGCACTGCTGGGCATTGCTTCATCACTCCCCCGTAGGCGGAACGTTCGCGCTGCTGCAATGGTTCGGTGCGGACCGGATCGACGGCTGTGCCGCGACCTGTGCCGCCGGACCGGACGTGATCCTTCCTAATAGGTGCATGTGGAACAGGTCAAGGGCGTTACAGCACTCTGGCGACCGGAGCACGCCACGGGGCTTGATCCGGACCATGCGGGGCCGAAGGGACATCGGTCGGCCGCGGGTCCACGACAACTCGGCCGGCCACCAGGGCGTCCAGGACCTGCCCGGCCTGCGGGCTGCCGCCCAGCCCCGGGCCGACCAACCAGACCACGCGGCCGTGCGCACCCGAGGTCACCAGGCGCTTCATCATCTGTGCCGATGCGCAGGCCACCGCCCGGACCACCGCGGCATCCAGCTCCGGTCCAGCCACCTCAACCAGGCGCGCCTCCGGCGCTGTCTGCCGCACGGCCGGTAGAAACCTGCGGCGCTGCGATCCGTACGCCGTGCACCCCCGTTCGTCGCGCCGCCGGCCCGGCCGGATAAGGCGGGCTCGCGTACGCCTGCGAGCCGCCGATCACGATCACCGGCCCGCCGTGCGTAACGCATCGGCCCCGGAACGCCTCGTTCCTACTCGCCCTGGACACGAACGAGGCGTTCCGCGTCGGCCTCGGTTCCGGCACCCGGATCATCAGAGGTCGCTCCCCTCCAGCTTCCAACGGTCCGGACCGACCGCGACCGGGGCCGACAGCCCACCGGCCGCGGGATCATGGTGCGGCGGCCTTCTCCGGTGTGGTGTCGGCTTCGGGCGCGCGGCGCGTAGCGGGGTAGCGGCGCACGGACAGCGCCATCACCATGATGGTGATCACGCCGACGAAAGAAGCGACCGCCAGGACACCGGTGCCGCCGGAGGCGTCGACCGCGCCGCCGCCGATGGCTCCCGCCAGCGCGATGCCCGCGTAGAGACCGCTGGTGTTCAACGCGACCGCCTCGGTGGCGGCGTCGCCGCCCATGTGCATGGCGCGCGCGTTCATCGGGGGGTTGTTGGCCCACCCGGGCACCCCCCACAGCACCAGTCCGATACCGACCAGCCAGACCGGCACCGCCCCTTGCCCGATGGTGCCGATGACCAGCAGCACCGCGGCAGCGGCGGCCACACCGCCGAACGCGGCCAGCAGTGTGCGGTCCACGCCCCACTGGTCGGTCAACCGTCCGCCCAGCACGGTGCCCACCGCTCCCGAGACACCCACGATCGCGATGAAGACGCCCACATACTGGCTGCCGATACCGGTGAGATCGTGGGTGACGGGGGCCAGGTAGATATAGGGCATCAGCCCGCCGGTGGCCGCGAGCATCGTGCCGAGCACGCACAGCAGCACCGGAGGCCGGCGCAGCAGGCGCAGCCGTTCGGCCACTCCGACCACCCGGGTCCGCGGAATCCGTGGCAGCGTCAGCGCGGTGATCGCGACCGCCAGGCACGTGAACACCCCCACCGCGACGAAGGTGGCTTCCCACCCCCACACCCCGCTGACCCACGAACCGAAGGGCACACCGATCACCAGCGAGAGGGTCAGCCCCGCAGCCACGGTGCCGATCGCCCTGCCGGTGCGCTCCGGTGAGGCCAGCCGGCCTGCCACCGCGAAAGCCGCGGGCGAGAGCGACGCAGCCACCAGCGCCGCCACCACCCGAAGGGCCATCAGCATCCCGAAGGAGGACGCGAACGCCGTGGCGAAGTTGATCACCGCGAATGCCGCGAGTCCGCCCACGATCAGCGTCTTGCGCGGCACCCGCCCCGTGGCCACGGCGAGGATCGGGCAGGCAACCGCGTAGGTGATCGAGAACACCGTCACCAATTGGCCCGCGGCACCCACGCTCACCTCCAAGTCGGCCGAGATCGCCGGAAGGACCCCGGCGATGATGAAGTCATCAGTCCCGATGACGAACGTCGTCAGCAGCAGACCGACGATCCACCCCGAACCGCGCGGAGTGGACGTCACTACCTTCTCGGAGACCACTGAAATACCTCACTTGCCTCACCATCAGCTGCCTGTCCATCTGAAGACACCAACCCGACGCGTCGCTTCGGCCCAGCGCCGATACCCGGAGCATCAGCCGAATCCGATCCGGTTGACGGCATTCATGCAGGTGCAACTGTTCGATCTGATGTCCGCCCGGCGAAGGGTCACCACGACCCCGGAGTGGCCCAAAGCACCCTGAACGAAGGCGTTCACAGCCCGCCACCTCGAAACCATGCGGTTCGCCTGACAACCGGAAGGGCCAACAAGTCAGGCTCACGCGGTCGTTGCACCTCCCGGCGCGACGCCCGCGCTCGCCTCCGCTGCCGCTCCGGCCGCAATAGTGCCGCCGAGTGGCATTAGCCGTCAAGGGGCATTAGCCTTCGGGCTACACTTCTGACCATGATGGACCGCCGGGGTGGAGCTGCCGTGACCCGCGATGACCTGACCGGTGATCAACTGCCGCTGCGGGAGCGCAAGAAGCTGCGTACGCGCCAGGCGCTCGTCGACACAGCGCTGGAGCTGTTCACGGAGCGCGGCTTCGACGGCGTCACGCTGAACGAGCTCTGCGACGCCGTCGACGTCTCGAAGCGCACGTTCTTCCGCACCTTCGGCAGCAAGGAAGACGTGGTGCTGGCCCCCGTCCACGACCTCTGGGCAACCTTCATGGAAGAGCTGGAGACCGTGGAGCCCACGAGCGGCCCGGTGTTCGTCCTGCTGGGGGACGTGTTGATCACGGCGCTCGGCCGTATGAGCACGGACGGCTGGGCCGGGCGCATGCGGCTCAGCCGCGGGCTGACAGCACGGACACCGTCGATGGAGGCGCACGGCCTGGCCTTCTGCCACCGGACCGGTGCGGCCGTTGTCGCCGTCATGCGGCGCAGGTTCGACATGCATGTGCGACCGGATCCGTACGGCCTGCGGCCACAACTGGCCGTGGACCTGCTGATGGCGGCCTTCCAACGGGCCACGGAACGCTGGATCGCCGATCCTTCGAAGCCGGGCCCCGAGGGGCTCGCCGACGCGCTGCGGGACACCTGCGCCGCCATACCTGAGAGCCTCGCACTGCCCGCGCGCCCGCGCTGACCGGCCGCCGCCCGGCCTCGTGGCCTTCCGCGGGGCGGGGCGCTCCCGTGGAATCCGACCGGCCGAGGGCGCGTCGGCCATGAGCAGCACCGGGCATCCGACGCGGAGCACCGCCCGCGCCGACGTGCGGCGTCAGCAATCCACGTTTTCCTCAAGCGGCTCGAAACCCTCGGGCAGGGGGATGCCGAACTGCTCGCACAGCAAGGGGACATCGTGGCGATCGACATCACGAGCCGGGTATCCCGTATGCCAGCGCACCGCCCACTCGGCCGACTCGCAACGCACCGCGGTCCCGGCGATCGATCCGTGCCCGGCGAGCGCTTCCGCCGGAAAAGCATCGCCATCCACCACGGATCCGTAGTGCAGCGTTCCGCCCCCAAGCCGCTCGTACAGGTGCAAGTCGACCCGCAATCGAACGCCGTCGTGCAGGACGAAGTTCCACAGCCTGTCACCAGGCCACGGGAAAATTCGATCGACGCCGGCTTCCGCGAACGCAGCGAACAACGGGTCAAGATGCGCGGCCGGCACCCATACATCAAGGTCGGAATGTTCTCTCGTCTGCTTCCCGAGCAGCGCATCCACGCTCCACCCGCCGCCCACACACGCATCTACGCCGTGGGCGCGGAGGCGCTCCAGAAGCGCGAGTGCGTCCTTGGCCGACATCGAGTACTGGCTCACCGTATGAAGGTAGGGGCCGGCCCGACCTTGTATCCAGCGATTATTGCGGCTTCACCGGATCGGGATGAAGCCATCGGCGTTGACCACGCCGAGCACGGGCGTTCCTTCCCGACCGACGGTTCGCGGTGTCGGCCTGCTCAGTGCCCTTCAACCGATCATTCGGAAAGGTATGCCCTTCGCGAACGCTCCCCGAGCCCCGATCCACAGGTCATGAGCATGGCTCACGGGAGGCTCGGTGGCCGCGCGGGCGCCAGGGTGTGCTGATGTCCTGGATGCGGGGGATCATCAGAGTATGAGTGGTGATGATCCACTGGCGCCGGCTGGAGAGCTGAACGGGCAAAGGCGGGCAGGGACGGCGACGGGAGGTGCCGTCCCTGCGGCCTGGCCCTCGGGCTGGTCGGCCCGGCGGCGAAGGGGACGGCCGTGAACGATGAACGTCTCCTCAGGCGGTACCAGGCGCTCATGGGCGCCGTGCCGCAGTCGGTGTGGGTGATGTCGCCCGACGGTGTCGTCACCGTGTTGTCCGAAGGCGGGATCGCGGAGAAGCTGTGGCACCCCGGCGCCGGCGCCTCGTGGATGGACGCCGTGCATCCCAAGGACCGGGACTGGTTTCGGCGGGCATGGCGTGGGGCCACTCGGCGGCGGTCCCCCTTGGACACGATCGTCAGAGTGCGGCTCGACGGCACCCTCGACCGCTTCCGCCACATCAAGATCATCGCTGCGCCCGTCGTTGACGAAGAGGGTGAGGTGGAGATTGTCGGGACTGCCACCGATGCTGAGGAGCACTGGCGCACCCGTATGCGGGAGAAGCTGTTGGCGCGCATGGCAGCGGTGCCCGCGGCCCACGATCTCTCGGAGGCCTTTCTGACGACGGCCGCGGCCGTCGTGCCCGAGCTCGCCGATGCCGTGGCCATCTTCCGCGTACTGGACGGTGTCGAGGCCGGTGCGCGGCCTTCCGAGAACGTATGGGCCGCGGCGTTGCCGGAGCGGGTGGGGCTCGCCCCCGGGCTGCCTTCCCTGCCTCCGCTGGACGCCGACTTCCGGCTGGGGCCGGCCGCCCGGCGAGCCATCGAGAGCCAGGAGGCGCGGCTGCTGGTCTTCCCGCCGGGCGGGCCTCCCGGAGGGGGACTCTCGGACGTTTCCGTGCGGTGGCTGCGGGAAGCCGGGGCGACCGGCGTGGCTCTGCTGCCCGTGGTGGTGGACGGCCGGACCGTCGCGCTGGCGACCATCGCGACCTGCCGGGGCAACCCGCCCCCGGACGAGGCCGACCTCTCCCTGTTGCAGGACGTCTTCCAGCAGATGAGCGGTCCGCTGCGCCGGACCATGGAACTGCAGAACATCCGCGGCAAGGCCCTCGCACTGCAGCAGTCGTTCCTCGCGGCCCCGCCGCCCATCGAAGGCCTCACCATCACCGCGCTCTACCACCCGGCCGACTCGGCGGCGGAGATCGGCGGGGACTGGTACGACGCCGTCCGGCTCTCCGCCGACGCCCTCGCCCTGTCCATCGGCGACATCGCCGGCCACGACCTCGACGCGGCCACCCAGATGGGCCGTGTCAACAGCATCCTGAGAGGGCTCGCCTACGACAGCGGTCCGGCCGCCAGCCCGGCGGCCACTCTGCGCCGGCTCGACCGTATCGTGCAGGCGCTCGACAGCCCGTCGATGGTCACAGCGGTGCACGCGATCCTGTCCCGGCGGACGCACGGCAGCTGGCGCATCGCCCTGTCCAACGCCGGCCACCCGCCGCCCCTGCTGATCCCGGCCGACGCGCCGGCGCGGTACCTGCACGGGCTCACGGCCCCGGACCCGCCCCTGTGCGTCGCCGACTCCCTCACCCGCACCACCCTCCACGCTCTCCTGTGCGACGGCGACGCCCTGGTGCTCTACACCGACGGGCTGGTGGAGACGCCGGACACGGACATCGGCGACAACCTCCGGCGGCTACGCGAACGCACCGACGCCCTGGCCCGCAAGGGCCTGCCGCTGCCCGCTCTGATCCGCGGCCTTCTGCCGCCTCTTCACCACCGCCGGGACGACATCGCCGTCATCGCCCTGCAAGCACGGCCCCACTCGTGACCGCCCCCATCCAGGGCCTCATCCGTTTGCGCCCGGAACAGTGCCTCTATACCGTCGAGAAAGCCGTCCTCGGACGAAAGAGGGTCTGCATGAACACGCCGAACGACCGTCGGAGCGGACTGGTGACCACACGCGCCCACTCCGCCCGGGTGTACGACTACATCCTGGGTGGCAAGGACCACTACCCCGCGGACGTCGAAGCGGGCGACGCCATGTGCCGGCACTGGCCGGCCCTGCCCGTCCATATGCTGGAGAACCGCCGGTTCATGCACCGCGCCGCCCGCTTCCTCGCCAAGGAACGAGGCATCCGCCAGTTCCTCGACATCGGAACCGGTCTGCCGACCTCACCGAACCTGCACGAGATCGTGCAGCACGTGGCACCAGAATCGCATGTGGTCTACGTCGACAACGACCCCATCGTCCTCGCTCACGCCCGCGCCCTGTTGCAGAGTTCACCCGAGGGCGCCACCGCCTATGTGGACGCGAACATGCACGACCCCGACACCATCCTGGACAGCCCCGAGTTCCGCGAGCTCATCGACCTGAACCGGCCCGTCGGCCTCATGGTGATCGGCATCATGCACTTCATCCAGCCCCCGGACGACCGGCGCCTGGTCCAGCGGCTGCTGGACCCGCTGCCATCCGGCAGCTATCTGGCGATGACCATCGGCACCGCGGACTTCGCGCCCGAGGAGGTCAATAGGGTGGCCGAGGAGTACCGGCAGCAGAACATGCCCATGATTCTGCGCGATCTCCCCACCGCCACCTCGTTCTTCGACGGACTGGAACTGCAGGAACCGGGGATCACCCAGGTGCACAGCTGGCGGCCCGGCCCGGAACAGGACGGTATCGACGGCCACGACATCGCCATGTACGGGGCGGTCGCCAGGAAACCCTGAAGGCGGGCGGTGATCGGGGCCGGGCGGTGTCCCTGACCGACCCGCGACCTCGTCGCCTCATGCCGGGCCGGCCGGCACCGGGGTTCCCGGTGCCGGCCGGCCGTGGGCCGGGCGGCGTCAGACGCGGTCGGCCGCGATGAGGAGGTACTGGAAGGACCCGTCCCGGTAGGAGTTGATGAACGCGTCCTCGATCCCCGTGACCAGCGAGGACGTGGCCCGCAGCTCCCAGTAGGGCAGGGTGTCGGGGGTGAGGTCGATGACGGCCTGCGGCACGAGGCGGTTGGCGGCCATGGCGCGCAGGTACTCCCGGCGCGAGTGGATGTTGCACTCGAAGTGCGCGTTGATCTGCGAGACCCACTTCGAGGGCTGGCCGTAGCGCGGGTTCCAGCAGCCGGTGATGGTCACATAGCGACCGCCGACCTTCAGGACGCGGGAGTGCTCGGCGAAGAGGTCGTCCAGATCCACGTACATGCTCGACTCGTTGTTCCACGACGCCGCGGCGGAACCGGTCGCGAAGGGCGTGGAGAGCATGTTGCAGACGCGGGCGCGGACGTGGTCACTGATCCCCAGTTCCGCGGCGCGCCCATTGGCGAAGTCGGCCTGCTTGGCCGACAGGGTCACGCCTTCGACCGAACAGCCGAAGCGCTGGTGCGCCATCACCATCGAGCCGCCCCGGCCGCAGCCCGCGTCCACCAGTATGTCGGCGCGCCCGATGTCACCGAGGTGCCCCAGAAGGAACTCGGCCTGCGCCGACTCCAGCCGGTGCAGCTCGGTGATCAGCTTCTTCTCGCTCTCGCTGTCCTCGGGGTTGCCGAGCGAGGCGGTGTCGACCTCACCGATGCCGTAGTGGTGGTGGTAGAGGCCGTCGACATCGCCGAGGCGCAGGTTCACGGGCCGGGCCTCTCCGTCCCAGTAGCGGGCGATGTCTCCCTGGTAGGGCGTCGCGGGGCCGGGGATACGCAGGGTGGGGGCGGTGGTGAGTTCAGCGTTGGTCACAGGTGATTCCCATCTCTTGCCGGAAGCCGGGACCTACCAGAAGTCGGGCAGGCTGTAGCGGTAGGTGTTCGATTGGTGCCAGTGGTGATTGCCGTCGACCCAGGCGGCTACGCCCCGCAGAAAACGCTGCACGTTCGGGACGGGACAGGCGACGGCCAGCGCCGCGGCCTCGGTCTCGAAGTCGTGCATCAGCTCGTTGTGGATCTCGACCGATGTGAGGTAGGCGTCCTGGTCGGACAGCCCCTCGCGCTCGGCGATCACCACGGGCAGGTTCAGATGCCGACCCGGAGCCTTGAGCTCCTTGGTGTACGAGTAGAGGTCGTTCACGATCGTCGTGGCGTTGGAGGCCAGGGCGATGACCTTCTGCATGTCGGGCCGGGCGTGCAGGTCCGCCGGGAGTTCGTAGCCGCCGACGGTGTCGGTGATGGTGGGGCAGGGCCGGAAGTTGTTGAACTGGCGCATCGCCAGGTACTCCCAGACCTCCGGGACCTGGTTCTGCTGGGCCCAGGACGCTTCGGCGAGATAGCCCAGGTGCAGTCGTGCCATGTCGTGGCGGAGCCGGTCCGCCTGGGAGGGGCCGGCCGCGCGGACGAAGTAGTCCATGGCGGAGCGGTAGGCGCGCCGGGGAGCGTCCGCGTGGAGCGATGCCGCCCACTCCGGCTGGTACTCCCGCACGGTGTACAGGGGGTCGAGTGCGGTGTGCGCGAGCAGAAGACGCCCGCCGAGGCCGATGGGGGACCCGCCGTGGTCCTCGCAGTAGCAGTCGTCCACCGCGTTCTCGGCGACCATCAGACGGGTGGCGAGCATCAGGTGGTCGACGGTGGGGGCGTCCGGATGGCATCCGACCATGTAGCGGCCCACGGAGAAGCCGTCGAACTGTTCCTCCCATTCCTCGGGGTACAGGGAGACCTCGTCCAGTGCCCAGGTCTTGATCCTCCGGCTGACCTCGTCGACGCGCCCCTTATCGGGCTCGGGGACCGGGTGGTGGTACAGCCCCGGGATCGGCCGGCCCTCCTGGGTGGCCGCCGGTACGGGAAGCTCCACCCGGGGCGTCAGCCGCAGGCCGGCCGTGCCCAGGCCGTGGGGCCCGCGCAGCAACCGCTCCAGCCCCGCGCCCGGCCCCGGCGCTTCGGTCGGTGATACGGCTGTCGGCGCTACGACGGCCGGCGGCGGGCCGAAGGAGAGCCCGGCGGGCGGGGCCGGCAGGGGGCGCCCCCCGTAGGGTCCGCCGACGGCGGCGTCGGTCTCATGGGCGCGAGCCGCGACCGCGCCGAGTACGGTCGCCCCGAAGCGGGTGACGGCCTCCGGCAGGCTTGACCGCGGAGGTGGCAGCTCGGGCACGGACATGCGTGGCTCCTTGATGAGGTGGGCGGGTGTTCGACGGCGTCCGGTCACGCGGTCCGCTTCGCGGGGCTGGGCCGCGACCGCTACCTGGGCCGGTGGGCGATCTGTACGTTCTCCAGCACGCCGACCGCGTCGGGCACGAGGATGGCGGCGGAGTAGTAGGTGCTGACGAGGTAGGAGATGATCGCCTTCTCGTCGATGCCCATGAAGCGGACCGAGAGGCCCGGTTCGTACTCGTCCGGCAGGCCGGTCTGCCGCAGACCGATGACGCCCTGGTTCTCCTCGCCGGTACGCATGGCGAGGATCGAGCTGGTCTTCTCCGGAGTGATGGGGATCTTGCCGCAGGGCAGGATCGGCACACCGCGCCAGGAGGGAACCTGCTGGCCACCGAGGTCGGTGTGGTCCGGGTAGAGGCCGCGCGCGTTGAACTCTCGGCCCATAGCCGCGATCGTCCGGGGGTGCGCGAGGAGGAACTTGGTGCCCCGGCGGCGGCAGAGCAGCTCGTCCAGATCGTCCGGGGTCGGCGGGCCGGAGTGCGTCTGGATGCGCTGCTTGAAGTCGGCGTTGTGGAGCAGGCCGAACTCCCGGTTGTTGATCAGCTCGTGCTCCTGGCGCTCCCGCAGCGCCTCGATGGTGAGCCTGAGCTGCTCCTCGGTCTGGTTCATCGGGCCGTTGTAGAGGTCGGCGACCCTGGTGTGGATGCGCAGAATGGTCTGGGCGACGGAGAGTTCGTACTCGCGCGGCTTCAGTTCGTAGTCGGCGAACGCTCCGGGCAGCTCGTGCTCGCCGACGTGGCCGGCCGACATCGCGATCTCCGCCTCACCGCGGTGGTTCTGCCGCTGCTGGGAGCGCGCGGTGAACTCGGCGAGGTGGGATCGGAGTTCCGACGAGTTCGACACGATGGCCGCGAAGTCGGCGCGGGACAGGGTGAGCAGCGTGCCCGAGGTCTCGGCGGTGGCGGTCTGCGCCCACCGGGCGTCATCGTCCAGCAGGGCGTGCTCCCCGAAGCGGTCCCCGTCCGCCAGGACGTCCAGGGTGACCTCGTCGCCGTAGTTGCCGGCGGAGGTCTGGCCGATCCGGCCGTGTGCGATCAGGTGGAGCTGGTCCGCGGCCGCGCCCCGCTCGACCAGCGTCTCCCCCGCCCGGAAGTCACGCTGGACGCACCGGTCGGCGATGGCGGCCAGCACCTCGACGTCGTCGAAGTCCCGCAGCAGGGCCAGTTCACACAACTCCTGGGGGATGACCCGGACCGCGGCCCCGTCCTGGACGAACTCCACCCGTCCGTCGCCCACCGTGAAGGACAGCCGCCGGTTGACCCGGTAGGCGCCGCCCTTGGTCTCGACCCAGGGAAGCATCCGCAGCAGCCAGCGGGAGGTGATCTCCTGCATCTGCGGAGCGGACTTCGTCGTGCTGGCGAGGTTGCGGGCTGCGGCCGTCCCCAGGCTGGACTGCCGGGGCACTTCCAGCCGCGCTTCCGAACTCGAGTCAACAGTCATCGGGCAGGCTCTCCTTGGTCGGGACGCGCATGAGCGGACGCGATCGTTCGAAAGAATGAAAAAAGGGAGGGAAAGGAGTGATCTGAAGGGGAACCCCCGCAGATCCAGGGGAACACTAAGGGCCCCTTCGCCTTCAGGACCAAGGAAATCCGGTGACATTAGCTCGATAAGATGATCATGCCAGCGCGATGTTTGCCCCCGCGCCGACGGATTTCAGCCGTGATGGGGGCAGGGGGGCCAGCGGCTTTCCGGGCCCACAGGGCCCAGATCCGCGGAAGCGCGACGAATTCCGGCCTATCGGGGCAGGCCGCCGACGGCGGTGACGCGCGGGACACGGTAAAGCGCCCGCGAACGGGACAGCGGGACAACGCGGCACGGCGGAGCACTCGCGAACAGGCCGGCGGCACCCGGTGGAGCGCCCACGGGGGAGGCCGGCGGCACGCGTGCGCGCGTAGGCCCCGACGGTGGCTCACCGCCGGGGCCTACGCGCGACGCCGCCGGTCGATGTGCTCGGCGGCGGTGCGGCGTACCCGGTGCCGGGTCGACGTACTCAGAGGTTCACGGTCAGGGGGTCGCCGCCGAGACGACGTACACGACCGGGCTGGCCGGGTCGGTCATGTTGACCGTGATGTTCTGGGTCGGGCGCGGCTTCTTGTTCGTGTGGGTGGTGCCGGCCCAGCGCTCACCCGGGGCGAAGGACCAGCCGGTGATCTTGACGTCCCGGGGGCTGATGTTGATCGTGCCGGGCTCCAGCGCCGCACGTCCGGTGCCCACCCCGGTCAGGAAGCGGTCGAGACCGGCGGAGGTCGTCCGGAACTTCGCGTACATCCGGCTGGCTTTCCAGTTGTTCGTCTCGTAGTACTGAACGCCCTGCCCGTTGCCGGGGATCGGGATCTCGAAGATCCGGCGCTGCATCTTGGAGGGCCAGCCCTCGCGGAGGCCCACGGCGGCCGCCTCGGCCTCCTTGTCCTGGCCCGAGCGGCGGCTCTGACCGGCCGAGATCAGCAGGTAGCCGGCCGGGATGCCGATCAGCAGCACGATGATCGTCGCGGTGATGAAACGCCGCTTGAACACATGCCGCCGGTCCTCGGGCGGCTTGCCCCCGCCGTCGCCCGGAGACTCCGGCTGGTGCGGCACCACGGGGTGCTCGGCTGCGATCATGATCAGGTGGTCCTCTGGGTGCTGCGGTGACGGCTTACTGAAGGGTGGACGCCGGATAGGGCGGCTGCGGTTCAGTCAGCGGTACGGGTGGACCGCGTGTTGCGGATGGTGCTCGCCGCCTGGTCGTAGATCTGGGCGTACCGCTCGTACCGCTCGACGCGCCGCCGGTTGGCCCGGCGGAATCGGCGGGCGACCAGCCGGGCCAGGTCCGCGGCGCCGACCATACCCGCCTCGGGGCCGAGCTGCGCCTTCGCGATCCGGGCCTCGGGGCGGTAGCCGCGGCCGGTGAGATGACGTTTGAAGGCGTCCCTGGCGGGGTTGATCAGAAGATCGTCGGCGGCGCTGACGCCGCCTCCGATGACGAAGCAGGAGGGGTCGAGCGCCGCGGCCAGGTTGGCGATGCCGATGCCGAGCCACTGACCGATGTCCTGGAGCAGCTCGATGCACATCGCATCGCCCTCGCGGGCCAGTTCGGTGATGAGCGGGCCGGTGATGTCGGGGATCTGGCCCTTCACCCGGTCGAGCAGGTAGTGCGCCACCGGGGAGTCGGCGGCGGCCAGTTCCCTGGCCTCGCGGACCAGGGCGTTGCCGGAGCTGTACTGCTCCCAGCAGCCCCGGTTGCCGCAGGGGCAGCGGTGGCCCGAGGGCACGACCTGCATGTGGCCGAACTCACCGGCCACCCCGTACTTGCCGCGCTTGACCTGGCCGTCCTGAAGGATCGCGCCGCCGATGCCCGTACCGAGGGTGATCATGACGAGGTGGTCCTCGCCACGGCCCGCCCCGAAGCGCCATTCCGCCCAGGCGGCGGTGTTGGCGTCGTTGTCGACCATGACGGGGACGACGAGGCGGGAGGCGATGGCGTCGCGCAGGGGTTCGTCGCGCCAGGCGAGGTGCGGGGCGAACAGGACCCTGGAGCGGTCGGCGTCCACCCAGCCCGCCGCGCCGATGCCCACCGCGTGGACGTCGTGCCGGTCGGAGAGGTCCAGGACCAGCTCGACGATGGTGTCCTCGACGACCCTGGGGCTCTTGGACTTGTCGGGCGTCTCGGTGCGCAGCTGTTCCAGGATGTTGCCGTCGGCGTCGACGACGCCCGCCATCACCTTCGTGCCGCCGATGTCGATCCCGACCGTGGGGACGCGGGGGGCGGTGAGGTGGGAGCGGCGTTCCTTGGTGCCGACGGTCTTGAGGACGGTGGCGCGGGCGGAGCCGCGGTGTGCGAAGTCGCGGTACGTGCTCATCGTCCCTGCGGGGTCTGGGGGGCCGGGCCGCTGTTGCGGCCGGCGGCGGACGGCGCCCGCCGGGCTCGATTCTGCCACTGCCCGGCCCCGGGGGGCCGGTGGGCGGGGTCGGCCGCGCCGGGGCGGTCGCCGCTCAGGGAGTCCCGCCCTTCGTGCCGTGGGCGCCCGGGAGGGTGGGGGCCGGGGTGCGTTCCAGTGCGTGGCTGAGCTCCTCCAGCTCGCTGCCGCCCGCCATCTGCCGGGTCAGCTCGTCCAGCGTGACGTCGTCCTTGGTGTGGCTGCCGGACATCACGCCGCGCTTGAGGAGGACGAAGCGGTCCCCGACGAGGTGGGCGTGGTGCGGGTTGTGCGTGATGAGGACCACGCCGAGGCCCGCGTCGCGGGCGGCCGCCACGTACTTGAGGACCACACCGGACTGCTTGACGCCGAGGGCGGCGGTCGGCTCGTCCAGGACCAGGACCTTCGCGCCGAAGTAGACGGCGCGGGCGATGGCCACGCACTGGCGCTCCCCGCCCGACAGGGTGCCGATGGGCTGGTCGACGTCGCGCAGGTCGATGCCCATGCGCAGCAGTTCGGTACGGGTCGTCTCCCGCATCCTCCGGACGTCGAGGCGCTTGAAGGGGCCGAAGCCGACGGTGGGCTCGGAGCCGAGGAAGAAGTTCCGCCAGACCGGCATCAGCGGGACGACGGCGAGGT
The DNA here is from genome assembly GCF_055583985.1 of Streptomyces sp. NPDC104313. Lineage (NCBI taxonomy): Bacteria > Bacillati > Actinomycetota > Actinomycetes > Kitasatosporales > Streptomycetaceae > Streptomyces > Streptomyces sp. NPDC104313. The sequence continues at coordinate 276,582 of NZ_JBVJMW010000002.1, forward strand.
CCTGGTAGACGGTGGCGATGCCCCGGTCCAGGGCGTCGCGCGGGTTGGCGAGGGTGGTCTCCTCCCCCTCGATCAGGAAGCGTCCGGCGTCATGCCGGTGCAGCCCCGCGATGATCTTGATGAGGGTGGACTTGCCGGCGCCGTTGTCCCCGAGGACGCAGGTGATCCCACCCGCGTGAACCTCCAGCGAGACATGCTCCAGGGCCTTGATGTTCCCGTAGAACTTGGACACGTCGTCCAGCTCGACCAGGGGGGCCGCACTCTCCTCGGAAGTGGCCGTCATGCCGTCGCCTCCGCGCGCTTGCGCACCCACGCGTTGAGCAGGGTGGCCAGGAGCAGCATCGCTCCCAGGAAGAATTTGAACCAGTCGGGGTTCCACTCGGCGTACACGATGCCCTTGCTGGTCATGCCGAAGATGAGGGCGCCGACGGCCGAGCCGATCGCGGAGCCGTAGCCGCCGGTGATCAGGCAGCCGCCGATGACGGCGGCGATGATGTACGTCAGCTCGTTGCCGACGCCCTCGCCGGACTGGACGACGTCGTAGCTGAACAGCAGGTGCTGGCCGGAGACCCAGGCGGCGAAGGCGACGCCCAGGTAGAGTCCGATCTTGGTGCGGATGACCGGGACGCCGACGGCGCGGGCCGCGTCGGCCTCGCCGCCGACGGCGAAGATCCAGTTGCCGAAGCGGGTGCGGAGGAGGATCCAGGTGGCGACGCCGACGAGCGCGGCCCACCACAGGATCGTCACCTTGAACTCGACACCGCCGAGGGTCAGCGTCGAGGCGAACAGCGCGCGGGCCGAGTCGAAGCCCTCCATGTCGCCGATGGCCTTGGTGGAGACGGTGCCGCTGATGAGCTTGGTGAAGCCGAGGTTCAGGCCGGTCAGCATCAGGAACGTGCCGAGCGTGATGATGAAGCTCGGCAGTTTGGTGCGGGTCAGCATGAAGCCGTTGAACGCGCCGATGGCGAGCGTGACCAGCAGGGACACCAGGACGCCGACCCAGACGTTGGCTGTCATCTGGTAGCTGAACATCGAGGAGATCAGCGCGGAGCTGGTCACCATGACGCCGGCGGAGAGGTCGAACTCGCCGCCGATCATCAGCAGCGCGACGGGGGCGGCCATGATGCCGAGGACCGAGGCCGCGTACAGCACGGTGCCGAGGCTGGAGGCCTGGAGGAAGCTGTCGGCGGCGATCGCGAAGAACAGGAAGACGGCCGCGGCGCCGACGACCGAACCGAGTTCGGGGCGGCCGAGCAGCTTGCGCAGCGGTGAGGTGCGCACCAGCCGCTCGTCCAGCTGCTCCGGCTTCTCCGGCGCGGTTGTGGAGCCGCTCATCGCGTGCCCCGCTTGGTGAAGTCGACCAGGGCGTCGGCGTCGTCCTTGGTGATGATCTGCGGGCCGGTCAGGACGGGCAGGCCGCCGCCGAGGACGTTGCGGTTGTAGCGGTAGAGCCAGAGCAGGTCGACGGCCTCGTATCCCTGGAGGTAGGGCTGCTGGTCGACGGCGAAGCCGAGCTTGTCGGTCTGGAGGCCGGCGGCGACCTTCGCGTTGAGGTCGAAGGTGTCGATCTCGGCCTTGCTGCCCGCCGTCTGCTTGGCCTGGACGGCCGCGTCGGCGAAGGGGGCACCGAGGGTGATGACCGCGTCGATGCTCTTGTCGGACTGGAGCTTGGCCTCGATGGAGGCCGTGACGTCGGGCATGTTGGTGCCGTCGACGTACAGGTTCTGCATCGTGCCGTCGAAGGTTTTCTTCGCCCCGGCACAGCGCTGCTCGTGACCCACGTTGCCCTGCTCGTGCAGGACGCACAGGGCCTTCTTGCGGTCCCGGCCGTTCAGCTCGTCTCCGACGGCCTCGCCGGCGATCGACTCGTCCTGGCCGATGTGGGTCAGGGCGCCGAACTCCTTGGACTCGGCGGATCCCGAGTTCACCGTGATGACCGGAATGCCCGCCTTGACGGCCTTGGCGACGACGGCCTTCATGGCGTCCGGCTTGGCCAGCGAGACGATCAGCCCGTCGACCTTCTTGTCGATCGCGGTCTGGACGAGCTGGGCCTGCTGGTTGGCCTCGTCGTTGTGCGAGTAGAGGAAGTTGATGTTGTCCTTGACGGCCGCCTGCTCGGCGCCCTTCTGGACGATGTCCCAGAAGGTGTCGCCGTCGCCCGAGTGGGTGACCATGGCAAAGGTCCAGCGCGGCGTGTTCACCGCGGCCCGCCCCTCGGCCGCGGCGGCCGCGCGCTCCTCGGCGCGCTTGCCGCCGGTGCTGCTGCATCCCGCGAGGGAGGCGCCCAGCACCACTGCCAGCACGGCGCCCATCGCGCGTACCCCTGTCCGAACCCTTGCCACGACGCCGTGCCCTTCTACCGCTGCTCACTGTGCTGCTTGACGGGGCCGGGGAGTGTACGGTCCCGGCCCGGCTGCCCAAGTATCCCCGAGCCCCGCCCGCTCCCGCCCGGCAGGGCCGGTGGGGGCGCGTCCTTCGGTGCAGCGATGTGTAGTCGAACTGCATGCCCACGTCAACCATCGGCCCGAACACGCTTACGTGACGGTTACGGCGGGCGAACATACCTACGCGGCGGTTCCGGCGACGCCCGCCCATCGGTCCGGGCCGGTGTTCGCGCGACTCAGGCGCGCACCAACAGCTGGAACTCGAAGGCGTACCGCTCCGCCCGGTAGACGTGCGAGCCGAACTCGACCACCCGGCCGGTGTCGTCGTACGTGGTGCGCTCCATCGTGAGCAGCGGCGCGCCCACGGGCTCCGACAGCACCCGCGCCTGCCGGTCGTCCGCGGCGCGCGCGCCGACGGTCTGGCGGGCGCTGTGCAGGGTGACGCCACAGGCCCGCATCAGCCGGTAGAGGCCGGTGGCCTCCAGTTCCTCGGTGAGCAGGGGCAGCAGGCCCGGGGGCAGGTGGTTGCGCAGGAGAGCAATCGGTTCGCCGTGGGCGCTGCGCAGCCGCTCCACGAGATGGACCTCGCTGCCCTCGGCGACGCCGAGCGCGGCGGCGACCTCGGCGGTGGCCGGTTCCGTGGTGTTGCGCAGGACGCTGGTGGCGGGCCGCTGACCGGCCGCCTCCAGGTCGTCGTAGAGCGAGCTGAGCTCCAGCGGGCGGCGGACCTTGCTGTGGACGACCTGGGTGCCGACTCCCCGGCGGCGGACCATCAGGCCCTTGTCGACGAGGGACTGGATGGCCTGGCGGACGGTCGGCCGGGACAGGCCGAGGCGGGCGGCGAGGTCTATCTCGTTCCCGAGCAGGGCGCCGGGGGCCAGCCGGCCCTGCTCCACGGCGGCCTCCAGCTGCTGCGCCAGCTGGAAGTAGAGCGGCACCGGGCTGGTGCGGTCCACGCTCAGCGGCAGCGGCAGCGGCCGATCGGTTCCATGTGCGGTCACGGGGCGAGCGTAGTTCGCTTGTCCGGACAAAGCCATGGCGTAACAAAAGCCATGGCGTACTGGGGCGGGGAACCATCGATCGACTCGGCCGCCATTTGTCAGGACAAACGCTTGACATGATGACCGGGCGAACGCCACCTTGGGGCCCATGCGCATCGGATTGATCGGAACAGGACGGATCGGCACCTTTCATGCGGAGGTGCTGAGCCGTCACCCTGCCGTGGACGCACTGCTGCTGGCGGACGCGGACCCGGAGCGGGCGGCGGCAGCCGCGGCACGGACCGGGGCGACGGCCGTCCCGGTGGACGGCTTGTTCACCGGGGAGGGCGAGGCCGGGGGTCTGCCCGACGCCGTGGTGATCTGTTCGGCCACCTCGGCCCATGCCGGGCTCATCTCGCGGGCCGCCCGCGCCGGGCTGCCCGTCTTCTGCGAGAAGCCGATCGCCCTGGACCTGCCGGGCACGCTCGCCGCGCTCGCGGAGGTCGAGGCGGCTGACAGCGTGCTCCAGCTCGGCTTCATGCGGCGCTTCGACGCCGGATACGGCGAGGCCAGGGCCGCCGTGCGGGAGGGCAGGCTCGGCAGGCTGCACACCGTGCGCGCGGTCACCTCCGACCCGGCCCCGCCGCCCGCCGCCTACCTCCCGCTCTCCGGCGGGCTGTACCGCGACTGCCTGGTCCACGACTTCGACATCCTGCGCTGGGTGACGGGCCGCGAGGTGAGCGAGGTGTACGCCACCGGCTCGGACGCCGGACCCGCGATGTTCCGGGAGGCCGGGGATGTGGACACGGCCGCCGCTCTGCTCACCCTCGACGACGGGACGCTCGCCACCGCCACCGCGACCCGGTGCAACGGCGCCGGGTACGACGTACGGATGGAGCTGGCCGGCGAACGGGACCAGATCGCCGTCGGCCTGGATGACCGTACGCCGCTGACCTCGGCCGAGCCCGGGAGCCCCGGCGCCCCGGCGAAGCCCTGGCCGGGGTTCCTGGAACGGTTCGCCCCGGCGTACGAGGCGGAACTGGACGCGTTCTTGCGCGTGGCCCGCGGCGAACTGGCCAATCCGTGCGACGGTCGGGAGGCCCTGCACGCCCTGCGGATCGCCGAGGCGTGCGAGGTCTCCCGCCGCGAACGCCGGCCGGTGGCGATGGCCGGGATCCCCGGTGGCTGAACGACGGCCCCGGACCTGCCGGGCGGGCCGCTACCAGGCGACCGGGAGGCTCAGCGGCCCCCGCATCAGCACTCCGGTGCGCCAGGCGAGCGTCGCCGGGTCGGCGGTGAGCTTCAGGTCCGGGCAGCGCTCCAGCAACGACCGGATGGCGATCCTGGCCTCGATGCGGGCCAGCGGCGCGCCCAGGCAGTAGTGGATGCCATGCCCGAAGGCGATGTGGCCCCGGGCGTCGCGGGTGATGTCGAAGCGGGACCCGTCGGGGTAACGGTCCGGGTCCCGGTTGGCGTCCGACATCGCGACGAGGACCAGTTCACCGCCGCCGGGGATCACCGTTCCGCCGACCTCGATCGGATCGGTCGTGAAACGGTAGGTGGGGGTCTCCACCGGCCCCTCGAAGCGCAGGATCTCCTCGACCGCATGGTCGATCAGGGTGAAGTCGGCTCGCAGGGCGGCCAGTTGCTCGGGGTGGGCGAGGAGGTTGTGCACGCCGTTGGTGATGAGGTTGACGGTGGTCTCGTGTCCGGCGACCAGCAGCAGCCAGGCCATGCCGATCAGTTCGTCGCCGGACAGCCGGTCGCCGTCCTCGTCGGAGGTGTGGATCAGCGCGCTCAGCAGGTCCTCGCCCGGCTTATCGCGCTTGTCGGCGAGCAGCCGGGCGATGTAGTCGGTCATCGCCCGGGTGGAGGAGGCGCGCAGGGACGGGTCGATGGAGGAGACCGCCTGGCCGGACCAGGTGCGGAAGGCCTCGCGGTCCAGGGACGGGACGCCGAGCAGCTCGCAGATCACCGACATGGGCAGCGGGAAGGACAGCGCCTCGACCAGGTCCGCCGCACGGTCCGGGGCCGCGAGCATCGAGTCCAGCAGCCCGTCGGTCATCTCCTGCACACGCGGCGCCAGCTGCTCCATACGGCGCGGGGTGAACTCACGGGCGACCAGCTTGCGCATCCGGGTGTGGTCGGGGGCGTCGGAGCCGAGCATCGAGGAGCCGGCGGACACCTTGCTGACGCCGAGCGACGGCGAGGCACGGCTCCAGTGCTTGGAGAGCCGCTGGTCGGCGAGGAGGGCGCGGCCCGTCTCGTATCCGACGACGAGCCAGGCGTCCGCGCCCTCGGGGATCCGCACCCGGTGGACCGGGCCCTTCGCGCGCAGGGCGGCGTAGGCGGGGTAGGGATCACGGGTGAACTGCTCGCCGAGCGCGGCGAGATCGACCAGGGGTTCGGTGGTCAACACGGTTCCCTTCAAGGAGATTCGCTGTGCGGAAGGAGGGGGGTGGGGTGCGGGCCGGGCCTCACCAGCGCACCGGCAGCCCCCGTGCTCCGCGCATCAGCAGACCGGGCAGCCAGTCCAGCTCGCCGCCGGACGGGTCGCGGGCGAGGTCGGGAAAGCGTTCCAGCAGGGCGCCGATCGCTATGCGGGCCTCCATCCGGGCGAGCGGCGCGCCCAGGCAGTAGTGCGCGCCGTGGCCGAAGCCCAGGTGTCCCTGAGGCTCGCGGCGGATGTCGAAGGCGTCCGGGTCAAGGAAGCGGGCGGGGTCGCGGTCGGCGGAGGCCAGGGCGACGAGGACCGGCTCGTCGACGGGAATCACGGTGTCGCCGATCGTCACCGGCTCCCGGGTGAAGCGGAAGGTGGCGGTCTCCACCGGTCCGTCGTAGCGCAGCATCTCCTCGACCGCGTTGTCGAGCAGCCCGGGGTCGGCGCGCAGCAGGGCGAGCTGGTCGGGGTGGTCGAGCAGGGCGCGGACTCCGTTGGCGATCAGGTTGACGGTGGTCTCGTGACCGGCGACCAGCAACAGGAAGGCCATCCCCACCAGTTCGTCGGAGGAGAGGCCCTCGCCGTCCGCCTCCCCCGTCCGGATCAGCCCGCTCAGCAGGTCGTCGCCGGGCGAACGGCGTCTGTCCTCGATGAGTTCGACGAGGTAGGCGCCCATCGCACCGGCCGGGTCGGCGTCCCGCTGCTCCGGAGTGGGAGTGACGATGCCGCTGGAGAGCGTCCGGAATGCGTCCCGGTCGATGTCCGGAACGCCGAGGAGTTCGCAGATCACGGTCATCGGCAGCGGGAAGGCCAGCGCGTCCACCAGGTCCGCGGAGCCCCGGGACGCCATGGCGTCGAGCAGGTCGCCGGTGATCTCGGTGACGCGCGGGCGCAGCGCCTCGATGCGCCGGGCGGTGAACTCACGGATGACGAGACGACGCAGCCGGGTGTGGTGCGGGGCGTCCAGCTCCAGCATGTTGGCGCTGAGCGCGGCCTCGGATGCGGTCAGGCGTCCGGTCCGCCAGTCCTTGCCGAGCCGCTGGTCGGCGAGTGCGGCGCGGGCCTCCTCGTATCCGACGACCAGCCAGATCCGCTCCATGTCCTCGGTGCGCACGGTGTGCACCGGCCCCTCGGCGCGCAGCTTCGTGTAGTACGGATAGGGGTTCGCGGTGAAGTCCGGCAGGTCGCGCAGATCGAGCACAGCCATGATGGTCAGCCCCTCTTCCGTTCCGGTCCGTTCCGGTCAGCGTAGGCCGCCCCCGTCGTCCCCATCCGTGTCGAGGAGTCCCGCGTCATGGACCAACAGCGCGATCTGGACACGGTTGTTCAGTTCGAGTTTGGCGAGGATCCGTGAGACGTGGGTCTTGACGGTCGCGACGCTGAGGTAGAGGGAGCCCGCGATCTCCGCGTTGGAGCCGCCACGTCCGACGGCGACGGCGACGGCCTTCTCCCGCTCGGCGAGTTGATCGAAACGCCTGCGTGCGCGGTCGGTGCGGCCGGCCCGGTCCTCGTCTCCGCCGCCCGCGGCGCGGGCCATCAACTGGCGGGTGACGGCGGGTGAGAGCACCGGGTCACCGGCGGCGACCCGGCGGACCGAATCGACGATCCGGGCCGGCGGGGTGTCTTTCAGGACGAATCCGGCCGCCCCGGCCCGGATGGCCCGGAGCACCTGTTCGTCCGCGTGGAACGTGGTGAGGACGACGACTTCGGGAGCCCCGGGCCGGCTGCGCAGTCGCTCCGTCGCGGTGAGTCCGTCCATGACCGGCATCCGGATGTCCATCAGGACGACGTCCGGGCGCAGTCGTTCGACCAGTTCCTCGACCTGGTCGCCGTCCGCACCCTCCCCCACGATGTCGATGCCCTGGTCGCCGCCGAGCATCAGGGTCAGTCCGGCCCGGACCAGCGGGTCGTCGTCGACGATCAGCAGCCGGACGGGCGGGGGCGTGGGTGAGACCGGGGGTGTCGGGGACGCCGGGGTGTTCATGACGGCCACCGTAGCCAGCCGGTGAGCGGTCCCCGTACGGCGGGCGTCCGGGCAGGCGTCGCGGTCCCGGTCCGTCGGCCGGGCGTCGCGGCCACGGTCCTCCGGGCAGGCCTCGCGGTCCCGGCCCTCCGGCGGGGCGCCGCGCCCGGGGGCGTCACGCGGCGGGCCACGGCAGTCGGGCCCGGACCATGAAGCCGCCGTCCTTCGTCGGGCCGTGTTCCAGCCCGCCTGCGGCGAGCGTGGCGCGTTCGGTGAGGCCGATGAGCCCCTGGCCCGAGCCGGGGACCCGCTCGAAGGGTTCGGTGGGGGCGGGGTTCGCCACCTCGATGGTGAGCCCCTCGCCCGGGCCGCCCGTCACGGTGAGGGAGACCTCGGTGCCGGGCGCGTGCTTGCGGGCGTTGGTCAGACACTCCTGGGCGATCCGGTAGACCGTACGGCCGGTGGCGGCGGGGGCGTCCTGGGGTTCGGCGACCCGGTTGTCGACGACGACCTCCATGCCCGCGAGCCGGGACTCGGCGATGAGGGCGTCCAGGGTGGCGAGGGTAGGCTGCGGCCGGTCGCCCTCGTCGGTGTCGCCGGGCCCGCGCAGGACTCCGATGATCTCGCGGAGGTCCTGGAGGGCCTCGTGGGCACTGTCCCGGATGACTCCTGCGGCCCGGCCGACCTCGGCGGCGGGGGCGTCCGGCCGGAATTCGAGGGCCCCGGCGTGCACGCTGAGCAAGGTCAGCCGGTGGGCCAGGACGTCGTGCATCTCTCGGGCGATGGCCTCCCGGGCCAGGCGCTGGGCCTGTTCGGCTCGCAGCGCCGCCTCGGCCTCGGCGCGGCGGGCCCGTTCGCGGAGGGTGAGGACGAGCTGCCGTCGGGAGCGTACGACCATCCCCCAGCTGAGGACCAGCAGGACCAGCAGGATCCCGATGACGACGGAGGCGACGAAGCTCGTCGCGGGGTCGGGGCGCAGGAGCGGCTGGAGGGGAGCCACGATCAGCGCGCCCGCGCCGACGATCGCCACCGGTCTGAACGGGCGGTGCACCGCCAGGCTGAAGAGGGCCACCAACAGCGCGCCCGCGGCCACGGGTTCGACGACGCAGACGATGGTCAGCGCGGCGGCGAGCCCCACCGGCCACCGTCTCCGGAGCCAGAGCGCGCAGCAGGCCGCGGCCCCGAGCACCGAGTCGACGAGGACGAAGACGTCGGCCGTGGTCTCGTCGGCGTCGATGGCGGCGAGGGCCAGCAGGCCGATGCCCGCGGCGCAGAGGAAGGCCGTGATGTCGACGGCCCAGTCCCGCACGGTTCGCCGTGTACGGGCCCGGTCGCCGGGCAGCTCGGGATCGGCCATCGCCGAGGGGAGCAGCCAGCGGTACTCGGTGCGCGTCATAGCGACAAAGTTACGCAGCCGGGTGGCCCGGAGGGGCCCTGCGCGGCGAGGGGGCGACCAAAGTCGCAGGATCGGCTACTTTCGGCGCGGCGGACGGGACCGGTGGCCGACGCGGCGGGTGCGGGGCGGGCGGGAGGCTCGGCCCATGAAGAAAATCGTCGAAACGATCGGGTTCCTCGTCTTCGCCCAGGGCGCGGGCGGGCTGCTGTACGAGTGGACGGGCTGGTTCCGGCTGTGGACGGTGGTGCGGCGGATCGACTTCCTCAGCGACCGCGGACTGTTCGTCAACATCGTGCTGATCGTGGCGGGGGTGGCGATCATGATCGCTCCGGACGCGATCAGGAGATGAGGCCGTCCCGCCGCCGGCTCACGCCCCGGCCCGCTCCCGGTCCGTGCCGCGACGGACTTCTGGATCTCCTGGATCCCCGCGGAACGTGTTGTGGAGACCTCACCGGCTCGCACGCGGAGCGATCACGCTATCCGCCGGGCTCCTGGAAAAGGAACACCTGTCTCAACGGTCGGGTCGTACCGGGGCATCGCCCGTGGTCAGAGGCGGTCGGGCCGTTCGGCCGGACGGCGGAGGGTCCATCGGCCGCGCTACCGCTCCCTAGACTGACGCCTCGATAACTCTGAGGCACGGAGTGGTCACATGACGTCGTTGAGAGCGGACGGGCGGGTCGAGCGAGGGAACCAGACCCGGCAGTTGATCCTGGGGCGGGCGGTGCAAATCGCCTCCGTCGAAGGGCTGGAGGGCCTGTCGCTGGGGCGGCTGGCCACCGAGCTCGGGCTGAGCAAGAGCGGGGTGTTCGCTCTCTTCGGCTCGAAGGAGGGGCTCCAGCTGGCCACCGTACGGGGGGCGGTGGCCATATACGTCGACCATGTACTGCGACCCACCCGGTCGGTGCCGCCGGGCATCGGGCGGGTCTGGCGGCTGTGCGAGGCGTGGATCGCCTACTCCCGCGAGCGGGTGTTCCGGGGCGGCTGCTTCTTCTACGCCGCCACCGCCGAGTTCGACGCCCGCGGCGGCAGGGTGCACGACGCCCTGGCGTCCGCGCAGACGGGCTGGGTCACCTTCGTGGAGCAGACGATCGAGGATGCCAGGTCCGCCGGGGAGCTGGCCGGGGACACCGACGTGTGCCAGCTTGCCTTCGAGGTGATCGCCCTGTTGGAGCTGGCCAACGCCGAGTCGGTGCTCCAGAACAACAACCTCGGCTACGACAAGGCGGCGCGGGCCATCCAGGTCCGGCTGCGGGCGGCGGCGACGGATCCCACGCTGCTGCCTTCACGGTAGGCGGCCGGGCGGCGCCAGGCCCCGGGCGGCCGTGGCGCCGCGATCGCGCCGCGGCTTGCCCAGAAGGGCGCGGACGTCGCCGTCATCTAGGTCCGGGACGAGGCGGCGACCCGGATTCCCCCAAGGAGTTCCAGCGTGACGTGCCGGTCAGCGCTTGCGCGGGGTGACCTCCGCCATCCGGGACCAGCCGGTGCCCTCCACCTCGACGTTGATGATCTCGGGGACCTCGGCCACCAGCTCCGTCATCGTCGCGATCGCCGCCTTGAAGTGGTCGGAGTTCACGTGCGCCTCGCCCGCCGCCGCGTCGGCGAAGGCCTCCAGCAGGACGAACTCGTCGGGGTTCTCCACACTGTGCGACCAGTCGAAGAAGAGGTTGCCGGGCTCGCCGCGGGTGGCGGCGGTGAAGTCGCCCAGCCGCGTGAGCCATTCCTCGGGGTCGAGGGCGGTGAACTTGACGGCGATGAAGATCATGGGGGCTCCTGGTCGTGGACGTCGGAAGGTGCGGCGCCCGGCCCTCAGGGCTGCTCGCCGCACCTCGACCAGGGTGACACACCCTCACGTAACGGGACTGCCCGGGCACACCGCGGTCCCCCTGCGACCGCGGTGCACCAGGTGCCGGGCGTGTTCGGGGATCAGCCGCCCAGTTCCCGGTGACGGGCCGCCAGGGCGGCGGCGCCCTCGTCGGTGAGCGATCCGAACAGCCGGAGCCGGGAGATGCCGCCGTCCGGGAAGATATCGATCCGTACACGCGTGGCCCGAACGGCCCCGTCCAGGACGAAGCGGTGGTTGGTGTCGGGCTGGAGCCGGGTCCGGGGAAGGGCCTCCGTCCAGTCGCCGTCCTCGCCGTCCCGTACCGAAAGGCTCGCCCAGCCGGCGGAGTTGCCCTTGAGGTAGGCGGTGTCGATTTCGACCGCCCGGATCCCGGACCGTGCGGCGAGACGGTAGCTGATCCAGTCGTTGCCCTTGTCGCGTCGGCGGCGGGTCTCCCAGCCGTCGTCCATCTTCCGCGAGCGGCCCGGCTGGACGGTGTTGGTGGCCGGGGAGTAGAAGCGGTCGGAGGCGTCCTCGACCTGGCCGCCGTTCTCCAGGGCCGCGAGGTCGAACGTACCGAGCGCGGCGAGCCAGGCGGGGTCGGGGGCGACCTCTCCGTACACACGCAGCCGGGCGATCCCGCCGTCCGGGTGCTGGTTGACCCGCAGGTGGGTGAAGCGCTGCTCGGCGTCGACGGCGAACCCGTTGGCCGCGTGGCCGCCGACCGCTGTGCGGGGGACGAGCGTCGTCCACTTCACGTCGGGGGCGAGGAGGTCCTCGGGCGACGGGGAGCCGGGCAGTGCGACCGCCTCGACGGAGACCGCCTGCGGGTAGTTGCCGCGGAAGTGGGCGGTGTCCAGGACGATGCCCCGGATGACGCCGGGCGCACCGAGCCGGATGAGGGCCCAGTCGTGGTCGGCGGCGGTGGGGTGCGGTTCGGTGGCACTGACACCGCGTCGGCGACGGGTCTCCCAGCCGTCCATGATCTTGCCCTTGTGCCCGAAGTGCTCCGGGTCGAAGACGGCGGGCCCGGGCTTGAGAAGGTTCTCGCGCTCGGCGAAGAACTCGTCGTTGGCGGCGATGACCCCCGCCCCGAGTCGGCGGTCGGCCAGGTCGACGAGGTGGGTGAAGGGGAAGCCTGCGGTGCGGTGGTCGGCGTACGGGTCGCCGCCCGTGTAGGGGCTTGCGTCGCCGGTGAAGCGCGGTAGCGCGGCGTCCGTCATGGTCAGGAGTTCCTTTCGGAAACGGTCATGGTCGCGTTCGAGGAGCAGGCCGGTGAGCTCGGTCAGCGGTCGCGTTCGATGAGGCGGCCGACGGGTTCGGCGAGGACGCCGCCGGAGGCGATGCGGACACCGCGCAGCCAGCTGGAGCGGACCACACCGTGCAGGGTCTTCCCCGCGTAGGCGGTGACCTGGTTGCGGTGGAAGAGCTCGGCGGGGTCGACGGTGAAGGTCGCGTCGGGGGCGAGGACCGCGAAGTCGGCGTCGCGTCCGGCCTCGATGGCGCCCTTGCGGGTCAGCCCGGCCAGCGCGGCGGGGGCGGCGGACATCCAGCGGGCGACGTCGTCCAGGCAGTGGCCGCGCTTGCGGGCCTCGGTCCAGATGGCGGGCAGGCCGAGCTGGAGGGAGGAGATGCCGCCCCAGGCGGAGGCGAAGTCCGGGGTCTTCAGGTCGGTGGTGCACGGGGAGTGGTCGCTGACGATGCAGTCGATGGTGCCGTCGGCGAGCCCGGCCCAGAGCGCGTCCCGGTTGGCGGCCTCGCGGATCGGCGGGCAGCACTTGAACTCCGTCGCACCGTCCGGCACTTCCTCGGCGGTGAGGGTGAGGAAGTGCGGGCAGGACTCGACGGTGACGCGGACGCCCTCGCGCTTGGCGGCGGCGATGAGCGGCAGGGCGTCGCTGGAGGAGAGGTGCAGGACGTGGACGCGGGCGTTCAGCCGCTCGGCGTGGGCGATGAGCCGCTGGATCGCGGTGTTCTCGGCGTCGCGCGGCCGGGAGGCGAGGAAGTCCGCGTAGGCGGGTCCGGGCCGCTGCGGGGCCTCGGCCAGGTGGTGCGGGTCCTCGGCGTGCACGATGAGCAGCCCGCCGAATCCGGTGACCTCCGCCATGGTGCGGGCCAGCTGCTCCTGGTCCAGCTCCGGGAACTCCTCGACGCCGGAGGGCGACAGAAAGCACTTGAAGCCGAAGACCCCGGCCTCGTGGAGCGGGCGCAGGTCCTTGACATTGGACGGGATCGCCCCGCCCCAGAAGCCGGTGTCGACGTGCGCCTTGGGGGCGGCGACCTGCTGCTTGATCCGCAGGTGTTCGACGGTGGTGGTCGGCGGGAGGGAGTTGAGGGGCATGTCCAGGAGCGTGGTGATACCGCCCGCGGCGGCCGCGCGGGTGGCGGTGTGGAAGCCTTCCCACGCGGTGCGGCCGGGGTCGTTCACATGGACGTGGGTGTCGACCAGCCCGGGCAGCAGGACATCGTCGCCGAAGTCCTCCAGGCGGGCGCCCGCAGGCGTCCCGGTGGCGTACGGCAGGACCGCGTCGATCGTCCCGCCCGCGACGGCGACCGCCGCCGGGCGGGTCCCCTCCGGGGTGACGACGCGCGTCGAGCGCAGTATCAGGTTCACGTCCGGACCGGGCACCTGTGCTCCTTCACTCCAGGAATGACCACGACAGGAATTCAACGAACTGTTGAAGCTCTGATGGAGTCTTCACTCGGGAATCGCCCTCGTCAAGACCTGACGTCTCGCGCGGGGCCCGCCGGCCCGACGGTCGCCGCCCGACTGGAGGTTTCCACAAAGTAAAAGTCATCTTTCGAATCGCGGAACGTAGCATGGGCCAGGAGGGGCGGCGCCGAGTCGCCCGCACCAACCGTCGGCACTCGGACAAAACAGCCCCTGACCGGCACCGACGCCGCCCGTGGAGCTGTGGGCCGATCGGGAACCGCCCGGTAGGCTGCTGCCTTGCCTTCCGCTTCGAAAGGACCGTTGACGTGCCGCCGTCCCACGCCAGCACAGCCGACTCCAAGCCCTCCGGTTCCAGCGGTGGGGTGCAGTCCCTCGAGCGCGCCTTCGATCTGCTGGAGCGGATGGCCGACGCCGGGGGCGAGGTCGGGCTGAGCGAGCTCTCCGCGAGCAGCGGTCTGCCCCTGCCGACCATTCACCGGCTGATGCGCACCCTGGTCGTCTGCGGTTACGTGCGCCAGCAGCCCAACCGCCGCTACGCGCTGGGCCCCCGGCTGATCCGGCTCGGCGAGTCCGCCTCCCGGCTGCTGGGCACCTGGGCCCGCCCCTACCTCAGCCGACTGGTGGAGGAGACCGGCGAGACGGCGAACATGGCGCTGCTGGACGGGGACGAGATCGTGTACGTCGCCCAGGTGCCGTCCAAGCACTCCATGCGGATGTTCACCGAGGTCGGCCGCCGGGTCCTGCCGCACTCCACCGGCGTGGGCAAGGCGCTCCTCGCGCACACCCCCGCCGACGAGGTCCGCGCGCTCCTGGCCCGAACCGGCATGCCCGCCGCCACGGAGAAGACGATCACCACCCCGGAGGGCTTCCTCGACGCCCTGGAGCTGGTGCGCCGCGCCGGGTACGCGGTGGACGACAACGAGCAGGAGATCGGCGTGCGGTGCCTCGCGGTCTCCGTGCCGAACTCCCCCACCTCCGCCGCGATCTCCATCTCGGGCCCGGCGGGGCGGGTGACGGAGGCGGCGACGGAGCGGATCGTGCCGATCCTCCAGCAGGTCGCGGGAGAGCTGTCCGACGCGCTGGCGAGCAACGGCACGAACGGCGGCTGAGAGGGGGAGCGGCGGGACCCGGTGTTCCGGGCCCCGCCGCTCCCCCTCTCAGACCCCGGCCGGGACGGTCAGCCGCCCGTCGCCCATCGTCACCGTCCGGTCCGTCCGCTCCAGGTGCGCCAGGTCGTGCGTGACCAGCACCGTGGCGGTGGCGCGCTCCCGGGTCAGGGTGACCAGCAGGTCGAGCACGGCCGCGCCGCGCTCGTGGTCGAGCGCACTGGTCGGCTCGTCGACGAGCAGGACCGCCGGCTCGTTCATCAGGGCCCGCGCGATGTTGACGCGCTGGCGCTGACCGCCCGAGAGCTGGTGCGGCCGCCGGTCGGCGCGGTCGGACAGACCGACCGCGTCCAGCAGCTCCAGGGCCCGGCGGCGGGCACCGCGGGCGGAGCCTCCGGACAGATGGCGCATCACCTGGAGCTGTTCGACGGCGGTCAGCGCGGGCAGCAGGCTGGGCTGCTGGAAGATGATGCCGATGTGCTCCCTGCGCAGGGCCGCCCGCTCGGGCCCACCGAGGCCGGCCGTCGGCGTCCCGGCCACCACGACCTCGCCGGAGTCCGGGGTGACCAGGGTGGCGCCGGCCGCGAGGAGGCTCGACTTGCCCGAGCCGGACGGCCCGACGACGGCGGTGAGCGTACCCGGGGGCACCTCCAGCGAGACCCGGTCCAGGGCGGTGAGCCGCCCCTCGCCGTCCGGGTAGGTGAGGGTGACGTCGGTCAGGGTGAGCGTCATCGGGCACTCCCGAGTGCGGTGAGCGGGTCGACGGCGGTGATCCGCCGGATGGACAGGGCGGCCCCGAGCGCGCCGAGGGCGATCATCACGGCGGCCGGGACCAGGACGGTCGCCGCGTCCAGGACGAACGGCACGGCTCCTCCGCCGATCAGGGCTCCGGCCCCGGCGGCGAGCACGGTGCCCAGTCCCGTACCGAGGGCGAGCATCACCACGGCCTGTCCCAGCGCGTCGCGCAGGAGGTACGGGGTCGACGCGCCGAGCGCCTTCAGCACGGCGACGTCGCCGCCGCGCTGGATCGTCCAGACGGTGAAGAACGCGCCGATGACCAGCGCGGAGATGGCGAAGAGGAAGCCGCGCATCAGTTGCAGCGAACCGTTCTCCGCCCGGTAGGAGCCGATGGCCGTAAGGGAGTCGTCGAGCGTGAGCGTGCTGGTGCCCGCCGCCTCGTCCCCCGGGCGCTGTGGCTGGCGGGCCTCGGCGCCCTGTGGGCAGCGCTGCTGGTCCTGTCGCCGGACGCCCTGTGGCTGGCCTTCCCGCTCTACTTCCTCCAGCTCCACATCCTGCCGGTGCGCTGGGCACTGCCCGCCGTCGTGGTCACCGCGGCCGCCGCGATCACCGCTTTCGTCGTGCACCGGCAGGAGATCGAGCCCGGCGCGTTCATCGGGCCGCTGATCGGCGCGGCGGTCGCCGTCGCCACCGTCCTCGGGTACGACGCGCTCTTCCGGGAGAGCGAACGGCGGCGCGAGCTGATCGTGGAGCTGGTCGCCACCCGCGCGGGCCTGGCCGAGGCGGAACGTACGGCCGGGACCCTCGCCGAGCGCGAGCGGCTCGCCCGGGAGATCCACGACACGCTGGCCCAGGGCCTGTCCAGCATTCAGTTGCTGCTGCGCGCCGCCGAGCGCTCGCTGCCCACGGACGCTCCCGCCACCGCGCATGTACGGGCCGCCCGCGAGGCAGCGCAGGCGAATCTCGCCGAAGCCCGGTCCTTCGTCCGCGCGCTGACGCCGCCGGACCTGGAGGAGCGTTCGCTGGCCGCCGCGCTGGAGCGGCTCTGCGCCCGCACGACCGCACCGGACCTGACCGTACGGTTCGCGGTGAGCGGCACCCCGGTGGAGCTGCCGACGCCGTACGAGGTGGCGCTGCTGCGGACCGCGCAGTCGGCGCTGGCCAACACGGTGCGCCACGCACGGGCCGGGCGGGCGGAAATCACCCTGAGCTTCATGGACACCTCGGTGGCGCTGGACGTCGTGGACGACGGGCAGGGCTTCGACCCGTCGGGGGCGCCGGTCCACGAGCGCGGCGACGGCGGCTTCGGCCTGCCGGCGACGCGGGCGCGCGCCGGGTCGCTGGGTGGTGCGCTGAGCGTGGAGTCGGCACCGGGACAGGGCACGGCGGTGGCGGTCACCCTGCCGCTGCCCGTCGCGGAAGCGGAACGTGCGGCATGAGCGGAAGCAAGAGTGGAGGCGGAGGCGGGGACGCGATCCGGCTACTGCTGGCGGACGACCACCCGGTCGTCCGGGCGGGGCTGCGCGCGGTCCTGGACACCGAGCCGGACTTCCGGGTCGCCGGTGAGGCCGCCACCGCCGAAGAGGCCGTCGCCCTGGCCGCGGCGGGCGAGTTCGACGTGGTCCTGATGGACCTCCAGTTCGGTGCGGGCCTGCACGGCTCACAGGCAACGGCGACGATCACCGCCGCGCCGGTCGGCCCCCGGGTCCTGGTCCTCACCACCTACGACTCCGACGCGGACATCCTGGCGGCGATCGAGGCGGGTGCGAGCGGCTATCTGCTCAAGGACGCGCCGCCGCAGGAGCTGGCGACCGCGGTGCGCACGGCGGCCGCGGGCCGCTCCGCGCTCGCGCCGTCGGTGGCGCACCGGCTGATGAGCCGGATGCGCACGCCGGCAGAGGCGCTGACCCGGCTGGAGCTGGAGGTGCTCCAGCTGGTCGGGGAGGGCCTGTCGAACCTGCGGATCAGCAAGAGGCTGTTCCTGAGCCAGGCGACGGTGAAGTCCCACCTGGTGCACATCTACGCGAAGCTGGGCGTCGACTCCCGTACGTCGGCGGTCGCGGCGGCCACGGCCCGCGGGCTCATCCGCCGCTGAAGCCGGGCTCGCGCGCCGCGGGTCAGCCGCGCGGGGGCTCCCCGAAGAGGTCGACCGCGTTGCGCACCTCGCGTAGAGCGGCGGCCACCGCACTGACCGAGCCGATGGCCCCCGCGATCAGCAGCAGGGAACGGCGCATGCGGGGGATCTCCGGCACACCGCTGCCGGCCATCGCGTCCAGGGCCGACAACTCGTCCTCGGCGATCGGCCGGTCCGGGAAATCGCTCCGGACACCGGCCAGTTCACGGCGGAGCCGGGAGACGGCCATCCGCAGCTCGTCCACCCTCGGGTCCTCGTCGCTGCCGGTCAGGCGCTTCTGCCCCACGCTTCGCAACACAGCACTCCCCCTCGCACGTTCTTGTGCCGGTGTGACCCCCGGACCCGGGCTGTGGCCAAGTCTCCGGGTGTGCGCGCAAGTTAACGCCATGACAGGCCGTGTGCGCCAGCCCACGGAAAGAAATCAGGGTTACCCCTGAGGGTGACATGCGTGTCGTGTGTGCGAAGCGCCCGGTGGTATCCAGGCCCCATGGTTGCCCCATGGTTACGGACACGACTACGGGCACGGCTACGGAGAGGACCGCGGACATGGCTTCCGTCGCGAAGAACCCCAAGGTCGCGGGGGTACTCCTGGCCGCCGGAGGGGGCCGCCGGCTCGGCGGCCGCCCGAAGGCGCTGCTGGAGCACCGGGGCCGCCCGCTGATCGAGCACGCGGTGCGCTCCCTGCGCGACGGCGGGTGCGGCCCGCTGCACGTGGTGCTGGGCGCGGCGGCCCGGGAGGTGCGGGCCCACGCGGATCTCGCGGGCTGCGCGGTGACGGTGAACCCCGACTGGGAGGAGGGCATGGGCTCCTCGCTCCGGCTGGGCCTGGCCGCCCTCAGCGCGACGGACGCGGACGCGGCGCTCGTCCTTCTGGTCGATCAGCCCGGGATCGGGGCGGAGGCGGTGGCGCGGGTGCGTCTCGCGCACCGCTCGCGGGCGAGTCTGGCGGCCGCCTCGTACGGCGGGGAGCGGGGCCATCCGGTGCTGTTCGGGGCGGACCGGTGGGCGGACATCGCGGCCGGGGCGGTGGGCGACCGGGGTGCGCGGGCATATCTGCGGGAGCACCGCGCCGCGATCACGCTCGTGGAGTGTTCGGATGTGGCCGAGGCGTACGACATCGACACCTCGCAGGATCTGAGGCACCTGGAGTGACAGGGAGGACCCGCTCACGGGGAACAGTCCGTGGCCGCGCCGGCCCGCCGCGCCGCCATCGGCCCGCTTCTGTCGACCCGGAGAGTCTCGACATCAACAAAACATTGAACTTCCACCATGAGGAAACTACTATCCACTGCTCAGAAGCCCTCTGAACCTCAGACGGCGCCCACAGCCGTATCTCGGAGCCATGGCACGCCGTGCCGTCTCAGGCGACCCGGCGGCCATGAGACGCCGCCGCCCGCTGAAGGAGTGACCGCTCATGTCCGCACCAGCGCCGTCCACGCTGGCCATCGTCGACGCCGAGACCCTGCCCCGGCAGGAAGAGGTCCTGACCGACGCGGCCCTCGCGTTCGTGGCCGAACTGCACCGGCGGTTCACCCCGCGCCGCAATGAGCTTCTCGTCCGGCGCGGTGAGCGCCGCGCCGAGATCGCCCGCACCTCCTCACTGGACTTCCTGCCCGAGACGGCGGCGGTCCGCGCGGACGGCTCCTGGCAGGTCGCACCGGCTCCGGCCGCTCTGCGCGACCGCCGGGTGGAGATCACCGGTCCGACCGACCGCAAGATGACCATCAACGCCCTGAACTCGGGCGCGAAGGTCTGGCTCGCCGACTTCGAGGACGCGTCCGCCCCCACCTGGGAGAACGTGATCCTCGGCCAGCTCAATCTGACCGACGCCTACGAGCGCCGCATCGACTTCACCGACCCGAGGTCGGGCAGGTCGTACGCGCTGAAGCCCGCCGAGGAGCTCGCCACCGTCGTCACCCGCCCCCGCGGCTGGCACCTGGACGAGCGCCACCTCCAGCTGGACGGCACCCCGGTGCCCGGCGCGCTGGTCGACTTCGGCCTCTACTTCTTCCACAACGCCCAGCGCCTGATCGACCTGGGCAAGGGCCCGTACTTCTACCTGCCGAAGACGGAGTCGCACCTGGAGGCCCGCCTCTGGAACGACATCTTCGTCTTCGCCCAGGACTACGTCCGCATCCCGCGGGGCACCGTCCGCGCGACGGTGCTGATCGAGACGATCACCGCCGCCTACGAGATGGAGGAGATCCTCTACGAGCTGCGCGACCACGCCTCCGGGCTCAACGCCGGCCGCTGGGACTACCTCTTCTCCATCATCAAGAACTTCCGTGACGGCGGGCCCAAGTTCGTCCTCCCGGACCGCAACGCGGTGACGATGACCGCACCGTTCATGCGGGCGTACACCGAACTTCTGGTCCGCACCTGCCACAAGCGCGGCGCGCACGCGATCGGCGGCATGGCCGCCTTCATCCCCTCGCGCCGCGACGCCCAGGTCAACAAGGTGGCCTTCGAGAAGGTCAAGGCGGACAAGGACCGCGAGGCGCACGACGGCTTCGACGGCTCCTGGGTCGCCCACCCCGACCTGGTCCCGATCGCCCTGGCCTCCTTCGACGCGGTCCTCGGCCAGAAGCCCCACCAGAAGGACCGGCTGCGGGAGGACGTCTCGGTGGCCCCGGGCGACCTGATCGCCATCGACACCCTCGACGCCGAACCGACCTACGACGGCCTGCGCAACGCCGTCGCGGTCGGCATCCGTTACATCGAGGCCTGGCTGCGCGGCCTGGGCGCGGTCGCCATCTTCAACCTGATGGAGGACGCCGCCACCGCGGAGATCTCCCGCTCGCAGATCTGGCAGTGGATCAACGCGGACGTGGTCTTCGAGAACGGCGAGCACGCCACAGCGGACCTGGCCCGCAAGATCGCCGCCGAGGAACTGGCCGCGATCCGCGAGGAGATCGGCGAGGAGACCTTCACCACCGGCACATGGCAGCAGGCCCACGACCTTCTGCTCCAGGTCTCCCTGGACCAGGACTACGCGGACTTCCTGACCCTGCCGGCGTACGAGCAGCTCCGCTGACCTTCCCGCACGAGCACCGCCCCCGGCACCGCACGGCGCCGGGGGCGGTGGTGTGCCCGAGGTCGTCAGGACCGTCACCCTGACCGGCGCGGTCCGGCGTGCCGAGTGCGCCCGCAGGCGCCGCGGGCTTTCGCCGCGCGGTGACGCCTGTGCGCCTCGCTCATCCGATCGGGGTGCCTCCTGCGGGCACGATGCTGATCCGGCCCGGCCCGCCCTGGAGGCGGCCCTGCCGGTACACCGACGGACCATCCCCCTACGTCAGCACCGCCCCCAGCGCCACGAACCCGCAGATGAGGACGGACAGGATCGCCAGCAGCGGCCAGACGAACCGCAGGTACCTGTCGTAGCCGATCTTCGCCAGGGCCACCCCGCCGATGGTGACCGCTGTCGTCGGGACCCAGAGGTTCATCCAGCCGCTCGCCGCCTGCCACGCCGTGACCACCACGGCGCGGGAGACACCGGCGAAGTCGGCGAGGGGGGCCAGGATCGGCATCGCCAGGGTGGCGTGGCCGGAGGTGGAGGGGATGAGAAAGGCGAGCGGCAGGTTGACGATGAAGACGAAGACCGCGAACAGCGCCGACGAGGTGCCCGAGACCACGCCCTCGATGGAGTGCAGCACGGTGTCGGTGATCTGCGAGTTGTTCATGATGACCGTGACGCCGCGCGCGAGGACGATGACCAGGGCCGGGGAGATGAAGTCCGCCGCGCCCTGGATGATCGTCGCGCTGAGTCTCTGCTCGCCGAACCGGGCGACGACGCCGACCAGGACCGCGGCGACCAGGAACAGTGCGGCCAGATGGGGGAAGGACCAGCCGAGTTCGAAGCCGTACGGGGTGGCGTCGGCGTCGCCCGTGAGGGCGCTGGACCAGGGGACGACCGAGAAGATCATGAAGCTGAAGACCAGGGCGACCAGGACGAGAACGGTCCGGTGGAGCCCGGTCAGCTCCGGGGGTTCCTCCGCGTCCGCCGCGTTGTGCTCGCGGTCGCCGGGCAGGAAGCCGGAGAGCGAGCGGTCGGGGTTCTTGCGGACGCGGCCCGCGTACCGGATGACGTAGGCGATCGTCACCGCCGTCAGGACCACCCACATGATCGCGCGCAGCACGATGCCGTCGCCCAGTGAGATGTCGGCGGCGGAGGACGCGACTCCGGTGGCGAAGGGGTTCACCGTGGAGCAGAGCACGCCGATGCCCGCGCCGAGGATGATCGTGCCGGTGGCCACCATGCGGTCGTAGCCGAGGGCCAGCATCAGCGGGATGATCAGGCCGTAGAAGCCCAGCGTCTCCTCCGCGAACCCCTCGACGGTGCCGAGGAGGGAGAAGACCAGCATCACTCCGGCGATGAGCAGCGCTCCCCGGTCACGCAGTCGGTGCGCGAGGCGGCCGATGCCCCGGTCCAGGGCGCCGGTGGCGAACACCACGGTGATGAACGCGCCGATGGCGAGGACGAAGAGGAACACGCCGGCGCTGCCGTACAGTTCGCCGGCCAGGTCCGGGCCGACCTCGCCCGTCTTCGCGTCCTGGAGACCGTAGAGGCCGTTGACCGGGGAGAGGAAGAGGTCGTTCAGGCGGTCCACGAAGCTCTGGCCGGAGTCGACCCGGTGATACGTGCCCTGGACCGGGGCACCCTCCTTGTCGCGGTCGTACGCCCCGGGCGGGATCAGGAAGGCCAGCCCCCAGACGGCCAGCGTGACGACCGCCAGGATCGTGAGGGCGCTGGGGAAGGTGAACCTCCGCCTCTCCGGGGGCTCTTCCTGCGGGGCGGGTTTCGTGTCGGCCGCGCTGCTCATGCCGTGCTCCCGCCTGTCGCGGTCCCGTACGTCTTCGCGTACTCGAGGGCCGGTTCGCTCCCCCAGCCATCCCGGAGCGTGGTACGGGCGGCGCGGTACGCGGGAGCGCCGGTCGCGGGTTCGCAGCCGGGGCCCCCATCGCCCGACGTGACGGTGAGCGGGACACCGAACGGACGCAGGGACCCCGGATGGGTGACGAGGAGGTCCCGGCCCTCACGCGGCTCCCGCTCGGGGTGCGGGCGCAGGTTCGGTCCGGCACGGGCGTACGGGACGACTGCGGAGGCCGTCCCTTCCTCGCGGCGCGGGCCCTCCACCGCCAGATCGCCGTGGACGTCGTGGAGGGTGGCCAGGGCCTTGAGGAGGACGAGCAGGGCGTCGGGGGCCGCGCCTCCGAACCCGCCGCCGTGCCGGGGTCCGGCGAGGGTGCGAACCTCGACGAAGACCTCCGCCCCACCGCGCGGCCCCGCGGTGGGACCCGGGCTGCCGGAGCGGAGGCCACCCAGGTCCGCGATGACCATCGCGTCGCAGGCGAACCGGTCCGGGTCGGTGGGCGGGTGGTCGTCATGGACGCTCCCGTGCTTCTCCTGGCCCTCCAGGTCGGCGACGAGACCGTCCATCAGAGTGTCGACCCGTGTGCTCAGGTCGTCTCCCAGATCCATGGTTCAGCCCCTTCGGTCCTCCGGCCTTCTGGGACCAAGGGACCATGGGGGGCGGCGCGCCGCACGCCTGGGAACGGCGGTCGGGGGGCCTCAGTCCGTCAGGACGACCGTCCGCTGGGCCGAGAAGTCACCCCACTTGCCGTCCGGAAGCTTGGCCCTGAGCTTCACCGAATAGCGGGTGCCGGCCGGGTCCGAGAGGTCCAGCCGGTAGGTGGCGCGGCCTTGGGGAGGCGTACCGCCCCAGACGATGGTCGTGGTCAGCTTGCCATTCAGATGGAGCTCGTAGGCGGGGATGACTCCCCCTGTGTCGGGCTGATCCCAGGACAGGTCGAGGATGAAGTCGGCGCCCTCCTTGCCGGCCTCGGTGCGCAGACCGGTGGGGGCGGTGCTCGCGGGGGCGCCGGGGGCGGACTCGGTGGTGAGGTCGAGCGTGGTGCTGTCGGCCGAGGACTTGTCGGAGGCGTCCCGGGCCCGGACGGTGAAGGTGTAGACGGTCCCCGGGCGCAGGCCGGTGAGTTTCGCCGTGGTCTCGGAGGCCGGAACGCTGTGGATCCGGGAGTCCTCCTGGTAGATGTCGTACGAGGTGACGCCGACGTCATCCTTGGACGCCCCCCAGGTGAGGGTGGCGGCACGCTTTCCGTCGGCGTTGCCCGTCAGCTTCGCCGGGGCGGTGGGGGGCGTGTCGTCCTTGGGCGGGGTGGCCTGGGTGGTGACGGGTACGGCCTTGCTGGGCGCCGAGAGGTTCCCGGCCGTGTCCTTGGTCCGGACGCTGAAGGTGTAGTCCGTCGAGGCCGTCAGCCCGTCGACGTCGATCATGGTCTTCGTCGCCGGAACGCTCTTGACCTTGGCCTTTCCACGGTAGATCTCGTATCCGGCGACCTTCTTGTTGTCGGAGGCGCCTTCCCACATGACGTGCACCGAGGTGGAGCTGCCGGCCTGGGCGGTCACGCCCCTGGGGGTGCCGGGAGGCTGCGTGTCGGCTTCGGCGGTGCCACCGCAGGCGGAGAGGAGAGGGGTGAGAAGCAGAGCGGAACAGATCAACGCGGCAGATATGTGGGGGCGTTGCACGGTGGTGCCTTCCATCCGGACAGCAATGGTCCAGACCTGTATGCCACGGCGTGGGGGTCGCAGACAAGAGGACGGCGAGGAACCATCCGCTATGTGGCGGTGTGCGCCGCCCGCCCGTTCCGGACAGCGCATGCGGCATGCGGCATGCGGCAGGGGCCTCGGCGACGACTGGCGTGAGGTGCTGCCCCGACGGCTGGACGAGATGGCGGCGGCCTGGTGCTCGCCCGACGCCTGGACGGGCATGACCCGGGCGGGGTGGAGCTGCCGGGCGAGGTGGCGGAGGTCGTCGCGCTCAACGAACTCGTCGCCCACGGCGGGGACCTGGCCCGGTCGACCGGGCAGCCGTACGCGGCGGGCGAGGCCGAACTGCGTTCCTGCGAGGCCGTGCCCGCCCCGGCGGAGGACGGCCCGGAAGATGCCGGCGACTCCGGCCTCTTCGGGCCGCCGGTCCCTGTGCCGGACAAGGGGGTTGATACTGGAGGGCTCGTCTGTTCAACTGTCGCCAGTTCCGCCTGGGGCCCACCCTGCTGGTGACCGTACGTGGTCGTCGGCGTAGCGACTCCAGCCTTCTCCGGCCTCGGATGCGAGGCGGGTCGCGATGACGTCGCTCGTGACCGCCCGTACCCGGCGCCTGCATCGCCGAGCACGGTGATGAGCACGGCTGCCGGTGGGTGGCGTCGGCGAGGGCGAGCCAGGCCGACATCGACGCCGCGCGCTCAACGAGTCACCCCGACAGGTCGCGACACCTGGTTGCGGCACTAACCTGCGGTGGTGACCGGAACCGAGCTGGATGAGTTGATCGTTGCTGATGGCGCGGCGCTGCGCGCGTGGCTGCTGGACAACCACACCGCCTCTCCTGGCGTGTGGCTCGCCCTGACCAGGAAGGGCGGCTCCGTTACCACGCTGACCTGGCAGCAGGCGGTCGACGAGGCACTGTGCTTCGGCTGGATCGACGGGCAGGCCCGCAAGCGCGACGAGGGGAGTTCCTGGAGGCGGCTCACCCCGCGCCGACCGCGCAGCGTCTGGTCCCAGCGCAACGTCGCCAACGTGGCCCGGTTGGAGGCGGCCGGCCTGATGCTGCCCGCCGGCCGCGCCGCGGTGGACGCCGCGAAGGCCGACGGGCGGTGGACGGCCGCCTATGCGCCGTCATCGGAAGCGGAGGTGCCGGCCGACCTGCGCGTCGCGATCGCCGCCGACCCAGCGGCGCAGGCGATGTTCGAGGTACTCACCAAGACCAACCGCTTCGCCCTCATCAGCCGGGTCAATGCCGTCAAGCGGGCCGAGACGCGAACCCGGAAGATCGCCGAGTACGTGGCGATGCTGGTCCGGCACGAGACGATCCACCCGCAGAGAGCCAGGCCGGCGGACCCGCCGGCGTCGTGACCGGGCTCCTGCCGGAACGGACAGACCCAGCCTATTGAGCGGAACTGTTCTCGAAGCCCTGCCTCGTCCGCTTCAAGAAGGGTGGAGGTCTCCGCTGGTACGCGGCCGGCTGTACCGTTCGACGAGGGCGTTGCCGATCGAGGCCAGGTGGTCTCGGACCCCCGGAGGGCCGGTCACCTCGACCCATTCGACCAGCCCGGAGAGCTCGCCGGCGAGGATGTACTCATCGGGGCCGCGGATCACGACCTCGATGCGGCCATCGGTCGTGGAACCTCCCACGTCGAGCCGGTCGCCGAGCGCCATCCGGAGTATGCCTATCCCTTCGGGTGTGCATACCGCCCGGACCTCCAGCGGCGTTCGTTTGCGATCGACCTCTTTGGCGATCTCATTCCAGCTCTCGGCAAGCTCGAAGTCCCCGGGTCGGTGCACAGGGTCGCCGGTCGGGTCGGCGGACGACACGCGGTCGATCCGGAAGATCCGTCGGCCGGTCTCGGTGTTGGAGACGAGGTACCAGACAGGACCTTTGGCGACGATGCCCAGCGGGTGGACGGTTCTCCGGGTTCTGGCGCCTTTGCTGTCGACGTAGCCGAGCGATACCTGGACGCCGCTGATCACCGCGTCCTGGAGTTCGTCGAGGAAGCGAGGCGGCCGGTGCTCGATCCGGCTCGCCCCCCATCGCTGCGGGTCTACGACCAGCGACGCCGCCGCTGCCTCGGCCTGCACCTGGAAGGGCTTCGGTAGAGCATGGACAAGTTTGCGCAGAGCCGCTTTCATCGCCGGCGTCGCATCCGAGGCCGGACCGAGAGCCAGGAACAGGGCGCGTGCCTCGCCGGCGGTCAACCCGGACAGGTCGGTACGAGCGCCGCCCACGAGGCGCCAGCCGCCGCCTCGGCCCTGCACGGAGTACACGGGCACCCCGGCCATGGCCAGGGCGTCGAGGTCACGGCGGGCGGTGCGCTCGGAGACGTCCAGCTCTCGGGCGACCTCTGCGGCTGTCACCTGCTCGCGCCGTTGGAGCAAGAGGAGTATGGCCACCAGTCGATCGGATCGCATGCTGACAAAACTCTCATAAAAACCGGTCATGGGGTGACCGGTTTGGGTAGCAAGGTGGCGGCATGGCCTCATCGAGGAGGTCGACCGCCGGCGAACGCCCCCAGAGAGGAAACGCAGTGTTCAATCAAGCAGAATTTCCCGAGCCCACCCTCATCCAGGTCAACGGTGTGGAGCTCGAAGTCTTCGAGGCAGGCCGGGAAAACAAGGGCAAGCCCATCGTGCTCTGCCACGGCTGGCCGGAGCACGCCTTCTCCTGGCGTCACCAGATGCCCGTCCTCGCAGCGGCCGGCTACCACGTCATCGCACCGAACCAGCGGGGTTATGGCAACTCATCCCGCCCGACCGAGGTGACGAACTACGACATCGAACACCTGACGGGTGACCTCGTCGCGCTCCTGGACCACTACGGCTACGAGGACGCCACCTTCGTCGGCCATGACTGGGGTGCGTTCGTCGTCTGGGGACTGACCCTGTTGCACCCCGACCGGGTGAACAAGCTGATCAACCTGAGCCTGCCTTACCAGGAGCGCGGAGAAACGCCGTGGATCGAGGTCATGGAAACCTTCCTCGGCGGCGACTTCTACTTCGTCCACTTCAACCGGCAGCCGGGCGTCGCGGACGCCGCATTCGATGCCAACACCTCCCAGTTCCTCCGCAACCTCTACCGGAAGAACGTGCCCCCCGCACCCCCTGAGCCGGGCATGGCATTCATCAACCTCGCCAAGGCGGAAACACCACTCGGTGAGCCCATCATGAGCGACAGCGACCTGGCCGTCTACGTCTCCGCGTTCGAGACGTCGGGATTCACGGGCGGCATCAACTGGTACAGGAACCTCGACCGCAACTGGAACCAACTGGCGGACGCGGACCCGATCATCAAGCAGCCCGCCCTCATGATCTACGGCGACCAGGACTTCGCGATCCCGAGGTTCGAAAGACTGGCGGAGTTCGTGCCCAACGTGGAAGTGGTCGGACTGGACTGCGGTCACTGGGTCCAGGAGGAAATGCCAGAAGAGACCAACCAGGTGATTTCTCAATGGCTGGAACGACAGGGCTAGTGTCCTGTGATCCGGTTCGTAACACCTGAAAGCCGAGTTCTCGCATCACACCGATGACAGCCGGACGTGGGGGCGGGCCAGGTCGCGCGGCCTCCTCGTCAGGGCTTCAAGGTCATCTGGTAGCGGGTTTCAAGCTCACCCGGCCTCGGTACTGGTGGGCTCGCGTATTCAACTGTCACCAGTTGATCAATCTGGCTCCGGAATCACTACTGCCCGTGACGCTCCTGGAAGGGATCTGGGTGTGGAGCCCCCAACAACGACGGGACGTAGCACCACGTCGTAAAGGGCGATGACCGGGCCGTGTTGGCGTCCCTATCCTCAGTGGGTGAGTCTGATCGAGGTGGTTCCTGGGCAGGTCGAGCTCGTCGTTCGGGGGGTGGGGTCGCAAGCACCCTCTATCCGGTTGTTCGACTGGTCGCGGACAGATGAGTTCGAGGTCGTATTCGCCGTGGAGGCTGTCGATGACGGCCTGCGCGCACGGATCGGGGCCGTGACCGTGTCTGCCTGGGACGGTGCGGGATACCTGACCGAGTTTCTCGACGGTCTTGCGCGCGACTTCCGCGGTTGGGAGGGCGAGCGGTCCTGGGTCAACAACGAGCTGGTCGTGGCAGCGACGTTCGGTTCGGGCGGTCACGTGTATCTGAGCTGGACCCTGCGAGCCGACGTCTTCTCCAGCGGCTGGGAGTGCACTGTGACGACCGTGATTGACGCCGGCGAAGAGCTGACGACTGTCGCTGCCGACGTGCGGGAATTCTTCCGCCAGGGATAGCCGTCCCAGTGGCCCCGAAGCAAGCACTCATGTGCGCTCAGGCTCTCGGAATTGCAGGGCACCCAACTCCGCTGGTTCCGCGAGGAACCCAGCCTGTTGGTGATCTTGCGTGAACTCCTGGGGCGTATCGGCTCCAGGTTCCTCCGGTCTCGTTGCGGAGGCGGCTGGTGGTTGTCGTGGTAGCGGAGAGCGTCCGCGACGACGGGTGCGGGGAGTTCGAGGAGTTGCCGGCGTGCTCGTGACCGACTTGCTCCTGGACGAGGCGAGGGTCCCAGCCGTCCTCGATCAGGTGGGTGACGTAGGACCTGCGGAAGGAATGGAAGTCGAGCCCGTCGTCCAGGCCGAGGGCCTGGCGGTAGGCGATGAAGCGGGAGTTGAGCCGCCGACAGCCGATCCGCAGCCCCCGCTCGGAGGGCCAGGCCGCTGGGTTGTTGTCGGTGCCGAACAGCGGGCGGACGTCGGTAGCCCACTCATCCAGGACGCCCGGGGTCCAGTCGAAGACGGTCAGCACCCCGCGGCGTTTGGGCGGCGACCCCTTCTTGACTTCGGGGTCTTGGCGGTCCGCCCGTAGTGCGCGATCGCGTCGCCGGGCGGGGCCGGGCGTCCGTCCCGCGACAGCATGCGGATCACGTCGTACGCCCGCACAGCGCCCGTGTGGACGGAGCCGATGATCCGCAGGGACGTCCTCCCACTGCCGCTCGATCCGGTCCAGGTCGACCCGGCCGCGGGCAGCGTCGGTGAAGGCGCCGTGGTGCAGGCGCCTCAGCTGGTGAAGAACTCCGTGATGTGCGCGGCCACCTGGTCCGCCCGGGTCTCGTGCATGCGGTGTCCGCCCGGGACCGTGATCAGCCGACAGTCCGGAATCAGGGAGGCCACGTCGGCCTGGCGGTGCTGTTCCATCGTGCTCTCCGGGCCACCGGTGATGATCAGCGTCGGGGAGACGATGTCGCCGAGGGCCTCGTCGGCGTCCGGGCCGGGGTCGGTGAGCTGGTCGCGTACGGCGGGCACCGCGTTCTCGTCGTAGTCCACCGGGCCCTCGGCCCGGCCCGCCGGGCCCGGGTCGCCGGGGAACGGGGCCGGGGTCTCCACCAGCACCAGCCGCTCCACCCGGTCGGAGTGCTCCTGCGCCACCAGCCGGGCGACGACGCCGCCCATGCCGTGGCCGACGAGGCCGACCCGGTCCAGTTCCAGTTCGTCGAGGAAGCCGACGACGTCCTCGGCCATCAGGTCCAGGGCGTAGTCGTCGGGCCAGTCGCTCTCGCCGTGGCCGCGCAGGTCCAGGGCGAAGACCCGCCACTCCTGGCCCAGCAGGGGGCCGGCCGCCTCCCAGTTCGCGGCCGAACCGCCGAGGCCGTGCAGCAGCACGACGGGCGAGCCGAACGCGTCGCCCCAGGTCCGGTACGCGAGGCGCACATCGCCGACATCCACAACAGACTGATCTTCCATGCCCCTGACGCTACAGGCGACCGGCGCCGACCGACTCCAGGGGCCCGGCCCGGCCGGCCCGGGTCAGTGGACTCCGACCCCGGCGGCGGCCGGCACCACGTGCGCTCCCGGCGTCTGCTCCTCGTCCGCCGTGTCGGACTTGCGGCCGAAGTGGTTGAAGGCGAGGTTCAGCACGATCGCCACCACGCAGCCGGTGGAGATGCCCGAGTCGAGGACGACCAGCAGGCTCTCCGGGAAGGCGTGGTAGAACCGCGGCGCCGCGATCGGGATCAGGCCGATGCCGATGGCCGCCGCCACGATGAGGGCGTTCTCGCCCTTCTCCAGGGCGGCGGTGGCCAGGGTCTGGATGCCGCTGGCCGCGACCGTGCCGAACAGGACGATGCCCGCGCCGCCGAGCACCGGCAGCGGTACGAGGGCGATGACGGAGGCCGCGACGGGGACCAGGCCGAGCACGATGAGGATGCCGCCGCCCGCCGCGACAACAAAGCGGCTGCGGATCCTCGTCATGGCGACGAGGCCGACGTTCTGGGCGAAGGCGCTGCACATGAACCCGTTGAAGATCGGGCTGATGGCGCTGCCGAGGGTGTCGGCGCGCAGGCCGCCCTCGATGATCTTCTCGTCGGCCGGGCGGCCGACGATCCTGCCGAGGGCCAGCATGTCCGCGGTGGACTCGGTCATGCAGACCAGCATCACGATGCACAGGGAGATGATGGCGGCGATCTCGAACTGCGGAGCGCCGAAGGCGAACGGCGTCGGGAAGCCGACCACGTCGGCCTCCTTGATGGCGCCGAAGTCGGTGATGCCGGCCGGGACGGCGATGAGCGTGCCGATGACCAGGCCGAGCAGGATCGCGATCTGCTGGAGGAAGCCGCGCAGGAGTTTACGCAGGGCCAGCACGATGACCAGGGTCACGGCGGCCATGGTGATGTTGATCATCGAACCGTAGTCGTCGGCCGCGGCGTTGCCGCCCTGGGACCAGTTGAAGGCGACCGGGAGGAGCGAGACGCCGATCAGGGTGATCACGGTGCCGGTGACGACGGGCGGGAAGAAGCGCACCAGTTTGCAGAAGTACGGGGCCAGGACGAATCCGAGGATGCTCGCGACGATGATCGCCCCGAATATGACGGCTATCCCGTCGTGTCCCCGGTCCTTGCCTATCGCGATCATCGGGGCGACCCCGGCGAACGAGACGCCGTTGACGAAGGGCAGTCGGGCGCCGACCTTCCAGAAGCCGATGGTCTGGAGCAGGGTGGCGATGCCCGCGGTGAACAGGCTCGCCCCCATCAGGAAGGCGGTCTCCTTGGCGGTGAGGCCGACGGCCGGCCCCACGATGAGCGGCGGGGCCACCACGCCCGCGTACATGGCGGCCACGTGCTGGAGTCCGCTGGTGAACATCTTCAGTGGGGGAAGGGTTTCGTCGACCGGGTGTTTCCGGTCGTCTCCCGTATCTGCGGCGTTGTCGGCCGTCGTGTCGGGGGCGGCGGCATCTGCGTCTTTGCGAAACCTGGGCTTGGCGGCCACGGCGGTTCCTCCGGTCGGTTACACGTCGTCGGCGACGTGGGGTTCAGGGAGGTGATGCGTAAGTGGTGCGGTGGTGCGGCTCTCTCAGGTGGTGCGGGTGGGGCAGGCGATGCAGGTCGGGCAGGAGGGGGGCGGGTGGGCTCGCGCTGGGGGTGTGTGCGGGCAGCGTTCATCACCGGTCCGGCGGGCGCGCACCATGCGCGCGTCCGCCGGACCGGCTGCCGTGGACCCCGCTCGGGTCCACGGCGGCCGGTCTCGGGCCGTCCCCCTCGACCGGCCGGTCGGGGATGTCGCGCGGAGTCGGGCTCCGGCGGGCATGCCGCGCGGAGTCGGACTCCGGCGGGGTACCGCTCGGAATCAGGCTCCGGCGGCGATCCGCGCGAGGCGGCGGGCCTCGTCGCGGGTGACGCGGGCGATCGCTTCCTCGTCCACCGTGGCGAGGTGGTTGCCCTCGACGACCGGCTTGCCGTCGACGAGGGAGAGGGTCACCGGAGCGGCCGCGCCGAAGATGAGCGCGGTCACCGGGTCGGCGATCGAGGAGTGGGCCAGGGTGTCCAGCTTCCACAGGACGAGGTCGGCGAGCTTGCCTGCCTCCAGGGAGCCGATCTGATCGGCGCGGCCGAGCACTTGGGCTCCGCCGAAGGTCCCGAGGCGCAGGGCCTGACGGGCGTTCAGGGCGGACTCGCGGTGGGCGCCGAGGCGATTGATGAGCAGGGCGTTGCGCAGCTCGGTGTGGAGTTCGCCGGACTCGTTGGAGGCGGTGCCGTCCACGCCGAGGCCGACGGGGACGCCGGCGGCGAGCATGTCGGGGACCCGGGCGATGCCCGCGGCGAGGCGGGCGTTGGAGGACGGGCAGTGGGTGACGCCCGTTCCCGTACGGGCGAAGGCGGCGATGTCGGAGTCGTTCATGTGGACGCAGTGGGCCATCCACACATCGCCGCCGAGCCAGCCGGTGGACTCGAAGTAGTCGGTCGGGCCCATCCCGAACAGCTCCTTGCAGAACTGCTCCTCCTCGACGGTCTCCGAGCCGTGGGTGTGCAGCCGTACGCCCTTGCGGCGGGCCGACTCGGCACCCTGACGCATCAGTTCGGTGGAGACGGAGAACGGCGAGCAGGGCGCGACGGCGACCTGGGTCATGGCGTCGAAGGACGCGTCGTGGTGGGCGTCGATGGTCGCCTCGGTGGCGGCGAGCGCGCCCTCCAGGGTCTCGACGGCGAAGTCCGGGGGCAGGCCGCCGTCCTTCTCGCCGCGGTCCATGGAGCCCCGGGCGAGGGTGAACCGTACGCCCATGTCGCGGGCGGCGCCGATGATCGCGCCGGAGAGGTCGCCGGAGCCCCGGGGGTAGACGTAGTGGTGGTCCATGGCGGTGGTGACGCCGCCGCGGGCCATCATGGCGAGCGAGCCCTGCGCGGCGGCGCGGACCATCGGCTCGTCGATGCGCGCCCAGGTCGGGTAGAGGGCGACCAGCCAGTTGAAGAGGTTGTGGTCGGTGGCCAGGCCCCGGGTGATCCACTGGTAGAAGTGGTGGTGGGTGTTGACCAGGCCGGGTGTCGCGAGGTGCCCGGTGGCGTCGATGCGCCGGACGACTCCGGCGAGACCCTGGGGCGCCTTGCCGGCGCCGACGGATTCGATGCGGTTGTCCGCGACGACGATGTGCCCGGACGCGTACTCCGTGTCGTGGGCGTCGACGGTGGCGATCGAACAGTTCTCGATGATGATGCGCTGAGGGTCTGCCGAAGCTGCCATGGTGCTTCCTTCTTCTTTCTCTGGCGATGCGGGCACGGCAGGACCCCAGGAGGATTTGAGTGCCACAGCCGTGCGGCTGTGGGTGCCGAGATGGTGGAAGAACAGATGGAGCACGACCGCGACCAGTGCTCCCGCGCTGATCCCGGAGCCGAGGGCGGTCGGCGCCCAGGCCGGGAATCCGGCGTAGAAGGTGGGCGCGGCGAGCGGGATGACGCCGGCGACGACGTACCGGCCGCGTACCTCGGGAGACGACGTGGACGTTCTGGGCGAAGGCGCTGGTGGGAAAGGAGCCGAGGACCGGGCCGAGGAGGGGCGCGATGCCGTCGGTGCGCGGTCCGCGGTCCGCGGTCCGCGGGTGATGGTGCGGCCGTCGGGTGACCACGCCGGTGACGAGCGGCGGGAAGAAGCGCGGCAGTCTGCCGGAGAAGGGGCCGGCGGTCAGGCAGAGACCTCCGGCGACGATCACCGCCCGGTGGATCGTGGGGAGTTGGCGGCCGGGTGCGCCGGTCTCGGCGATGGCGAGCATCGGCGCGATTCCGGCGGAGGGGGCGGCGTCGACGAAAGGAGGCCGGTCGCCGGCGAAATGGCCGAGACCGGTGGTCTGCGGGATGGTGGCGAGTCCGCCGCTGGGGAGGCTCGCCACGATGGGCCGGGGCATGCCGGCGGTGTCCAGGCCGACGGCCTGGCCGATGATCGGCGCGGGTGGGACGACGCCCGCGTACATGGCGGCCACGTGCTGGAGCGCGGCGGGGACGGGCCGCGCGGGCGGAAGCCTCTCGTCGACCGGGTGAACTGCCGTGTCAGCAGCGGTGATCGTCGAGCTCTTGCCTGGGCCTTCTGCCGGCCCCGTTGCAGGCTGTGCCATGGGTGTTCCCTCCGGGATGACCGACCCCCGCCCGTCGGTGGGCGGGCGGAGGCCGGTTCAGTGCCGCGTCAGAGGTTGGTCATGTCGACCGGGATCTTCGGCTCGACGCCGTCCCGGAGCACGGTGGCCTCGATCAGACCGTAGGGACGGTCCGCCGCGAAGTAGACAGCCCCGTCGGCGGTATCGTTCTTCAGCCCGAACGGTTCGAGGTCCACCAGGAAGTGGTGGTTGTTCGGCAACGAGAAGCGGATCTCGTCGATCTCGCTCCGGCTGTTGATGATGCGCGAGCCCATCTGGTACAAGGTCTGCTGGAGCGAGAGGGAGTACGTCTCGGCGAAGGCGTGGAGCATGTGCTTGCGCGCCTGCTCGTAGGACTTCTCCCAGTTCGGCATGGGCTGCTCGTCGCTGGTCCAGTTGTAGCGCCAGCGGGCCGAGACGTCCGTCGCCAGGATGCGGTCGTACGCCTCCTTGAGCGTCGTGTACTTGTCCTTGACGTAGCCCCAGAACTCGGAGCTGGTCGAGTTCATCACGGTCAGGTCCTTGAGGCCCGAGATGACCTCCCAGTTGTCGCCGTCGTAGGTGATCTGGGAGACGCGGGTCTCCTGGCCCTTGCGGACGAAGGAGTGCTTGACCTCGTCGGCGCCGATGAACCTGGAGTTGCCGTCGGAGGTCGCGATGCGCTCCCAGCTGTACTCCTCGATCCGGATCCGGGCGCGGTGGATCGGCTCCTGCGTGGAGACGAAGTGCCGGGCGAGGTGGATGCCGAACTGCTCGGCGGACTGGATCCCGTGCTCCTTGGCGAACGCGAACACCGTGTTCTTGGTGGTGTCGGTCGGCAGGACGTTGGCGTTGGAGCCGGAGTAGTGGACGTCGTCCATGTCGCCGGAGAGGGCGACCGAGACGTTCAGGTCCTTGATGTGATGGGTGTCGCCCTCCCGCACGATCTTGACGACGCGGTTCTCTGCTTTGCCGTATTGGTTCTGGCCGAGAATCGTGGGCATGTCGGTGCTAGCTCCCTCGGTAAACGGAGTAGCCGAACGGGTTGAGCAGCAGCGGTACGTGATAGTGCTCGCCCGGGGCGACCGCGAACGCGATGGTCACCTCCGGGAAGAACGCGCCGCTGTCCCTTACGCGGGGGGCGTCCTGCTGCGCCTCGGCTTGCTTCTTGGAGAAGTACGTCTCGGTGTCGAAGTCGAGACGCACATGGGTGGTGCCCTCCGGCAGCGCCGGGAGGCCCTCGCAGCGCCCGTCCGCATCGGTCGCGGACGCTCCGAGTGTCACGTACGGCGCGTCCCTTCCGCCTCGGGCGGCGAGCGAGACGGCGACGGACGCGGCGGGGCGGCCGATGCTGGTGTCCAGGATGTGGGTGGACACCGTCGCGGTCGTGTCGGTACTCAAGACCGTCACTCTCCTAGATCTCAGGAGTCCCGTGCGGGAGCGCCCTCCGCGAGGGTCTCCGTCACGAGACGGGTCAGCCGGATGCGGTTGATCCTGCCCAGTTCGGTGCGCACGATCTCCTGCTCCCGCTCGGGCGGGTTCCCGGTCCGGGACTTCACCGCGTCGCGCATCTGCTCACCGGTGGCGCCGGTGGCGCAGATCAGGAAGACGTGTCCGAACCGCTCCTGGTAGGCCAGGTTCAGTTCGAGCATCTCGGCCTTGAGCTCCTCGGAGGCGCCGGTCATCCCCCGCTGTTCGCGGGAGGAAGCCGGGTCGCCGGGGATCGGGCGGCCGATCGGCGGGTGGCCCGCCATGGCCTCGGCCAGGTCCTCCGGGGTGAGCTGCGCGATGGTGGCGTCGCTCGCGGAGAGCAGGGCTTCTTCGGTGGCGTACGGGCGCCCGGCGAGGATGGTGCTTCCCCAGGTCGCACTGGCACACACCTCGTGCAGTGCGGGAGTGGCCGCACCGTCCGTCAGGGTGTTGAACCGGGTGAGGCCCGGTGTGGAGCTCGAAGTCACGGGAGCCTCCGTGGCTGTTTTTCGCTGTGCTTTGTTCGGGCTGCGGATAGCTAACGCCCTCCACAACACGACGTCAACACTTTGTTGAAATCTCGCGAACGAAGAAAGCCGCCGTCCCGGCATACGGACGGCGGCTTGCCTGTTTGTTCGGCGGGTTCGGCCAACTACTCACCCTTGGAAGCATGTTCCCGGTTCAGGTAGTTGTACACAGTGAACCGGGAGACGCCCAGCGCGCCCGCCACCGTCTCCACTCCGTGCCGTACGGAGAAGGCACCGCGCGCCTCCAGCGTCCGGACCACGCTCTGCTTGGTCTTGCGGTCCAGCCCGGCGAGCGGCATCCCGTGCCGTCGTTCCATCGCGGCGAGGATGTGGTCGAGCGAGTCGGAGAGCTGCGGAAGGCGCACGGCTATGACGTTCCGCCCCTCCCAGGCGAGCACGACATCGTCCGGCTGGGCCCGATCCGGGCTCAGCAGCTCCGCGCCCATCGCGTCGACCAGCGGCTTCACCGCGGACACGAGAGGGTGATCGACCGTTGCCGCGAGATCATCGGCCGTCGCCGGTTCGCGATCGACGGGTTCGGTCACGGTGCGTCCCCCTCGACCACGTTCACCTGGAGCGAGACGCGGGTGGCGCCCGAGGCCAGGGCCCGTCGCAGCAGGGAGTCCACGGCGGTGAGCACCTCGTCCGCGCCCCCTTCCGCGGTGTTGCCGAAAGGTCCGACGTCCACGGCGTCGAGCCCGGCGCCCTGGATCACCTCGCGGGCGACCACCGCATGGGTGGGCGCCTCGTCGAGATCGAACGGCTCGGTGGTGAATTCCACCCTCAAGCGCACTGTGCCTCCAAGATGTCCTCGCCCCGGGTGCGGGCTCCCACGGCTCGGCCACGACTGTAACCGCTGGACGGGGCCCCGCTCAGCGCTGGCCGGGACCCCGCTCCGGTGCGCTCGGGACCCCGACCGCCGGGCCCGCGGGAGCGGCAGGACACAGACCGCGACCGGTGCCGGGAAGGGGCGCCCGCACCGGCCGGGGAGCCGTCGGGGCACGGAGAAAGGACGAACCTCCTGGCCACGAGGTCGAGGGCGCGGGGAGGCCCCGTGCGACCCACGGGTCGTCGCGGACGCCCGGAGGCGCCCGTGCCACCGATTCCGCGCACCGCCGACCGGGGCGAGTTTTCCGGCACCCCCTTGACAGCCTCGCAACCCTCCGGGCAATCTTCCGATAAGCAGAAACTAACTTCCGCAATACGGAAGGAGCGTCGACATCCTCATGGGATACCCGGACCAGCGCTTCGATGTGAACCTTTCGATCCTCTTCACGGAACTCCCTCTCCTGGAGCGTCCCGCGGCAGCCGCCGCGGCGGGCTTCACAGCGGTCGAGCTGTGGTGGCCCTGGATCGAGACACCCACCCCGCCGCAAGCGGAGCTCGACGCCCTCAAGAAGGCGCTCGACGACGCCGGCACCCAGCTGGTGGGGCTGAACTTCTACGCCGGACAGCTGCCCGGCCCCGACCGCGGCGCGCTCTCCGTGCCCGGTACGGAGTCGGACCGCTTCCGGGCCAACATCGAGGTGACGGCCGACTTCGCCGCCTCGGTCGGCTGCGCGGCGCTCAACGCGCTGTACGGCAACCGTGTCGAGGGCGAGGACCCGGTGGCGCAGGACGCGCTCGCCCTGGAGAACCTGGTGCTGGCCGCCCACGCGGCGGACCGGGTCGGGGCGATCCTCCTCGTCGAGACCCTCAACAAGCCGGAGTCGCCGCTCTATCCACTGGTCAGCGCACCGGCCGCGATCGAGGTCGTCGACAAGGTCAACGCGGCGACGGGCCTCGGGAACGCCAAGTTCCTGCTGGACCTGTACCACCTCTCGATGAACGGCGAGGACCTGAGCCAGGTGATCAAGGCGTACGCCGCGAAGACCGGCCACGTCCAGATCGCCGACACCCCGGGACGCGGCGCGCCGGGCACCGGCTCGCTGCCGCTGGAGCGACTCCTGGACGAGCTGAAGGACGCCGGATACGCGGGCCGGGTCGGACTGGAGTACAAGCCGGGCGACCGGCCGAGCGCCGAATCCCTCGACTGGCTCCCGGCGTCGGCCCGAGCCGCCCGCTGACCGGCCTCGGGCGGGCCGGGCCGACCTCCGGTCGAGCCCCAACCCCCTTACGTACAAACGTTTCCCAGGAAGGCACCCTCATGAGCAGCACCCTCCCCAAGGTTGCGTGGATCGGCCTCGGCATCATGGGCTCCCCCATGTCCGAGAACCTGGTCAAGGCCGGTTACGACGTCACCGGATACACCCTGGAGCAGGACAAGGTCGACCGGCTGGTCGCGGCCGGCGGCAAGGGCGCCTCCTCGATCGCGGACGCGGTCAGGGACGCGGACGTCGTCATCACGATGGTGCCCGCCTCCCCGCAGGTCGAGGCCATCGCCTACGGCCCCGACGGCATCCTGGAGAACGCCCGACGCGGCGCGCTGCTGGTGGACATGTCCTCCATCACCCCGGGGACCTCCGTGGACCTCGCCAAGAACGCCGCCGAGAAGGGCATCCGGGTCCTGGACGCGCCGGTCTCCGGCGGCGAGGCCGGCGCCATCGAGGCGGTCCTGTCCATCATGGCCGGCGGCGAGCGGGCGGACTTCGACGCCGCGAAGCCGCTGCTGGACGCGCTCGGGAGGACCATCGTGCTCTGTGGTCCGCACGGCTCCGGCCAGACGGTGAAGGCGGCCAACCAGCTGATCGTCGCGGTCAACATCCAGGCCTGCGCCGAGGCCGTGGTCTTCCTGGAGAAGTCCGGCGTCGACCTCGCCGCCGCGCTGGACGTCCTCAACGGCGGCCTGGCCGGCTCGACGGTACTGACCCGCAAGAAGGACAACTTCCTGAAGCGGGACTTCACCCCCGGCTTCCGGATCGACCTGCACCACAAGGACATGGGCATCGTCACGGACGCCGCCCGCGACGTCGGCGCGGCCCTGCCCGTCGGCAGCGTGGTCGCCCAACTGGTCGCCTCGCTGCGCGCCCAGGGTGACGGCGGCCTGGACCACTCCGCACTGCTGCGCTCGGTCGAGCGGCTGTCCGGCTCCCAGGTCTGACCCCCTCGCTCCGCAAGGAGCCCCTGATCTCCGGGCCGCGGTGGCGCTGACACCTGTCCTGTCGCGCCCAGGCGCTGCCGCGGCCCGGAACCACACCCTTCGATTTCAACAAACTGTTGACGCTTCTTCCCGGCGAATCTACGCTCCTCAAGCCGTCAGCAGCTCGTCCGAAAGGTCATCCCGCCACATGGCTAAGCGTGTGCTCACGACCGAGTCAGGCGCCCCGGTCGCCGACAACCAGAACTCCGCCACCGCCGGTGCCGGTGGACCGATCCTCCTCCAGGACCAGCACCTCCTGGAGAAGCTCGCCCGCTTCAACCGTGAGCGCATTCCGGAGCGCGTGGTGCACGCCCGCGGTTCCGGCGCGTACGGCTACTTCGAGGTCACCGACGACGTCACGGGCTTCACCAGCGCCGGCTTCCTCTCCGGGGTGGGCAAGCGCACCGAGACGTTCCTCCGTTTCTCGACCGTCGCCGACTCGCTCGGCGGTGCGGACGCGGTCCGCGACCCGCGCGGCTTCGCCCTCAAGTTCTATACGGACGAGGGCAATTACGACCTGGTCGGGAACAACACCCCGGTGTTCTTCATCAAGGACCCGATCAAGTTCCCCGACTTCATCCACTCGCAGAAGCGCGACCCGTTCACGGGTAGGCAGGAGCCGGACAACGTCTGGGACTTCTGGGCGCACACCCCCGAGGCGACGCACCAGATCACCTGGCTGATGGGCGACCGCGGCATCCCCGCCTCCTACCGTCACATGAACGGCTACGGCTCGCACACCTACCGGTGGACGAACGCCGAGGGCGAGGCCTTCTTCGTCAAGTACCACTTCAAGACGGACCAGGGCGTACGGTCCCTCTCCGCCGACCAGGCCGCCGAGCTCGTCGGCAAGGACGCCAACTCGCACCAGACGGACCTGCTCCAGGCCATCGAGCGCGGCGTCAACCCCTCCTGGACGCTGCACGTCCAGGTGATGCCGGCCGCCGACGCCGCCGACTACCGGTTCAACCCGTTCGACCTCACCAAGGTGTGGCCGCACAGCGACTACCCGCTCCGGCGGGTCGGCCGCCTCGTCCTGAACCGTAACCCGGACAACGTCTTCGCCGAGGTCGAGCAGGCCGCCTTCTCCCCGAACAACTTCGTGCCCGGCATCGGCCCGTCCCCGGACAGGATGCTCCAGGGCCGGCTGTTCGCCTACGCGGACGCGCACCGCTACCGCCTGGGCGTCAACCACACCCAGCTGCCGGTGAACGCCCCGAGGACAGTCGTCGTCGACAACTACGGCCGCGACGGCGTCCACGCGACCCGCAACGGCTCACGCCACGACAAGAACTACGAGCCCAACTCGTACGCCGGTCCGGCGCAGACCGACGCGGCGCTCGCCGCCCCGCTGGCGATCCACGGCTGGACGGGCACGCACGAGGCGCCCGCCCACGCCAAGGACGACGACTTCTTCCAGGCGGGCGAACTCTTCCGGCTCATGTCGCAGGACGAGAAGGTCCGCCTGGTCGCGAACATCGCCGGAGGCCTCTCGCAGGTCACCCGTGACGACGTGATCGAGAAGAACCTCGCCCACTTCCACGCCGCCGACGCCGACTACGGCAAGCGCGTCGAGGCGGCCGTCCGCACCCTGCGCGAGGACTGAGCCTCCCCCTGGACCCTGCCCGTACCGCGCACCCGGATGAGGGGTGCCGCGCGGCACGGGCAGGACGACGAGGCCGCGGCGGTCGAGCGATGCCAGTGCGGTGGTGAAGGACCCGGGGACCGTCTCCTGACCTGAAGGAGACGCCCTCCCCGGGCCGATCGCCGCCGCCGCGGTCCCTGTCACCCCCTCAACGAGGGCGCGGAGTACGGATACGGTCCCGCACTCCGCGCCCTTGCGCGTACCCACGCCCTGACGGGTGCCCGGAGTTCAGCCCGTCCGGCGGCTGAGAACGTCTTCGGCGAGGACAGAAGGGGCCCATCACAGCGACTGGCCCCCGCCCCGGAGAGGAATCCGGGGCGAGGGCCGGTCGCTGTGCGCGGGTGCGTCAGGACGCCGCCAGGAGGCGGATCGCGGTGGGCGCGTGGGACGGATCCGTGGCGATGTCCTCGAACTCGTTGACCGACGCGATGTCACTCCCGCTCATCGCGATGTTCGTGACCCGCTCCAGGATCGCCTCGACGACCACCGGCACCCGGAACTCCGCGGCGAGCTTCTTCGCCTCCTCGAAGGCCGGCAGCAGCTGGTCCGGCTCGGTGACCCGGATCGCCTTGCAGCCGAGCCCCTCGACGACCTTGACGTGGTCGACGCCGTAGACGCCCAGCTCCGGGGAGTTGAGGTTCTCGAACTCCAGGTTGACCTGGAAGTCGATGTCGAAGTTGCGCTGCGCCTGACGGATGAGCCCCAGGTAGGAGTTGTTCACCAGGACGTGGACGTACGGGATGCGGTGCTGCGCGCCGACGGCCAGCTCCTCCAGCATGAACTGGAAGTCGTAGTCGCCGGAGAGTGCGACGACCGTGCCCTCCGGGTCCGCGGTGGCGACGCCCAGCGCGGCCGGGATCGTCCAGCCGAGGGGGCCCGCCTGGCCGCAGTTGATCCAGTGGCGCGGCCTGTAGACGTGCAGCAGCTGCGCGCCGGCGATCTGCGAGAGCCCGATCGTGGTGACGTAACGGGTCTCGGGGCCGAACGCCCGGTTCATCTCCTCGTACACGCGCTGCGGCTTGAGCGGGACGTTGTCGAAGTGGGTCCGCCGCTGGAGGGTCGCCTTGCGCTCCTGTGTGGAGGCGGCCCAGGCCGAGCGGTCCTTCAGCCCGCCCGCGGCCTTCAGCTCGCGCGCCACCTCGACGAAGAGCGTCAGCGCGGCCTTGGCGTCGGAGGCGATGCCGAGGTCCGGGGCGAAGATCCTGCCGAGCTGGGTGGGCTCGATGTCCACGTGGACGAAGGTGCGGCCCCGGGTGTAGACGTCCAGCTTGCCGGTGTGGCGGTTGGCCCAGCGGTTGCCGATGCCGAGGACGAAGTCGGACTCCAGGAAGTTGGCGTTGCCGTAGCGGTGCGAGGTCTGGAGACCGACCATGCCGGCGTTCAGCTCATGGCCGTCGGGGAGGATGCCCCAGCCCATCAGGGTCGGGATGACCGGGACACCGGTCAGCTCGGCGAACTCCACGAGGAGTTCGCAGGCGTCGGCGTTGATGATGCCGCCGCCCGCGACGAGCAGCGGGCGCTCCGAGGCGTTCAGCATCCGGATCGCCCGCTCGATCTGCTTGCGGGAGGCCGCGGGCTTGTGGACCGGGAAGGGCTCGTACAGCTCGG
This sequence comes from Streptomyces sp. NPDC104313, assembly GCF_055583985.1. Classification (NCBI taxonomy): domain Bacteria; kingdom Bacillati; phylum Actinomycetota; class Actinomycetes; order Kitasatosporales; family Streptomycetaceae; genus Streptomyces; species Streptomyces sp. NPDC104313. The sequence goes on from NZ_JBVJMW010000002.1 coordinate 318,933, forward strand.
GGTCGAACTCGATCTCGGTGAGCTGGACATCGATCGGCAGGTCGATGAGGACCGGGCCGGGGCGGCCGGTGCGCATCAGGTGGAAGGCCTGCTGGAAGACGCCGGGGACCTGCGCGGCCTCCAGGACGGTCGTCGCCGCCTTGGTGACCGGTCCCGCGATCGACGCGATGTCGACGGCCTGGAAGTCCTCCTTGTGCAGGACGGCGGTCGGGGCCTGGCCGGTGATGCACAGGATCGGGATGGAGTCGGCGATGGCGGAGTACAGACCGGTGATCATGTCGGTGCCCGCCGGACCCGACGTGCCGATGCAGACGCCGATGTTGCCGGCCTTGGCCCGGGTGTAGCCCTCGGCCATGTGGGAGGCGCCCTCGACGTGCCGGGCCAGGGTGTGCCGCACCCCACCGGAGGCCTTGAGGGCCGCGTAGAAGGGGTTGATCGCCGCACCCGGCACACCGAACGCGTTGCTGACGCCTTCGCGCTTGAGGATCTCAACTGCCGCTCGGGCAGCGGTCATACGAGGCATTGAGTGCTCCTGCTCGGGATCGGTGGAGTCGGGCTCTGTCGCGCCACCTGAGAGCACCAATTCCGCATTACGGAAATTGAATTCTGCTATACGGAAGCAATCTAAAACGGGGAGTGACCCCCGTCAAGGGCGCGGACGGTCGCCCGCCCCGGCGAAGTCCGCCAATCCCCTCCCCAGAGCCTTGCTCTTGGTGGACGATGGAGTGACGAGGGAGGCACGGAGCGCAGTCGGCCGCGCAACCGTGCCGGAGGGAGACAATCGTGGAGTCCGTGCCGGTACGGTGCCCTGTCTGCGGCCGGGACCACGCCTACAGCACACCGGCCTACCCCTGCCCGTGCGGGACGCACACCGCCCCACCGCTGCTGCGGGACGCCCCGGCGGTCCAGGTCACCCACCGCAGCTGGAACGACATGTGGGTCACCGTCCGTTGTCCGTACTGCGCCCGGGAGAACCAGTGGCCCCAGCCCGAGCTGTCCTGCCCGTGCGGGACCGTCCTGCGGATTCCGGTGCGCCCGGTGACCGCCGCACCGGCCCCGGCACCGCCGGTCACCCCCGCCCACATCCCCCTCCCGCGCACCGCCGCGCACCCGCGCCCGGCGTTCCGGCCGATGGCGATCCGCACGGGCCACGACGCGGTGGGCGCGGCGGGCCTCTATCTGACCTGGCTGGGCTTCCGCGACGTCGGCCGGCCCGGGGCGGGCCCGGCCTCCGGGATCGACCTGCGGGCCGACGGGCTGATCGCACGGGTCGACTCCAGCACCCGGCCGACGGCACTGCGCGCGGTCGAGACCCTCTGGCTCGACGCGTTGGGCACATCGGCGACCGGGGTGTTCTTCTCGCTCGCGGGATACGCGCCTGACGCCCGGGCCCGCGCGGACGGCGTCGGACTCCCCCTCTTCGTCATGGATCTCACCGGGACCCCGCAACCGGTGAACAGCCCCGCGGAAGAGCTGGTCAGCACGGGCGCCTGACAGGCCGGGCGTGAGGGCCCCGGGGAGGGTGGGGCTCCGGTGACCGCGTGTCCGGTGAGCACGGGTCCGGGGACCATCGGCCGGACATCTTGAAACCGACCACCGCGTACCGGTCCGCCGTCCGGCGCGGCACACTGAGTACATGCGTATCCGCTCCGCCAGACGCTCGGATCTCCCGCTGCTCCAGGACATCGAGCGCACCGCAGGGGAACCGTTCCGGGCCCTGGGCATGGCCTTCGTGGCCGACGACGATCCGCCCCCGCTCGACCTGCTGGAGGACTACCGGCTGGCAGGCCGCTGCTGGGTGGCCTGCGACCCCCTCTCCGCCACCGGCGACCGGCCGCTCGGCTATGTGCTCGCCGATCCCGTCGACGACGCCCTGCACATCGAGCAGGTCTCGGTCGACCCCGCCGCCGCCCGCCGGGGCATCGGCCGGGACCTGATCGCCCACCTCGCCGCCCTGGCCTCGACCCGGGGCATGGCGGCACTCACCCTGACCACCTTCACCGATGTGCCGTGGAACGCCCCGTACTACGCCCGTATCGGCTTCCGGATCCTGACCGATCGGGAACTCACCGACGGATTGCGCGCGATCCGGGCCGAGGAGGCCCAGCACGGCCTGGACCGCTGGCCCCGGGTCTGTATGCGGCGCGAACTGGCATCCGCCGCCCGACCGTCGGATGCCCGGCCGTCCGATGCCGTGGCGTCGGCCATGGCGTCGGATGCCGTGGCGTCGGCCGTGGCGTCGGATGCCGTGGCGTCGGATGCCCGGATGCCTGATGCCGTGCCGTCGGGCGCCCCTCCGTCGAATGCTCCGGGAACCGTGAATCCCCCGCGTATCCGGGATACTTCGGCGGCCTCGGACGCTTCGGAAGCCGTGGCTGTCAGTGGTGGCGCATAGGCTGTGCGCATGGCTTCGCTCCCGGACAGTTCCCTCCCCGCAGACCGCCCCGCCCCCGCCGCCGAGCATGCCAACGAGGCCATCCGCGCCCTCGTCGACGCCTCCGGGCAGGACTGGTCCGAGGTGGAGACGGCGACGTACGAGGTACTGCTCATCGAGTGGGCGGCGGCGACCCGGGGCGACCCCGTCATCATCGAAGCCGCCTGAGCCGGCGCCCCGCCCCTCCACCACACCCGCTCAGTCCGTGTAGGCCTCGCGCAGTTCGATCTTGCGGACCTTTCCGCTCACCGTCATCGGGAAGGTCTCCAGGATGCGCAGTCCGCGCGGGATCTTGTAGTGCGCGAGCCGCTCCCGGCAGTACGCGGAGATCTCCGCCAGGGTGGGTGGGTCGGCGGGGTCCCGGGGGATGACGCAGGCGAGGATCTCCTCGCCGTAGCGCTCGTCCGGCACCCCGACCACCTGGACGTCGGCGACCTTCGGATGGCCGTACAGGAACTCCTCGATCTCCCTCGGGTACACGTTCTCGCCGCCCCGGATGATCACGTCCTTGATCCGGCCGACGACCTGGACGTACCCGTCCTCGCGCATCACCGCGAGGTCCCCCGTGCACATCCACCGCCCGGCGTCGACGACTTCGGCGGTGCGTTCGGGCTGGTCCCAGTAGCCGAGCATCACGCTGTAGCCCCGGGTGCGCAGTTCGCCGACGCCGCCGCGCGGCAGCGTGACGCCGGTGACCGGGTCGACGACCTTGACCTCGATGTGCGGCAGTACGCGGCCCACCGTGCCGGTGCGGCGGTCCAGGTCGTCGTCGCGGCGGGTCTGGGTGGAGACCGGGGACGTCTCCGTCATCCCGTAGCAGATGGACACCTCGGCCATGTGCATCTCGGCGACGACCCGCTTCATCACCTCGGCCGGGCAGGGGGAACCGGCCATGATCCCGGTGCGCAGCGAGGAGAGGTCGTACGCGGCGAAGTCCGGCAGGTTCAGCTCGGCGATGAACATGGTGGGCACGCCGTACAGCGAGGTGCAGCGCTCCTGCTGGACGGCGGTCAGCACGGCCGCGGGCTCGAAGGACGGCCCCGGGATCACGATGCAGGCGCCGTGCGAGGTGCTGGCGAGATTCCCCATCACCATGCCGAAACAGTGATAAAAGGGCACGGGGAGGCAGACCCGGTCGGCCTCCGTGTACGCGATCGTCTCCCCGACGAAGTACCCGTTGTTGAGGATGTTGTGGTGGGAGAGCGTCGCCCCTTTGGGGAAGCCCGTGGTGCCCGAGGTGTACTGGATGTTGACCGGGTCGTCGCAGGACAGCTCCGCCTCGCGGGCGGCCAGTCGCTCCCGGGTGACGGCGGCCGCGGCGGCCATCAGTTCGTCCCAGGACGGGTCGCCGATGTAGTGGACGGCGCGCAGGTCGGGGCAGTCGGCGCGGACCTGTTCGACGAGGGCGCGGTAGTCGCTGGTGCGGTGGGAGAGGGAGGCGACCAGCAGGGAGATGCCGGCCTGCTTGAGGACGAACTCCACCTCGTGCGCGCGGTAGGCGGGGTTGATGGTGACCATGACGGCACCGATCCGGGCCGTGGCGTACTGGACGAGCACCCACTCCGGGCAGTTGACCGCCCAGATGCCGACCCGGTCGCCCTTCGCCACCCCCGATGCCATCAGGGAGCGGGCCAACGCGTCGACGTCCGCGACGAATTCGGTGTACGTCCAGCGTCGGCCCGAGACCACGTCGACCAGCGCCTCGCGGTCGCCGTGCGCCGCGGCCGTCCGGTCGAGGTTGCCGCCGATGGTCTCGCCGAGCAGCGCGGTGTCGCCGACGCCGTGCGCGTAGGACGGTTCGCTCACTTCAGGTCCCCCTCGTCGAACTCGGCTCCTGAGCCCAGGGCGGTGCGTTCGCGCAGCTCGATGCGGCGGATCTTGCCGGACACGGTCTTGGGCAGGTCCGCGAACTCCAGTTTGCGGATGCGTTTGTACGGGGCGAGGACCGCCCGGGAGTGCTCGAAGAGGACCTTCGCGGTGTCCGGCCCCGGCTCCCAGCCCGCCGCGAGCACGACGTACGCCTTCGGGACGGAGAGACGGAGCGGGTCGGGAGCGGGCACGACGGCGGCCTCGGCGACCGCCTCGTGCTCCAGCATGGCGCTCTCCAGCTCGAACGGGGAGATCTTGTAGTCGGAGGCCTTGAACACGTCGTCGGCGCGGCCCACATAGGTGATGTAGCCGTCCGCGTCGCGTGCGCCGATGTCCCCGGTGCGGTAGTAGCCGCCCGCCATCGCCTCGGCGGTGCGGTCCGGGTCGCCGTGGTAGCCGGTCATCAGGCCGACGGGGCGGTCGGCCAGATCGAGGGAGATCTCGCCCTCGGTCGCCCCGGGCCGGCCACTGACCGGGTCGAGCAGTTCGACGGTGAAGCCGGGGCTCGGCCGACCCATGGAGCCGGCCTTGAGGAGCTGGCCGGGGGTGTTGGCGACCTGGACGGCGGTCTCCGTCTGACCGAACCCGTCCCGGATGGTGACGCCCCACTCACGCCGGACCGTCTCGATCACCTCCGGGTTCAGCGGCTCACCGGCCGCGACGACCTCGCGCGGCGGGACCTTCAACCGGCTCAGGTCCGCCTGGATCAGCATGCGCCAGACGGTCGGCGGGGCGCAGAAGCTCGTGATGCCCGAGCGGTCCATCTCGGCCATCAGGCGGCCCGCGTCGAAGCGGGTGTAGTTGAAGATGAAGACGGTGGCCTCGGCGGTCCACGGGGCGAAGAGGTTCGACCAGGCGTGCTTGGCCCAGCCGGGCGAGGAGATGTTCAGATGGACGTCGCCCGGCCTGAGCCCGATCCAGTACATCGTCGACAAGTGGCCCACGGGGTAGGACACATGGGTGTGTTCGACCAGCTTGGGGCTGGCGGTGGTGCCGGAGGTGAAGTAGAGCATCAGTGGCTCGTCCGCGTCCGTCTCCCGGCCCGGTGCGAACGCCGCGGGCGCCTCGGCCACTCCCGCGTACGGCAGCCAGCCCGCCACCTCCTCGCCCACCGCGATCCGGGTGTAGTCCCCGGGGACCTCGTCGAACTTCGCGGTGTCCGCGTCGCGCACCAGCACATGGCGCACCCGGCCGCGCTCCACCCGGTCGCGCAGGTCGGCGGGGCCAAGGAGTGGGGTGGCGGGGATGACGACGGCACGCAGCTTCATCGCGGCGAGCGCGGTCTCCCACAGCTCGACCTGGTTGCCTAGCATCACGAGGACGCGGTCGCCCTCCCGTACTCCCTGTCCCTTCAGCCAGTTGGCGGCCCGGTCGGAGCGCTCCGACATCGCCGCGAAGGACACCTGGGTGCGCCGGCCGTCCTCCTCCACGATGTGCAGGGCGGTGCGGTCGTTGTTCTCGGCGATGACGTCGAACCAGTCCAGGGCCCAGTTGAAGTGGTCCGCCCGGGGCCAGCGGAAGCCCGCGTAGGCCCGCTCGTAGTCCTCACGGTGTTCCAGCAGGAAGTCCCGGGCGGCCCGGAAGGTCTCGGTAGCGCTGGTTGCCGACATTTGTCCTCCTCATTACGGACCGGTCAGCTGACATCATGTAAACAGTGACCCAGGTCTCACCACCCCCGGACGGGGGTGGTCCGCTCCCCCGGTGCGAGGGAGCGGCACGGGCCGGGTGGGAGGACGTCGGAGTGCCGGAACCGGTCGATGCGGTCGAGATGCAGGCAGCGCTGTTGAGGCTGCGCCGCACGAGCGGGCTTCCCGTGGTGTTCGGCGGCCTGCTGTCCGACGCGCGCCATGCGCGGATCGCCGAGCTGAACGGGGCACAGACCAGCGCACTGCGGGGCCTGGTCATCTCCGCCGGGAGCGGCCTGGGCGGCAAGGCGATCGCGCTGTCCCGGCCCTGTGCGGTGACGGACTACGCCTCTTCCCGCCACATCAGTCACGAGTACGACGCGGCGGTGGCGGCGGAGGGGCTGCGCTCGGTCGTCGCGGTACCCGTCGTCGTACGGCGTGCGGTGCGGGGTGTGCTTTACGGGGCGCTGCGTACGCCGGTGACGCTCGGCGACCGGACGTTCGGCGCGATGGTGGCGGCGGCGCGTGATGTGGAGCAGTCGCTCGCGGTACGGGACGAGGTGCGGCAGTTGCTGGCGGCGGGCCGGGACCAGGTGTGCGATCCGGACTTGGCGCCCGGCGTCTGGGAGGACGTGCGCGAGGCCCACCGCGAACTGCGCGCACTGGCCCCGAGGGTCCTCGACCCGGCACTGCGTGACGAGCTCCTGGATGTCTGCGGGCGGCTGGCCTCGGCCGCGGGGGCCAAGGCGCCCGCGGCCCGGGAGGTCCGGCTCGCGCCGCGCGAGGTGGACGTGGTGGCGTGTGTGGCGGCGGGCGCGACGAACGTGTCGGCCGCCGAGCGGCTGGGGCTACGGCCGGAGACGGTGAAGGGGTATCTGCGCTCCGCGATGCGGAAGTTGGGGGCGCACACGCGGCTGGAGGCCGTGGTGGCGGCCCGCCGGGCGGGGCTGCTGCCCTGACCTGCGGGCCTCGGGGGTCTCAGTCCCCGTAGTCCAGGAACGTGCCGAACCGAACGTCGTGGTCGGTCGTGTCCGTCATCGCGGTCAGCATCCGCGCCGCCTCCTCGGTGATCTCCGTACGCTCGTCGCGGACCAGGTTCCGCAGCGGCTGGACGGTCAGGATCGCGGTGTCCCGCTCGCGTTCGACGCGCCAGACCGCGTCGAAGAACCCGTCGATCAGCACGGACCCGTACGACTGGTTGCCCACCCCGTTGCGCCCCTTGTTCACCGCGGGGATCACCCGGCTGCGGTCGGCGTGGCCGAGGAGCAGGTTGTCGAACTCGGGCAGGAATCGCGGCGGGGCCGGGGTGCCGGGGTCGGGGCGCGGGGCGTCCGGGAGGTCGAAGAGCTCGACGCCTCTTTCGTCCCGGAAGGTGAGCAGCCGGGGCCTGAGCCGTTCGAAGACCTCCTTCGTACGGGTGAGTCCCGCCCATGACTGGAAGTCCATCACCGAGGCGGGGCCGAACGCGCCCAGGTAGCGCAGCACGGTGGTGTCGGGTGCGGGCACCGGTTCGGCGGGCCGGCCCAGCCAGTGCTCCACGGTGGTCAGGGCGACCTGACCGCCACGTCCCCACAGGCCACGCGGGGTGACCTGGACCAGGGGCAGGAGACAGCGGGCGGCGACGGTGAGCGCGAGGGGGTCGGCGTCGGGCCAGCGGGAGAGGAGTTCCTCCCGCAGCTCCTTCACCGGGCGCGGGCGCTCCACGACCAGTTCCCCGGCCACCGCCGCGAGCCGGTCCAGGTCCACCCCCTCGAGCCCGCGCCGGAAGCTCTTCAGCTCCCGTTCGCGTGCCGCCTGCACCAGGGGGCGCAGGGTGAGCGCGTCGTCCGCCGTATGGGTGTGGAGAGTGGAGCGGAGGGTGACGATCCGGACCACCTCGCGGGACTCCATCAGGGCGGACAGCTCTTCGGGGTCGAAGTCCGCCAGCCGGGCGTACAGCTGGAAGTACGGGGGCTTGGTGTTCTGGGCCTGGAGCCCGAGGAGGTGGGCGACCGCGTCCTTCGCGGACATCGTCGATCGGCGCAGCAGGAGCTGACGGTCCAGGGTCGCCCGGTTCAGTGCCCGTGCGGAGAGGACGGCGGGTTGTGCGGCGGTGCGGTGTACGGCGGTGCGGTGCGTCTTCGCTGCCATGGTCCGCACGTTACCGGGGGTTGCCGACAGCCGTGGTCCGCACGTCACCGGGGCCCCCGGACAGCCGTGGTCCGCACGGGGCGGCGGGCGCGCGTTGCGCTCACCGGACCCGTGCGCCGAGCGCCCAGGCAGGGGCCGGCTCCATGATGAACCGGTGATCAGTGTCCTGTTCGCCGTCCTCACCGCGCTCAGCAACGGATCCGCCTCGGTGCTCCAGCGCCGGGCGGCGATGAGGGTGCCCGACAGCGAGGCGATGCGGCTCTCCCTGATCGGTCATCTGCTGCGTCAGAAGGTGTGGTCGGCGGGGATCGGACTGGTGATCGTGGCGGCGGTCTGTCAGGCGGTCGCCCTGGCCACCGGGCCGATCGCGGTGGTCCAGCCGATCTTCGTGATCGAGCTGCCGGCGTCGCTGCTGATCGCCGGGTACGTGATGCGGGCCCGGGTGGACCGGGCGGTCCGGTACGGGGTCGGGGCCGTCACGGTCGGCCTGGCGCTCGGCATGGCGTCGGCCGCGCCGGTCGCGGGCAGCGACACGGTGCGGGGCGCGGCGTGGATTCCGGCGCTGGTGCTGACCGGGCTGTTCGAGGCGGGGCTGATCGGGGCCGCGGCGCGGACGCGCGGCAGTCCCCGGGCGGCCCTGCTGGGGCTGGCCGCCGCGTGCGGCTATGCGTTGACGGCCGCTCTGATGAAGGATGCGATGGCGCGCCTCGACGACGGCGGGGCGCTCGCTCTGCTGGCGTCCTGGCAGTTGTACGCCACGGCGGTGGTCGGGGTGGGTGCCCTGTTCCTGCTCCAGAACGCCCTTCAGGCGGGCAGTCTGGTGGCCGTGCAGCCGATGCTCACCCTGGGGGACGCGCTGATCAGCATCCTGTACGGGGTGACGTTGTTCGGCGAGGAGTTGCGGACCGGCTGGTGGCTGCTGCCAGAGCTGGCGGCGCTGGCCCTGATCGCCGCGGGGTGCGTGCGGCTGGCCCGTACGCCGCTGGCGGCGGGCACGCTCGCTCCGCCACCCTCCGCCTCCCGGTGAACGCCCGGGTCAGGCGACCGCGGGGGTGACCCGCTCGCCCGGCGGCACGGGGCCCGGGGGTGTGCCGTCTCCGAACGGGCGCCCGCCGAGCTGTTCGCGGTGGTGCGGGGTCCTCCAGCCGGAGAGGTCGGGGCCGACGGGGACGATGCCGGTGGGATTGATGCCCGTGTGTACCTGGTAGTAGTGCCGCTTGATGTGGTCGAAGTCGACCGTGTCGCCGAATCCGGGCGTCCGGTAGAGGTCGCGGACGTAACCCCACAGGACGGGGTCCTCGGTCAGCTTCGTACGGTTGCACTTGAAGTGGCCGTGGTAGACGGCGTCGAACCGGACCAGCGTGGTGAAGAGGCGGATGTCGGCCTCGGTGATGGTGTCGCCGACCAGGTAGCGGCGGTCCGCGAGGCGGGCGGAGAGCAGGTCGAGGCGGCTGAACAGGGCGGCGTACGCCTCCTCGTACTCTTCCTGGGAGCTGGCGAACCCCGCACGGTACACGCCGTTGTTGACGTCCCGGTAGACGCCCTCCATGACCTCGTCGATCTCGCCGCGCAGCGGTTCGGGGTAGAGGTCCGGCGCCCCGGGCCGGTGCAGGGCGGTCCATTCGGTGGCGAGGTCGAGGGTGATCCGCTGGTAGTCGTTGGTGACCAGCCTCCCGCTCGGTACGTCCACGATCGCGGGCACGCTGACGCCTCCGGGGTAGTCGCGCTCCCGGGCGTCGTAGGCCTCGCTCAGATAGCGGATGCCCAGGACCGGGTCCTTGCCGCCCGGGTCGAGGGTGAAGCGCCAGCTGCGGTCGTCCTGGATCGGGTCGGTGACGGCGAGCGGGAGGGCGTCCTCCAGGCCGAGGAGCCGCCGGGAGACCAGGGCGCGGCTCGCCCAGGGGCAGGCCCGGCTGACGACGAGCCGGTAGCGGCCGGGCTCGACGGGCCAGCCGTCGCGGCCGTCCGCCGTGATCCGGTCGGGGAAGTGGCTGCGGGACCGCTTGAACGGCTTGTGGCCGTAGGAGTCGTTGCCTTCGCTCCCCGCGCTGTCCGCTGTCGTGTCGTTCATGCCGCGCTCCTCGATGCGTCCGTCGGTCTACCCGCTGTACGTCGTCTGCCCCGTCGGCCGGCTCCTACGTCGGCCAGCGCCACGATCAGCGCGGCCAGCACGAAGGCGACGGACACGATGAGCCCGTGGTCGTACGCTCCGGCCCAGCCGTCGGGGCCGACCCGGGCGAAGAAGACCGAGCCCACCGCGGCGATCCCGATCGCGGAGCCGACCCGCTGGCCGGTCTGCAGGGTGCCCCCGGCGCTTCCGGCCCGGTTCACCGGCACCTCCGCGAGGGTCAGCGTCTGGTTCGGGGCGATGACCAGGCCGCTGCCGAGACCGGCGAGCAGCAGTGGGGCGGCCATGGCCCAGCCGGATCCGGCGCCGGGGACCAGATGCACGGCGAGGGCGGTGCCGGCCAGGCCGAGCGCGACCATGGTCAGACCCGCCACCACCAGGGGGCGGCCGAAGCGGCCGACGAGCCGGCCGCCGATGAATGCGGCCAGACCGGAGCCGAGGGCGAAGGGCGTGACCGCCAGGCCGGCCTGGAGGGCGGAGTATCCCAGGCCGGACTGGAGGTAGAGGGTCGTGATGAAGAAGATCGAGGTGAACCCGGAGAAGTAGAGCAGGATCAGCAGGCAGCCCAGCCAGTAGGAGCGCAGCCGGAACAGCGACAGGTCCAGAACGGGGTGGGTGCGTCCGGCCGTGCATCGGGACTCCCAGGCCACGAACGCGGCGAGCAGGGCCGCGGCCAGGACGAGGAGCAGCCACTTGGTGTCGCCCTGCCACTGCTGCGTCTGGACGAACGGCAGGAGCAGGGCCAGCACTCCGGTCCCGAGCAGGGCGACGCCCACCGGGTCCAGGTCGCGTGGGCGGACCCGGCTCGCGGAGGGGGTGTCGGGCAGGAGCCGCCGGGCGAGCAGCAGGCAGACGATGCCGAGCGGAAGGTTGACGTAGAAGACCCAGCGCCAGCCGTGCTCCGGTCCTGCGGCCTGGATGAGGAGGCCACCGAGCAGGGGGCCCACCGCCATGGAGATGCCGACGACCGTGCCGAACATGCCGAAGGCCCGGCCGCGCTCGCGACCGGAGAACATCTGCTGGATCAGGGCGGAGATCTGCGGGGAGATCAGTCCGCCCGCGAGGCCCTGCACCAGACGGGCGATCACCAGCCAGAGGCTGGACTGGGCGGCTCCGCAGGTGGCGGAGGCCAGGGTGAAGAGGACGAGTCCCGCCATGAAGACCGCCCGGCGGCCCCGCGCGTCACCCAGGCGCCCGGCGGGGATGAGGAAGAGGCCGAAGGCGAGGGCATAGCCGGAGAGCACCCATTGGAGGTCGGATTCCGGGGCGTGCAGGCCCTCCCGGATGGAGGGGAGGGCCACCGTGACGATGGAGACGTCCAGCAGGGCCATGAAGCCCGCCACCAGGCAGACGGCGAGCGCCTTCCAACGTCTGGGGTCGGGGGCGCCGGCGGCGGGATCGCCCTCGGCCGGCCCGGGGTGCGCCGCACTCTGTGCCATGGTTCGCACCTTAGGACGCGTGGGGTGTTTCCTCACCCGGGACGCGTCCGCACCGGTGGTCCGGACTCCGGATCGCCGGACGGGTCCATCGCGGCGTGTCCGGGGCCTTCGGGGGTACTCGTTCCCGCATGACTGTGGAGAAGACGAGTGTCCTCGTCCTTGACTGTGCCGAACCCATGGAGCTGGCCGAGTTCTACGCCGGTCTGCTCGATGCGGAGATACGGATCGGCTCCGACCCCGATTTCGTCGAGATCGTCGGCAACGACGGCGTCCGGCTGGCGATCCGCCGCGACCACGGCTACGCCCCGCCGAGCTGGCCGCGCCCGGAGGACTCGCTCCAGGCGCATCTGCGGATCCTGGTCGGCCCCGAGAACATCGACGAGGCCGAGCGGGAGGCGATCGGGCTGGGGGCGCGGCCCGTCGACACCGGCGACAGCAACAGCGGCCCCCGGGACGTGAGGGTGTACGGGGACCCGGCGGGCCACTCGTTCTCGCTGGCGGTCTATCCACTGCCGCAGGTCTGAGCGGTCCGGGAGGGCCGGGCGGCACACCGGCGTACCAACGCACAGGGACGGACGCTTGGTGGAAGGGCACCAACAGGCCCTTCCGCCAAGCGCGTTAATAGGCAGGAAAGTTTCCCAATGCTGTTGACGACAATTGGAAGGAAGCTTTACTTTCAGTTCTGCCGACATGGCGCCTCCCACCCCTCCGAAGGGAGCACCACCATGCACCAGCGCACCACTCCCCCCACCGGCTCCGCCCCCACGACCGGCCGCCGAGGCATGGCCCGCAAGGCCCTGCTGGCCGCGTCGGCGCTCGGTGTCGTCACCGCACTGATGGCTCCCGTCCGGGCGGGAGCCGCACCGGCCCCCGTCTCCCCCACCGCCGCCACCCCGCTCGCCGCCAACGGACAGCTCTCCGTCTGCGGCCGTCAGCTCTGCAACGACTCCGGCCAGGCGGTCGCCCTCAACGGGATGAGCACGCACGGCACCCAGTGGTACGCCCAGTGCGTCACGGACGGATCGCTCAACGCCCTGGCCCAGGACTGGCGCGCCGACGTACTGCGCGTCTCCACCTACGTACAGGAGGGCGGGTACGAGACCGACCCGGCCGGATTCACCGCGCGTGCGCAGAAGTTCGTCGACGCGGCGCACGCACGCGGCATGTACGCGGTCATCGACTGGCACATGCTCTCCCCGGGCGACCCGAACGCGAACCTGTCGCGGGCGAAGACCTTCTTCACGGCGATGGCGAAGAAGTACAAGAACCACCCGGGCGTGCTCTACGAGATCGCCAACGAGCCCTCGGGGGTGAGCTGGTCGGGCATCAAGTCGTACGCCGAGCAGATCATCCCGGTGATCCGGGCCCAGGACCCCGACGCGGTGGTGCTCGTCGGGACGCGCGCCTGGTCCTCCTTCGGGGTGTCCGAGGGCTCCGACGAGAAGGAGGTCGTGAACAACCCCGTCCGCGCCTCGAACATCATGTACACCTTCCACTTCTACGCGGCCTCGCACCGCGAGGAGTATCTGAACACTCTCGACCGGGCATCCGACAAACTGCCCGTGTTCGTCACCGAGTTCGGCACACAGAACTACTCGGGTGAGGGCGCCAACGACTTCACCATGTCGCAGCGCTACCTCGACCTGATGAAGCGCAAGAAGATCTCGTGGACCAACTGGAACTACTCCGACGACCACCGCTCCGGCGCCGTCTTCAAGACCGGCACCTGTAACGGGAGCAACTGGACGGGAACCGGAGTCCTGAAGGAGGCCGGGGTCTGGATCCGCGACCGCATTCGCCAGTGACCCCGGCCCGCTCCCCGCGCCGTCAGGCCGAACGGCGTCGCGGGGAGGCATCGGTGATGACCGCCGGAGTGTAGCCGGGGTCCAGCGTCCTCAGGTTGACGCCGGGCGGGACGGCCGAGCCCTTGGGGCCCGGCGGTCCCCACCCGGCACACGGCGGGCGTGCGAAGCGGGAGCCCGGCGAGCCGTGCGGGGCCCGTAGGCCCGCCCTCCATCCGGACGATGCCGGGAATTAACCGATGATGCCTTGTCACACCCTGTTCTACGCGCATAGTTTCTTCCCCTACTACTCAGTTGGGGGCACCTCCCGTGCAGATACACAGATCCGGTTCCGTTCTGCTGACCGGCGCCGTCGCCGTCGCTCTCGCGGTGACCGCCCTGCCCGCCGCCCAGGCGGCCCCGTCGGCCACCGCCGTCATCTCCGAGGTGTACGGCGGCGGGGGCAACTCCGGCGCGACACTGACCCGGGACTTCGTCGAGCTGGCCAACGCCGGTTCCGCGCCCTTCGAGGTCGGCGGCCTCAGCGTCCAGTACCTTCCGGGCAGCCCGTCGGCCGGCTCGCAGTGGCAGATCTCCGAGCTGTCCGGGTCGATCGCGCCCGGTGGCCGCTATCTGGTCGCCCAGGCCGCGGGCACCGGCGGGACCGTCGCTCTGCCCACCGCCGACGCCACCGGCACGGTCGCCATGGCGGCGGGGAGCGGCACCGTCGCCCTGGTCTCCGGAACGGCCCCGCTCACCTGCAAGTCGGCGGCGGACTGCGCGGCGGACACCCGGATCGTCGACCTGGTCGGCTACGGTTCCGCGGTCGTCCGGGAGGGCGGCGGCCCGGTCCCCGGCGCGTCGGCCACCGCGTCCGTCGCGCGGGCCGCCTCGCTCGCCGACACCGACGACAACGCCGCCGACCTCGCCGCGGGCCCCCCGACGCCGTTCAACACCAAGGGCGAGACGTCCGGCGGCGGACAGGAGCCGGAGGAGCCCGGCCCCACCGAGCCCGGCGACGTACGGATCCACGACATCCAGGGCACCACGCGGGTATCCCCGCTCAACGGCACCGCGGTGACCGGTGTCCCGGGCGTCGTCACCGGTGTGCGGGCCAGTGGCTCGCGGGGCTTCTGGATCCAGGACACGGCCCCCGACGGCGACCCGCGCACCGGCGAGGGCCTGTTCGTCTACACCGGCTCCACCGCGCCGGCCGTGAAGGCCGGCGACGCGGTCCTGGTCAGCGGCAAGGTCGCGGAGTACTACCCGGGCACCAGCACCCAGTCCCTCACCCAGATCACCGCGCCCCGCGTCACCGTGCTGTCCTTTGGCAACGCGCTGCCCGCCCCGGTCGTCCTCGACGCACGTTCGGTGCCCGGCCGTTACGTGCCCTCGGCGGACGGCGGGGCGATCGACGCGCTGCCCCTCGACACGTCCCGGTACGCCCTGGATCTGTACGAGGCGCTGGAGGGCTCCCGGGTCGAGTTCGCCGACACCCGGGTGACCGGGGCCAGCACCGCGTACGACGAGATCTGGGTGACCGTGAAGCCCCGGGAGAACCCGACCCGGCGCGGCGGCACGCTCTACGCGTCGTACGAGGACCAGAACACCGGACGGCTCAAGGTGATGTCGCTGGACCCGGCGCGGCCGGTGCCGACGGCGAACGTCGGGGACGTGCTGAAGGGCCGCACGACCGGCGTACTGGACTACGCTTCGTACGGCGGCTACAACGTGCAGGCCACCGAGCTGGGCACCGTCGTCGACAAGAAGCTGCGGCGCGAGGTGACCCGCAAGCAGAAGAAGGACGAACTGGCGGTCGCCACGTACAACGTGGAGAACCTCGACGCGGGCGACGACCAGGCCAAGTTCGACACCCTGGCCGAGGGCGTCGCGGTCAACCTGTCCTCCCCCGACATCGTGTCGCTGGAGGAGATCCAGGACGACAACGGTGCGGTGAACGACGGCACGACGGGCTCCGAGGCGACGCTGAAGCGGTTCACCGACGCGATCGTCGCGAAGGGCGGACCGCACTACGCCTGGCGCTACATCGCCCCCGAGAACAACAAGGACGGCGGCGAGCCCGGCGGCAACATCCGCAACGTTCTCCTCTTCAACCCGAAGCGGGTCTCCTTCACCGACCGGCCGGGCGGTGACGCCACCACGCCGGTGCGGGCCGTCGACACCTGGAAGGGCGTCCGGCTCTCCGCCTCGCCGGGCCGGATCAACCCGGCGAGCCCGGCGTGGGAGAACAGTCGAAAGCCGCTGGTGGGCGAGTTCGTCTTCCGGGGCCAGCCGGTCTTCGTCATCGGCAACCACTTCGCGTCCAAGGGCGGCGACCAGCCGCTGCACGGCCGCTACCAGGAGCCGGCGCGTTCCTCGGAGACGAAGCGGATCCAGCAGGCCGCCGAGGTCAACACCTTCGTCACCTCGTTGCTGAAGGCGGACAGGTCCGCAAAGGTCGTCGCGCTCGGGGACTTCAACGACTTCGAGTTCTCCCCGACGATGAGCGCCCTGACCAAGGGCAGGGTGCTCGAGCCGCTGATCACGACGCTCCCCTCGTCGGATCGGTACAGCTATGTCTTCGACGGCAACTCGCAGACGCTGGACCACATACTGACGAGCCCCGGTGTCCGGCGCACCGACTACGACGTGGTGCACATCAACGCGGAGTTCGCCGACCAGGCGAGCGACCACGACCCGCAGGTGGTGCGGATCAAGGTCGGCGGCTTCTGGCACTGATGTACTGAGCCACCCACCCGGCGGGGCGGACCGACTCTCCGGTCCGCCCCGTCCATGCCCCCCTCAGCTCCGCCCGGCCGGGGCGCCCGCCTGGCGCGGCAGGGTGACGGCAGCGGCCTCGCCGGCCACCGGCTCCCGCCCGGTGAAGAACCGGGAGACCAGTGCGGCCACTTCGTCGGCCCGCTCCAGGACCACCCAGTGGTCGGACTCCCCGATCGTCAGGAACCGGCTGCCCTCGATCGTCGCGGCGAACTCCCGCTGCCGTGCGGGCGACGTCACCGTGTCGTGCTCACCCGCGAAGACCAGCGCCGGTACGCCGCTGAGGCCGCCGGAGAAGTCGGGCCGGTCGGTCAGCGCCCGGTACAGCGAGTCTGTCGCGTGCGGCGAATGGGTGA
This sequence comes from Streptomyces sp. NPDC104313, assembly GCF_055583985.1. Classification (NCBI taxonomy): domain Bacteria; kingdom Bacillati; phylum Actinomycetota; class Actinomycetes; order Kitasatosporales; family Streptomycetaceae; genus Streptomyces; species Streptomyces sp. NPDC104313. Next base: position 335,473 of record NZ_JBVJMW010000002.1, read on the forward strand.
GTGCGTGGAGGAAGGAGCGCCGCACATAGCGGCGGGCCAGTTCCCTCCGGTGTACCGGGCGTTCGGGGTCGAGGCACATCAGCGCGTCGGCGGCCGTCGCGGCGAACCCCTCGCGGTCCCCGGCCGCCAACTGCTGTCGGGCCCGCTCCCAGCAGGCGACCTGGACCGCGTCGATGTGGACCGGGACGCCGCCGAGGGCCAGCCGGGCCACCCGCTCCCGATGGCGGCGGGCGAAGCCGAAGGCGATGGCGGTGCCGTAGGAGAAGCCGAACACGTTGAGCCGGGGCGCCCCGAGGTCGTCGGCGATGCCGAGCACGGCCCGGCGGAGCAGATCGGCGCTGGGGCCGGGCGGCAGCGGGTCGGCACTGCCCATGCCGGGCAGGTCGGCGGTGACCACGTCGGTCGCCGGGCCCAGGTGGTCGTCCATCTGGGGCCAGCCGAACATGCCCTGGAGCGCGCCGCCGAGAATGAGCGCCGGTTCGGTGGCCGGGGGCTCGCCGGGGTGGGCGCCCGGCAGGACGCGGTAGCTGTAGCGCACTCCGTCGACCGCCAGGGTCCGGATGATCTCCTCGGGCATGTGCTCCTGCGTTCCCTTCCGCTCAAGCCCTGGTGAGGACGAGTGCCGCGTTGTGGCCGCCGAAGCCGAGCGAGGTCTTGACGGCGCAGTCGAAGGAGGCGCCGCGGGCTTCCTTGGCCACCACGTCGATCGGGATCCGCGGATCGGGTGCGTCCAGATTGACGGTGGGCGGGACCAGTTGCCGCTGGAGGGCGAGCACGGTGAGCGCGGTCTCGATGCCGCCCGCCGCGCCGAGGGTGTGGCCGGTCATCGCCTTGGTGGAGGTCACCAGGGCGCTCTCACCGAGTACCCGGCGGAGCATCGTCGCTTCGATCAGGTCGTTGGAGAGCGTCGAGGTACCGTGCGCGTTGACGTGGCCGACGTCGGCCGGGGAGAGACCCGCGTCGGCGAGCGCGGTGCGCAGGGCATGTTCGATGCCGAGGCCCTCGGGGTCGGGGGCGACGGCGGAGTGGGCGTCGCTGGAGGCCCCGTAGCCACTCACGTGGGCGCGGACGGCGGCGCCCCGGGCGCGGGCGTGGTCCGGGTGTTCCAGGACGATCAGCCCGGCGCCCTCGCCGACGACGAAGCCGTCGCGGTGGGTGTCGAAGGGACGGCAGGCGCTCGCGGGGTCCTCGCGGCGGGTGGAGACGGCCTTGAGACTGCAGGCGCTGGCGATCAGGAGGCGGGTGCAGGTGGATTCCGCGCCGCCCGCGATGACGATGTCGCAGGCCCCGGAGCGGAGCATCTGGTGGGCGGTGCCGATCGCGACGGTGCCGGAGGAGCAGGCGGTGGAGACGGCCTGACTGGGCCCGTGGACGCCGAGGTCGAGGCTGACACTGCTGGCCGCGCCGTTGACGACGCTGAGCGGGGCGAGCTTCGGGGAGACCCGGCGGGGCCCGCGCCCGGCGAGCGCGGCGTGCTGCTCGTCGTAGAAGGGCAGCCCGCCGTGGGCGGAGCCGATGACGACGCCGACGCGACCGCTGTCCCAGACGGCCGGGGCGAGACCGGCGTCGGTGACGGCCTCGCGGGCGGCGATGACGGCGAGCTGGGCGAATCGGTCCATCAGCCGCTGGGCGGCCACCCCGAGAATCGCCCCCGGGTCACAGTCGGTGACGGAGTAGAAGAAGTCGCAGGGCAGACCGTCCAGTTCGGGCCGGCGACCGACGGACGGCACGAGGCCCTCGGTGACGCCGTGCCAGGCGGTGTCCGCTCCCGTACCGGCCGCGGTGACCAGACCGACACCGGTGACGGCGGCGGCGAACGGGGCGAGCGGCGCCCGCCGGTAGGGCCGACCGGTGGCCGCGCTCACGCGGAGACCTTCCCGTGGACGGCCTCGATGAGGCGGCCGACGGTGTCGCGCGAGGTGAGCGCGACGTCCTCCAGGTCCACGTCCAGCCGGTCCTCGATGAGCAGCCGCAGCTCCTCCAGCGCGAGGGAGTCCAGTCGCAGCCGGTGCAGTGGAACATCGGGGCGGATGGCCCCGGGGTCGGTTCCGAACTTCGTCACCAGCAGCGTGCTGATCTCTTCCGATGTGCTCATTCGGCTCTCCTGGGCTCGGTGACGCGGTGACGCCGGCCGCGTTGTGAGGGGAGGTGGGGGGAGGGGCCATCGGAGGACGCCGGCTGCTCCGGAAGGACCCTTTATACGCCTTCCCGGGCGGGTTCCCGGTCCGCGTTCCCCCGTGCGGTGGGAGGGCTGTCCAGGTGTACGAATCCCGGGTGCGGCTCGGGTGGATGCCAGGATGGGGGCGCAGCCCGTACGGGACGGCACGAGAGAGGGAGAAACCCATGACGGCCGCGCAGGACGGCAATCAGGACGGTAATGCGGAGGTCGCGCCGAGCCCCGCCGGCTGGGTCGCCCGGCAGGCCGAGCTGTACGAGTCCTCCGGCGGCACGAAGGGCACCACCCAGCTGGGTGTGCCCTGCCTGCTGATGGACTACGTCGGCCGGCGCAGCGGGACGGTGCGGCGCACGGTGCTGATGTACGGGCGGGACGGCGAGGACTATCTGATCGTGGCGTCCAACGGCGGCTCGGACCGTCCGCCGCTGTGGTATCTGAACCTCCAGGACAACCCGGAGGTCGAACTCCGGGTGAACACCGAGCGGTTCGGGGCCGTCGCGGCGACGCTGACGGCAAAGGAGAAGGCGCGGGTCTGGCCGGGGCTGGTGGAACTGTTCCCGCGCTACGGGCAGTACCAGGCGGGCACCGAGCGGGACATCCCGGTCGTCCGGCTGACGCGGCGCTGAGGCGGCATCGGGCGGGCGCGGCGGCGCCGGGACGAGGGCGCGGCGGCGGTTCACACGGCGGCGAGGGGCCACGGGCCGGCCGCCGGGAGCCCTTCTGGTACGCCGCCGCGGACCGTAAACTCCGCGGCCATGACCACGGAAACGGCACAGGCCGACCCGTCCGCCCCCGGCGGCCCCGCTCTCTTCGACACCATGTCCACGATGCGCGCCATGCGCCGTCTCAAGCCGGACGCGGTGCCGGACGAGATGGTAGAGCAACTGGTGCAGGCCGCCGTCTGGGGGCCCAGCGGCGGCAACATGCAGTGCTACGAGTACGTGGTGGTGACCGACCGCCAGGTGATGGCGCGGCTCGCCCCGCTGTGGAAGCGGTGCGTCGACGCGTATCTGGCGACGATCGGGAAGTACGCCCCCGCCGGCATGGACGAGGCGGCGTACGGCCGGATGGTCGCGGCGATCGGGTATCAACGCGACCACTTCGCCGACACCCCGGTGTTGATCATCCCGTGCTACCGGTTGCCGGAGTCGCGCGTGGACGAGGAGGGTCTCGCCGCCTCGGCGCGGGCGCTCGGCCCCGGGGGCACGCAGCACATGATGGACACACAGACGCGCTTCCGGACGCTGGCGGAGGGCTCCTGCGTCTATCCGGGGGTACAGAACCTGCTGCTCGCGGCCCGGGGGCTGGGACTCGCGGCGAACATCACCATCTGGCATCTGCTGCTGGAGACGGAGTGGAAGCGGGAGCTGGGCGTTCCGGAGGACATGGCGACGTTCGCCGTCGTGCCGGTGGGGTGGCCCGCGGGCAACTTCGGCCCGGTCCGGCGGCGGCCGGTGGCGGACGTCATCCACCGCGACCGCTGGTAGCGCCCGGCCCCGCGTCAACCCATGACGACACCCCGGTCGGGTGACGCTCGACGTCACCCGACAGGGCTAGCCCGGCCGGCAACTCCCCGAGTTCCGCAGGATGTTGCCAGCAGACTCACCCCTGCGACACTTTGTCATGCTCACTTCATATCGATAGCCTGACGGTGCCCGGCATCCCTCTGGCCCACTCCGGGCCCGGGGGCTTCTCCTTCCCCCCACGCCCACCCCGCAGAGCAGGAGCCCTCATGCCCCTACGCACCGCCGCCCGAGACCGGGCCCGTGCCTGCGCCGTGGCGGCCCTCACCGCTACGGCCCTCCTCGCGACCGGGCACCCGGCGACCGCCGCCCCGCGAGCGGACACGCCCGACCCGATGAACCGCGCGTTCGCCGAAGCGGCGCACGAGTACGGCGTACCGCGCGATCTGCTGGCCGCCGTCGGCTACGGCGAGAGCCGTCTCGACGGCCACCCGGGCACACCCAGCCAGGCGAACGGCTACGGCGTGATGCACCTGGCGAGCAATCCGGCCAACCGCTCCCTGGAGAAGGCCTCCGAGCTGACCGGCGAGAGCGCGGCCCGGCTGCGCCGGGACACGACGGCCAACATCCTCGGCGGCGCGGCCGTCCTGCGCGACCACGCCGACACGCTGGGCATGGACGCCTCCGAGCGCCGGGACGTGAACTCCTGGTATCCGGCGGTGGCCCGCTACAGCGCCGCCGAGGGGCCTGCCGCCGCGCTCTACGCGGACACGGTCTTCATGTTCCTCGCCGAGGGGGTGTCCGTCACGACGCCCGGCGGCGAGGAGGTACTCGTGCCCTCCCGGCCGGTCGCCCCGGAGAAGCGCGGGGTGCCGGAGTCCGACGTCTACGTACAGAGCGCGGACTATCCCTCGGCACGCTGGGTGCCCGCGTACTCCGGGAACTTCGTCGTCGGCCGCAAGGCCGCCGTGGACAAGGTGGTCATCCACACCACCCAGGGGTCGTACGCCGGTTCCATCAGCTGGTACCAGAACCCGGCCTCGAAGGTGAGCGCCCACTACACGATCCGCTCCTCGGACGGTGAGGTCACCCAGTCGGTGCTGGAGAAGGACACCGCCTGGCACGCCGGCGGCACCAACTCCTCGTCCGTCGGGATCGAGCACGAGGGCTATGTCGACAACCCGGCCTGGTACACGGAGGCGATGTACCGGTCCTCCGCCGCCCTGACCAAGCACCTCGCGGCGCGGTACGGCATCCCGAAGAACCGGTCGCACATCATCGGGCACAGTGAGGCGCCCGGTGCCGACCACACGGACCCCGGCCCCAACTGGGACTGGAACCACTACATGCGGCTGATCGGCGGCGAGACGGGCAGCGGCGGCGACGGGCTGACCTTCCCCACGTACACGACCCAGCAGCCGGGCTCCACCGGCCCCCAGGTGAAGGCCGTCCAGAGCCTGCTCAACGCACAGGGATACGAGGCGGGCACGGCGGACGGCAGCTTCGGGCCCACCACGAGGAGCGCGGTGCGGACGTTCCAGGGAGCCCGCTCGCTGGAGGCCGACGGCACGGTCGGCCCGAAGACCTGGACGGCCCTGCTGTCGGCCGGCACGACCCCGGCGCTGACGAAAGGCGCCTCGGGCGAGGCGGTGAAGCGGCTCCAGCGGGCCCTGACGGCGGCACTGGGCACCACGGTGAACGCGGACGGCAGCTTCGGCCCGGCCACGGAGACGGCGGTACGCGACTACCAGACCAGCCGCAAGCTCTCGGTCGACGGCAAGATGGGCCCGGCCACCTGGGGGGCCGTGCAGAGCGGGAAGTGAACGCGGACCCGGGGCGGGGCTTCTCCTCGGCGGAGAGGCCCGCCCGGCCCCGGACGTGCCGGGAGGGGGCCGGCCCGCGCCACGAAGGCAGGGAGCCGTGCGGTTGCGGGGAGCACCCCGCGCTCTCACCCGCGCACCGGCACGGAGGTCCGGGCCCACCCGACCGTGGCGACCCGGACCGGGGCGCCGGTGGCCGGGGCGCCCGCCCGCCGCGATCCGGCGGTCCCGGTGGCGGACCGGCCCCGCGTCACTCCACCGCGTCGGCCGGGTACCCGATCTCCTTGATGTCCTCGGCCAGTTCGGCGGGGATCCGCTCGGGGTGGAGGGCCACGACCACCGCGTCGGTCAGTGGTCGCAGCGCGTAGACGTGGCGTACGGCTTCCAGGTCGACGGAGACCTCGAAATAGTCCTCGGCCCACTCCTGGTAGGACTCGGCGGTTCCCGTGACGAGGAGCTGGAAGAGCCAGTCGGCCCCGTCGGAGTCCTCACCGTCCTCCGGGAAGTCGATGGACCCCGCCCGCCAGCGGTCGTCGTCGCTCGCTCGCCAGAGGCAGGCGGTGACGACGGGCAAGCCGAACTCGTCGGTGAACGAGGGCTCGTCGACGTAACGGCGGAACACGGCGGGCACCTCGTCGAGCACCCCGGGCCAGGGAGCGTCGTCCACGTACGGGCTCATCGGCGACTCGTGGTCGAAGCCGCGCGCGTACGCCCCGGCGGCGGAGAAGACCACGGAGTACTCCCCGCCCGACCCGTCCCGCATCGAGGCCATCGCCTCCGTCGGCGACCACTGCGCGTCGAAGCTGTGCCAGCGGTGGTCCCACTCGGGACACAGAATCGCGTCGAGCATCGCCAGGGAACGGCAGAGATCGGTGAGGGCGGATATGCCCGGCAGCCCGCGGGCCACGTCGTGAACGCTCATGGGCATATCCAACCGCACGGGCCCGGCGGGATCGTCCACGCGCTCCCCCCGAACGCCCGCCGGGCGGACGGTGGCCCCTCGCCCCGCGGTCAGGGTCGCCAGTCGAAGGGGAAGTGCTTGCTGGATCCACCGCGGTACTCATGCGAGAAGTCGAAACCTTCCGCGTGATCGCTCTCGACGACGCCCCACGTGGCGATCTGGCCGGGGCCGACCTCGGCGCCCGGAGCGTTGACCAGCTGGACGCGGCGGGTGGGGTCGGCCGTGGGGCCGGTGAGGGCGGTCGCGCCGACCTCGACCCTGCCCTCGACCCGGGCCCGCCAGTACGAGAGATCCTCGGCGGCGTCGAAGTGGATCGGTGCGTGCCGCACCTCGCGCAGTTCGCTGATGAGCGAGCCGAACTGGCCCGGCCAGCCGCCGGCATGGCCGACGAAGATCTGCTCCAGCGCGTCACGCTGGGCCCGGTCGCCCTTGGCGTCGATGTAGAGCATCGCCTTCATCGTGGCCTCCGGGTCGCCGACCCACATGTTCCCGGCGAACTCGCCCAGCGCCACCACGCCCAGGCCGTCCAGGGACACCTCCCCGAAGTGCCCCTCGTGAACCTGCCAGACCAGCGTGAAGAGGCAGTCTCCGTGCGTCGGCGTCTGGGCGAACGTACAGGGGCAGGGCAACGCACAGCTGCACACGTCGAACCACTCACCCCGCAGGTGCCAGTCGGGCAGCGTGCCGTCGTTCGTTCCCGCCCGGACGACGACGGGGGTGCTCTGCGATGCGGCGGAAGTGGTGCACATGGAAGACCTCCGGGATTCGTATACCCCTTGGGGGTATCTTGCCTACAGGAGGAGACTAGAGCCCGGCCGACCTCTGGGTCAACTACCCCTACGGGGTATACAGATCGACTCGCCGACGCACGTGGTCCCGCACCCCCGAGGGAGTGCGGGACCACGTGCGTCAGGTCACTTCAGGCCGAAGGCCCGGATGATCTCCTGGTCGACGACGAGCCCGCCGGGGCCCTCCGCGTGCGCCTTGAGCGAGACCGAGGTCGCGCCCTTCGACGGAGTGCGGAACGTGGCGGCCCACTCGCCGGTGTTCTTCTTACGGAGGTCCACCTTCGACCAGTGCTCTCCGTCGTCGTAACTGACCGACAGCGAGGCCTTGTTCGCCTTCACCGCGCCCGCCAGCCATTCCTGGGTGGTGGAGGAGAGGCCGATCTCCGTCCACCGGCCGGCCCGGACGTCGCCGGCCAGGTCGGTGTCGACGTCGTAGTCCAGCTGGAGCATCGGGATGTCGGCCTGCTCGGGGCCGCCCTGCTCCAGCGCGCCGGAGACGAAGCCCCACTCGGAGTGGGTGCGGGTCGACGTCTTCCAGGTCTCCGCGTCCCGCTCCGAGTCGATGACCAGGCGGTACGGGAGCTTCTCGGCGGCGAGGTCACCGAGGTAACCGGCCCTGCCCGCGCCCTTCTTCAGCTCCGTGTCGCCCTGGTAGAAGGCGTAGGAGGTGGTGTCGTACTCGTTCTCGGGCATCGAGCCGGAGTGGCCCGCGCCCGCGTCCGTCCACGGGGTGATGTTGAACTGGACGTCGTTGTTCACGGTGCGGAACGGACCCCAGTAGCCGGTGCCGAGCCGGGGGCGGGTCACCGGGGCGAACCACTCGGCGCGGTAGTCCTCGCCCGCCCGGTAGTCCAGTTCGGCGCTGCGCATCTCGTGCGCCCGGTCGGACTGCTCCGCGTTGAGAACCGAGTGGTTCTCGTACCAGAACGAGTCGCCCGGCAGCGGATTGACCCATTCCGTGCGGACGCCGGGGAACTGCTCGTACTCCTCGAAGCCGAGGCCGGGCCCGTATTCGGGGATGTCGTAGCGGTAGCCGCCGCCGAGCGTCTTCTTGTGGCCGTAGAAGGTGTTCTCCACCTTCGCGAGCCGGCGGGTCGAGGGGGCGAACGCCAGCGAGCGGTCCGGGATCGTGCCGTCGTGGCGGTCCACCAGGTCGTACAGGTAGTCCGCGAACCTCTTCTGGTCTACCTGGACCTTCTCGCCGCGCTGCGCGGCCCGGGTCAGCGTCCTGCCCGCGGAGGCCTGGACGGAGGCGACCGGGATGGTGGTCTCCTCGCCGTACGGGGTGTAGTTCTCCATCGCCACGCCGCGCTCGTCGTTGACGACGAACAGGGCCTTTGCCCCGGCCGCCAGCGCCGCCGCGAGGCGTTCGGCGGGGGCGACATCGGCGCTGCGGGTGATGACGACCGCCTTGCCGCGCGCGTTCACACCCCGGTAGTCCCCCGGCGCGCCCTTGCCCGCGTACACCGCCCTCAGCTTCTGCCTGCTGTCCTCGGCGACCGCCGTGCCGCCCTGGACGAAGACCGGCACGTCACGGCCGTCGGCCTCGACGTCGATCAGCTCCTCGCCCTGTCGCCAGCGGGTCAGGAAGCTGAAGCCGCCCCGGGTGACCTTCTTGGTGGGGCTCGCCCACAACTGGTCGTAGGTGAGGGGTATCTGATACGCGTCACGCTGGACGGTGCCGTCCGGGGCGGTGCGCGCCATGTCGTAGCGGAGCTGGCGGGTCTCGGTCTCCTTCGGAGTGCGCACGTCGACCTTGCGGGCCTTGGAGGCGTCGAGGGTCACGGTGGCGGCGCCGGTCAGGATCGTCTCGGGGGCCGCGAGGAACGCGAGGGCCCTGGAGTCGGGGCGGTCGCCGTCGATGTCCACGGAGGCCCAGGAGGTGTAGTTTCCGGGCGGCAGGCGCAGCGTCCTCTCGCCTCCGCTGACCTGGACGAGGCCGAGCTGTGGGTCGCCCAGTTCGGCGAGGACGACCAGGCCGTCCATCGGCTTGCCCGACCGGTCCCGGAGCTTCAGCGTCAGGTCGTGGAGCTCCTTCTCCTTGGTGAGCGCGAAGCCGGTGTGCGCGACGATCGTTCCCGCCGCGTCGGTGGCGACGACCTGGCCGGAGAAGGTGGTGTCGTTGGCGACCTTCGCCGGGTCCAGGGACAGGACCGCCTCGGCGGTGCCCCCGGCCGGGACGGTCAGGGTGTCGGTGGAGAGCGTGTACGCCGCCTCGTCCGTGTCGGTGGCCAGGCTCAGGGTGACGTCCGTGTCACCCGAGTTGCGGTAGGTGACAGCACGCTCGGCGACCTGGTCGGACGGGCTGTGCGGCCAGTCGTAGGAGGCCACCCGGACCGAGCCGGTGGCCTCGATCGTCGTGTCGATCGCCGTCTTCACGTCGAGCCGGCCGGTGCCCTGCTCGTACGGGGTGTACGCGTCGAGCTTCGTGGACGAGGTCATCAGCGCGTCCTTGACGCGCTGACCGGACCAGTCGGGGTGACGCTGCTTCAGGATCGCCGCCGCGCCCGCGACATGCGGCGTGGCCATCGACGTACCGGACATCGACTGGTACATGCCCTCGATGCCGGGGACGGACTGCGAGGCCGCGGCGTTGATGGCGACGCCGGGGGCCGACAGATCGGGCTTCAGACCGTGCGAGCGGACCAGCGGGCCCATCGAGGAGAAGGCCGCACGGCCGTCCCGCTTGTCGACGGCGGCGATGGTGAGCGCCTGCTCCGCCGAGCCGGGCGAGCCGATGGTGCCCGCCCCGTACGCGTTGCCCGCGGCGATCACGAAGAGCGGACCGCCGTTGGCCGAGAGGGAGTTCACCGCCTGGGACATCGGGTCGCTACCGTCGTCGGGCACCGGGGAGCCGAGGCTCATCGAGACGACGTCGGCGCCTTCGGCCTTGGCCCACTCCATGGCCTCGATGATCCCGGAGTCCGCGCCCGATCCCTCGTCGCTGAGGACCTTGCCGACGAGCAGGCCGGCCGCCGGGGCGACGCCCTTGTTGGCGCCCCCGGAGGCGGCGCCGGATCCGGCGATGGTGGAGGCGACGTGCGTGCCGTGACCGTTCCTGTCGTCGACCTCCTCGCCCGGGACGAAGCTGCGGGCGCCGACGATACGGTCCTTGACGTCCGGGTGGCCGGCGTCGATGCCGGTGTCCAGGACGGCGACCTTGGTGCCCTTGCCGTCGAAACCGCTCGCCCACGCCCGCGGGGCGCCCACCTGCGGCACCGACTCGCTCAGCAGCGCCTCGGAACGGCCGTCCAGCCAGAGCTTCGCGATCCCGCCGTCGAGTGAACGGGCCTTCCCGGTACGGGTGATGGCGCTCCAGAACGTCCGCGCCTCGTCCTTGTCGGCCGCCAGGGCCGCCCCGTTGACGGATTCGAGGGTGCGGACCCTCTTCGCGCCGCGCGGGGCGGCGGGCAGCGCCTCGGCACGCGCGGGCGGGTAGGTGGCGATGAGCGGGACGGAGCCGCTGCTCCCGTCGTCATAGCCCATCCGCACCAGGGCCGAGACGTTGAACAGCCGCCGGTCCAGGACGCCCGCCGCGATCAGCCCGGTGGCCTCGTCGGGCAGGACGTACACGTCCTCGCCCGCCTGCTGGATGCGGACGCCGCCGCTCGCGCCGTCGGGGCGGTCCACGGTGACGGTGTCCCGGTCGCCGGGGCCGTCCACGTAGCGCACGACGTCGCCGGTGACCAGGGTGACGGTGTGGCTCTCGGTGCGTACGTCGGAGCGCGGGGTCTCGGCGCGCGGTGCGGGGGCGGCGCCGGCGGTGCCCGCGAAGGGGACCAGCACGCCGCCCATCAGGGCCGCCGAGGTCGCCAGGATCAGTGCTCCGCGTCCGGGGCGAGCGGATCTCGCCCGGCCGGGAACGGAGAAGGGGGAAGAAGTCATGCAGCTGATCTACCGGTAAATCCGGGGCGACCGCGGCGTTCCAGCCGGGCGGGAAACCGCCGTGGCGGCAACCCGCCCGGGGTGGACGGGGTGTTGACGGACGTCTCAGGCCACCGAGGCGAGCGGCGTGCCGCCACTGTCGTGATGAATGGGGGTATGGGCCCCGGTGAGCGGTACGCCGCTGCCACCGCGCCGGACCGCGACGATCTCCGCGGCGATGGACAGGGCCGTCTCCTCCGGCGTACGGGCGCCGAGGTCGAGGCCGATCGGCGAGTGCAGCCGGGCCAGTTCGCGGTCGGTGAGGCCGGCCTCGCGCAGCCGGTCGTCGCGGTCCAGGTGGGTGCGGCGGGAGCCCATCGCGCCGACGTAGGCGACCGGGAGGCGCAGGGCGGCCTCCAGCAGCGGAATGTCGAACTTGGCGTCGTGGGTGAGGACGCAGAGCACCGTACGCGCGTCGGTCACCGCCCCCGCGAGGTAGCGGTGGGGCCAGTCGACGACGATCTCGTCGGCCTCGGGGAAGCGTGCCGCGGTGGCGAAGACCGGCCGGGCGTCGCAGACGGTGACCCGGTAGCCGAGGAACTTCCCGGCGCGGACCAGCGCGGCGGCGAAGTCGATGGCGCCGAACACGATCATGCGGGGCGGCGGAACGCTGGACTCGACCAGCAGCTCGATGGGCCGGCCGCAGCGGGAGCCCTCCGCGCCGATGGCGAGCGGCCCGGTGCGGCCCGCGTCCAGCAGGGCGCGGGTCTCGGCTGCGGCGGTCCGGTCGAGCGCCGGGTGGCCGCCGAGCCCGCCCTCGTGACTGCCGTCGGCGCGGACCAGGAGCGGGAGTCCGAGCAGCTCACCGGGCCCGTCCGTGACGCGTGCCAGCGCGGCCGCCGTCCCCTCGGCGGCGGCCGCGAGCGCGGCGGCGAACACCGGACGGGCGGGGTCGTCCGTCCGGACCGGTGTCACCAGGATGTCGATGACACCGCCGCAGGTCAGACCGACCGCGAAGGCGTCCTCGTCGCTCCAGCCAAAGCGCTCGCGGACGGATTTCCCGTCGTCCAGGGCCTGTTGGCACAGTTCGTAGACGGCACCCTCCACGCATCCGCCGGACACCGAACCGATGGCCGTGCCGTCGCGGTCGACCGCGAGGGCGGCTCCTGGCTGCCGGGGCGCGCTGCCGCCGACCGCTACCACGGTGGCGACGGCGAAGTCGCGTCCCTGGGAGACCCACCGGTGCAGCTCTTCGGCGATGTCCAGCATGGCGTATCTCCTCAGGTGTGAAGGGGGTCCGGGGGCGGACCCGGCCATGATCGCGAGACCGCCCCCCGGGCGTCAGTGGACGCCCAGCCAGCTCTCGATCGGGTTGAGGGCGAAGAAGACGATGAAGATCACCGTCAGCCCCCACATGAAGGCCCCGACCTCGCGGGCCCGGCCCTGGGCCAGTTTGATGGCGCTGTACGCGATGACACCCGCGGCGACACCGGTGGTGATGGTGTACGTGAAGGGCATCAGGACCACGGTCAGGAAGACCGGGATCGCGACCGAGCGGTCGCTCCAGTCCACGTGCCGGGCGTTCTGCATCATCATCGCGCCGATGACGACGAGGGCGGCGGAGGCCACCTCGGTCGGCACGATCGCGGTGAGCGGGGTGAAGAAGAGGCAGGCGGCGAAGAAGAGGCCGGTGACGGCGGAGGCGAGCCCGGTCCGGGCCCCTTCGCCGACGCCGGTGGCCGACTCCACGAAGACCGTCTGGCCGGAGCCCGAGGCGACACCGCCGATGACGCCGCCGACGCCGTCGATGAACAGCGCCTTGGACAGGCCCGGCATGCGGCCCTTGTCGTCGGCGAGCCCGGCCTCGGTGCCGACGCCGATGATGGTGGCCATCGCGTCGAAGAAGCCGGCCAGCACCAGCGTGAAGACGATCATGCCGACCGTCATCACGCCGACGTCTGCCCAGCCGCCGAACTCGACGTTCCCGAAGAGCGAGAAGTCGGGGGTGGCGACCGCGCCGCCCTCCAGTTCCGGGGGGCCGCTGCTCCAGGTCCTGGGGTCGATGTCGACGATCGCGTTGATGACGATCGCGACCACGGTGCCGACGGCGATGCCGATGAGGATCGCGCCGGGGATGTCGCGCGCCTGGAGCATGAAGATGAGGAGCAGGGTCACGCAGAAGATGAGGACGGGCCAGCCGGCGAGTTCACCGGCCGGGCCGAGGGAGACGGGGGTCGCCTTGCCCTGGTGGACGAATCCGGCCTTGTAGAGGCCGATGAGGGCGATGAAGAGCCCGATGCCCATGGTGATGCCGTGCTTGAGCGCGAGCGGGATCGCGTTCATGATCATTTCGCGGAGGCCGGTGACCACCAGGAGGCAGATCACCACACCGTAGATCACACACATGCCCATGGCCTGCGGCCAGGTCATGCTGGGCGCGACCTGCGAGGCGAGCACACCGGAGACGCTGAGCCCGGCGGCGAGCGCCAGGGGCACCTTCCCGACGAAGCCCATGAGCAGAGTCGTCGCGGCGGCCGCGAAGGCGGTCGCGGTGATCAGACCGGGCTGGCTGAGGAGGTTGCCGTCGACGTCCTCCCCGCCGAGGATCAGCGGGTTGAGCAGGAGGATGTACGCCATGGCCATGAAGGTCGTGACACCGCCGCGCAGTTCGCGCGCGAGGGTGGATCCTCGTTCGGATATGTGGAAGTACCGGTCGAGCCATGATCTTCCGGCGGGGACGTGCGAGCCGGGGCCCGCGGCCTCCGGGCTGGTCGTCGGTTCCACTGACTGCTGGGTCATGATGCCTGACTCCCAAGGTTCACAGGGGCACCCGCTTGGAGATTCCTGCATGCGGGATTTGGGATGACTGCGTCGGCCGCACGACCCGGGGACGGCCGGGACGGACTGGAGAAGCAGAACGGATGTGCCGGCGGCACGGAGGGTCCGTGATGCGATGCCGTGCGCTCGGCACGGCGAAGAACCGCGAGCGGTGCGGTACTCAGTGCCTCCGGACGGTGCGGGGTGGGGAACGTGTGACGTTCTCGGCTCCGCACACCGCCCGGAGAGTTCGGGGAGCGCCTGGGCGAGGACCGGTGGGACATCGCCCGGCGGACTCTCAGGTGCCGGTGAGGTGTTCGGGCCGCACCGGTGTCCTGTTGAGCTCAAGACCCGTCGCGTTCCGGATCGCCGCGAGGACGGCCGGGGTGGACGACAGGGTGGGGGCCTCGCCGACGCCGCGCAGCCCGTACGGGGCGTTCTCGTCGGCGAGTTCGAGCACGTCGACGGGGATGGTCGGCGTGTCGAGGATGGTGGGCAGGAGGTAGTCCGTGAAGGACGGGTTGCGCACCTTCGCGGTCTTCGGGTCGACGATGATCTCCTCCATCACGGCGACGCCCATGCCCTGGAGGGTGCCGCCCTGGATCTGGCCGAGGACGGAGAGCGGGTTGAGCGCTTTGCCGACGTCCTGGGCGCAGGCCAGTTCGATGACCTTGACCAGGCCCAGTTCGGTGTCGACCTCGACGACCGCGCGGTGCGCGGCGAAGGAGTACTGGACATGGCCGTTGCCCTGTCCGGTGCGCAGGTCGAACGCCTCGGTGGGCCGGTGGCGCCACTCCAGCTCGATGTCGATCGCCTCGTCCTCCAGGACATCGGCGAGATCGGCCAGCACCTCGCCGCCGTCGGTGACGACCTTGCCGCTCTCCAGGAGGAGTTCGGCGGTGGCCCAGGCCGGGTGGTAGGTGCCGAACTTGGTTCGGCCCAGCTCCAGGACCTTCTCCCGTACGGCTTCGCAGGAGTTCTTGATCGCGCCGCCGGTGACGTACGTCTGGCGGGAGGCGGAGGTCGATCCGGCGGAGCCGACCCTGGTGTCGGCGGGGTGGATGGTGACCTGGTTGACGCCGAGTTCGGTACGGGCGATCTGGGCGTGGACGGTGACGCCGCCCTGGCCGACCTCGGCCATCGCGGTGTGCACGGTCGCGACGGGTTGCCCGTTGATGACCTCCATCCGGACCCGTGCGGTGGAGTAGTCGTCGAAGCCTTCGGAGAAGCCGACGTTCTTCAGGCCGACCGCGTACCCGACACCCCGCACGACGCCTTCGCCGTGGGTGGTGTTGGAGAGCCCGCCGGGCAGTGCGCGGACGTCGACGGAGGTGCCCTCGCTGCCCGCGGTCAGCCACTGCTGCTCGGGCGGCAGCGGCCGGGACTTGACCCGGCGCAGCAGTTCGGCGACCGGGGCCGGCGAGTCACAGGGTTGTCCGGTGGGCAGCAGGGTGCCCTGTTCCATGGCATTGAGCTGCCGGAACTCCACCGGGTCCATGTCCAGCTTCGCGGCCAGCTTGTCCATCTGCGCCTCGTAGGCGAAACACGCCTGGACCGCACCGAAGCCGCGCATCGCGCCGCAGGGCGGGTTGTTGGTGTAGAGCGCGATCGCCTCGATGTCGACGTCCTCGATGACGTACGGGCCGACCGAGAGCGAGGAGGCGTTGCCGACGACCGCCGGGGAGGCGGAGGCATAGGCCCCGCCGTCCAGGACGATACGGCACTTCATGTGGGTGAGCTTGCCGTCCTTGGTGGCGCCGTGCTCGTAGTGGAGCTTCGCCGGGTGCCGGTGGACGTGTCCGAAGAAGGACTCGAACCGGTTGTAGACGATCTTGACCGGCTTACCGGTGCGGAGCGCCAGCAGGCAGGCGTGGATCTGCATCGAGATGTCCTCGCGGCCGCCGAAGGCCCCGCCGACGCCGGAGAGCGTCATGCGGACCTTCTCCTCGGGCAGGCCGAGGACGGGGGCGATCTGGCGGAGGTCCGAGTGCAGCCACTGGGTGGCGACGTACAGTTCGACGCCGCCGTCCTCGGAGGGCACCGCGAGACCGGACTCGGGGCCGAGGAAGGCCTGGTCCTGCATGCCGAAGGTGTAATCGCCGGTGACGATGGTGTCGGCCCGCTTCGCGGCCTCGTCGGCGTCGCCGCGGATGATCGGCTGGCGGTGCACGATATTGGGGTGCGGGACGTGACCGATGTGGTGGTCGTCGCGGCCCTCGTGGACGAGTACGGCGTCGGGAGCGGTCGCCGAGACCTCGTCGGTGACGATCGGCAGCTCGCGGTACTCGATCCTGATCCTGGCGGCGGCGCGCCGCGCGGTCTCCGGGTGGTCGGCGGCCACGATGGCGACCGGCTCACCGTGGTGACGGACCTTGCCGTGGGCGAGAACCGGGGTGTCCTGGATCTCCAGACCGTAGTTCTTCATCGCGGCGGGCAGGTCGTCGTAGGTCAGCACCGCGTAGACGCCGGGCGTCGCGAGCGCCTCGGAGGTGTCGATGGAGACGATCTCGGCGTGCGCGACGGTGGAGCGCAGCGTCTGGCCCCACAGCATGTCCTCGTGCCACATGTCGGAGGAGTACGCGAACTCACCGGTGACCTTGAGCGTGCCGTCGGGGCGGAGCGTGGACTCGCCGACGCCGCCCCTGGTGGGCGAAGCCTGGGTGATCCTGGTAGGCGTGCCGGCCGGTGCGGTCCGGGCCCTGGGGGTCGTCGTCATGACTGGGCCGCCTCTTCCTGACGGGCGGCCGCGAGGCGGACCGCGTCGAGGATCTTCTCGTAGCCGGTGCAGCGGCACAGATTGCCGGAGAGTGCCTCACGGATGTCCTGGTCGGACGGCGAGGGGGTGTTCTCCAGCAGCTCGTCGGCGGCGACCAGCAGGCCGGGGGTGCAGAAGCCGCACTGGACGGCTCCGGCGTCGATGAACGCCTGCTGGACCGGGGAGAGTTCGACGGCCTCGCCGGTCTTGCCGTCAGCGGGTTTGGACTGCCAGTGCTTGGCGGCGTCCAGGGTGGTGCCGCAGGCGCCGGAGGCACAGCCGCCGCCGGGGTGGGCGTCCTCGCGGTGCTTGGCGTAGTTCGCCAGGCCCTCGACGGTGACGACCTCGCGGTCCTGGACCTGGCCCGCGGCGACGAGGCAAGCGCAGACCGGGACGCCGTCCAGGCGGACGGTGCAGGAACCGCACTCGCCCTGCTCACAGGCGTTCTTGGAGCCGGGCAGGCCCATGCGCTCACGCAGGACGTACAGGAGGGACTCGCCCTCCCACACGTCGTCGGCTTCCTGCTGACGGCCGTTGACCGTGAAATTGACTCGCATGGTTACGCGGCTCCTTCCAGCGTGCGGCCCGCGCCGCGGTACTGCTCCCAGGTCCAGCCGAGCGTGCGGCGGGCCATGATGCCGACGGCGTGCCTGCGGTACTTCGCCGTGCCGCGCACGTCGTCGATCGGGTTGCAGGCGCCGGACGCGAGGGCGGCGAACTGCTGGGCGATCGCAGGGGTGATGATCTTGCCGTTCTCCCAGAACCCGCCCTCTTCGAGCGCGGCGTTCAGGAACTCCTCGGCCACCCTGGCCCGGACGGGCGTCGGGGCGGCGGAGCCGATGCCGGTGCGCACGGTGCGGGTCTCGGGGTGCAGCGCGATACCGAACGCGCAGACGGCGATGACCATGGCGTTGCGGGTGCCGACCTTGGAGTACTGCTGGGGTCCGTCGGCCTTCTTGATGTGCACGGCGCGGATCAGCTCGTCCGGCTCCAGGGCGTTGCGCTTGACCCCGGTGTAGAACGCGTCGATGGGAATCAGCCGCGTGCCGCGTAGGGATGCGGCCTCGACCTCGCAGTCGGCCGCGAGGAGGGCCGGGTGGGCGTCACCGGCCGGCGAGGCGGTGCCGAGGTTGCCGCCGACGCCGCCGCGGTTGCGGATCTGCGGGGAGGCGACGGTGTGCGAGGCGAGCGCCAGACCGGGCAGCTCGGTGCGCAGGTGCTCCATGATGCTGCTGTACGGCACGGAGGCGCCGAGCCGCACGCTCTCCTGGCCCACCTCCCACTCGGACAGCTCACCGATGCGGTTCAGGTCCAGGAGGTGCTCGGGCCGCCGGTGGTCGAAGTTGATCTCGACCATCACATCGGTGCCGCCCGCGATGGGCACAGCCGTGGGGTGCTCGGCCTTGGCCGCGAGCGCCTCCTCCCAGCTGGCGGGGCGAAGGAAGTCCATGAGTGGCTCTCTTCTCCTCAAGGGGGTCGTTCGCCGGGGCTGGGGACGGCCGGCCCTCGACTGGCTCGTTCCTATGGCGTTCACGTGGTGTGGCCCAGTACACAAGCCGCGCTCCTACCGGTGCAGTCACCGAAACACTGAAGGAGTTGGCTGGTGTCCGTCCTCGTCTTGTAGATTCGAACGAATAGCGGGAACCAGTGACCTCGCCTCCCTTCACCGATACCCGTTCGCCTCACGACTCCCCCGCCCCACGACCTCCTTCACCCACTTCCACCCCACCTGCTCCTTCACGACCTTCACCTGCTCCCCTACGGAAAGATCGGCGGCGACGAGATGCGGCTGCGCGCACTGCTGGAAAATGACGCGCTGGGCCTGCGGCTGCTCGGCGGCGCGGACGAGCTGGACCGCTCGGTCCGGGGCGTCATGACGACCGACCTGCGCGACCCCAGCCGCTATCTCTCCGGCGGAGAGCTGGTGCTCACAGGCCTTGCCTGGCGCCGGGACGCGACGGACACCGAGCCGTTCGTCCGGATCCTGGCGGGCGCCGGGGTGGTCGGTCTCGCGGCCGGCGAGGCGGAGCTCGGCGACATCCCCGCCGATCTGGTCGAGGCGTGCCGGCACCACCGCCTCCCCCTCTTCGCCGTGAACGAGACCGTGGCATTCGCAACGATCACCGAGTACGTCGTACGCCAGGTCTCCGGCGAGCGGGCGGGCGATCTGGCGGCCGTGGTGGACCGGCACCGGCGGCTGATGACCTCGGGCCCGGCGGGCGGCGGCCCCGAGGTGGTCCTGGACCTCCTCACGTCCGACCTGGACCTGCGGGCCTGGGTCCTGTCCCCCACCGGCCGCCGGATCGCCGGGGCGGGCGCCCCGCTGCCCGGACCGCTGGGGACGGCGCTGGCCGGGCACCACCTGGCCGCGACCCGCACCGGCCGTCGGGGCCCGCACCGGGCGGTGGTGGCCGGCACGACGTATTCGCTCTTCCCGATCCGGAACACCGGCCGGGGCGCGGGACCGGCCGCCCGCGACATACGCGAGTCGGTGCTCTCCGACTGGCTGCTGGCGGTCGAGGCCGACGCCTCGGACTGGCCCGCCGCCCGGCTCGATCTGCTCCAGGGCGTCACCCAGCTGATCGCGGTCGAACGCGACCGCCGCGACGCGGCCCGTACCGTACGCCGCAGGCTCGCCCAGGAGGTGCTGGAGCTGGTCCAGGCGGGCGCCGCACCGGCCGAGATCGCGGCCAGGCTGCGGGTCGCCGCACCGGTCCTGCTGCCCGGCCTCGGGGTGGCCCCGCAGTGGCAGGTCGTGGTGGCCCGGGTCGACTGGAGCGTCGCGGGCCGGGCGGCCGACGCGGGCGACATCGCGAGCGGCCCGGTGGCCCAGGCGCTGCTGGAGGAGATCCTCGTCGACCCGGTGGTCGGCGGCCCCGACTCGGCCGACCGGATCGCCGTCGCCCACACGGGCGAGGAGGCCGTCGCGCTGGTGCCGCTGCCCGCGCTCACCACCGCGGCCGCGGAGGCCGGGGAGAGCGCTGCGAGCGATGCCGCGCGGGCGGGCGGCGAGGACACCCTCGACGCGGATCCCGGGCTGCACGCCGACGCGCTGCTCGCCTCCGTGCGCGAACCGCTCTCCGCGGGACTCGCCGACGATGGCCGGCTGACACTGGGTGTCAGCGCGGCCGTGCATTCCGCCGAAGGACTGCGCGGCGCGCTGGAAGAGGCCCGGCACGCCCGCCGGGTGGCCGCGGCCCGTCCGGGGCGGGTCTGCGCGGCCGGTCACCACGAGCTGGCCTCGCACGTGCTGCTGCTGCCGTTCGTTCCCGACGACGTCCGGCGGGCGTTCACCGCCCGGCTGCTGGACCCGCTGCGGGACTACGACCGGCGTCACCGGGCGGAGCTGATCGAGACGCTGGAGGCCTTCCTGGACTGCGACGGGTCCTGGACCCGCTGCGCGGCCCGGCTGCACCTGCACGTCAACACGTTGCGCTATCGCGTGGGGCGAATCGAGCAGTTGACGGGGCGTGATCTCTCGCGCCTGGAGGACAAGCTCGACTTCTTCCTCGCCCTGCGCATGAGCTGATCTTCGGCCGCGCACGGGGCCCGGCGGGCCCCGTCGTACTCCGGTCGATTGTGAAATCTTTCACCTGACATTGCCCGGACCCCTTGGCCCGGCGTGCCATTCCGTGCTGAGATGCGCCGTACCAACAGCACAATGGCGCGCTCGGGGAGGGCAATGTGGCGCATACCGCCATGTCTGGTTCCGGAACGACAGCAGATGACGATCCGCCGCTCCAGACCGCGGTATGGCGGCTGCGGTCACGCGCCTGCTGGACGGACGCGGCCGCACTGCTGGAGCATCACGCGAGCACCGATCCGGCCTCCGCCCTCCAGCGCACCGCGTTGCTGACCGAGCGGTGTCTCTACACCGGACAGGGCTGGACCGACGCCGAGGACGCCCTGCGCACGGCGGAGGCCATCGCCCGCAGCGACGACGAACGCGGTTCGGCCGCTTCCGAGCGAGGCCATCTGGCCTACGCCTCGACCCTCCTGGCGGTACGGGACCGGGCCGACGAGGCGAGCGTGGCGCTGAGCCGGTCGGCGGCGCTGCTGGCGCCCGCCTCCCCGGCCCGGCCGCTGCTGGACTTCCGGCGCGGGCTGATCGCCCAGAACATCGCCGAGTCGCCACAGTCGGCGCGCGCCGCGTTCCGCCGGGCGCACGCCGGTGCGTCAGCCCGGGGAGACGAGCTGCTGCTGTCGTCCACCTGGCGGCATCTGGCGGCGCTCGCCCTGCGCGAGGGGGAACTGGCCGAGGCCCGGCACGGCTTCGCGGAGTCGCTGCGGATCAGGGAGGAGCTGGGGTTCCTGGTCGGCACGGCCCCGGCGCTGATCTCCCTCGCGGAGGCGGAGGAGGAGCCGAAGGCTGAGCGGCTGCGCGCCGAGGCCGGCCGGCTCTTCCGTCTGCTGGGCGGCGTGCCCACCTGGCTGGCCCCCTACCTGGGGCCCCCGGCCCCGCGCACCGCCGAGGCGAACTGAGGCGGGGTGTCCGCGGCCCCCTGGGGGTCGCGGACACCGCCCCGCTCAGCCGTCGGCGCCGGCGAAGTGTTCGAGGACCAGGGCCTTGACGACGGCCAGGTCCTGGGAGATCAGGGCGTCCAGCAGGGCGGTGTGCTCGGAGGCGTCGGCCAGCAGGTCGGCCCGGCGGATGGCGGGGCCCGCGACCAGCGGCCACTGGGAACGCCGGTGCAGTTCGTCGGCGACGGTCACGAGCTGCTCGTTGCCCGACAGCATGAGGACCGCGCGGTGGAAGGCCCGGTCCGACTCGGCGTAGCCGGCCCGGTCGCCGACGGCCGCCGCCGTGACCGTGGCCTCCGCCAGCGGGCGCAGGCCGCTCCAGCGGTGAGCCGGGACCGTACGGGCCAGGCTCAGCATCACCGGGACCTCGATCAGCGCCCGCACCTCGGCCAGTTCGGCCAGCTCGCGGGGGCCGCGTTCACTGACCCGGAAGCCGCGGTTCGGCACGACCTGGACCGCGCCCTCGACGGCCAGCCTCTGCATGGCCTCGCGCACCGGCGTGGCGGAGACCCCGAAGCGGGCGCCGAGCGCGGGGGCGGAGTACACCTGGCCGGGCACCAGCTCGCCTTCGACGAGGGCGGCGCGCAGGGCGTCCAGGATCTGGCCACGGACGGAGTGGCGCCGGACGGCACGCGGCGCGGGCGGCTCACTGTGGGTGTGCTCGCCCCGAGCGGCCTGGTCCCCCTCGGCCGGTCGCCCCCCGGCCCGCTCGAACCCGGCCCGCTCGAACCGGGCCTGTTCCGGCACCCGGTATCCGGGCATCCGGCCTTCCGCCGGAGTACGCGGGAACGCTCCCAGGGCGTACGCCGCACGTGCGTCCTCATGCGCGCTGCCCTGCTCCACCCGGACCTCCTCCGCCAGCCGCGGGCCGACTCGCGTGCGCCGGACCTCCTGTGCACGATAGAGGCAGGAGGCTGCGGTTCAAACATCGATGACATCGGGTAAGGTAAACCTTACCTGCGACGATCCCGATTCGGTGGTCCCCTGCATGACCCTCTCCCCGCCGTTCACCGGCACCGCGACGTCCCCCGTGACCGCCGCGTACGCCCGCCTGACCGAGGTGTTCCCCGGTCTGCGGGCCGACGTGCTCGACGGCGACGCCGTAGCCCCGTCCGGAGCGGGCTGGGTCGGCGCGGCGGAGCTGGCCGCCGGCGATCACGCCCTGGACGCCTTCCTCGCCTGGGACAACGCCCAGGTGCTGCGCGACTACGGGCAGCAGGCCCGTCCCGACGTGGTGGCGAGCTTCGGTCTGCACCGGTACGCCTGGCCCGCCTGCCTGCTGGTGACGGTGCCGTGGTTCCTGCACCGCCGGGTGCCGAGGATCCCGGTCGAGGACGTGGCCTTCCAGCGGGCACTGGGGCATCTGACCGTGCGGGTCCGGGAATTCGCCTGTCTGCCGGACGACCCGGCCGCCGCGCTGCCCGGGGCCCGGGTCGTCGCGGACGAGGCGGCGCTGCGGGCCGAGGTCCTGGCCTCCCTGACCGAGCACCTCGGTCCGGTGCTGGAGGGTTTCGGGCCGCGCATGCGGCGCGGGAAGCGGGCCCTGTGGGGAATGGCGACGGACGAGATCGTCGAGGGCCTCTGGTACATCGCGCATCTGCTGGGCGAGGAGCGCCGTGCGATGGCCGAGTTGGAGCTGCTGCTCCCCGGCACGACGAAGCCGTACGCCGGCGGGGCCGGTTTCCGCGAGCTGACCGGACCCGACGGCCGGTCGCTGCCGACCCGGGACCGGGCGAGCTGCTGCCTCTTCTACACCCTGCGCCCCGAGGACACCTGCGTGACCTGCCCGCGTACCGGTGACGCGGACCGGGTGCGGAAGCTCGCGGCAGCTTCCTGATCCACACCGCCCGTCCGGATGACGTGGAATCGAACGCGACTCGGCTTGACCGGGCGTTCGTTCGAGAAGATTCCACCCATCGATAGCCTCTCCCACCCCCATGGCGTGCTCTTGTCCCGAAACCACCGGAGCGGGACGGGAACTCCGTCACGATGGCGCACGAAACGCCCTACGTGACGCAAGGGACCGCGCATGAGACTGACCGACATATCGCTTGACTGGCTGCTTCCGGGCGCCGTACTGCTCGCGGGAGTCATGGCGGCGGTGACGGTGGTCGCACGCGGCAAGCGTGCCGCCGGCAAGGCCGCGGCCGACGACTCCTGGGAACGCAGCGAGGATCGCCGCAGACGCAAGGAGGCGCTGTACGCCACCGCCAGTTACGTCCTGCTGTTCTGCTGCGCGGCGGTCGCCGCCGCGCTCTCCTTCCACGGCCTCGTCGGCTTCGGCCGACAGAACCTGAACCTCACCGGAGGCTGGGAGTATCTGGTCCCGTTCGGACTGGACGGGGCCGCGATGTTCTGTTCCGTACTGGCCGTACGGGAGGCGAGCCACGGAGACGCGGCGCTCGGCTCCCGGCTGCTGGTGTGGACGTTCGCCGGGGCCGCCGCCTGGTTCAACTGGGTGCACGCCCCCCGGGGCATGGACCACGCGGGCGCACCGCACTTCTTCGCGGGGATGTCCCTCTCGGCCGCGGTGCTCTTCGACCGCGCGCTGAAGCAGACCCGCCGCGCCGCGCTGCGCGAACAGGGCCTGGTGCCGCGCCCGTTGCCGCAGATCCGGATCGTCCGCTGGCTTCGGGCGCCCAGGGAGACGTTCGGCGCCTGGTCGCTGATGCTCCTGGAGGGCGTCCGCACCCTGGACGAGGCGGTGGACGAGGTGCGGGAGGACCGCAAGGAACGTGAGCAGGACCGGCTGCGCCGACGCGACCAGGAGAAGCTGGACCGGGCCCGCATCAAGGCCCTGAACCGGCAGAGCCGGGCCTGGGGACGCGGTGGACGGGGCGAGCGGCAGGTGGATGTGCCCGCCCTCGCCCCGGCATCGGGCGGCACGGCGCCGGCCGTCGCGGAGCCCGCCATAGCAGAGCCGGGTCAGCTGCCCCTGCGACCCCGGCCATCCCTGCAAGCGGTCGGCCCGAAGCAGGCGGACGGTTCGAGCTCGAAGAGCCTGGACGCTTCGAGCCGGGGAAGTGACCCGCGGACCGTCGACCTCACAGCCGAGGACGATACGCAGACGCTGCCCCGGCTCGACTCGCTGGAACAGAAACTGAAGGATCTTGAGCGGCAGTTCGGCTGAGCGCGCCTCGCGGCGGAGGGCCCTCAGGGTCCTCCGCCATGCAGCTCGAACCAGACGACCTTGCCCAAGGACTGCGCCTCCACGCCCCAGGCGTCGGCCAGGCTCCGGACCAGGATCAGGCCCCTGCCATGCGTACCGTCGTCGGCGTTCGGTACGTACGGTGCGGGCAGATCCTCCGACGCGAAGTCCTGGACCTCCACACGCAGTCGGGCGGGCGTCGCCGTGGCGGTGACCACGGCCCCGTGCCGGGTGTGGATGAGAGCGTTGGTCACCAGCTCGCTCACCAGCAGCTCCGCCGCCTCGGTCTGCTCCTCGTCGGAGCGATGCCGGAGGAACTCCCTGAGCTCCCGGCGCACTTCGCGCACCGCTGACCGTTCGGTGTGGCCCACCCTCCGGCGCATTCGGGCCGGCGGTGGCGGCTCGCCCGGTCTCCGGCCCCGGGGGCCACGCCCCTCGATGACCGCGGTCTTTCTCTGGCGCTTCGTCATTTCCCCCGCCCGCACAGTGAACCGACCTCCTTGGATCCGGCCGCCCGTCGAACAGCCTCACGGGATGCATGCCCCTGTACGTACACGGTCACGCTTGTCGGCCCATCACTGGATGAACGGTCAGAAGCGGCGAGGGGCGCACGGAACAAGCCACCCGCGCACGCCATCACCACATAGGCGCAGCTCCGGTTGACGTCCGGCGGGAACACCTGAGTCCCGCGTTGACGACCCGACTTCTCCGCGCGTCATCATGACGGCATGCGCATCCCCCCACGCACTACTCGGCTCGGCTCCTCGGCCGCCCTCCTGTCCGTCGTCCTTGGTCGACCGAGGCTGCTGAGCCTCCGCACGATGGGCGGGCGGGCACGGACCGGCCGACGGTGCGCCTGACCCCGGCGTGAGAGTGGCAGGCGCGCCCGCGGACTCAAGGACGGGGCACGTTGCGGAGGTTGGAGCGGGCCATCTGGAGCATCCGGCCCACTCCGCCGTCGAGCACGATCTTGCTGGCGGAGAGCGCGAAGCCGGTGACCATGTCGGCGCTGATCCTCGGCGGGATGGAGAGCGCGTTCGGGTCGGTGACCACGTCGACGAGCACGGGCCCCTTGTGCTTGAAGGCCTCCTTGAGCGCACCCTGCAACTGCTTGGGCTTCTCCACGCGCACGCCGTAGGCGCCGGCCGCACGGGCGATGGCGGCGTAGTCGGTGTTCCCGTTGGTCGTCCCGTACGACGGCAGGCCCGCCACCAGCATCTCCAACTCCACCATGCTGAGCGAGGAGTTGTTGAACAGCACGACCTTCACCGGCAGGTCGTGCTGGACCAGGGTGAGGAAGTCGCCCATCAGCATGGAGAATCCGCCGTCGCCGGACATCGCGACGACCTGCCGGCTCAGATCGGTGAACTGGGCGCCGATCGCCTGCGGCAGAGCGTTGGCCATCGAGCCATGGCTGAAAGAACCGATCACCCGCCGCTTGCCGTTGGGTGTCAGATAGCGGGCCGCCCACACGTTGTTCATGCCGGTGTCGACGGTGAACACGGCGTCCTCGTCGGCCATCTCGTCCAGCACGGAGGCAACGTACTCGGGGTGGATCGGGATGTGCTTCTCGACCTTTCGGGTGTAGGCCTTGACCACGCCCTCCAGGGCGTTCGCGTGCTTCTTCAGCATCCGGTCGAGGAACTTGCGGTCGGACTTGGGCTTCACCCGGGGCGTCAGGCAGCGCAGCGTCTCGCGCACACCGCCCCAGACCGCGAGGTCGAGCTTGGAGCGGCGGCCAAGGTGCTCGGGGCGCACATCGACCTGGACGATCTTCACATCGTCCGGGAGGAAGGCGTTGTACGGGAAGTCCGTACCGAGCAGGACGAGGAGGTCGCACTCGTGGGTCGCCTCGTACGCGGCGCCGTAGCCGAGCAGCCCGCTCATCCCGACGTCGTACGGATTGTCGTACTGGATCCACTCCTTGCCGCGCAGCGCGTGCCCGACCGGGGACTTGATCTTCTCGGCGAACTCCATGACCTCTGCGTGCGCCCCGGCCGTGCCGCTGCCGCAGAACAGCGTCACCCGTTTGGCCTCGTCCACCATGCGGCAGAGCTTGTCGATCTCATCGTCGCCGGGCCGTACCGTCGGCCGGGCGGTGACAAGGGCGTGCTCGATGCTCTTCTCGGGGGCGGGCTTGGAGGCGATGTCGCCCGGCATCGAGACGACACTGACGCCGCCGCGCCCGATGGCGTGCTGGATCGCCGTCTGGAGCAGCCTCGGCATCTGCTCCGGGTTGGAGATCATCTCGTTGTAGTGGCTGCACTCCTGGAACAGCAGCTCCGGATGGGTCTCCTGGAAGTAGCCGAGGCCGATCTCGCTGGAGGGGATGTGCGAGGCGAGGGCCAGCACCGGGGCCATCGAGCGGTGTGCGTCGTACAGGCCGTTGATGAGGTGCAGGTTGCCCGGACCGCAGGAGCCGGCGCAGGCCGCGAGTGAGCCGGTGACCTGTGCTTCCGCACCGGCCGCGAAGGCTGCGGTCTCCTCGTGGCGGACGTGGATCCAGTCGATGGCCGGGTTACGCCGGATGGCGTCCACGACGGGGTTCAGGCTGTCGCCGACGACGCCGTACAGGCGTTTGACGCCTGCCCTGGCGAGGATGTCGACGAACTGCTCCGCCACGTTCTGCTTGGCCATGGGTGCGCACCCTTCCTTGCCCGTGCTCCGTGTACTTCGGCTGTCCGGACTCCGGGCCCGAGACACCGTTTCGCCGGGCTCCGCAGTCCATCAACCCACGGCGTGCGCGGTCACGCCTCCCAGACGGCGGCGCACGTGCGGTCGTCGGCGTACCCCTTGATCCGGAGCTGGGTGTCGGCGAGGAAGGCGGGCAGTCCTGGCGGTCCGGCGCTCCCCCAGCGCTCGGCGAGCTCGCCGGGGAGCGCCGCCTCGCCGCGCATCGGCTCGGCGAGTCCGTTGCTGCACAGCAGCAGCGTGTCGCCGGGGAGCGCCACGGAGGCCCGGAAGCGGAAGGGCTCGGCGGGCTGCCGGGCCGGGCCCTCGGCGTTCGGGGACGGCGGCGCGGCGATCCGGAGGTCCGTCGTCAGCCGGTCCCCGTCCGTTGCCTCCTCCTGGTCGTCGCCCGTCAGCGGATCGCCGCCCTCCGGGACGAAGGGCTCCAGGTCCTGCCAGTGTCCGTCGCGGAGGCGGAAGAGGCCGCCGCTGCCGACGCCGAAGAAGACCCGCGTGCGGCAGCCGGGGTCGGCGGACAGCAGCAGGCACCGGAGGCTCACGGTGTACGCGTCCGGTGTGATGCCGAGTTCGGCGGCGCGGGCGCGCAGCTTGCCGTACGTACGGTCGGTGAGCCGGTGCAGCCCGGCCTTCAGGTCGCCCCGGCGGCCCGCCCTTATGTCCTCGGAGAGCCGGATGTGGCTGCGGGCGACGGCCCCGCCGATCCAGCGGCAGGCGTCGGCCGCGGCGAGGTGCGCCGCTTCGCCGGCCCGGTTGCCGCCCGCCACGGCGACGAGGACGAGGGCGCTCTCGGCGGCCCCGAAGCGAGCGGTGAGCAGCCCGTCGCGCCGGGGTTCTCCGCGGAAGCGGGCGGAGTCGCCGCGTACGGAGGCGGTGCGCAGGGTGTACGTCCCGTACCGCGCGCCGTCCAGGACGGTGTCGGGGGCGAGGCCGTCCAGATTCTCCGAGGTGGCGGAGGGCAGGGCCGCGGGCTCGGCGTCGTAGGTGGGCGGCCGGTCCCCGAGGTGCCCGACGGACGGCCGCCCGTCGGCCGCGTCGGCGGCGAGGTCCGGCGGAGGCGCGTGCGCGGCGGTGAGGTCGGGCGCGAGGTCGGGCTCAGGCACTTCCGGCACGCGCGGCGCGGCGAACGTCCGGGGCCCCCGCTGCCCGGCGGGCGCCTCCCAGGGGGCGGGAAAGACGGTGGTGCGGAGAGCGACCGAAGGGGAGGACGGGGGCGGCGGCGCTACGGGCGGTGCCGACGGAGGTACGGGCGGGGCGGCCGACGCCCCCGGTCCGGGCGGCTCGGGGCGGACAGCCCGTTCGGGACCGGCCTGGGGCTCCGGCTCCGGCTCCGGCTCCGGCTCCGGCTCCGGCTCCGGCAAGGCGTAAGCAGCTTGCTCCGGCGGCCGGTCGCGCTTCGCGTACGGGTCCCGGGCCGGCCGCGGGATCGGCATGACGTCCGGAGCCGTTGCCGGATCCGGGACGGGACCCGGGACCGGCTCCCGCTGGGTCACCACGGACCGGCTCTGCCCGGGCGGCCGGTACGCATGCGCGTACGGATCCTCGTAGCGGTCGGCGTCCGGCTCCTCGTACCGGTCGGCGTAGGGGTCCTCGAACGCGTCCCCGTACGGGTCCCGGACACTCTCGCGCACGGTGTCCCGCCGGTCACCCACCGGGGTGCTCACCGTGTCCGACACGGAGTCGAAGCGGTCGTCGAGGCTGTCGGCCGCACGGCCGGGACCGGTGTCCGGCACGGTCTCGTCGTACAGCTTGCGCCACCAGTCGTCCTCATGGGCGGCGGGCTTCTCCCCCTGCTGACTCATGCCCATATTGTCCACCGCCGGGGCGGCCCGAGAACGGGACATCGGGAAAATGTGGTCCGCCCGGCGACCGCGCTCCCGGTGATCGGTCCCTTCGGGTCCCGCTCGTCCGATGGCACGGCCACCGACGGCGCGATCACGGTGGCGGCGAGCACGGAGACGGTCACCGCTCCGCGTGCCGTATGCGATATCGGGCGCATCACTCTCCTCAGGTCAATCCGGAATGAAGCAACCCAAGACGCCGCACCCCGGGCGTTGTTGGTACTGCGGTGGCGCCACCGTGGCAGAGGCGTCGGGGGTACGGGGGATGATGGGGGCGGCAGGTATACGCCGTGGCCTCTTCCCGCCACCGGGGACCCGCCGCAGGTGCGCCTCGATGCGCGATCACCACACCCGGGGAGGTCGGAGAATGCTGGGCGCCATAGGTCTCGACGAGAGACAGGAAACCGCATACCGCGCGCTCGTCGCGGCGGGAGCCGCGGAGCTCGCGGATCTCGCGCACCGGCTGGTACTTCCCGAGGCGGACACCGAACGGGTCCTGCGGCGGCTGGAGCAGCAGGGCCTGGCCGCGCAGTCCTCGGCCCGGCCGGGCCGCTGGGTGGCGGCGCCGCCCGGCGTGGCGCTCGGGGCGCTGCTGATCCAGCAGCGGCACGAGCTGGAGCAGGCGGAGCTGGCGTCCGCGCTGCTCGCCGAGGAGTACCGGGCCGAGGCGAGCGAACCGGCGGTGCATGACCTGGTGGAGGTGGTGACGGGGGCGAGCGCCGTCGCCCAGCGCTTCCACCAGCTACAGCTGGGCGCGGTGTCGGAGGTGTGTGCCCTGGTGACGGGCAAGCCGATCGCGGTGACCGGGATGGAGAACGAGTCCGAGGAGCGGGCGGCCTCGCGCGGGGTGAGCTACCGGGTGGTGGTCGAGCGTGAGGTGCTGTCGACGCCGTTCGGGATCCTGGAGCTGTCGGCGGCGCTGAGCCGGGACGAGCAGTGCCGGGTGGTGGACCGGGTGCCGACGAAGCTGGTGGTGGCCGACGGGAGCCTCGCGATGGTTCCCCTGACCGGGCGGGGCGCGGAGCCCGCCGCTCTGGTCGTGCACGCCAGCGGTCTGCTGGAGTCGCTGATGGGCCTCTTCGAGGCGGTGTGGCGGGATGCGATGCCACTGCGGCTGGGCGAGGGCGGCGGCGGGGTCCGCGAGTACGGGGTCGGGCCGGATCCGACGGATCTGGAGATCCTGTCGTTGCTGCTGGCGGGGCTGACGGACGCCAGCGTGGCCAAGAACCTGGATCTGGGGCTGCGGACCGTGCAGCGCCGCGTCAAGGGCCTGATGGAGCTGACCGGGGTCTCGACGCGGCTCCAGCTGGGCTGGCAGGCGTACGAGCGTGGCTGGGTGGCCCGTACCGAGCCGGCCTGAGGCGGCGTCGGCGCAGGTCGACGCGGGTGGGAGGGGTGCGCTGACGGGCGGAGTGGGGCACTCTCCGGCAGGCTGGTCAGATGAGTGTGTGGCAGCTCGTCGCCGTGGGCCTGGTCATGCTGCTGGGTCTGGTCGGGGTGCTGGTGCCGGGTGTGCCGGGTCAGGCGATCGTCTGGGCGGCGGTGCTGTGGTGGGCGCTGACGGACATGACGACGGCCGCCTGGGTCGTCCTGATCGGCGCGACGGCGCTGATGCTGCTGAACCAGGCCCTCAAACCGCTGCTGCCACCGCGTCGCCCGGGCGATTCCGGGGCACCGGTCAGGACCTTGATGATCGGCGGGGTCGCGGGGATCGTGGGCTTCTTCGTCGTGCCCGTGGTCGGCGGGATCCTCGGGTACGTGGGGGCCATCTTCGGCGCGGAGCGGCTGCGGCTGGGGAGCCGCGGCGCGGGCTGGGCGTCGGTGCGCTCGGTCATGCGGGCGACGGGCTACGCGGTACTCGTGGAGCTGTTCTGCTGCCTGCTGGTGACGGGCGCCTGGCTGGGCGCGGTGCTCCGGGGCTGACCGGAGCGCCCTCGGCGGCCGGAGTCAGCTCAGGACCGCCGCCCCCACCGCTTCCAGATGGCGTACGGCGTAGGAGCGCCAGGGCCGCCACCGCTCCGCGCCCGGCGTTCCGTACGGATCCACGTCGGGGTCGCCGAGCGCCCGCATCCGGATCAGGGCGGCGGTGCGCCGACCGACCCCGGGCAGCGTCAGCAGCGTCCGTTCCGCCTCGTCGCGGTCGGCCCCGGCGTCCAGCCGCAGCCCGCCGTCGGCGAGCGCGGCGGCCAGCGCCGCGAGGGCCGGGTCCTCGGCAAAACCGGCGAGCACCTCCGGCTCCGGGAACACATGGGTGAGCCCGCCGCACGGCACGTCCAGCGCCTTCCCGTACCGCTCGACCAGCTCCCCGGCGGCCTCGCACCCCACCAGGGTCCGCACCGCGGCCTCCTCCGGGTCGGCCGCGCCCGGCGACCGCAGCCCGGGGCGGGCGGCGACCAGCGGGGCGAGCCGGGGGTCGGCGGCCAGCGCCTCGTCCACGGCGTAGGGGTCGGCGTCCAGGTCGAACAGACGGCGCACCCGCTGGACGGCGGTGGTCAGGTCGCGGAGGTCGGTGAGCTGGATCCGGGCCTCCAGCCAGGGGCCGCCGGTCGGGGCCTCGTCGACCGCGACGAGTCCGGCCCCGTACGGCAGTCGCAGGGTGCGCCCATAGATGCGGCGGCCGAGCGGGCCCGTCACCTCCTCGACCCGGGCGACCGCTCCCGCGGCCAGCAGGTCGAACAGGGCGGCGGTGGCGTACGGGCCCCGATGGGCGAGCCGCAGCGGAACCCCGGCCCGAGTGCCCTCGCGGTGTCCGCCGCCGAGCCCCGTGCCGGCCTCGGCGCGCAGGGCGCTGGGCGTGCGGGCGTAGACCTGCCGGATGGTGTCGTTGAACTGCCGGACGCTGGCGAACCCCGCGGCGAAGGCGATCTCGGTGACCGGGAGCCCGGTGGTCTGGAGGAGCACCCGGGCGGTGTGGGAGCGCTGGGCCCGGGCGAGCGCGACGGGTCCCGCGCCCAGCTCGGCGTTGAGCTGGCGCTGGACCTGCCGGGCGCTGTAGCCGAGCCGCCCGGCGAGTCCGGGAACGCCTTCGCGGTCCACCACGCCGTCGCCGATCAGGCGCATGGCCCGGCCGACGACGTCCGCGCGGACGTTCCAGTCGGCGGAGCCGGGCACGGCGTCCGGCCGACAGCGGCGGCAGGCCCGGAAGCCGCCGGCCTGGGCCGCCGCCGCGGTCGGGTAGAAGCGCACATTGGCGCGTTTGGGCGTGACGGCGGGGCAGCTCGGCCGGCAGTAGATGCCGGTGGTCACGACGGCGAAGAAGAACGCGCCGTCGAACCGCGCGTCGCGGCTGCTGACCGCCTCGTACCTGGTTCTTTCGTCCATCACACCGTCCAGTGTGCGGCAGCCGGGACCGCCGCACTCGCGGTTGTCGGACGTCGAACCGGTCGCCCCGGGCTACCGCACCCGGCCGCGCTTGGCCTGCATGGCCGCGCGCCCCTCCGCGCCCTTGCGCTTCCAGTCCCGCAGGATCTCGGAGCGCAACCGGGCGTCGGTCTTGGCGACGATCCGCTGGTTCTCGCGGACCAGCTTGCGGTAGCTGTCCAGCCGTCGTTCGGGCAGGACCCCGTCCTCCAGTGCGCCGAGGACGGCGCACCCCGGTTCGGCCTGGTGGGCGCAGTCGTGGAACCGGCATCGGGTCGCCAGCTCCCCGATCTCGGAGAACACCTCGCCGACCCCGGCCCCCGCGTCGTACAGGCCCACTCCGCGGAGCCCGGGGGTGTCGATGAGGACGCCCCCCTGCGGCAGGACGAGCAGATTGCGGGTCGTCGTGGTGTGCCGCCCCTTGCCGTCGACGTCCCGTGCGGCCCGCACCTCCAGGACATCCATGCCGAGCAGGGTGTTGGCCAGGGTGGACTTGCCCGCTCCGGAGATGCCGAGCAGCACGCTCGTGCCACCGGAGACGACGGCGCCGAAGACGTCGAGCCCCTCACCCGTGGTGGAGCTGACCGGCAGCACCTGGACGCCGGGGGCGATCGCCTCGACGTCCTGGACGAGGTGGGACAGGGTGACCGCGTCGGACACCAGGTCCGCCTTGGTGAGCAGCACGATCGGTTGGGGGGTGTGGGCCGCGTCCCGGCCGCCGCCGAGCAGGGCGGCACCGCTGGAGCTGGACAGGGCGAGCGCGAGGAAGCGCTCGAGGCGGCCGAGGTCCAGTTCGACGGCGAGCGAGACACAGATGGCGATGTGGTCGATGTTGGTGGCGAGCACCTGCCCGTCGGACCGCTGGGAGGAGGTGGAGCGGACGAAGGCGGTGCGGCGGGGCAGGAGCGTACGGACGAAGCGCGGATCGCCGTCCGCGTCGAGCGCCACCCAGTCGCCGGTGCAGACGATCCGCATCGGGTCACGGGGCACGACGAACGCGGTGTCGGCGCGGACGGGGCCGGCGACGGTGATCACGTCGCACTGACCGCGGTCGACCCGCACGACGCGCCCCGGCACGAGCCCCTGCTCGGCATACGGGGAGAAGGCTGCCGCCCAGTCCTCGTCCCAGCCGTACGGAGTCAGCGGGTGCGAGGAGGAGGAAGCGGGAAGGAACGAGAAAGACAAGGGAAACCCTTCACAGGGTGGCCCCGGCACGCGCGCTCGGCGCGGGAATGAGGGAAGTCGGTCAGCCGGTGGCCACGGGGATGAGGACGGTGCTCTTCCGGTTGTGGGCAGTGCCCATCGCAACGACAGCCATCAATGTCCTCACCTCCTGGTTCTCTTCCGTTTCCGTGCCGCACACGTCATCGCGGCGCCCGGAGCAGTGGCCAGATTAGCCGGGCCCCCGGGAGCGACGTCAACAGCTTTTCCGCACACCTCCGATGGAGTCGGCCTGACCGGGGCGTTCGCCGGAGTTGGCAGCAGATCTCCCCCGATCGGGTGATACGCATGCATAGAGCCCGGTCCGGGGCCGTTAGGGTGCCGAGCATGACCACACCCCAGGCCTCCACCGGCACGTTCACCCAAGCCCAGTTGGGCACGCAGATCCTGATCGGCTGGAGCGGCCGGCAGCCCGACGCGGACCAGGACACCGCTTTCCTCCTCGCCTACTCGCTGGGCGACGGGCAGGACGGTCCGGACGTCGGCCGCGAGGCCATGCGCGCCGCGCTGGAGCGCGCGGGGCTCCACGTCGGCGGCCCGATCCAGGACGCGGCCGAGAGCCCGGGCGTCCAGGCGAAGCTCCTCGTCCAGGCGGGGCGGGCCGTCCTGACGCTGCCTCACCTCTCGGCGCAGTATCCCGCCCCCGCGGAGTGGCTGGCCGCCGCGGGGGCCCAGGGCCGGGTGTACGGGATGTTCGCCACCAGCCCGTGGCCGGACGCCGTGCCCGGGCAGCCGGTCAGCGAGGACCGGCTGCGGGCCTTCGCCACCGATGTGGAAGTCGTCCGCACCGCCGCCCACTGCCTGCTCCCGGTCCGCTCCCTGGGCTGAGGAGCGCTTCCGCCGCCCCGGCACGCGACGAGGCCCACCACCCCCCGTGGAGTGGTGGGCCTCGCCCGTGCTGTGCTGCGCGCTGCGCGCTGCGCGCGATGTGCGATGTGCGATGAAGCTGTACCGCGAGAACGAGGACGGGCGGCCCGGAGTGTGATCTCCGGACCGCCCGCACTCAACACCTCAGGCGGTGCTGCGTCAGTTGTTGCCGACGCCGTTGCCCGAGAGGACCGGGATGTCGTCCAGGATGTGCGACAGCGGCTCGTCGCCCTTGGCCTGGGTGGAGTTGTCGGCGCACTGCTGGTTCTGCGGGTTGGACAGGACGTTGATGTCCTGGACCGCGATCGGCACGATGCCGACGAGCGAACCGACATTGGCCTTGAGGGGCAGGCCGACGCAGAGCTTGTTCAGGGTGCCCTGGACGAGCTGGTTCTGCGGGCTCCAGTTGCCCTCCGTCTCGGCGTTGCCGATCTCCGACTCGGCACCGTTGCCGTTGACGGTGGTGGTGCCACCGTCGTTGCCGATCGCCATGGCCGTGGGAGCCGCGACTGCGGACAGACCGAGCAGGGACACGGCCACTGCAGCGCCGGCCATCATCTTCTTCATCAACTTCACCTTTCGGAGCGTCCCGTTGTGGAACGTACTGATCAACTGCCTCCACCCCTGATCGGTTGCGCAGCACCACTCAAATGGGTTCGTTCCGGCGCAAGGTCGACGCCACTCCTCAGTCCTCAGGGGCCTCACCCTCCGGGGCCTCGGGCCCGAATCCCTCGTTGGAGGTGCGTGCCGCCGGCACGAAGCCGCCGCACCGGGGTGCCTGATCCTGGTGCGGTTCCGAGAGGGGGTGACCGCCTCCGGCCGCCTGCCACTCGGCGACGAGCCGGTCGTAGATCGGTGTGCCGCCCGACGCGGGCCACCGCTCTCCGCCCTGCGGGGTCTGACTGTCGTACGGATCCATACAGAGGGCCTACCCAGCCCGGCACGGATCGTCAGCCGGGCCTACGGCATCCGGCCCAACCCGACAACCCGGCCGGAGAGGACCGCACATGACGAAGGGCCAGTCCGGCCGGTCCGGCGAAGAACGATCGCCGTACGGATGGACTGGCCCCACGCGGGTCGGACGGAGCGGACCCGAGCTACCCGGTCTCAGCTGTTGCCGGCGCCGTTGCCGGAGAGGATCGGGATGTCGTTCAGCAGGTGCGACAGGGCCTCGTCACCCTTGGCCTGGGTGGAGTTCTCGGTGCACTGCTGGTTCTGCGGGGAGGACAGGACGTTGAGGTCCTGGACCGAGATCGGCACCAGGCCGACGAGCGAACCGAGGTTCGCCTTGGCCGGGAGAGCGATGCAGGGCTTGTTCAGCGAGCCCTGGATGAGCGCGAACTGCGGGCTCCAGTCACCGTGGGTCTCGGAGTTGCCGTAGGCCTGCGAAGCACCGTTGCCGTTGACCGTGGTGGTGCCGCCGTCGTTGGCGATGGCCATGGCGGACGGGGCGGCAACGGCGGAGACACCGACGACCGAGGCGGCGACGGCAGCCGAGGCCATGATCTTCTTGAACATGAAAGAGCCCTTCTGGGGAGTAATACGGATCGGTGAAAGAACCGGGTGGAACGGTCGCGCTGCGGCGGTCAGCCGCCGAGGGGAACCCCGCCGAGCAGCGGAGCAGCACCCTCCACCGCACCGGTTGCCTGGCCCGCCAGCTTGCCGACCGTGCCGTCCTTCGAGACCGTCTCGGCGGTTTCGGCGACCGCGCCCACCACCGGGTCCACGACCTGCGGGGCACTGGCCATCACCTGGTTGAGGCCGCTGTCGAGGCTGAAGTTGGGGGCCGTGGGCGTAGTAGCGGCGAAGGCGGGAGCGGCCGCTCCGAGGGCAGCCACGGAACCGGCAACAAGGGCGGCGGTCTTCGCGTACTTCACTTTTCTGGTTCCCTTCTGCGCGGCATCTGTTTCGGTCACGTTCCCGTGCCGCACACAAGCGTTCTTTACCTGTGACTTCTGCCGCTTTCTCCCTGATCAACGATCCGGCCGCTTTCGGGAAACTGTGGAGCGGCGTTTTTCTCCGGCGCCCTTCGCGATTCCGGCCTGCGGAGCCGGGCCGCGAAAAGGCCCCGGACGGCATCCGCCGCCCGGGGCCCACCGGTTACGGGCACGCGGCCCGGTCGGTCAGAGGGTCACTTGTTGATGCAGGTGTTGCCGAACGCCGGGTTCAGCAGGCCGATCACGTTGACGGTGTTGCCGCAGACGTTGACCGGAATGTGGATCGGGACCTGGATAACGTTACCGGACAGCACGCCCGGGGAGTGCGCGGCAATGGCCTCGGCACCCGCGTCGGCCATGGCCGGCGCGGCGGAGCCCATCGCCATGAGCGTACCGGCGGCGACTGCGGCAACCTTGGTGAACTTCACTGTTTTTCCCTTTTCTAGGCGGAGTCAGATGCGGTCACGACGATCGTGCCCGCCCGAGCTGGATCCTGATCACTCGTGACTCCGGCACTGTCCTACGTAACGATGAATGTCCGGGATGGGAACTGTTCGACGGGCGGATTCCCGGATGTCCGCCCGAATGCCGCAATTCCCGTGAGGACGGCGGCGGGGAACGCGGGCGAGAAAACCACACACGTGTTCCGGAACAGCCGGGACAGCGACGGGCCCGAGCCGCTCGTTGGAGGAACGCCGAGGGCTCGGGCCCGAGTAGGGCGGCTGCGGATCAGTTGTTGGCGACGCCGTTGCCGGAGAGGATCGGGATGTCCTCCAGGATGTGCGACAGGGCCTCGTCACCCTTGGCCTGGGTGGAGTTCTCGGTGCACTGCTGGTTCTGCGGGGAGGACAGGACGTTGATGTCCTGGACCGAGATCGGCACCAGGCCGACGAGCGAACCGAGGTTCGCCTTGGCCGGGAGAGCGATGCAGGGCTTGTTCAGCGAGCCCTGGATGAGC
Organism: Streptomyces sp. NPDC104313; assembly: GCF_055583985.1. NCBI lineage: Bacteria > Bacillati > Actinomycetota > Actinomycetes > Kitasatosporales > Streptomycetaceae > Streptomyces > Streptomyces sp. NPDC104313. The sequence goes on from NZ_JBVJMW010000002.1 coordinate 372,658, forward strand.
GCGAACTGCGGGCTCCAGTCACCGTGGGTCTCGGAGTTGCCGTAGGCCTGCGAAGCACCGTTGCCGTTGACCGAGGTGGTGCCGCCGTCGTTGGCGATGGCCATGGCCTGCGTCGAGCCGAGACCGAGGATGGAGGCGGCGACAGCGCCCGTAGCCAGAACCTTCTTGATCACGATTAACCCTTCTCGTACCGATCGCCCCGTAAGCGGAGCCCCCTGGTCAACTCGCTGCCCGGTGTTAGGTTCCGCCCGTTCACCCGAATGCCGGACACGGGGGTCCGGCCCCCCTCTCTGTTCGTACGCCCGCACGTTCGTAAAGGAATGACGCACACCCTTCCGGCGTTCTTCGCCCGAACGGGTGGACGAGGGCGAACGGCTCCGCGGTCGCGTCACATCCCGAGCAGGAAACTCCTCGCCGTCAACTACCTGCGACAGCGAGTTCAGTTGAGGGCGAATCGTTTTTCTCTCTCTGTGAAACGGGGTGCCTGACACTGAACGGCACCACCCGTTCGGGTGATTACACAATTTCCACGCGACTCCGAGTTTCCCGCATGGACCTGAGTCGTTATGGCAGTCGTCCAGCGCGCACGTTTTCACCACTTTCACCATGGCTTCGCCGCAGGGTCCGGCTGTGCCGCGGCTCCGCCCGACGGCTGCCCGTCTCCGCTCGCGAAGCACCCATGCGAAGTCCTCGCGAATGTCCTAAGAAAGGGCAAGTAATGCGACAGGTCTTGAACAAAAGCATTATCGTCATTGCGGCCGCATCGGGCCTCCTGGCGGCGGTCGGCGGCACTGCGCAGGCCGACGCGTCGGCCGAGGGCGCGGCCGTCGGTTCGCCGGGGGTCGGTTCGGGCAACGCGGTGCAGGTGCCGGTGCACGTCCCGGTCAACGTGTGCGGCAACACCGTCAATGTGATCGCTCTGCTGAACCCGGCCTTCGGCAACAAGTGCGTGAACGCCGACGGCCCGAAGCACAACCACCCGCCGGTGGACAAGCCCCCCGTGGACAAGCCCCCCGTGGACAAGCCGCCCGTCGACAAGCCCCCGGTGGACAAGCCGCCCGTGGACAAGCCGCCCGTCGACAAGCCCCCGGTGGACAAGCCGCCCGTGAACGAACCGCCCGTCAACGAGCCCCCGGTCAACGAACCGCCGGTGAACGAGCCGCCCGCCAACGAACCGCCCGTCAACGAACCGCCGGTGGACCAGCCCCCGGTGGACCAGCCGCCCGTCGACGAACCGCCGACCGACACGCCCGGCTCGGGCACGCCCGGGTCCGACACCCCGGACGCGCACCTGGCCGACACCGGTGCCGCCGACCTGGGCCTGGCCGCCGGCGCGAGCGCCGCGCTGCTGCTCGGTGGTGCGGTGCTGATGCGCCGTAGCCGCGACGCGCGGGACTGATAGACCTCCCGCGGGAGAACGAGGTCCGGCCGGACAGCGGGGACTGTCCGGCCGGACCTTTCTGTGTGCGCCTGCGGCCGTCGCACCGACAGATTCGGGCTACGGCCGCGGACTTCGGAGAAGGGCGTGCGACTCGTCGGGGCCGGGCCCCAAGACGCCCTGCACCGGCCGCCGTTCAGCGGTGATCTTCGCGCACCGTACCTGAGGGCCGTCCCGTAATCCCTGGCGGGCGATGACGAAGGATTCCCGCGTACCGCGTGGTGAGCCGCATGACGGCGACCCCTTCGAAGAGGAGGTCCACTCCACCGCCTTCAGGCCGCGATGCGCTCGAAGACCGCGGCGAGGCCCTGGCCGCCCCCGATACACATCGTCTCCAGGCCGTACCGGCCCTCCCGGCGCTGGAGTTCGCGGGTGAGGGTGGCGAGAACACGGGCTCCGGTGGCGCCGACCGGGTGGCCCAGTGAGATACCCGAGCCATTGACGTTGATCCGCTCGTCGTGGTCCTTCTCACCGAGACCCAACTCCCTGGTGCAGGCGAGCACCTGGGCGGCGAACGCCTCGTTCAGCTCGATCAGGTCGAGATCGGCGAGCGTGAGGCCCGCCCGGTCCAGGGCGGTGCGGGTGGCAGCGACGGGGGCGATGCCCATCGTCGTGGCGGGAACCCCCGCGCGGGCGAAGGAGACCAGGCGGACCAGGGGGGTGAGGCCCATGCGTTCGGCGGTTCCGGCGCTGGTGACCAGGCAGGCGGCGGCCGCGTCGTTCTGGCCGCTCGCGTTGCCCGCGGTGACCGTGGCATCCGGGTCGGACTTCGCCATCACCGGTCGGAGTGCGGCGAGTTGTTCCGCGGTGGTGTCGGGGCGGGGGTGCTCGTCGGCGGTGACGACGCTCTCGCCCTTGCGGGTGCGTACGGTCACGGGGACGGTCTCCGCGGCGTAGCGGCCCTCCGCTGCGGCGCGGGCGGCACGCTGCTGGGACCGCAGGGCCAGGGCGTCCTGGTCGGCTCGGCTGATCCCGTACTCCCGGCGCAGGTTCTCCGCCGTCTCGATCATGCCGCCGGGGACCGGGTGGTTGACGCCTCCTGCGGTGACACGGCCCCGGGCGAGCGCGTCGTGGAGTTGGAGGCCGGGGCCCTTGATGCCCCAGCGTCCGTCATGGGTGTAGTAGGGGGCGGCGCTCATCACGTCGACGCCGCCCGCGATCACCACGTCGCTGAATCCGGCCCGGATCTGCATCGCCGCGTCCAGCACCGCCTGGAGTCCGGAGCCGCAGCGGCGGTCGATCTGGGAGCCGGTGACCGTGGTGGGCAGCCCGGCGTCCAGGGCGGCGACCCGGCCGATGGCGGGGGCCTCGCTGGTGGGGTAGGCGTGGCCGAGGATCACCTCGTCGACCCGGGCGGGGTCGATGCCGGTGCGGGCGACGATCTCCGCGATGACACATGCGGCCAGCGCGGCCGGGGTCTGCTGGGCGAAGGCCCCACCGAACCGGCCGATGGGGGTACGCAGGGGTTCGCAGATGACGACGTCGAGCGGCACGGCGGGGCCTTTCCTTCAGGGCGACCAGGGCGATCAGGGCGACGGGCGGGGCGCGGGTGGTGGGGTGACCTTCGCATCCGGTGGCTGAGCGGGTCCAGTACCGGATGTGCCCGCCATGGAGAGGCCCGGCGTCTCGGTCGGCCCTCCGCCCGCTCCACGTACGGGAGTCGGCAGGGCGTCCCGGGCGACGGCGAGCACGGCGTGCAGGGCGGCGGAGGGGTTGTCGGCACGCCAGGCGAGGGCTGCCTGGCGGCGGATGGGCGGTCCGGTGAGGGGCCGGTAGACCAGTCCGCTCTGCTTGATGTGGCGTACGGAGGTGACCGTGAGGGTGATGCCGACCCCGGCGGCCACGAGCGCCATGATCGTGTACGAGTCGGGGGCCTCCTGGACGACGCGTGGGGTGAACCCGGCGCTCTCGCAGGCCTCGGTCATGGCGTCGCGCACGGTGGAGCCGGTGTTGGCGGGGAAGGATACGAACGGTTCGTCCGCCAGCTCGCCGAGCGGCACCGCCTCGTGCCGGGCGAGTGGATGGTCGAACGGCAGGGCGCACAGCAGCTCCTCCTCGTCGATGACCCGGTGGTCCACGCCGGGCCGGGTCACCGGCAGCCGGACGAAGCCCAGGTCGAGAGAGCCGTCGGCGACCCGGGACAGCGCGACGTTGGCGTACGTCTGGCCGGTCATGACCAGTTCGAGGCCGGGGTGTGCGGCGCGCACGGCACGGGTGAGGCGGGGCAGCGTCTCGTGGCTGGAGGCCCCGGCGAAGCCGATGGTCACCCGGCCGTACTCGCCCCGGCCCGCCGAGCGGGCGGCCCGGACGGCGGTGTCGAGGTCCTCCAGGACGGTCCGCACGGGGGCGAGGAAGGTCTCCCCCGCGCCGGTGAGCCGGACGGAGCGCGTGCTGCGGCGGAACAGCTGGACGCCGAGTTCCTTCTCCAGCTGCCGGATCTGCCGGCTCAGCGGTGGCTGTGCCATCTGGAGGCGCTTGGCGGCCCGGCCGAAGTGCAGCTCCTCGGCCACGGCGAGGAAGGCCTTCAGGTGGCGCAGTTCCATCGGGACCCCTCTTCCCTGGGACACCTCTCGCGTCATTGATATGTCCTGTGTCCGGATCCGACCTTAATTCGGTATTGGACAGCCATCAATGGATGCTGACACCGTGGGATCCGCGTATGCGGACGATGAGGAGGACCGTGGACCGGACGGCCGGCAAGGTCATGTCGATGAGGGAGGCCGTCGCCGCCTTCGTCCGCGGCTGGTCGCCGTCCAGCCCGGGGGCACCGTCGAGCAGGTGCGGGCCGCGACCGGCTGGGATCTGAAGACCGCCGGCACGGTGGCGACGACGGCCCCGCCCACCTCCGCCGAGCTGCGGCTCCTGCGGGACGATGTCGACCCCGACCGTGTCCACCTCCGCTGATGAACCGTGTGCGCCGCCGCGTGTACCGGCGTACTCACCTCCGCTGAAAGGGCTTCCACCGCCATGCGTATCAGAATCGTCGGAGCCGGGGCCATGGGCCGCGGCATCGCCCAGTGGGCGGCGAGCGCCGGACACACCGTCGAGCTCGGGGACGTACGGCCCGAGGCGGTGACGGACGCCCTGGACTTCGTCGCCTCGATGCTGGACCGGGCCGTCGCCAAGGGCCGGATGCGGGTCGCCGAGCGGGACGCGACCGTGGCCCGGCTGGTGCCGCTCGCCGAGCCGTGGGCGGCGGGTCCGGAGGTGGAGCTGGTGATCGAGGCCGTACGGGAGGACCTGGCGACCAAGGCCGAGGTGTTCGGGAAGCTGGAGCGGGCGCTGCCCGCCTCCGCCGTCTTCGCGACCAACACCTCCTCGCTGTCGGTGACCCGGATCGCCGCGACGCTGAAGGACCCCGCGCGCCTGGCCGGGCTGCACTTCTTCAACCCGGTGCCGCTGATGCGGATCGTCGAGGTGGTGCCGGGTGCGGCCACCCGCCCGGAGATCCCGGCCCTGCTGACCGAGCTGGTGGAGGGCTGCGGCCACCGGGCGGTGACCGTCGCCGACACCCCCGGCTTCCTGGTCAACCACGCCGGGCGGGGGCTGGTGACCGAGGCTCTCGCGCTGCTGGAGGAGTCGGTGGCGGACCCGGTGGAGATCGACCGGATCGCCCGGGACGTGCTGGGGCTGCGGATGGGACCCTTCGAGCTGATGGACCTGACCGGTCTCGACGTGACGGCCGCGGTGATCGACTCGATCTGGGAGGGCTTCCGGTACGAGGACCGGCTGCGACCGTCCTTCCTGACCCCGAACCGGGTGGTGGCGGGGCTCCACGGCCGTAAGACGGGCCGGGGCTGGTACGCCTACGGCGACGGGGTCTTCGGCCCCGCGCCGGAGAGCGCGGTCACCGGGAACGCGGAGCGCCCGGTGTTCCTGGTCCCGGGCGGGCGCCCGGAGACCGCCTCGTACGAGGAGGCCCTGGCCCGGTCCCTGGAGGCGGCGGGGGTCCGGGTCGAGCGGGGCGCGGGGCCGTCCGCGCGGGCCGTGGTGCTGGTGCCCGTCTGGGGGACGCCGGTGTCGGCGGCGGTCGCGGAGGGCGCGGGGCCCCAGGAGCGTACGTTCGGCGTGGAGGTACTGCCCCCGGCGGGGCGGCGGCGGGTCCTCGCGGTGACGGCGGCCGGTGACCCGGCGGCCGCCCGGGACGCGCGCGCGGTGCTGGCGCGGGCCGCCGAGGGCGATGAGCCGTACGCGGTGTCGGTGGTGCGGGACACCGCGGGCACGGTCGCGCAGCGGCTGCTGTCCTCCGTCGTCGCGGTCGGCTGCTCGATCGCGGAGCGCTCGCTCGCCGCGCCCCCCGATATCGACCTGGCGGTGACCACGGGGCTCGGCTACCCGTACGGGCCGCTGGACTGGGGCGAGCGTGTCGGGGCCGCGAGGATGCTGGAGCTCCAGCGGTCGCTGCACGCGACGACGGGCGACCCGCGCCACCGGCCGACGCGGTGGATCACCGAACGGGCCGCCCTCGGCCTCGCGCTCACCGATCCGGGGACCTCGCCCGCCGACTGCCTGGGCTGAGGGGCGCGCGACTGCCCGGGGCCGAGGGGTCGCCACGGACCCGGGCGTCCGATTCCTGCAAGACGGCCGGGGTGCCGTGTGCCTACGGTCGGAGCATGACTCCACGATTCGACGCCATCAGCATCATCACGACCGACCTGGCCGCCTCGCTCGCCTTCTACCGGCGGCTCGGCCTGGACATTCCCGCGGGGGCGGAATCCGCGCCCCATGTCGAAGTGGCCCTGCCGGGCGGGCAGCGGCTGCTGTGGGACACGGAGGCGGTCATCGCCTCGTTCGATCCGGCGTGGCAGCGGCCCTCGGGCGGCGAGCGGCTCGGGCTGGCGTTCGTCTGCGACAGTCCGGCGGAGGTGGACGCGGTGTACGCGGACCTCGTCGCCGCCGGGTACACGGGCCACGCGAAGCCCTGGGACGCGGTGTGGGGGCAGCGCTACGCCATCGTGCTGGACCCGGACGGCTGCGGGGTGTCGCTGTTCGCGGCGGCGGACGCGTAGGTCCCGTTCGCGGATGCCGGGGTCCAGGTCCCGGTTCCGTTCACGGGCGTCGGGGCCTCGGCCCTGAAGTACGCGCCGAGCGTCGTCCCGGCGAGGGCGCGCATCTCTCGGGCCAGGTGCGCCTGGTCGACGCAGCCCGCCGCGCAGGCCGCCTCGGCGTACGGCAGGCCGGCGCGGACGAGGGCCAGGGCCCGCTGGAGGCGGAGGATCCGGGCCAGGGTCTTGGGGCCGTAGCCGAAGGCGGCCAGGGAGCGGCGGTGCAGTTGTCGGGCGCCGATGCCGACCTCGGCGGCCGTCGCCGCGACGGAGCCGCCGCGCCGCAGCCGGTCGGCGACGGCCGCTGTGAGCGGGTCCGGCGGTCCGGTGTCGGCGGCCAGGCCCAGGGCGAGGTCCTCCAGCGCGGTGGCGGGGTCGGCGGCCCGGTCGACGCGGCCGGTGAGTTCGCGGACGGCGGTACGCGACCAGAGGTCGGCGAGTTCGACCCGGTGGTCGCGCAGTTCGTGCGCCGGTACGCCGAGGAGTACGGGGGCGGTACCGGGCGCGAACCGGATCGCGGCGCAGGAACCGCGGTCGCGGGGGTCGACGTGGAAGGCGCGGGTGTCGGGCCCGGCGACGACCAGGCGTCCGGCGGTCCAGATCAGATCCATGCAGCCGTCCGGCAGGACGGGCCGGGAGGGCTGCCGGGGGCCGGGAGGGGCGTCCAGGGTCCAGACGACGGCCCCGTCCAGCCGGGACGGCCGTTCCTGGTACCGCTGGTGTTCCCGGGGCATGCTTCCACGCTAGCGCGGTCAGCGGGAAGGTGGCTCCTCGGCCGGCCCGGACGCCCTGGGCTCCGTGGTCCTCCCGGTCTCCTTGGGTTTCCTGGGCTCCTTGACGTCCTTGGGGTCCTTCGGGTCCTTGTGGTCCTTCTCCCAGGTCGCGTGCAGCCGGGACTTCACGTCGTCGGGCGGCAGGAAGCGGGACCAGCGCTCGGGGAACTCGGAAGGCATGTACGCGGGGCCGTCGTCCTCATCGTCGTCGTCCGTTCCGGCGTAGGCGGCCGAGCGGGTGCGGGCGACGAACTCGGCGGCCTGCGCGGCCCGGACGCGTTCGGTGGCCTCACGGGCGGCGGCCGTGGCGAGCGAGGGCCACACCCGGTCGATGGCCGCGTTGACCGCGGCGCCGACCAGGACCGCGAAGGCGGAGATGCCGATCCACAGCAGGACGGCGATCGGCGCCGCCAAGGAGCCGTAGATGGTGGGGCCTTCGACCGTGTTGGTCAGATAGATCCGGAGCAGGAAGCTGCCGAGGACCCACATGCCGAGCGCCACCAACGCCCCGGGGACGTCCTCGATCCAGGGCGAACGCACCGGTACGGACACGTGGTAGAGCGTCGTGAGGAACGCGACACTCAGCAGTATCACGAGCGGCCAGTACAGGACGGCTATGAGTTCGGTGCCCCACGGCACCAGCTCGACCACCCGGTCCGGGCCGACGACCAGCAGCGGCAGCACCACCGCACCGAGCAGCAGGGCGACGACGTACAGCAGGAAGGCGAGCAGCCGGGTCTTGACGATGCCGCGGTGGCCGTCGAGTCCGTACATGACGGTGATGGTGTCGATGAAGACGTTCACCGCGCGGGAGCCGGACCACAGGGCGATGGCGAAGCCGATGGAGATGATGTCGGGGCGGGCCCCGGTCGTGACGTCGGCGAGCAGCGGTTCGGCGAAGTCGTTGACCCCGCGTTCGGACAGCACCGTCCGGGCGGCGGAGAGGATGTTGCGCTCGATGGAGGCGACGGTGGTGGTGGTCGTCCACTCGTCGACGTAACCGAGCAGTCCGATCATGCCGAGCAGCAGCGGGGGCAGCGAGAGCAGGGTGAAGAACGCCGCCTCGGCCGCGAGTCCCAGAATGCGGTACTCGATGCACGAGTTGACGGTGTCCTTGAGCAAGTGCCATGCCATCCGTCGTTTGGAGACGTTGCGGTAGAGCACTCGCGCCCGGTGGAGCCGGCCCGGTGGCCGCTCGGGTGTTTCCTTTGCTGCCTGCACCTCCTTACCGTATCGGCATGGCAGCCACCACCCACACAGTGACCAACCAGGTTCCGCCGCTGGTCGGCTATGACGTCTTCGCCGCCGACCGGGCCCTGTCCGAGGCCGTGGAGCGGCATGTCGCGTCCGGGGTCCTGCCCGTGGCGCTGGAGGAGCTCGGCGAGCTCGGCCGGGCCGCGGGCTCCGCCCAGGCCCAGGAGTGGGGTGCGCGGGCGAACACGTATCCGCCCGTACTGCGCACCCATGACCGTTATGGGCATCGCATCGACGAAGTGGAGTTCCATCCGTCCTGGCACCGGCTGCTGGGCCACGCCGTGTCGGCCGGGCTGACGGACGCCTGGGGGCGTCCGGCCGGTCATGTCCGTCGCGCGGCGGGGTTCCTGGTCTGGACGCAGGCCGAGGCGGGGCACGGCTGTCCGTTGTCGATGACGCATGCCGCGGTGCCCGCACTGCGGACCGATCCGGCGCTGGCCGCCGAGTGGGAGCCGCTGCTGACCTCGCACACGTACGAGGAGGGGCTGCGGCCCGCCGGGCAGAAGAGCGGTGTGCTCTTCGGGATGGGCATGACCGAGAAGCAGGGCGGCACCGACGTGCGGTCCAACACGACCCGGGCGGAGCCGCTGTCGGGTGAGGACGAGTATCTGCTCACCGGGCACAAGTGGTTCTGTTCGGCGCCGATGTCGGACGGCTTCTTGGTGCTGGCGCAGGCGCCGGGCGGGCTGACCTGCTTCCTCCTGCCGCGCGTGCTCCCGGACGGCACGCGCAACGTGTTCGCGATCCAGCGGCTGAAGGACAAGCTGGGCAACCGGTCCAACGCCTCCGCCGAGGTCGAGTTCGACGGGACCTGGGCCCGCCGGCTGGGTGAGGAGGGGCGCGGGGTGCGCACCATCATCGAGATGGTGGCGGCCACCCGGCTGGACTGTGTGGTGGGTTCGGCGGCGCTGATGCGGCAGGCGGTGGCGCAGGCGGTCCACCACAGCGCGTACCGCGGTGCGTTCGGCGGGCCGCTGATCGACAAGCCCCTGATGCGCAACGTGCTGGCGGATCTGGCGCTGGAGTCGGAGGCGGCGACGGTGCTGGCGATGCGGCTGGCCGCCGCGTACGACACGGATACGGCCGAGGAGCGGGCCTTCCTGCGGATCGCGGTGCCCGCCGCGAAGTACTGGGTCACCAAGCGCTGCTCCGCCGTGGTGGGCGAGGCGTTGGAGTGCCTGGGCGGCAACGGGTACGTGGAGGAGTCGGGGATGCCCCGGCTGCTGCGCGAGGCACCGCTCAACTCCATCTGGGAGGGCTCGGGCAATGTGCAGGCGCTGGACGTGCTGCGGGCGTTGCGGCGGGAGCCGTTGGCGCTGGAGGCGTATCTGCGCGAGGTCGGCCACGCGCGCGGGGTGGATCACCGGCTGGACGCGGCGATCAAGGGCCTGCTGACGGAACTGGCCGATCTGGAGGGCATCGAGGCGCGGGCACGGCGTGTGGTGGAGCGGATCGCGCTGGTGCTCCAGGGTTCGCTGCTGGTCCGCTGGGCTCCGCCGGAGGTGTCCGACGCGTTCTGCGCCTCGCGGCTCGGCGGGGACTGGGGCTCGGCGTTCGGGACGCTGCCGCACACTCTGGACCTGGCGTCGGTGGTGGCACGGGCCCGGCCGGACGGCGCGTAGCGACAGCGGGCCGGGGAAGCGGCGGAGGGTGATGCTGCGCCGACACGGCACCACCCTCCACGCTTCTGCCACACCGGGCAGCCGGGACAGGCCCGGCGCACAGTGTTCCTGCCACTGTTGTACGGACCCGCGGGACATCGCCAGAGTTGCAAAGGGTTGCAACCCTTGTGTGGACTGATCGCGGTCCGGCCGGGTGAACGGCAGGATGGGCCGGTCGGGAAGCGTTCGGGGGGAACGGGGACCATGACGGACACAGGTTCTGCGGGAGTGGTGCGGGTGACGGGCCAGGGGGCGGGCCGGCAGGAGACCCGGTCGCTCCACCGGGCGCGGGAGGCGCGGCTGGCGGGGACACGGTCCGCGGTCGCGCCCCGGGCGGAGATCGACGCCTCCTGGGACCGGGTGGTGCGCAGCGGCATCGACCCCGACCAGTCGCCGGAGAGCGAGCTGCTGCAGGCGGACGAGATCGAGCACCGGCGCCACAGCACGGCGCTCGGCGAGCTGATGCCGTTGCTGCGGGCGGGGCTGGCCTCGATAGCGGATGCCGCACAGCAGATCATGGTGGTGACCGACACCGAGGGCCGGGTGCTGTGGCGGCAGGGCAACACGGCGGTGCTGCGCCGGGCCCACGACATCTGTCTGGAGGAAGGGGCGGCCTGGGCCGAGTCGGCGACCGGGACGAACGCGATCGGGACGGCGCTCGCCGCCCGGGTCCCCGTCCAGGTCCACTCGGCCGAGCACTTCATCCGGGCGTTGCACGGCTGGACCTGTGCGGCGGCCCCGGTCCGGGATCCGCGCGACGGCCGGCTGATCGGGATCGTGGACATCAGTGGGCCGGCGTCCACGTTCCACCCGGCGACGCTGGCCCTGGTCGACTCGGTGGCCCGGCTCGCCGAGGGTGAGATCCGCACCCGTCACCTGGCGGAGATCGAGCGGCTGCGCGCGGTGGCCGCCCCGATCCTGTGCCGGATCGGCGGGCGGGCGCTGGCGGTGGACGCGCACGGGCGGCTGGCGGCGGTGACCGGGATGGCTCCGGTGGACCGGCTGCCGCTGCCGAAGTCGCTGGAACCGGGTCCGGTGTGGCTGCCCTCGCTCGGCATGTGCCGGGTCGAGCCGCTGCCGGGCGGCTGGCTGGTGCAGGTGGACGACGGCGGTACGGAGGGGGCGCCGCGACGGGTGGTGCTGGATCTGAGCCGGCCCCGGGCGCTCGCGGTGCATCTGACCGGGCCGCTGGGAAGCCGCACCGAGCGGCTCTCGCCGCGCCACGCGGAGCTGCTGTACTCGCTGGCGGTGCACCGGCAGGGGCGGTCGGCCTCGGAGCTGGCGCGGGACCTCTTCGGGGACGCGGCCCGGACCGTGACGGTCCGGGCCGAGGTCTCCCGGCTGCGGCGCCGTCTGGCGGAGGTGCTGGCGCACCGCCCGTACCGCTTCGGCGACGGGGTGGAGGTGGAGGTGATCCACCCGGAGGACCGCGCGGATCTGCTGCCGCACTCCAGGGCGCCGGTGGTGGCGGAAGCCCGCAGGACGGCTCCGCCCGCCTGAGGGGCAGCCGTGCCGTACGTCCTCGGCCGAGCCGAGGAGGGGCCGCCGTGCGCGGGCGGGCGGGCGCATGGTTTTCTGGCCGTCATGAGCGACACCCCGCAGCCCGCAGCCCAGACCGCCGAGGTCACCACCGAGGTGACCAGCGAGGTGACCGTCTGGTCGCTGGAGCAGACCTCGCCCGACGATCTCCGCCCGGCGCACGCGCCGGAGGGGGATGTGCGCATCGTCCGGTCCGGGACCCCGCTGCCGGAGTTCAGCCGGTTCCTCTACACGGCCGTGGGCGGGGACATCCGGTGGACCGACCGGCTGGGCATGACGTACGCCCAGTGGCAGGAGGCTCTGGAGCGGCCCGGGGCGGAGACCTGGGTGGCGTACGAGAACGGCACGCCGGCCGGGTACGTCGAGCTGAACCCGCACGACGACGGCGTGGTCGAGATCATGTACTTCGGGCTGATCCCGGCGTTCCGGGGGCGGCGGATCGGCGGTCACCTCCTCAGCTACGGGGTGGCGCGCGCCTGGGATCTGGCGGAGCGCTGGCCGGAGCGGCCGACGACGAGGAGGGTGTGGCTGCACACCTGCTCGAAGGACGGCCCGCACGCGATGGACAACTATCTCCGTCGCGGCTTCCGGCTCTGCGACACGAGGACCGAGGTGGAGCCGGACGTGGCGACGCCCGGTCCGTGGCCCGGGGCATACGCCTCCTGATCACCCGTGAGCTCTGAGGGCGATGGAGCGGTCGCTCCACCGCCCTCAGGGCTGCCCAGTGGGCGTTTTGTCGCCAATGTCGACGCCGCATTCCATGATGAGCGGGGCATCGTCCCACCCTTCGAGACCGATGCGTCCACATAGCGGATAGTGGTGGACTGCCCCGAGATGCGCGTGACACGCTTCCGCCATGTCTGGAACTGGAATTGCCTTGGTGAGTCGACGCCACGTCGATCTCTGCCGCATGTCCAGCGCCATCTGTCCGGCGAGCTGAGAGTCCCAGCGCCGCCGCCCCCTCTTCCCTCTGAACCGCCCTGCGCACTGCCGCGCCTCAGCGCGAGTGTGCCGCTCAGAGCCGCCCTCCCGCAGTCCCGAAGGACGTATTGTCATGGCCGCTACCCCGGAACAGCCTGCGACCGCCACGCCCCGCCGCAAGGCCGGACGCCACCGTGGTGAAGGTCAGTGGGCCGTGGGCCACCACACGCCCCTGAACGGGAACGAGCAGTTCAAGAAGGACGACGACGGTCTCAACGTACGGACACGTATTGAGACGATCTACTCCCAGCGCGGTTTCGACTCCATCGACCCGAACGACCTGCGTGGACGCATGCGCTGGTGGGGGCTGTACACCCAGCGCAAGCCCGGCATCGACGGCGGCAAGACGGCCGTGCTGGAACCGGAGGAGCTGGACGACAAGTACTTCATGCTGCGCGTCCGCATCGACGGCGGCCGGCTGACCACCGGGCAGCTGCGGGTGATCGGGGAGATCTCGCAGGAGTTCGCGCGCGGCACCGCCGACCTCACCGACCGGCAGAACGTGCAGTACCACTGGATCCGTATCGAGGACGTGCCGGAGATCTGGCGGCGGCTCGAAGAGGTGGGCCTGTCCACCACCGAGGCCTGCGGTGACACGCCCCGCGTGATCCTCGGCTCCCCCGTCGCGGGCGTCGCCGAGAACGAGATCATCGACGGCACGCCCGCGATCGACGAGATCCAGCGCCGGTTCATCGGCAACCCCGACTTCTCCAACCTTCCCCGCAAGTTCAAGTCGGCGGTCTCCGGCTCCCCGCAGCTGGACGTGGCGCACGAGATCAACGACATCGCGTTCGTCGGCGTGAACCACCCGGAGCACGGCCCCGGCTTCGACCTCTGGGTCGGCGGCGGCCTCTCCACCAACCCCAAGCTCGGGGTGCGGCTCGGCGCCTGGGTGCCGCTGGAGGAGGTGCCCGACGTGTACGGCGGGGTCATCGGAATCTTCCGCGACTACGGCTACCGGCGGCTGCGCACCCGCGCCCGGCTGAAGTTCCTGGTCGCGGACTGGGGCCCGGAGAAGTTCCGCCAGGTCCTCCAGGACGAGTACCTCAAGCGTGAGCTGGTCGACGGGCCCGCGCCCGAGCAGCCCGCCCAGACCTGGCGCGACCACCTCGGGGTGCACCGGCAGAAGGACGGCCGCTTCTACGTCGGCTTCGCCGCGCGGGTCGGCCGGGTCGACGGCTCCACGCTCACCAAGATCGCCGAGCTGGCCGACGCGCACGGCTCCGGCCGGGTGCGGACCACCGCCGAGCAGAAGATGATCGTGCTCGACGTGGCCGAGGAGCAGGTGGAGTCCCTGGTCTCCGGGCTGGAGGCGCTCGACCTCAAGGTCACCCCGTCCCCGTTCCGGCGCGGCACGATGGCCTGCACCGGCATCGAGTTCTGCAAGCTGGCCATCGTCGAGACGAAGGCGCGCGGCGCCTCCCTCATCGACGAACTGGAGCGCCGCATACCGGAGTTCGACCACCCGATCACCATCAACATCAACGGCTGCCCGAACGCCTGCGCCCGTATCCAGGTCGCGGACATCGGCCTCAAGGGCCAGCTGATGCTGGACGAGAGCGGCAACCAGGTCGAGGGCTACCAGGTGCACCTCGGCGGGGCGCTCGGCCTGGAGGCCGGCTTCGGCCGCAAGGTCCGCGGCCTGAAGGTCACCTCGGCCGAACTGCCCGACTACGTCGAGCGGGTGCTCGGCCGCTTCCAGGAGGAGCGCGAGGACGGCGAGCGCTTCGCGACCTGGGCGGCCCGCGCCGGTGCGGAGTCGCTGTCATGAGCGAGCGAGCCGCCCCGTTCTACTGCCCCTACTGCGGCGACGAGGACCTGCGCCCCAACGAGACCGGTCACGGCGCCTGGGAATGTGCTTCCTGCAACCGTGCGTTCCAGCTGAAGTTCCTGGGTCTGCTGACCCGGGGCGTTCAGCGCGACAACGGCGAAGGGGGCGGGATATGACGGACACTCTGCTGAGCGGAGAGCTGACCGAGAAGGAGCTTCGGGAGCTGGCCGAGCGAGCCGGACGGGAGCTGGAGGACGCCCCCGCGACCGACATCCTGAAGTGGGCGACCGACACTTTCGGACCACGCTTCTGCGTCACCTCCTCGATGGAGGACGCCGTGGTCGCGCACCTGGCCTCCCGGGTGCTGCCGGGCGTGGACGTGGTCTTCCTGGACACCGGCTACCACTTCCCGGAGACCATCGGGACCCGGGACGCGGTGGACGCGGTGATGGACGTCAACGTCATCACGATCACTCCCCGGCGGACGGTCGCCGAACAGGACGCCGAGCACGGCGAGAAGCTGCACGACCGCGACCCCGACCTGTGCTGCGCGCTGCGCAAGGTGAAGCCGCTGGAGGAGGGCCTGACCGCGTACGCCGCGTGGGCGACGGGACTGCGCCGCGATGATTCGCCGACCCGGGCGAACACCCCGGTCGTCGGCTGGGACGCCAAGCGCCGCAAGGTGAAGGTCTCCCCCATCGCCCGCTGGACCCAGGACGACGTGGACGCGTATGTCGCGGAGCACGGGGTACTCACCAACCCGCTACTGATGGATGGTTACGCCTCCGTCGGCTGCGCGCCCTGCACCCGCCGGGTGCTGGAGGGCGAGGACGCCCGGGCCGGCCGCTGGGCCGGACGCGGCAAGACGGAATGCGGGCTGCACGGCTGATGACGACCGATCAGGAGAGTTCGATGAGCGTGACGGAGACGGGGGCCACGATCTGGCTGACCGGTCTGCCGAGCGCGGGCAAGACCACCCTCGCGTACGAGCTGGCGGGCCGGCTGCGGACCGAGGGACACCGGGTGGAGGTGCTCGACGGCGACGAGATCCGCGAGTTCCTCTCCGCGGGCCTCGGCTTCTCCCGCGAGGACCGGCACACCAACGTGGCCCGGATCGGCTTCGTCGCCGAACTGCTCGCCGCCAACGGCGTGAAGGTGCTGGTCCCCGTCATCGCCCCGTTCGCCGACAGCCGCGAGGCCGTCCGCAAGCGGCACGCCGCCGAGTCCACCGCCTATCTGGAGGTGCACGTCGCGACGCCCGTCGAGGTGTGCTCCCTGCGCGATGTGAAGGGGCTGTACGCCAAGCAGGCGGCCGGCGAGATCAGCGGTCTCACCGGGGTCGACGACCCCTACGAGGCCCCCGAATCGCCCGACCTGCGGATCGAGTCGCACCAGCAGACCGTGCAGGAGTCCGCAGCGGCGCTCCACGCGCTGCTCACCGAGAGGGGCCTGGCGTGAGCACCGTCGCCACCGTGCCGGAAGGCAACGTCAACCCGTACACGCTCAGCCACCTGGACTCCCTGGAGTCGGAGGCGGTCCACATCTTCCGTGAGGTGGCGGGTGAGTTCGAGCGGCCGGTGATCCTGTTCTCCGGCGGCAAGGACTCCATCGTGATGCTGCACCTGGCGCTCAAGGCGTTCGCGCCCGCGCCGGTGCCGTTCACGTTGCTGCACGTGGACACCGGGCACAATTTCCCCGAGGTCCTGGAGTACCGCGACCGCACGGTGAAGAAGTACGGGCTGCGGTTGCACGTCGCCTCCGTGCAGGAGTACATCGACGCCGGGAAGCTCCGCGAGCGCCCCGACGGCACCCGCAACCCCCTCCAGACGGTCCCGCTCACCGAGGCGATCCAGCGGCACCGCTTCGACGCGGTGTTCGGCGGCGGGCGGCGCGACGAGGAGAAGGCACGCGCCAAGGAGCGGGTCTTCTCGCTGCGCGACGAGTTCTCCCAGTGGGACCCGCGGCGTCAGCGCCCCGAACTGTGGCAGCTGTACAACGGCCGGCACGCCCCGGGCGAGCATGTGCGGGTCTTCCCGATCTCCAACTGGACCGAGCTGGACGTCTGGCAGTACATCGAGCGCGAGGGGATCGAGCTTCCGGAGATCTACTTCGCCCACGAGCGTGAGGTCTTCAACCGCGACGGCATGTGGCTGACCGCCGGGCACTGGGGCGGGCCCAAGGAGCACGAGTGGGCCGAGACCCGTCTGGTGCGCTACCGCACGGTCGGCGACATGTCCTGCACCGGGGCCGTCGACTCCGACGCCACCACACTGGACGCCGTGATCACCGAGATCGCCGCCTCCCGGCTCACCGAGCGGGGCGCGACCCGCGCCGACGACAAGATGTCCGAGGCCGCGATGGAAGACCGCAAGCGCGAGGGGTACTTCTAACCATGACCACCACAGCTGAGCAGCTGTCGGCCACCACCCTGCTGCGGTTCGCCACCGCCGGGTCGGTCGACGACGGCAAGTCCACCCTCGTGGGACGCCTGTTGCACGACTCCAAGTCGATCCTCACCGACCAACTGGAGGCCGTCGAGCAGGCCTCGCTGAACCGCGGCCAGGAAGCGCCGGACCTGGCGCTGCTGACCGACGGGCTGCGGGCCGAGCGCGAGCAGGGCATCACCATCGACGTCGCCTACCGCTACTTCGCCACCGCACGCCGCCGGTTCATCCTCGCGGATACCCCGGGCCATGTGCAGTACACCCGCAACATGGTGACCGGCGCCTCCACCGCCGAGCTGGCCGTGGTCCTGGTCGACGCCCGCAACGGGGTCGTCGAGCAGACCCGCCGGCACGCCGCCGTCGCCGCCCTGCTGCGCGTCCCGCACGTGGTGCTGGCGGTCAACAAGATGGACCTGGTCGACTACGCGGAACCCGTGTTCGCCGCGATAGCCCAGGAGTTCACCGCGTACGCCGCGTCGCTCGGCGTCCCGGAGATCACCGCGATCCCGATCTCGGCGCTGGCCGGGGACAACGTGGTGGAGCCGTCCGCGCACATGGACTGGTACGGCGGGCCGACCGTCCTGGAGCACCTGGAGACGGTGCCGGTCAGCCATGACCTCACCGCCTGCCACGCGCGCTTCCCCGTGCAGTACGTGATCCGTCCGCAGAGCGCCGAGCACCCCGACTACCGGGGCTACGCCGGTCAGATCGCGGCCGGGGTGTTCCGGGTCGGCGAGTCCGTCTCCGTGCTCCCCTCGGGGCGCACCACGACGATCACGGGCATCGACGCGCTCGGGGAGAGCGTCGACATCGCCTGGGCCCCGCAGTCGGTGACGCTCCGGCTGGCCGACGACATCGACATCTCGCGCGGTGACCTGATCGCCCCTGTCGACGATTCCCCCGCCGTCACGCAGGACGTCGAGGCGACCGTCTGCCATGTCGCCGACCAACCGCTCTCGGTGGGCCAGCGGGTGCTGATCAAGCACACCACCCGTACGGTCAAGGCGATCGTCAAGGACATCCCGTCGCGGCTCACCCTGGACGACCTCTCCCAGCACCCGGACCCCGGACAGTTGGTCGCCAACGACATCGGCCGGGTCCTCGTGCGCACCGCCGAGCCGCTGGCGCTCGACGCCTACGCGGACTCCCGGCGCACCGGCTCCTTCCTCCTGATAGACCCGGCGGACGGTACGACGCTGAGCGCCGGCATGGCGGGCGCCTCGTTCGCCGCGGTCGCCGAAGCCACCGCCCCGGCCGCCGACGCCGACGCCGCGTGGGACTTCTGATGGCCACCGACTTCTTCTCCACCTTCGCGAAGGAGGGCGGCAGGGTGGGCAGCGGCGCCCTCGGCAGCGGTCAGGGTGGGGTCGGGCGATGTGCGTGATGACGTACGCGCACTGCTCGCGCGCCCTCCCGTACCACCCGCACCACCCGCACCGTCCGCACCGCCGAAGATCTGCCGACCTCCCGGCCGCGCCCCCCTGACCAGACAGCGGGACGTGAGCGCCGGGCCAACGAGAGGAAAGCCTCCCGTGCCTGCCCCCCGTTCCACCGTTCGCCGCTCCATCGCCGCCGTCGCGGCGCTGCCGCTGCTCACCCTGGCGGCCACCGCCTGCGGCTACGGCTCCGAGGCCAAGGACGACGACGCCAAGAAGGCGAACGTCTCCGCCGGAGGGAAGAAGCTCTCCACGGACACCGTGAAGATCGGCTACTTCCCGAACCTCACGCACGCCACCGCCCTGGTCGGTATCCAGGAAGGCACCATCCAGAAGCAACTGGGCGGCACCAAGGTCGAGTCCACGACCTTCAACGCGGGCCCCTCCGAGATCGAGGCGCTGAACGCCGGTTCCATCGACATCGGCTTCATCGGCCCCTCCCCCTCCATCAACGGCTTCAGCAAGTCCCAGGGCAAGGGGCTGCGGATCATCTCCGGTTCGGCCTCCGGCGGGGTGAGGCTGGTCGTCAACCCGGACAGGATCAAGACCCTGGACGACCTCAAGGGCAAGAGGATCGCCACCCCGCAGCTCGGCAACACCCAGGACGTGGCCTTCCTCAACTGGATCTCCGAGAAGGGCTGGAAGGTCGACGCCCAGAGCGGCAAGGGCGACGTCTCCGTCGTCCGCTCGGACAACAAGGTGACGCCCGACGCCTACAAATCCGGTGATCTGGACGGCGCCTGGGTGCCCGAGCCGACCGCGTCCAAGCTGGTGTCCGAGGGCGCGAAGGTGCTCCTCGACGAGAAGGACCTGTGGCCGGACAAGAAGTTCGTGATCACGAACATCATCGTGTCGCAGAAGTTCCTCGACGAGCATCCGGACGTGGTCGAGGCGGTGCTGAAGGGTTCGGTGGCCACCAACAAGTGGATCAACGCCAACCCGGAGGAGGCCAAGGCTTCCGCCAACAAGGCGCTGGAGACCTTGAGCGGCAAGGCGCTGCCCAAGGAGATCCTCGACCCGGCGTGGGAGTCCATCGAGATCACCGACGACCCGCTGGCCGACACACTCAAGACACAGGCCGGATACTCGGTGAAGTCCGGTCTGCTCAAGGAGCCGAACCTTCAGGGCATCTACGACCTGGGCCCGCTGAACAAGATCCTCAAGGCCGAGGGCAGGCCCGGGGTCGCCGACGCCGGTCTCGGCGTCAAGTAGCCCCGCCCATCCGTACCAGGACGTAAGGATCCCCAGGAGGTGACGACCATGGCGACCACCACCCTCACCAAGGCCGAGGACCGTACGACGGTCGGGCACGCCGCCCGTCTCGCGCACGTCTCGAAGTCCTTCGCCGGACCCACCGGTCAGCAGCTCGTCCTGGACGACATCACGCTCGATGTCGCTCCGGGCGAGTTCGTCACCCTCCTGGGAGCCTCCGGGTGCGGAAAGTCGACGCTGCTCAATCTGGTGGCCGGACTCGACCGCCCGTCGAAGGGGTCCATCGAGACCCCCGGCGGGCGGCCGGCCCTGATGTTCCAGGAACACGCCCTCTTCCCCTGGCTCACCGCGGGCAAGAACGTCGAACTGGCCCTGCGGCTGCGCGGGGTGCCGAAGTCCGAGCGCCGCACCGAGGCGGAGCGGCTGCTCGAACTCGTCCGGCTCGGCGGAGCGTACGGCAAGCGGGTGCACGAGCTGTCCGGTGGTATGCGGCAGCGCGTCGCGATGGCCCGCGCGCTCGCCCAGGACAGTCAACTGCTGCTGATGGACGAGCCGTTCGCGGCGCTCGACGCCATCACCCGTGATGTGCTGCACGACGAGCTGACCCGGATCTGGCGGGAGACGAACGCCTCGGTCCTCTTCGTCACGCACAACGTACGCGAGGCCGTACGGCTGGCGCAGCGCGTCGTGCTGCTCTCGTCCCGGCCGGGCCGGATCGCCCGGGAGTGGACGGTCGACATCGAGCAGCCGCGCCGTATCGAGGACACCGCCGTGGCGGAGTTGTCCGTCGAGATCACCGAAGAACTGCGTGGGGAGATCCGCCGACATGGCCAGCACTGACATCACGCCGAGTCGGAGACGGCCGGACGGGACGGCCGGACCGGACGGGGCGAAACCCGACGATCTGGCGGGCCTGGAGGCCGGTCTGGACGCCCTGGACGCCGTACAGATCGACCGCACCCCGGTGCGCGAGGTCCTGCTGCGCAAGGTGCTGCCGCCGGTCGTGGCGGTGGCGCTCGTCCTGGTGATCTGGGAGCTGCTGGTCCGCGCCCAGGTCACGGAGGTCTACAAGCTGCCGCCGCCGTCCGCCGTGTGGGACAGCGCACGGGAGATGTGGCTGGCGGGCACCCTGCTGGAGGTCGTCTGGACCAGCGTCTCGCGCGGTCTGCTCGGCTTCCTGCTCGCGGTCGCCATCGGTACGCCGCTGGGGCTGCTGGTCGCCCGGGTGAAGCTGATCCGGGCCGCGATCGGCCCGATCCTGTCCGGCCTCCAGTCGCTGCCCTCGGTGGCGTGGGTGGCCCCGGCGGTGATCTGGCTCGGGCTGAACGACCAGATGATGTTCGCGGTGATCCTGCTGGGCGCGGTGCCCTCGATCGCCAACGGGCTGGTCTCCGGCGTCGACCAGGTGCCGCCGCTGTTCCTCCGGGCGGGCCGCACGCTGGGCGCGACCGGGCTGCGCGGGACCTGGCACATCGTGCTTCCGGCGGCGCTGCCCGGCTATCTGGCGGGCCTCAAGCAGGGCTGGGCGTTCTCCTGGCGCTCACTGATGGCCGCCGAGATCATCGCCTCCTCCCCGGAACTAGGCCTGGGACTCGGTCAGTTGCTGGAGAACGGTCGCAGCAACTTCGACATGCCCGGGATCTTCCTCTCGATCCTGCTCATCCTGTTCGTCGGCATCGCGATCGAACTGCTCATCTTCAGTCCGCTGGAGCGGTGGGTGCTGCGCAGCCGCGGCCTCCTCGTCAAGAACTGAGCTCTCCCATGACGCACCCCACTCTCCTCGTCATCGCCCACGGCAGCCGCGACCCGCGGCACGCCGCGACCGTGCACGCGCTCACCGAACGGGTCCGGGCCGAGCGGCCGGGGTTGCGCGTGGAGACCGCCTACCTGGAGTTCAACGCCCCTTCCGTGCCCAGGGTGCTGGAGCGCCTGGCGGCGGAAGGGGCGGGCGAGGTCGTCGCCCTGCCCCTGCTGCTCACCCGGGCGTTCCACGCCAAGACCGACATCCCCACGGTCCTGCGCGAGGCCCGCGCCCGGCTGCCTCGGCTGAGCATCCGGCAGGCCGACGTGCTCGGCCCGTCCCCGCTGCTCAATGCCACGCTGGGGCGACGACTGCGAGAGGCCGGGATCCGTCCCGGCGACATCCCCCGGACCGGGCTCGTCCTGGCCTCGGCGGGATCCAGAGACCCGGAGGCGATCGCAGTGATCGCTGAAATCGCGCGGGAGCTGCGGCACACCGGTTGGTGCGCCGTGCGGCCTGCGTTCGCCTCCGCTGTTCATCCCGGTGGTATCCCCCGCACCGAGGACGCTGTACGGGCCCTGCGCGCCGCCGGTGTACACCGGGTGGCGGTGGCCCCGTACGTCATCGCGCCCGGCCGGCTCCCCGACCGCATCGCGGCGGGCGCCGAGGCGGCCGGGGCGGACGTGCTGGCCG
This sequence comes from Streptomyces sp. NPDC104313, assembly GCF_055583985.1. NCBI lineage: Bacteria > Bacillati > Actinomycetota > Actinomycetes > Kitasatosporales > Streptomycetaceae > Streptomyces > Streptomyces sp. NPDC104313. The sequence continues at coordinate 394,646 of NZ_JBVJMW010000002.1, forward strand.
ATGTACTGGGCCCCGCACCGGAGTTGGCGCGGCTGCTGCTGACCCGCTACGACGATTCGCGGGTGACGGAGCGGGCCTCGCTGTCGGCCTAGAAACGCCCTGCCGAACAGGCGCCGTTGACGGACGCCGGACCGCGTGTCAGCGTCGCTCCGCACGGAGCGACCGTGCGCGGGCCCGCCGGCACAGCGGGCCACCGGGAGGCAATGATGATGAGAAGACGCAGATCCGCGGCGTTACCGGCGATGGCGATCGTGCTGTCCGGAGCGCTTCTGACCGCCGGCGCGGCCGCACCGGCCCTGGCCGTCGGCAACGGGCCCGCCGAAGCACCGGCCTCGGCCCCGCTCCGGGTCCTCGCCGAACCGACGCCCGAGGAGCAGGAACGCCTGCGGGAGATCGCGGGCGTCATCTGGACGCCCCAGCTGGCCGCCGGCTGGAACATGAACGCCGAGGTCGCCGACGTACTCTCGCAGGCCACCGAGCGCATCCTGCGGTGTTCCGAGGCGTTCGCGCTCGTGCCCCGGCCGCCGGGCTTCGTCCCGGGCCTCGGCTATCTCGTCCAGTACTGGAAGAACCTGCGCGACTACTTCCTCGTGGTGAAGGACAACCGCACCTACCGCGCCTGCGTGGTCTCCACCGCGGCCTACTACCGCTCCATCATCGAGATGGCTTCGGCGGGCATCTGAGGCAGGGCCGCTCGGGCGGGCTGCCGTACGACGAAGAGGTACGGCAGCCGTCAGGCGAGGATCCTGCCCGGTTCCTCGGGGCCCGGGAGGTGGCGGGAAGTACCGTGGGGTTCAGGGGTGCGGTGCGGTGCGGCTGCCGGACCAGGCACTCCACAGGGCGGCGTACGGGCCGTCCGCGTCGCGCAGTTCGTCGTGGGGGCCGCTCTCGACGACGCGGCCGGCCTCCAGGACGACGACCCGGTCGGCGGCGACGGCCTGGGTGAGGCGGTGGGCGACGATCAGGGCGGTGCGGCCGGACAGGGCGGCCTCGGCGGAGCGTTCCAGGACCCGGGCGCCCGCGCTGCCCGCCTCGGCGGTCGCCTCGTCGAGCACGGCGAGGGCGGGATCGGCCAGGACGAGCCGGGCGAGGGCCAGTTGCTGGGCGCGGGCCGGGTCGAGGCGGTGGCCGCCTCCGCCGACGACGGTGTCGAGCCCGTCCGGGAGCGCTTCGGCCCAGTCCAAGGCGTGCACCGTGGACAGGGCTCGGCGCAGGTCGGCGTCGGTGGCGTCGGGGCGGGCGAGCCGGAGGTCCTCGGCGAGGGCGCCGGTGAACACATGGACCTCCTGGGTGACCAGGACGACCGACGGTTCTCCGGCGCCGGCCGGTGCGGTGGCCGTGCCGGTGGTGGGCTGCTGGACGCCCGCGACGATCCGGGCGAGGGTCGACTTCCCGGCCCCGCTGGTCCCGACGAGCGCGACGTGTTCGCCGGGCCGCAGGGTGAGGGAGACCTCGTGCAGCACGGGGCGGCCGGGTCCGTAGGCGTGGCTGACGGCGTCCACGGTGACGGCGGCGGCGTCGGACGCGGTGCGCTGGGGCGGTACGGGGGCGGGAGCCGCCTTCCCGGCCACCGGCTCCGGCTGCTCCGCGAGGTCGGTCACCCCGACCAGTCGGGCCAGTCCGGCCGCCGCCGACTGGGCGTCGTCGAGCAGCACCAGGGCCGCGTTGACCGGCCCGAAGAGGCTGTGGAAGTAGAGGGCGGCGGCCGTCGCCGTGCCGATCGACACCGCGCCGTCGCCGACCAGGAGGAATCCGGCGACGAGGACGGCGGCCAGGCCGATGTACTCGGCGATGTGCAGCCGTCCGTAGAAGCCCAGCACCAGGTTGACGCTGCGCATGGTCAGTTCGACGGCCTTGCGCGAGCGTTCGGCGCCGCGCTCGGTGTGCTGCCGCTCCAGCCGGTGGCCGCGTACGGTCACGGCCCCGCCGATGGTCTCCAGGAGCTGTTGCTGTTGTGCCCCGTTGGCGACCCGCTGGTCGGCGTAGAGGGTGAGGGCCCGGCGTACGTACCAGCGGGCGGTGAGCAGTTGGACGGGGACGGCGAGGAGTGCGGCGAGCAGGAACCGTACGTCCAGGAGGGCCAGGGCGATCAGGGTGAGCAGGATCGCGAGGACGGAGCGGGCCATCTCGGGCAGCGCGGAGCGGACGGCCTCGGCGACCCGGGCGACGTCGCCGGTGACGCGGGCGGTGAGGTCCCCGGCCCCGGCGCGTTCCAGCCGGTCGGCGGGGAGGTCCAGGGCGCGTTCGACGAACTGCTCGCGCAGCCGGGCCAGTACGGTCTCGCCGAGCCGGGCGACGCGGGTCAGCCCGATCGTCGTGGTGACGCCCTGGACGGCGGCGACCGCGACGAGCAGGACGACCGGGAGGGTCAGGTCCCCGGCGGGGCGGCCGTCGGCGACGATGTCGACGATCCGGCCCAGCAGCGGCTGGACGAGGAGGCCGACGGCGGTGGCCGCGACCAGGACGCCGATACCGGTCAGGGCGAGGCCCCGGTCGGGGCGGATCAGCGCGCGCAGGGCGGCCCGGGTGCGGGCGGGGGTGGCGATGGGGAGCAGTTCGGCGGCCTCGTCGGCCGTGGGCGTGGGAGTGGTCATGTGAGCACCGCCGTGCGGTAGACGGGATGGTCGCGTACGAGGTCCTCGTGCGGGGCCTCGGCGGTGATCGTGCCGCCGTCGACGAGGACGACCCGGTCGGTCTCGGCGAGCAGGGCGGGGCTGCTGGTGACCAGGACGGTGGTGCGGCCGGTGCGGGCGCGCCGGATTCCGGCGGCGATCCGGGCCTCGGTCGCGGCGTCGACGGCGGTGGTCGGGTCGTGGACGACGAGGACGCCGCGGTCGGCGGCGAGGGCTCGGGCCAGGGCGACGCGCTGGCGCTGGCCGCCGGAGAGCGAGCTGCCGCGCTCGCCGATCCGGCCGTTGGTGCCGCCGGACAGGGCGGAGGCCACCTCGTCGACGGCGGCGGCGTCCATCGCGGGGCGCGGGTCGGCCCCGGCGGGGGCGGCGGCGGTGACGTTCTCCAGGAGGGTGCCGTCGAAGAGCTGGGCGTCGTGCTCGGCGACGAGCAGCGCGGAGCGCAGGGCGGCGGGGGCCAGTTCGGTGAGGGGTACGCCGTCGAGTTCGACGCTCCCCCGGACCGGGTCGCAGCGGCGGGCCAGGCAGTGCAGCAGGGCCTGGGCGTCGGCCGGGTCGGTGACGACGATGCCGATGTGTTCGCCGGGGCGGACGGTCAGGTCGAGGGCGTCGAGTCCGGCGTGGCCGAGTCCGTTGAGGCGCAGTTCGCCGGGGGCGGGGGCGGCCGGTTCGCCGGTGCCGCCGGTGGTCTCGCCCAGGGCGGCCAGCACGTCGGCGATCCGGGCGGCGGAGGCGCGTCCCTTGGCCAGCTCGGCGCCGACCCAGGCCAGGGCGCCGATCGGGCCGGGGAGGAAGAGGGCGAGGCCGACGGCGGAGACGAGGGCGCCGAGGCCGATGGAGCCGCTGAGGACCAGGCGGCCGCCGACGAGGGCGACGAGCGCGATGAACGAGCCGGTCAGGGTGAGCATCAGGCCGGTCTGGAGGGCGGCGGCGCGGGCGGCCCGCACATTGGCCTCGCGGGAGGCCTGGCTGGTGGCGCGGTAGCGGTCGACGGCGGCGCGTTCGGCCCGCAGGCCCTTGAGCACCCGGACCCCGGCGACCAGGTCGGCCGCCACCCCGGAGGCGTGCGCGGCCTGTTCCTGTTCGGCTTCGCTGCGGTGCTCCAGGGGGCGGGCCAGGAAGTGGCCGAGTGCCATCAGGACGGGGGCGCCGATCAGGACGAGGAGCCCGAGGGGCAGGGAGGCGCGGAGCAGGAGCACCGCTCCCGCGACGACGCCGACGACGGCGGCGATGCCGAGGGTCAGTGCCATGTTGACGGCCCCCACCCGGCGGGCGTCCTCGGTGGCCACGTTCACCAGCGCGCCGGGCGGACGGCCCGTCTCCGCCCCGCCGTGCGGGTCGAGGACCCGGCGCAGGACGTCGAGGCGCAGGTGGTGGGCGGCCTGCTCGGCGGCGCGTTCCCCGGCGCGGGCGCCGAAGCGGAAGCCGAGGGAGAGCAGGGTGTAGACGATGGCGAGGACCACCAGCCAGACCGTCAGCGCACCGCCGTCGGGGCGGACCACAGCGCGGTCGACGATCAGTCCGATGAGTACGGGGACGAGCGCCTCGCCGATCTGGTGGCAGGCGCCCAGGAGCGATCCGACGGTGACGTCCCGTCGCTGGCCCGCGACGGCTCGGCGCAGGACGCCGCGCCCGGCGGTATCAGCCCCCATTTCATCTGCTCCTCAGCGTGTCACGGACAGCGGAGGTGGCGACTTCGGGCCACCCATCGCCAGCCAAGCAAAGGCAAGGCTAACCTGCGTCTGCCGAGGCCGGGCGCCCGGCCCCCGGACCGCCGGATCCCGGCGTCGGCGCCCCGGCCCGGGGGTGATTCGGCGGGCGTACGCGTCGACCGCCCCGGGAGGCGTGAGGCGTGACCGGAGGGGCCGGCCGGTTCGAGGAAGCCTCGGCCCCTCCGGACGACGCCCTGAACCTGCCCCGCGCGGCCAACGACCGCACGGGGCAGGCCCGGACCCACACGGAGCCGGCGGCCCCGGCTCGCGTCCACGGGGACGAGGTCGGGCCCGTCGCCGCGAGACCGCCGCCGCTTCGGTGCTCGGGCGGAGCGACGGCACCCGGCTCGGCGGCGCACCGGTGTGTCCGGCCTCCCCGGAAGGCTCAGGTCTCGGAGAGAGGGCCGGCGAAGGGGTCGTCGGGGGGATCGTCGTCGAACGGGGTCCCCTGGTGGAAGTAGAGCCGCCAGCCCTTCGGGGTCAGCCGCCACAGGGAGCTGCGGTGCGAGCGGAGCCCCTTGGACTCCGTGTCGAAGGTGAGGTGCACCAGGTCGGCGCCGAGCCGCGCCCCTCGCATCCGGGAGGCGGTGAGCGGGGCGGGGCGCGGGGCGGCGTCCGCGGTGAGCGAGGCGATGATCGCCTCCCGGGTCCAGAGTCGGCCGCTGGTACCGATCTCCCGGAACTCGGGGTGCAGCAGCGAGGCGAGGAGCTCGGCGGAGGCCCGTACCACCGGGTCCAGCAGGCGCAGCTCGCCCTCGATGGCCGCGGCCACGGCGGGCGACGGCTCAGCCACGGGTCATCTCCACGAGTTTCGCCACGGTGTTCCAGTTGCGGCTGGTGGCGGTGAGGTCCTTGACGTGGCGGGGGCGTCCCAGCGCGACGGCCAGCTTGGAGCGGCCGAGCCCGTCGGGGGCGTACAGGTACAGGCAGCGGTCGCCGAGCCGGAACTCCTCCGGCAGGAAGTCCCCCGCTTCCAGGCCCGCGAAGCGGTCCGCGTCGACGGGCCGGTCGAAGAAGGTGACGTGGAGCTGCTTGCCCTCCAGCTCGGCGGCGGGGAAGGGGCAGGCCGCGGTGACGGCGGCGAGATAGCCGGCGTCACGGACGAGACAGTCGACGGCGAACCCGAACCGTCGGCGCAGGGCCTGTTCCAGGGCGGCGGCCAGCGCGTCCTCGTCGTCACCCTCGCTCCGGAAGACGGCGTTGCCGCTCTGCAGATAGGTGGCGATGCCGGTGTGTCCCAGCTCGGTGAGCACCGTACGCAGTTCGGGCATCGGGACTCTCTTGCTGCCGCTCACGTTGATCCCCCGCAGCAGCGCCGCGTACGTCGTCGTCATGGCCACCCACCCTAGGCCCTCACGCGCGAATCGGGCGGATCGGCCGGATCGGGAGCGGAGCTCGGCGTCCCGGCCGATCCTCGGATCCGGCCGGGAGACGGCACAGCCGCCGCGCCCCGTGGGGGAGAGCGCGGCGGCTGCTGTGCGCGGGGCCGGACGGCGGAGGCATGACCACCACCGCCCGGCGGCCGGTCGGAACCGGGGTACTACTCGATGACCTTGAGGAGCTTGTTGGCCGTGCCCTCGGTGGCGTTGCTGATGGCGTCCGGGGTGGCTCCCTCGGTGAGCGCCGCGGCGACGGCCTCCGGGGTCGCGTCCTGGTTGCCGGCCAGATGGACGGCGGCCGCACCGACGACGTGCGGGGTGGCCATGGAGGTACCGGAGATGGTGTTGGTGCCGGTGTCGCTGTCGTTCCAGGCGGACGTGATGTCCGAACCCGGGGCGTAGATGTCAACGATCGGACCGTAGTTGGAGAACGAGGACTGCTCGTCGGCCTCCGTGGACGAGGCGACGGTGATGGCCTCCGGGACGCGGGAGGGCGAGCCCTGCCCGGCGTCGCTGGACTCGTTGCCGGCGGCCACACCGAAGGTGATGCCCGCGGCGATGGCCTGCTGGACGGCCTCGTCGAGGGCCGGGTCGGCGCCGCCGCCGAGGCTCATGTTGGCGACGGACGGGCCCTTGGCGTGGCCGGCGACCCAGTCGATCCCGGCGATGACCTGCTCGGTGGTGCCCGAGCCGTTGTCGTCCAGGACGCGGACGGCCACGATGTTCGCCTTCTTGGCGACGCCGTGCGCGGCCCCGGCTATGGTACCCGCCACGTGGGTGCCGTGCCCGTTGCCGTCGTCGGCGTCGTCGTCGTTGTCGACGGCGTCGAAACCGGAGGTGGCCCGGGCCTCGAAGTCCTCGTGGGTGACGCGGACACCGGTGTCGATGACGTACGCGGTGACGCCCTCGCCGCCGGCGTCCGGGTAGGTGTAGGCGTTGTCGCCCGCGGTCCCGGTCTGGTCGATCCGGTCCAGACCCCACGACGGCGGGTTGTCCTGGGTGGCGTCGATGCTGAACTTCTTGTTCTGCACCACCTTGGCGACGGCCGGGTCGGCGGCGAGGCGCCCCGCCTCGGTCTCCGAAAGGCCGCTGGCGGAGAAGCCGTTGATGCTGGAGGAGTAGGTGCGCTTGAGCTTGCCGCCGTACTCCTTCGCGAGCTCGGACTTGTCGGCCTTCTTCTCGTCCAGCATCACGATGTAGCTGCCGGACACCGCGGTCGCGGCGTCCGCTCCGTAGACCGTGCCCAGGGGAGCCGGCGCGGCTCCGGCGAACGAGGTTCCGAGAAGGGTGACTCCGGCGGCGGCCGCCACGGCGGTGATCGCGGCGGTCAGCTTGATGCGACGGGTGCGCTGGTGCTTGGCCATGAAGAGGGAGCTCCTCGTCATTCTTTGTGGGGGGATTGGCCCTCGGCCGGAAGATCTCCGGGGGCTGGCTCGAAACCCTGACCGATTGACGAGCGCAGATCAAGGCCTTCATGAGGGTGCGACGTGACCAACACGGTTTCGTCATGAGAAATCGGCCCTGGCCGGTCACAACACCCGCGGAGAGCCGGCCGATGTCCGGCCCGCCCGGATCGATCGGATCGACCGGTAGGGCGCTGTCCCTCGAGAGCACGCTCCCTCACATATCGCCTGCTCAGAGCCGTATTTGAAGGACCGGACACCGCCCGTCGGGCCGCCGCCCGGGCACCCCCGGGGCCGGTGAGGCGGGAGTGACCACAGGTGAAGACCCGTGGAGGCCCGTGGAGGTGCGCGCGCGAGAGGTGAACACCCGGCCCCTGGTGTGAAATCGCGAGGGCGTGCGTGCAGATGCGTCGACCGGACCCGGCGCGACAGGAGCTTCACGGAGCCGGAACACGGACGCCCCGCACCGGGAAGCCGCTGGGCGCGGCACACGGGGCGGGGCGGAGAACGTCCGGATGGCAGTCAGGCGATTTCGCTCAGCGCGGCAGTTCGGCCTCGATGAGGTCGGCGGCCCGCGGGGTGCCGCCCTCCCGTGCCATCTGCTCGCTCAGCCGCTCGCACCGGGCGGCCACTTCGGGGTCGTCCACCAGAGCGAGCACGGCCTCGCGCAGGCTCGCGGCGCCGGCCTCCTCCATCGGGAGGTGCCGGGCCACGCCCAGCGACTGGAGCATGTCCGCGTTGCCGAACTGGTCGACGGCCTGGGGGACGGCGACCATCGGGGTGCCGGTGGCGAGCCCCTCCTGGCTCCCGCCCGCGCCGGCGTGGGTGATGAAGGCGTCGGCCTGCTTGAGAACGGCCAGCTGCGGCACCCAGGTGCGCACCTCCACGTTGCCCGGTACGTCTCCGAGTTCGGCGGGGTCGACGTGCGCGCCGATCTGGAGCACCACATGCCAGCCGGGCAGCCCGCCGAAGGCCTCGACGCACTCCCGGTAGAAGGCGGGCTGCTTGGTGAACGAGGAACCCAGCGACACCAGCAGCACCTTCTCCGCCCCCTTTGGCCGGGTCCACTCCCCCTGGTCGGCGCGGTCGCCCTGACAGGCCCCGACGAAGGTGTACATCTCGCGGTTGACCCGGTCCGCGTTCGGCTGGAGCGCCTCGGGGATCAGAACGAGGCCGAGGCGCGGGCGGGACACGAAGTCGTCGCTGGAGACATCGCCGAGGCCGTTCTCGGCGAGCCAGCCGTCGAAGCGCGCGTAGTACGCCCTGCCGCGCTCGGTCTGCTTCAGCTCGGCGGCCATCGGCTCACCGATCTCCTCCTCGTACCCGTCCCAGGGGACCAGGTTGGGCCAGAGGGAGACGGCGGGGACACCCCAGCGGTGGGCGAGGACCCGGGCGGGATAGGAGGTGATGTCGTGCAGGACGAGGTCGGGCTCGTCGCCCGCGAAGGCCTCGACGAGCTGAGGGAACGCCTGGAGCGCGTCGGCGAGGAAGGGCTCGATGTTGTCGATCAGCTCGGTGCCCCAGGCATCGGGGTCGTCGTCGGTCGGCAGGGTCGAGGTGTAGATCACCGGCCGGGCGCCGGTGGCGGCGACCTTGTCGGCGAAGGAGGCCGGGATGGCGTAGCTGACGCGGTACCCACGGTCGACGAGTTCGCGGATGACGTCGAGGCTCGGGTTCACATGTCCGTGGGCGGCGATGGAGAACATGGCGATGTGGGCACGCGGGGATTCCGTCATGCCGCCCACCGTAGACGAGACGAGACGTCTCGTGCAACTTCTTTCCGGGCCGGGATCAGCGCTGGTAGCGGGCCAGCACCCGGTTCCCGTCGTCCACCAGTCGTTTCCGCAGCTCGGCGGTGTCGATCGCGCCGCTGTAGTACTCCTGGAGCGCGGGGGTCGCCACCTTGTCCTTCCACTCGGGGTAGCCGCGCACCGACTGGGCGGGCGCCGGACGCAGCCCCCGCGCGAGCGCGGTACCGACGGCCCAGCCGTGCTCGGCCGTGCTCAGCGATGGATCGGCCAGGGCCTCCGTACCGGTGGGCAGCATCCAGTCGCCCCGGGCGAGGCGCACCATGTTCGGGGGGCGCAGCAGGAAGTCGATGAACGCGACGGCCTCCTTCTTGTGCGGGCTCTCCTCGGCGACCGACAGCGTCTGCGGGCTCACCCCCTGGACAGCGCCGCCCGCGCCGCCCGCGCCGCCCGCGCCCGCGGGCATCGGCAGAACCGTCCATTCGAACCCCTCGGGGGCCTGCTGGATGATCTGCTGGCGGTAGGAGAAGCCGAGCGGGAGCATCGCGTACTTACCGCCGAAGAACCCGGGCAGCGCGTCCGACCCGCCCATCCCCAGAGCACTGCGGGCCGCACTGCCGTCGGTGTTGACCTGGTCGCGGATGGTGCCGGGCACCACGCCGTCGCCCTGCTCGAAGCGCAGGACCGCCCTGCCGTCACCGTCGCGGTGGAAGAGCTGTCCGCCGCCGGACAGGCCCAGATTGAGGGTGACGGAGACCGGCTCCTTCAGCGGCCAGGCGACCCCGTACCGCCCCTTGACCGTCAGTTCGTCGGTGACCTGCCGGAACTCCTCCCAGCTCCAGGGGTGCTCCGGGGTGGGGATGCGCACGCCCGAGGCCTTCAGCAGCTTCGTGTTGGCGATCAGCACCCGGGGCTCCTGGAGGAAGGGCACCCCGTGGACACCCCCACCGAACGTGGTGGTGCGCCAGGACTGTTCGGGGATGTCGGCCTTGAGCCGGTCGGAGAGGAGGGGGCGCAGATCGGCGAGGTAGCCCCCGTACGCGAAGTCGGCGAGGTCGTCGGAGGCGTCGTGGATGACGTCGGGGGCCTCACCGCCCTCGAAGGAGGTGAGCAGCTGGTCGTGGACGCTGTCCCAGCTGCCCTGGACGTAGTCCACCTGAACGTCGGGGTGGGCCTCGTTCCACTCCTTCACGAGTTGCCTGTTGGCGTCGACGGACTCCTTCTGCCAGGCCAGCGACTGGAACCTGAGCCGGATCGTGCCGTCCGCGTCCCGCCCGTCGCCGCCGCCGGAACACCCGGTGAGCAGCAGGGCCAGCACGACGGCCGCGGTCGCCGCCCGCCGGGCCGAGGCGCGCATCAGCTCTTCACCGCCCCGGCCGTCATCCCGCCGGTGATCCGCCGCTGGATGAGGGCGAAGAGGACGAGGGAGGGGAGCGTGGCGAGGAAGGCGGCGGCGGCGAGCGGGCCGAGGTCGGCCACGCCCTCCGCGCCGAGGAAGTGGGTGAGGACGACCGGCAAGGTCTGCTTCTCCGGGGTCTTGAGCAGGACGAGCGCGAAGAAGAACTCGTTCCATGCGGTGATGAACGCGAACAGCGCGGTGGCGACGATCCCGGGGGCGAGCAGCGGGGCCACGACCGAGACCAGCGTCCGTACCCGGCCCGCCCCGTCGACGGCGGCGGCCTCCTCCAGCTCGGCCGGCACGGCCCGTACGTATCCGGCGAGCATCCACAGCGCGAAGGGCAGCGACCAGACGACATAGACCGTGATCAGCCCCCACAGGGTGTTGATCAGATGCAGGTTCTTCAGGATCAGGAAGAGCGGGATGATCACCAGGACGAACGGGAATGCCTGGCTGACCACCACCCAGCCGGTCGCGGCGGTGGCGAGGCGGCCCCGGTGGCGGGCCATCACATAGGCCATCGGGGTGGCGATCACCACGGCGATCACGGCCGCGCCGACGGCGGCGATCAGGGAGTTGGCCGCAGCCTGGAGCAGCGGCTGCTCGTCGAAGGCCTGCCGGAAGTTGTCCAGGGTGGGCTGCTCGGGGATCCAGGTGGGGTGCAGCGAGCCCAGTTCGCGGGCGGGCTTGAAGGCGGTCGAGATCAGCCAGACGAACGGGAACGCGAGGAAGACCAGGTACGCCAGGAGCGCCAGGTACTGAGCGGCCCGCGCGGGCCTGCTGGTGCGCAGCCCCGTCGATTCGCGCCCCGCCGGCCTTCGCCCCATCGCTCCTCCTCCCCTCCCCCCTCGTCCCCCAGCCCCTCTTGTCCTTCCCCCTCGTCCCCCAGGTCCTTGTCCCACCGGTCCTCGCCTCATCGGTCCTCGCCTCCCCTGAGCCGGCCGACGAGGTAGAGGGCGAGGAGCACGGAGATCACCGCGACCATCACACAGCCCATCGCCGCGGCGTAGCCGAACTGTCCGTAGCGGAAGGCCTCCTCGTAGGCGAAGAGCATCGGCAGCCGGGTCCGGCCACCGGGTCCGCCGCTGGTCAGGACATAGACCAGGGCGAAGGAGTTGAAGTTCCAGATCAGGTTGAGCGCGGAGATCGCGAGCGCGATCGGTTTCAGGGCGGGCCAGGTGACCGTGCGGAAGCGGCGCCACGCGCCCGCTCCGTCCAGGGCGGCCGCCTCGTGGAGTTCGCGCGGGGTGTTCTGGAGTCCGGCGAGCAGGGCCACGGTGGTCTGGGGCATGCCCGCCCAGATGCCGACGAGGATCACGGCGGGCAGCGCGGTGGCGAGGCCGGTCAGCCAGTCCCGGCCGTCGCCGAGTCCGAGGTCGCGGATGGTCTCGTTGAGGATGCCGGCGTCCGGGTTGTAGACGAGCCGCCACATGATGCCGACGACGACCTCGGGCATCGCCCAGGGAATGATCGCCAGCGCCCGGGCCAGCCAGCGTATCCGCAGGTTCTGGTTGAGCAGCAGGGCGAGACCGAGTGCCAGCAGGAACTGCGGGACGGTGACGCCCACGGCCCAGAGCAGGCCGATCCGGAACGAGTCCCAGAACAGCGTGTCGTGCAGCAGGTCCTGGAAGTTCAAGGTGCCGATCCACTGGGTGGAGCGGGTGCGGCCGGACTGCGCGTCGGTGAAGGCGAGAGCGATGCCGTAGAGGAGGGGGCCGACGCTGAGGATCAGGATCGGGATGAGCGCGGGCAGCACCAGGAACCAGGTGTCCCTGTCCCCGAACGCCTTGCGTTCCGGACGGCCCGACCGCCCCGGACGGCCGGATCCCCCCGCGCGCCCGCCCCGCCCGCCCGGTCCGTCGCGCCCGCCCTGCCCGTCCGGTCGGTCCGGTCCGTCCGGTCCGTTACGCCCATGGTGCGGGCCGTCCGGTCCGGACTGCTTCGCCACAGTCACCGATGTCACGAAGAAGACACCTCTGTCCCGTATCTCACTGATGCGCCTGAGACGGACTTCACCCCGTTCCGGCTGCCCGGGAGGCCTCCGTCATCGTGCTGACGGGTCATCGGTTCGTCAAGGTGGCCTGCGGGGATGCAAAATCGCACCCATGGACGAAATGCGAGCGCGCGAGGTGCTGACGGCCGCCGGCTTCCCCGGCGCGGCGGAGCTGCTCGCGCTGGGCGAGAACGCGGTCTTCGCCACCGGCGACCTGGTGATCAAGGTCGGCCGGGACGCCACCGGCCACCCCGAGCTGCGCGAGCGGGCGGAGCGGGAGGTGGCCCTCGCCGACTGGCTCGCCACGTCCGGCGTCCCGGCCGTCCGCGCGGCCGAGCGCCGGCCCCGACTGACCGAGGGCCACCCGGTGACGGTGTGGCACCGGCTTCCCGACCCCGTACGCCCCGCCGAGCCGCGCGACCTCGCCCCCCTGCTCTCCCTGGTGCACGCGCTGCCCGCCCCGGCCGGCTTCACGCTGCCGCGCCGCGAGCTGCTGGGCGGCGTGGAGCGCTGGCTGAGCCTGGCGGGAGACGCGATCGACCCGGCGGACGCCGACTACCTCCGCGAGCGCCGCGACGGCTTCGCGACCGCGGCCGCCGCGCTCGTCCCGCAGCTGCCGCCGGGGCCGATCCACGGCGACGCGCTCCCGCGCAACGTCCACATCGGGCCCGACGGCCCGGTCCTGGTCGACCTGGAGACGTTCTCCGCCGACCTGCGCGAACACGACCTGGTCGTCCTCGCCCTCTCCCGCGACCGCTACGGCCTCGACCCCACGGCCTACGACGCCTTCACCTCCGCGTACGGCTGGGACGTCCGGGAATGGGAGGGATGCGCGGTGCTCCGCGGCGCCCGCGAGACCGCCAGCTGCGCCTGGGTCTCCCAGCACGCCCCGGCCAACCCGAAAGCACTCACCGAATTCCGCCGCCGGGTCGCCTCGCTGCGCGAGGGGGACACGGCGGTTCGGTGGTATCCGTTCTAGGGCCTGGAGGTTCCCGTGGTTCCGGCCGGAGCGGCGATAGGGTGACCAGGTGATTGACGGCGCCGCGGCTCAGGCCATCGTGGACGACATCGTCGATCGGCTCGGCGTCCGGGTGAACGTCATGGACGATCACGGCGTCATCATCGCCAGCAGCGACCGGTCCAGGGTGGGCGGCCTCCACGAGGGCGCGCTGCGTGTGCTGCGGACGGGGCAGCTGTTCGCTGTCACCAGCGAGGAGGCGCACGGCCTGACGGGGACGCTCGCCGGAGTCAATCTGCCACTGCGGCTGGGCGACGAGGTCGTGGGCGTCGTCGGTGTGAGCGGCGAACCCTCGATCGTGGGCGAGATCGCCCAGGCCATCGCGAGGATGGCCGAGCTCATGGTCATACAGCAGGCGTTCCTCGGAGAGGCGAGCTGGCGCCACCGTGTGCGACTGCAGATGATCGAGGATCTCCGGGCCGGAGGTCTGACCGAGGCCGGCTGGCGACAGCGGCAGCAGCTCGCGGGCTGCCGGGTGGAGCCTCCCTACCACCTTTTCGTGGTCGACGGGGTGACGTCACGGCCCGGCCGCGGCCCCCTGGGCGACCCGAAGGACCCCTCGGAGCGATACCGCTGGATGGAGGCGGACGAAGCGGCCACCATCATCGCGCCGGACACGAACGGTGTCCTGTGGGTGGTGGCGGGCGGGTCCACCGGGGTCGGACTGCGGCACCGCATCTCGGTGCTGTGCCAGGCGGAGGGGGACATCGGCTTCCTGGACGCGGGCCGTGCCGACGACTTCCCGACGCTCCTCGAACGGGCCGCGCAGGCCCGGTTCGCACTGCGGCGGCGGCTGCGCGGTGCGGTGCACCTGTCGAATCTGGAGCTGCCGGTCCTCCTCGCCAGGCTCGACCCCGGGACACGACGTGACGCGGCGGCACGCATCGTGGGGGCGCTGCCCGAGGAGCTGCGCCACACCCTGCGGGTGTACTTCTCGCACGACCGGAACGTGGGCGACGCCGCGACCGCGCTGAATGTGCACCGCAACACCCTGGCCTACCGCCTCGGACGCGTGGAGCACCTCACCGGCCGCGACCCGCGCGCCTTCCAGGACGCGGTGGTCCTCCAGGTCGCGCTGCACCTGCAGGAGCTCTCCGAGCCGGAGTGACCCGGCCCTCACGCGGCTTTCCACAGGCGCTTGTGCAGGTGCACAGAGTCGCCCGGCGAAGACCGGGAGAACTTCGTCTGCCGAGCCAATGTCCTTCACGTGCGGCGATTCCTACAGTGCTCTCACGGCTCATTCGTTTCCCGAGTGTTCCGGTTCCCCTCGAAGGGCCTGATCCCCGTGCGTGTCGTCATAGCTCCCGATTCCTTCAAAGGCAGTCTCCCCGCGGCGGCCGTCTGCGCCGCGATCGAGGAAGGCGTACGCCGGGCCCGTCCGGACGCCGAGGTCGTGCGGGTGCCCATGGCTGACGGGGGCGAGGGCACCCTGGACTGTGTCCTGGAGGCCGCCGGTGGCCGCGAGGTGTCCCTGTCGGTGACGGGCCCGCTCGGGCGTACGGTTCCGGCCCGCTACGTACGGTCGGCGGACGGCCGGTCCGCCGTCGTCGAGCTCGCCGCCGCGTCGGGCCTCCCGCTGGTGGAGCCGGATGCTCCCGACCCGCTGCGCGCCCACACCCGTGGCACGGGTGAACTGATCGCCGACGCGATCGGCCGGGGCGCCCGTGACGTACTCGTCTGTGTGGGCGGCAGCGCGAGCACCGACGGCGGTTCCGGGCTGCTCCGTGCGCTGGGCTTCCGCTTCCACGCCGACGACGGGTCCGAACTGGCCGAGGGCGGCGCGGCACTGGCGGGTCTCGCCCGGATCGACGCGAGCGCCGTGCCCGCCGCGGTCCTCTCGACCCGGCTCCGGATCGCCTGCGACGTCACCAATCCGCTGCTCGGAGCGGAAGGCGCGGCCGCGGTCTTCGGACCGCAGAAGGGCGCCTCCGCGGAGCAGGTGCGCCAACTCGACGCCGCGCTGCGCCGGTACGCGGACGTGCTGGCCGACCGGTTCGGCGTACGGGTGCACGACCTGCCCGGCGCCGGGGCGGCGGGCGGCACCTGCGGCGGCCTGGTCGCGGCGCTCGGCGCGGAACCCGTGCGGGGCTGTGACCTGGTGGCGGAGACCGTCGGGCTGGCCGAGGCCCTGAAGGGGGCCGACCTGGTCATCACCGGCGAGGGCCGGCTGGACCGGCAGAGCGCCTCGGGCAAGGTCGTCTCCGTCGTGGCGCGGCTCGCACGCCGGGAGGGCACCGCCGTCGTCGCTCTCGCCGGCCAGGTGGCGCTCCCCGTCGGGGAACTGCACCGGGCCGGACTGACGGCGGCCTTCAGTATCGCCGACGGCCCGCGGACGCTGACCGCGATGACCGAGGCGGCGGAACCTCTCCTGTCGGACGCCGCCGAACAGGCCGTGCGGCTCCGCTTCGGCTGACCGTCCCCGCTCGCACCCCGGCCCGGCCTCTCCGCCCCGGCCTCTCCGCCCCAGGCGCTTTCCGACCATCACGCGCTTCCCCCGTCCCCGCACCATCCGCCCGCACACACCCTGGCGAGGCTCTCCTCGCCCAGGACCTCCCCTCGGGCGGCATGCCCCGCACGCAAGGAGCCCCATGAGCACCGCAGGACCATCCCTGCTCGTCGCACTCGCGATAAGCATCGTCTTGATCGTCGTTCTGTGCGGCCGGTTCCGGCTTCACCCCTTCCTGGCCATCGTCATCGCCACGTACGGCTTCGGTCTCGCGGCGATGGGCATCGGCGCCGCGACCGGTGCGGACAAGCCCTTCGTCGAGGACCTCGGAGCCACCATCGCCGAGGGGTTCGGCTCCATCCTGGCCAGCATCGGCCTGGTGATTCTCTTCGGGACGATCATCGGCAAGGTCCTGGAGCGCACGGGCGCCGCGGTCACTCTCGCCGAGGCCGTGCTCAAGGTCGTCGGCAAACGGCACCCGGCGCTCGCCATGTCGGTCATGGGCTGGGTCGTCTCCATTCCGGTGTTCTGCGACTCCGGCTACGTGGTCCTGTCCCCGCTCCAGCGGTCGATCGCACGCAAGACCGGCAAGAACCCGGTCGTCCTGGGCACGGCGCTGGCCACCGGCCTGTACGCGTCGCACACCTTCGTGCCGCCCACCCCGGGCCCCATCGCCGCCGCGGGGAACGTGGGCATCGGGTCGGACGGCCTGGTGTGGGTCATCCTCTTCAGCATCCCCGTCTCGTTGGTCGCCGCGCTGGCCGGGCTGCTCTGGGCCCTGCGTCGCACCCAGGACCTGCGGAGTTCGCTGCCCGACATCGAGGAGTCCTTCGAGGAGTACAAGGAGCAGTTCGAGCGACTGCCGGGAATCGGCCGGGCGCTGGCGCCGATCCTGGTCCCGATCGTCCTGATGGCCACCGGCTCGGTCGCGGCCTTCCCGTCAGGTGACTCCACCCTGGTCGACGGCGCCCTCGGAGCCCTGCTCACGGACCTGGGCTCCCCGGTGAACGCGCTGCTGATCGGTGTCGTCCTGGCACTCGCCCTGCTGCCGCCCAAGCGGGACGCCAAGGCGCTCACCACCTGGGTCGCGGAGGGGCTGGTCGACGCGGCCCCGATTCTCGTCATCACGGGTGCGGGCGGCGCGTTCGGCGCGGTGATCAAGGGCACTCCGCTGGCCGACTACATCGGCACCCTCATCGGGGACGGCTCGGCGCTGAAGGGAGTGACCGCCCTCCTGGTGCTGTTCGGCATCGCGGCGCTGCTCAAGACCGCCCAGGGCAGCAGTACCGCCGCGCTCATCATCACCTCCACCCTCGCCCAGCCGCTGCTGCCCACGCTGGGCCTGGACGGAACACTCGGTGCCGTTCCCATCGGTCAGGTGATGGCGGTGCTGGCGATCGGCGCCGGTGCCATGGTGGTGAGCCATGTCAACGACTCGTACTTCTGGGTCGTCACCCAGTTCTCCGGAATGGACGTCAAGACCGCGTACCGGGCGCACACGGCGGCCACGTTGGTCCAGGGCCTCAGTGCGCTGGCCGCCGTACTCGTCCTCGGCGCCGTGCTGCTCTAGCCGGAGGCGGTACACCGACGCGCGGAGGCCACCCGCTCACCAGCGGCCCGGTGGCCCCGCGCTCCTTCACCCTGCACATTCACAACGAGAACACCGGTGCCGACATCCCTGCGGGCAACTGGCTCCCTATCGCGACCACCGACGAGTTCTCCGTCACCCTGCGCCTGTACACACCGCAGATGGACAGGATCGCCCCTCCTGAAGGTGACAGCCGGCAGCTCCCCGCCCTTACCCCGGTCACCGCAACCACCAGGTGAACCCCGGCCTGTCCACAGCCGACCTTCTCTCCGGTGCGGTGCCGGCCCGTCACGGCGTATTCCCTCTCATCACCTTCACCCCGTGGACCGCCGTGCTGGACACCGCGAGCAGTTGACGCCGCTCCGACCCATTGATGGTTTTCATCCCGTGTTACAGAGGGATTCTCGTACAAGCGCTCCACGGTGCCCCGGGGCGGGTGAAAACGCCGCAGATGTACTGGACCGACGGGCTGAGACGAGGATCATGTGAGGTGCTCGGCGAAGTCGCCGCGTCCGGTGTGGTTGTTGTCCCGCCGCAGGTTCCTTCCCTCTTGTCTATGGAGCGCCCCCATGCCCCTTTCCTCTCTCTCCGTCCGGCCGCTGCGGGCCGTCGTCGCCGGTGCCGCGGCGGTAGCCGCCGCGTTCGCCGTCCTTCCCGCGTCCGCCTCGGCCGCCGCCGGTGCGGGCACACCGGCGGTCCGCGCCGCCGCCGCGGAGGCGGTCAAGAAGTGCTCGGGTGAGATCTGGAGGTACCCCAAGACGTACGCCGAAGCGGTGTCCGCGGCCTGCCTCTGGGTCGAGGGCGGCAAGGTCTGGGCCCAGCAGTACAGCCGCTGCCGGTTCGACCCCGACGGCAACGGTGCGTTCGTAGCGGCCTACTGCACCGCCTACGACCTGGACTACACCCTCACCGCTCCCAGCGGTCAGCAGTACACCGGCACCCTGCCGAAGAACCGCAACACCGAGTTCACCATCAGCGCGAGCGAATCAGTCACCTGTGAGAAGGGAAGCTGGAAGCTCGACCTGCCCAAGGCCAAGCACGCCATCGAGTTCACCACCTTCTGGGGCAGGAACTACCTGGAGACCGCCGAAAGCCACCAGACCGCGACCATCGACGTCGCGGGCTGCTGACGGCACCTGTATGAGGTCCGGTCACCAGCCCGGACCTCACCCCTGAGGTCCGAGGCATATGCCGGGCCATCCAACGTTGGGTGAAGTCCTCGTCCAGCCGGACCAGGTGCCCCTTCTGGGCCATCGCCCGGCATCGGTGCCGGGGCCAGAGAAAGCGGGGAATTCGGATCGATTCCAGACTGTGGCGGGTTGAGGGAGAGCATGGCGATCCCTGTGGAGCTCGGCGTCGTGGTTGACGGGCCGACCGTCCTCGCTGCCCTTCTTCCTGCGGTTGGCGGCCTGGTCGACCTTCTCTGGAAAGACGGCCTCTGAGTGGCCCGTCGGTACTCTCCGGCGACATACCGGCGGCACGGTGCCGCGTATGCTTCCGCCGACCGTCTCGCATCATTCGAAATGGAGCCTCGATGCCCATAGCCCGCTTGACCGCAGTGACGTGGAGCCTCTCGGCCGTGGCAGCCGGCGCGCTGCTCGCCGGCTGCTCGGGGTCGGTCAGCGTCGGGGACTCGGAGCCGAAGCTGTCTTCGGACGAGCTCGCCACGACAGTCTCCGAGAAGCTCGCGGCCACCATGAACCAGCCGAAGCCGGACATCACCTGTCCCGAGGACCTTGCCGGGAAGGTCGGCACCACCACCCGCTGCACACTCACGGCGAAGGACGGCAGCACGCTGGGCGTGTCGGTCAAGGTCACCTCGGTCAAGGGAAAGCAGATCAACTTCGACATCAAGGCCGACAACACGGCTTCCCCGGCCCCGAACTGACATCCGGGCCTCCTCGGTCACGGTGTCGGATCGCCTCTCCGACACCCAGGCTCTCTCCCGGATGCGCTGACCGATCCGGTCAGCGCATCCGGGGGATGAGCGGCCAGGCCGTCTCGACGATCGCCGCCGGATCGCTGGTGCGCCGCAGATACGCCTGCAAGGACAGCGACTGCTCGGCTGCCGCGTGCACCTGTAGGCCGTGCAGGTCCTCCAGGGACATCACTCCGACGGGCTGGTGCTTCTCCCCCATGCGTCGCACCACGCGCGCGGCGGCCACGGCGTCCGCCCTCGCGTCATGCGCGTCGTCGAGCGAAACCCCGTAGTGGGCGCACAGGGCGTGGAGGGCACGCTTCCCCTTCCGGTACTTGTCGACATGCTTGTCGATCACCAACGGATCGACGACGGGCGAAGGCGCGTTGCCCAGCCGCTCACTGACCGACTCGACCCCGTGACGCCGGCACTCACGGTCCAGCAGGGACAGGTCGTAGCGTGCGTTCATCACCACCAGCGGCATCCCCGAGCGCAGCCCCTCGGCGACCGCGCGGGTGATCTCCTCGATCGCGGAGGCGGCCGGAAGCCCGTGCTCGCGGGCACGTTCCGTCGAGATACCGTGGATCGCCGATGCCTGCTCGGGTATGGCCACACCGGGATTCAGCAGCCAGCTCCGCTCCTCGGACACGAGTCCGTCCGCCTCCAGCCGGACGACCGCCGCCGCCACGATGCGGTCGGACTCGATATCCGTCCCCGTCGTCTCCAGGTCGAACGCCATCAACGACCCGCTGATCCAGCTCATCCCGTACCTCCGTCTGTGGTGCTTACCTCCAAGTGATGAACACCTTCGCACGGACCACTGACAACGGAGGCGGCGCGTCAGGAGACCGGCCTGGAGTCCGTCCAGACCGATTCGAACTCCTCGCGGTAGGTCTCGAAGAGGCCGTGCTCGCTGTCCTGGCCCGCCCGCACCACCGTGCGCCGGCCCCCGCCACGCAGCACCAGCACCGGCGCCTCCATGCCCCGGGCCCGGCGCAGATAGGGCTGGACGACGCCCACCGCGTCCGGGCCGTCGCCGTCCACCAGGTAGGCGGTGAAGCGCGGGGTCTCGTCGAAGACCTGGATCTCGAACGCGCCCGGGTCGCGGAGCTTGGAGCGCACCCGGCGCATATGCAGGATGTTCATCTCCACCGAACGGCTCAGCTCGCCCTTCTTGAGGCCGAGTTCCCGCTCCCGCCGCTTGACCGCGCTGCTGGCCGGGTTGATGAACAGCAGCCGGACCCGGCAGCCCGATTCGGCGAGCCGGACGAGCCGGCGGCCGGAGAAGTTCTGGACCAGCAGGTTGAGGCCTATGCCGATGGCGTCGAGCCGCCGCGCCCCGCCGAACAGGTCCTCGGCCGGCAGCTGGCGCTGGAGCCGCACCCGGTCGGGGTGGACGGAGACCACGTCCGCGTAGCGGTCGCCGACCAGCTCCTCCACCGCGTCCACCGGCAGCCGGTCCGCGGAGGGCGCCCCCGCCCCACTGCCGAGGATGTCCAGGAGCCGGGCGGAGGCGCGTTCCGCCTGGGCGAGGACCGCTTCGTTCAGCGCGCGGTTGCGGGAGACGACGTTGCGCGCGACCTCCAGTTCGTCCAGGGCCAGCTCGACGTCGCGCCGGTCGTCGAAGTACGGCTCGAAACAGGGCCAGTGCTGGACCATCAGCTCACGCAGCTGCGGCAGCGTGAGGAAGCTGAGGACGTTGTCGTCGGCCGGGTCCAGCAGATAGCCCTTGCGGCGCGAGACCTCGCGTACGGCGACGGCGCGCTGGACCCATTCCTGCCCGGCCGGTCCGGCCGCGGCCACCACCCACTCCTCGCCGTGCACCGGCTCGTAGATCGGGCGGAGTACCGCGGCGACGACAGCCCGCAGGCGTTGTTCGACCAGATTCAGCCAGATATAGGCGCGTCCGGCCCGCTGGGCCCGGGTGCGCACCTCGTTCCAGGCCTCCGAGCCCCAGCCCAGCTCGGCGCCGATCTCCATGGGCTGCGCGAGGGACACCGCCCCGGGCGGAGCATCGGTCGATTCCCCCTCGTGACCTGCGTCACCTGGGGGTAGCTCGAACCCTCCCGAGCTCACCCGCGTACCGCCTTCCACTCCCCCACCCAACGATCAAGGAAGGGTACTCCGGGAGCATGATCCGACGCAGCCCGATGCGCAGGCGACTTTCTCAACTCCCCCGCGTCCGAGGCTTGTTCCTTTCGGCGGGATCGGGCGGAGTGAGCGGATTCATAGTGATTAGGCCCTCTGTGGCGGGCGGGAACCGGACGCACACCGGGTGACGGGGGCCGGAAGCACGTCCGGGGCGGCACGGGAGTGTCCGAAGTTGACCGCTGCGGCCCGGACCGGACGACGGGACCCGGCCGCACCGCGCGACGTCCTAGGTGAGCGCCTCGTCTTCGGGGAGTATTCGGGAGGTATTCGAGGACCATCGGGCCGAGGAATGCCACCGCACCCGGATCAGAAGTGGAAGAGTCTTCATCATGCAGGTCTGGCCGGGACACGCTTACCCCCTCGGCGCCACGTACGACGGCGCCGGCACGAACTTCGCGGTCTTCTCCGAGGCCGCACACCGGATCGAACTGTGCCTGTTGCACGAGGACGGCTCGGAGACGGCGGTGGAACTCCGCGAGACCGATGCCTTCGTACGCCACGCCTATCTGCCCGGGGTGATGCCGGGTCAACAGTACGGCTTCCGGGTGCACGGCCCCTACGAACCCCAGCGCGGGCAGCGGTGCAACTCCGCGAAGCTCCTGCTGGACCCGTACGCCCGTGCGGTGGCCGGAAGGATCCAGTGGGGCGAGGAGGTGTACGGCTATCCGTTCGGCAGGCCGGACGCCCGCAACGACCTGGACTCGGCCCCGCACACCGTGAGCTCGGTGGTGGTCAACCCGTACTTCGACTGGGGCGACGACCGCCGCCCCCGGACGGACTACCACCGCACGGTGATCTACGAGGCCCATGTGAAGGGCCTGACGATGCTGCACCCAGGCCTCCCGCCCGAGCTGCGCGGCACGTACGCGGGCCTCGCGCATCCGGAGGTGATCGCCCACCTGACCGAACTGGGCATCACCGCACTTGAGCTGATGCCCGTTCACCAGTTCGTGCAGGACCATCGGCTTGCGGACATGGGGCTCGCCAACTACTGGGGCTACAACACCATCGGCTTCTTCGCCCCCCACAACACCTACGCCTCGTGGGGCGACCGCGGCGAACAGGTGCTGGAGTTCAAACAGGCCGTGAAGGCGCTCCACCAGGCGGGGATCGAGGTCATCCTCGACGTCGTCTACAACCACACGGCCGAGGGCAACCACCTCGGGCCCACGCTCTCCTTCCGCGGACTCGACAACGCCTCCTACTACCGCCTGACCGACGACCAGCGCTACTACATGGACACCACGGGCACCGGGAACTCCCTGCTCATGCGGTCCCCGCACGTCCTCCAGATGATCATGGACTCGCTGCGGTACTGGGTGACCGAGATGCATGTGGACGGCTTCCGCTTCGACCTCGCGGCGACACTCGCCCGGCAGTTCCACGAGGTGGACCGGCTCTCCTCGTTCTTCGACCTGGTGCAGCAGGACCCGGTCGTCAGCCAGGTGAAGCTGATCGCCGAGCCGTGGGACGTCGGCGAGGGCGGCTACCAGGTGGGCAACTTCCCGCCGCTGTGGACCGAGTGGAACGGAAAGTACCGCGACACGGTCCGCGATCTGTGGCGGGGCGAGCCGCGCACGCTGGCGGAGTTCGCCGGGCGGCTCACCGGCTCCTCCGACCTCTACCAGGACGACGGCCGCCGGCCGCTCGCCTCGATCAACTTCACCACCTGCCACGACGGCTTCACCCTGCACGACCTCGTCTCCTACAACGACAAGCGCAACGACGCCAACGGGGAGGACAACCGGGACGGCGAGAGCCACAACCGGTCCTGGAACTGCGGCGCGGAGGGCGACACCGAGGACCCGGAGGTCCTGGAGGTGCGGGCCCGCCAGATGCGGAACTTCATCGCCACGCTGATGCTCTCGCAGGGCGTGCCGATGCTGAGCCACGGTGACGAGTTCGCCCGTACGCAGAACGGCAACAACAACGCCTACTGCCAGGACAACGAACTGGCCTGGGTGCACTGGCCCGATCCTGACGAGGAGGCAGACGCCCCCGCCTCGACGCTGCTGGAGTTCACCCGGGCCATGGTGTGGCTGCGCCGCGACCACCCCGTGTTCCGGCGCCGCCGCTTCTTCCACGGACGGCCGGTGGAGGGCACGCACGACGAGCTCTCCGACATCGCCTGGTTCACCCCGAAGGGCGAGGAGATGACGCAGCAGGACTGGCAGGCGGCCCACGCCAAGGCGATGACCGTGTTCCTGAACGGGCACGCGATCTCGGAGCCGGGGCCGCGCGGCGAGCGGATCTCCGACGACTCGTTCCTCCTGATGTTCAACGCGGGCGCCGAGACACTGGAGTTCGCCGTCCCGGTCGACCACGGGGAGCAGTGGCTGGTCATCGTCGACACCGCGCGTCCTGGCGGGGTGGAGCCGGGGACGGGACCCAAGGTCGCCGAGGGCGAACGGGTCACGCTGATCGGGCGCAGCCTGACCGTGCTGAAGCGGCCCGCCTGAGAGGTGGGCGGGGAGAAGCACGAGGAGTGAGTGTTACGCCCGGGGTGACACGGACCGCCCCGGGCGGGGTACGTAGGAGTCCATGACGCCCACCGCCACGTACCGGCTTCAGCTCCAGCCCGCGTTCCCGTTCGCCGCCGCCGAGAAGGCCGTGCCGTACCTCGCCTCGCTCGGTGTCTCGCACCTCCACCTGTCGCCCGTCCTGGAGGCGGTCCCCGGATCCCCGCACGGCTACGACGTGGTCGACCACAGCAGGGTCCGGGCGGAGCTGGGCGGCGAGGAGGGGCTGCGCTCGCTCGCCTCGGCCGCCCGGGAGCACGGGCTCGGACTGGTCCTGGACATCGTGCCCAACCACATGGCGGCCTCGCCCCGGCACAACCGCCGGCTGTGGGACGTGCTGCGCGAGGGCCCGGCGTCCCCGTACGCCCGATGGTTCGACATCGACTGGGCGGCGGGCGGGAATCAGGTGCTGCTGCCGGTGCTCGCCGGGCCGCTCGGCCAGGAGCTGGAGCACCTCACCGTGGACGGTGAGGTGCTGCGCCACCACGACCTGGAGTTCCCGCTCCGCGCCGGCACGGCGGACCTCCCGCTGCCGGAGCTGCTGGACGCCCAGCACTACCGGCTCGGCTGGTGGCGCCTGGCCCGCACCGAGCTGAACTACCGGCGGTTCTTCACCGTATCGGAGCTGATCGGGGTCCGCGTCGAACACCCGGAGGTCTTCGAGGACACGCACGCCAAGGTCCTCGAACTGCTCCGCGACGGGGTGCTGGACGGGCTGCGCGTCGACCATCCCGACGGGCTCGCCGCCCCCGCCGCCTATCTGGAACGGCTGAACAGGGCCACCGGCGGCCGATGGACGGTGGTGGAGAAGATCCTCACCGGTGACGAGCGCCTCCCTGCCGACTGGGCGGTCGCGGGCACCACCGGGTACGACGCGCTGCACCGGATCGACGGGCTGTTCACCGATCCGTCCGGAGCCGGGGAACTGCTCCGCCGCTACCGGGAGTTCGCGGGCCCGCCCGGCGACCGGGGTGGCGACTGGACGGCGACGGTGCGCCGTGCCGCCTACCGGGTGGCGACGCATGAGCTGGCGGCCGAGACCGCGTGGCTGACCCGGATCGCGGCCGGGATCTGCGGCCGGGACCCCGCGCTGCGCGACCACGCGCCCTGGGCGCTGCGGATCGCGGTCCGGGAGCTGCTGGTGCGGGTCCCGGTCTACCGCCCGTACATCACGGTGGGCGAACCGCCGACCGGGATCGCCGAGGAGACCCTGTCCGACGAGGCGGTACGGGACGCGAAGGCGGTGTTCTCCGTGCCGGAGGAGGCGGCGGCCGTCGACGTCGTACGGGACCTGGCGCTCGGGCGGCTCGGCGTCGGGGAGGAACAGGCGGCGTTCTGCGCCCGGTTCGCGCAGACCGCGTCCGCGCTGCACGCCAAGTCGGTGGAGGACACGGCGTTCTACCGGTACGTCCCGCTGGTCTCGGCGACCGAGGTGGGCGGGGACCCGGGGCGGCCCGCGGTGTCGCCGGAGGAGTTCCACGCCTTCGCCGCCCGGATCGCCCGCGACTGGCCTTCCACGGGCACGGTCCTGACCACGCACGACACCAAGCGCAGCGCGGACGTGCGGGCCCGGATCGCGGTGCTTTCCCAGTGCCCGGAGCGGTGGGCGGCGCTGGTGGCCGAGCTGACGGCGGCGACCGGCGTGGCGGCCCCGGATCCCCAACTGGCGTGGGTGGCCTGGCAGTCGGCGTACGGCTGCGCGGAGCTGTCGGCCGGTGAGCTGTCCGCGCGGCTGGAGCCGGCGCTGCTGAAGGCGGTGCGGGAGGCCGGCCTGTTCACCAGCTGGACGGAGCCGGACCCGGGGTACGAGCGGGCGGTGACGGATTTCGTCGCCGCCGGTCCGGGCAGCGGGGCGGGCGCGGTCCGGGCGTCGGTCGCCGAGTTCGCGGACGCGCTCGCCCCGCATGTGCGGGCCCAGGTGCTGGGGGCGGCGCTGGTGCATCTGACGATGCCGGGGGTGCCGGATGTCTACCAGGGCACGGAGAGCGAGTACCTGGCCCTGGTCGACCCGGACAACCGGCGGCCGTTCCGGCGGCCGGAGGCCCCGGACGAGAAGCAGGCGCTGACGGCGACCGCGCTGGGGCTGCGGCGGGAACTACCGGCCGTGTTCGGGGAGTCGGCCACGTACGCGCCGCTGCCGGCCCGGGGCCCGGCCGCCCCGCATCTGCTGTCCTTCTGCCGGTCGGGCGAGGTGGTCACGGCGGTGACCCGGCTGTCGCTGCGACTGGCCGAGGGCGGGGGCTGGCGGGACACGGTGCTGGAGCTGCCGGGCGGGGGCCCCTGGCGGGACCTGCTGTCGGCCTCGCCGGGCCGGGAGTTCACGGGCGGTGCGGTGGCGGCGGCCGAGCTGTTCGCCGAGCGGCCGGTGGCGCTGCTGCGGCGGGTGCGGGACCGAGGGGCCGCAGGGGTGTGACGGGTGGGTCCTCGGCGGCTGCCCGGGCGCTCAGGACGGGCGTACGAGGAGGGCCCGCGGGCCGCGGGTGAGCAGGCCGCCCGCCGCCGGGCGGAAGCCGTCGGCCCAGCGGATGCGGGGCATCGCCGTCAGCAGGGCGCGCAGGCCGTGTTCGGCCTCCAGTCCGCCGATGACGGCCGCGGGGCAACCGGCCGGACCGATGAGCAGCGGGTCGGCATCGGTGCGCAGCGGGTCGAAGCGGTCGGGCGCGCCGAAGCGGGCCGGGTCGCGGCCCGCCGCGCCGATGAGGCAGGCGACGGGCGCGTCGGCGGGGAGCGTGCCGCCGCTGACGGCCACCTCGGTACGGGTGCGGCGCAGCACGATCTGGACGGGTGGATCGCGGCGCAGCGTCTCGGCCCAGGCCCGCCCGAGCAGCGTCCCGGCCCCCTCGCCGGCGGTCGCGGCGGCCAGCAGGTCGGGGGCGTCGAGCATGTTGGCGAGGAACGAGGCGAGGGCGTGCTCGCGGAGTGCGGTGGACCCGGCGCAGTCACCGGCTCCCCCGCCCGCCCGCCGGTGGAGGGCGCCCCGGGGCAGGGTGCTCAGGTCCGGGTAGGAGAGCCCGGCCGCCGCCGCGGCGGCGCCGGCGGGCAGCCAGCGGCAGAAGTCGGCGACCAGGTCCGCCCGGTCGCGCCGGGCGATCCGGCGGGCGAGGACGTACGCGGTCCGCTCGACGGCGGGTTCGACGGTGCGGTACGGCACGGCCGGCGGTACGCAGACCAGGCGGCCCCGGCAGAGGCCGAGCGGCATGGGGCCCCGGCCGCGCGGGGCCTCGTCGTGCGGGTATCCGGTGAACCGGGGGTCGGTCAGGGCCAGGGCCACATCCGCGTACCGGCTCAGCAGCCAGGCGTCGAGTCCCGGGTCGTAGCCGAGGGGGTAGTCGGTGCGCAGCAGGCGGTAGAGGCGCAGCCGGCACGGATCCGTCGTGGCCCCCGGCGCCAGCAGACCCGGCTGCCCGCCCGTGAGCCGGTACGGACGGCGGGCGGCGGGCAGGGCGTCGGGGCGGTCGGCCGGCATCCCGCGCCCCCTGGAGTCGGTGCGCCGGCTGTCGGCGCGCACCCTCTCAGCGGACCACCGCCGGGGGCGCACCGCAGTCGGCGTACAGCCGTTCGGGTGAGAGTGCGGCGGGGCGGAGGGGCCGGATACCGGCGGTGGGCAGGGAGCCGAGCAGCTCCGTGAAGGCCGCCGCCGCCCCGGTCAGCGCCACTCTGGAGAAGACGCCCATGGGTCGCAGCCAGGGCGGGTCGACGCCGAGCACCGCGCAGTCCTCGCCGATCGCGCTCCGGACCAGGTGGGCGGAGGCCGTGGACACACCGACACCGGCCGCCGCCATCCGGACGGCCGTGGAGGTGTGCTCGGTCCACACCGCCGTACGGGGCACGAAGCCCGCCGCCTCGCAGACCCCGTCCAGGAAGGGGCGGCCCTCGATGACCGGCTCCATGGCGCACCGCACCCAGAACCGGTCGGCGAGCTCGTGGAGACCGACCGAGGAACGCCCGGCCAGCGGGTCGTCGAACGGGACGACGAGGACGATCTCCTCCTCCCCCACCGGGACGACGGGTCCGGTCCAGCACGCCGGCAGCGGTCCGACGGCCAGGTCGGCGACGCCGCGCTCCACCTCGTCCTCCAGTGCCTCGGTGCTCGCGTACTCGTGGAGGACGAGGCGCACGCCCGGGTGGGCAAGCCGCCAGTGGGCGAAGACGTCGGGGAGGATACCGACGGCCACCGAGTGCACGGTGGCGATGTGCAGTTCGCCGCCCTCGGCCCCGGCGGCGGCGCGGGCCGCGCGGCGGGCCTGGGCGGCGCTGCGGACGGAACGTTCGGCGTGCGGCAGAAAGGCCCGGCCCATCGGAGTGAGCAGGACACCGCGCGGCAGCCGTTCCAGCAGCTCGCCCCCGACGGTCCTCTCCAGCGCCTTGATCTGGTGGGAGAGGGCGGGCTGGGTGACGTGAAGCCGTTCGGCGGCCCGGGTGAAGGAGGACTCCTCGACCACCGCGAGGAGGTACTCCATCTGACGCAGGCTCATCCACCGCACCTCCCGCAGGACTTCACGCACCGCGCCCCATGAGCGTTGTGCATCGACTCCACACGCATTCTGCCTTGGACGTATGACCTGGGCCGGGGCGAGGGTGGGGTCCATGAAGCCGACGAACGCGCAGAAGATCCACATAAGCGAGAACACCACGGACGTACTGGTCATCGGCGGCGGTACCGGCGGCTACTCGACGGCGTTGCGCGCGGCGGCCCTGGGGCTGCGCGTCGTGCTCGCCGAGCGGGACGCGGTCGGCGGGACCTGTCTGCACCGCGGCTGCATCCCGAGCAAGGCGATGCTGCACGCCGCCGAACTCGTCGACGGCATCGGCGAGGCCCGGGAGCGGTGGGGGGTGCGGGCGACGCTCGACGCGGTGGACTGGCCGGCCCTGGTGGCGACCCGGGACGACATCGTGGCCCGCAACCACCGCGGGGTCGAGGCGCGGCTCGCGCGGGCCGGAGTCGCGGTGGTGCGCGGCAGCGCCGAGCTGACAGGCCCGCGTTCCGCCCGGATCGACGGGTTCGGGGAGGTCGTCGCCCGGCGTGGCGTGGTGCTGGCGACCGGCTCGCGGCCCCGGATGCTGCCGGGGCCGGCGGCGGACGGGCGGCGGGTGGTGACGAGCGACGACGCACTGTTCGCGCCGGGGCTGCCCGGATCCGTGCTGGTGGTCGGCGGTGGGGCGATCGGAGTCGAGTACGCCTCGTTCCACCGGTCGATGGGGGCCGAGGTCACGCTCGTGGAGGCAGCCGACCGGCTGGTGCCGCTGGAGGACTCGGAGGTGTCGCGGCACCTGGTGCGGGGGCTGAGGAAACGGGGCGTCCGGGTGGAGACGGGGGCGCGGTTGCTGGAGTGGGCGGTGGTGGAGGCGGGGGTGCGGGCCGTCATCCGGACCTCCCGGGGCGAGACGGTCACGGTGGCGGCCGAACGGCTGCTGGTCGCGGTCGGCCGGGACCCGGTGACGGAGGGACTGGGGCTGGCGGCGGCGGGGCTGGCCACGGACGGGCGGGGCCATGTCGTGCCCGCCGACTGGTCGCGGCTGGAGACGGCGGTGCCGGGCATCCACGTGGTCGGCGACCTGCTGCCGCCGCCGTCCTTGGGTCTGGCCCACGCCTCCTTCGCCGAGGGGCTGTTGGTCGCGGAGACGCTGGCCGGGCTGCGTACCTCCCCGATCGACTACGCCACCGTTCCCCGGGTCACGTACTCCTCGCCGCAGACGGCCGCGGTGGGGCTGACCGAGGCGCAGGCCCGGGACGCGGGGTACGACGTGGTGGTGAACACCCTGCCGCTGACCGCCGTCGCCAAGGGCATGGTGCACGGCAGGGGCGGCCTGGTGAAGGTGGTGGCGGAGCGGGCTGGCCGGGTGCTGGGCGTTCATCTGGTCGGCCCGCACGTCTCGGAGATGATCGCCCAGAGTCAGCTCGTGGTCGGCTGGGACGCCGAGCCCGCCGATGTCGCCCACCACATCCATCCGCACCCGACGCTCTCGGAGGCCGTCGGCGAGGCGTTCCTGACGCTGGCCGGGCGCGGGCTGCACCAGCAGCACTGACCGCAGGGCTCAGCCGGGAGGAAGGCCGGCGGTGGGGTTGGGGCCGGGCGGCGAAGGCTCGGGAGTGTCGGGCGGCAGCTCGGGCCGGCGGTGGGCGGGGCCGGGGCCCGGCGGCGGCAGCTCGGGCGGGTGGGCTGAGCGCCGGGGCGCGTGCGGCGGAAGTTCGGGCGGGCGGAGTGCCGGGGCGGTGAGGCGGAAGCTCATCCGGCCGAAGCTCACCTGGTCCCCGTCCCGCACCGGTATGGAGCCGACGAGCCGCTGGCCGTTGACGCAGGTGCCGTTGGTGGAGCCGAGGTCGCGCAGCGCCCAGCGGCCGTTCCGCGCGGAGAGTTCGGCGTGCAGCCGGGAGACCGTCTCATGGTTGAGGCGCAGTCCGTTGGCCGGGTCGCGGCCGATGAGCAGCGGGTGCGGGCCGGGCGCGGGGAGCAGCAGTCTGGGGAGCCGCTCGGTCTGCCAGGCCCGGCGCAGCCGCCCGGGGAAGGCGGAGATCCCGCCCACCGCGCGGACCAGTCCCTGGGACCAGCTGCCGCCGGCTTCCAGGTCGGAGGTGAGGGCCGCCAGCTCCTCCGGGCGCCGGGCGACAAGGGCGAGCTCCATGCGCCGTATGAAGGTGTCGTGCGACAGCTTGCCCTGTGCCGCACCGTCTCTGAGCACACCGAGGACACGGTCTCGCTGGGCGTCCGACAGCCGCGCGGGACTCGTGTGGAACTCGAAGGAGGACGTCACGTTGACGATTGTCGGGCCGAGGGGCCCGGGGTGTCCAGATGAGGCCGCGTTTCCTGCCGCGCTGACCTGCGCCGCTCCCCGGCCGGGCCCTTGGCGGGGTCTGCCGCTCATTCATCACGGGGAGCCCCTGTGACCTCTGTTCGCCCGCGGCTGACGGTCCGTCCGCTGTCCGGACCCGATGAGCTCGACCTGTTCTGCGCCCTTTCGTATGTTCTCGATCACGAGCCGGCCCGGTGACCTCACCTCCGGGCGCCGTGTCCCCGGCGGGCGCTCCTGGTGTTCGGAGGGCGCGCCGGGGAGGGCCCTCCTTTTCGGTGGACGGCGGGCGCGGGGGTCCGCTATGGTCGGCA
Organism: Streptomyces sp. NPDC104313; assembly: GCF_055583985.1. Lineage (NCBI taxonomy): Bacteria > Bacillati > Actinomycetota > Actinomycetes > Kitasatosporales > Streptomycetaceae > Streptomyces > Streptomyces sp. NPDC104313. The sequence continues at coordinate 425,653 of NZ_JBVJMW010000002.1, forward strand.
CCGACATCGGCACCGGTCGTGGAAGGAGGCGGGAAACGTGCGCAGGAACAGCCGCAACACCATTCGCAGTACGTCACTTTCGCGCTCCCGCCCCGTCCGCCGGGCGGTGTCGGACCTCGTCTGACCGGGAGCGCGGCATTCCGTCCCCGGAGGACACTTCCATGACCGACACGGTCATCCGCGCGCTCACGCCGAGCGACGCCGCACTCTTCACCACGTTCCAGGGCACTGCCCTCGTCGGCCGTGCCGCCTTCGGCCACGGCTACACGTTGACGGCCGACGGCGGCGAGTACCGCCCCGAATGGTCCTGGGTCGCCCTGCGCGAGAACACCGTGATCGCCAGGGCCGCCTGGTGGGGCGGGCCCGACGACACCGAGCCCGTCGTACTCAACTGGTTCGACTTCGCGGACGGGGAGGCTGAGGCGGGCGCCGAACTCCTGCGCCACGCCCCGTTCGACAAGGAGTACGAGCTGATCGCGCCCGCCGGCTGGCGGGACGACCCGGCGGTGCGGGCCGCCGTCGAAGTGCGGGTCGCCGCCGCGACGGCGGCCGGCATGAAGCCGCTGGTCGAGCGCTACCGCTACCGGTGGACCCCCGGCTGCCCGCTGCCGGAGCGGACCGGGCGGCTCACCTACCGCCCCGAGCCGGACGACGCGGTCATCCTCGATGTGCTGCGCCGCGTGCACTCGGCCACGCTGGATGCCCACGCCCGCAAGGCCATCGAGGGCCCCGGAGGTCTGGAGGCCGCTGCCCGGGAGGAGTTGGACTTCTTCCACTGGTGCCCCTCGCCGAGGGAGTGGTGGCAGCTCGCGTACACGCCGGACGGCGAGGTGGCGGGCATCCATGTGCCCGCGCACAACCCGTCCGGGCCGTGCGTCGGCTTCATCGGGGTGGTTCCCGAGGCGCGCGGGCACGGCTACGGCTACGACCTGCTGGTGGAGTGCACGCGCTTCCTGGTCGAGCAGGGCGCCGAGTTCATCGCGGGTGCGACGGACCAGGGCAACGTGCCGATGGCCGCCGCGTTCGCCCGCGCCGGTTACCCGATCACCCAGGAATGGGTCCATCTGGTGTGAGGGCCCCGGCCTCCTCGGCCGGCCAGTCCAGGCGGAGCCACTGCTCGGCGGGGATCGTCGCGTCCTCGCCGCGCGGCCCCACGTTGAGCAGGACGTTTCCGCCGTCGGCCGCGGTGTCGCGAACCGGTGAGGTGAGGGCTCGCGGCCGATGGAGGCGCCCGGGCCCGGGACCAGCGTGAAGCGACCATGGCGGGAAGCGCCGATCACTCGGGGGGCGTCGCGTCAGGGGGGTGTCCGGTGGATCCACCGGACACCCCCTCGGCCCGCTGCGGGGCCGGATTCCGCTCCTGCCTCTTCTGGGCGCGGATCAGGTCCCGGTACCAGGCGTAGGACTGCTTCGGTGTACGGGTCAGCGTCTCGTAGTCGATGTGGACCAGCCCGAACCGCTGCGACGCGCCCTCCGTCCACTCCACGTTGTCGGTGAGCGACCAGGTGAAGTAGCCGCGCACGTCGACCCCGGCGTCCATCGCCGTTCGCAGGGCGCCCAGATGGCTCTCCAGGTACGCGATGCGGCGGTCGTCCGCGTGGGGTTCCTCCAGGGCGCAGCCGTTCTCGGTGATGTACAGCGGCGGGAGGCGGTCGCCGTAGCGGGTGTGGAGCGCGGTGACGATCTCGGTCAGCCCCTCGGGGACGACGGGCCAGCCGAAGCCGGTCTTCTCGTACCCCTCGATCTCCCTGATGCCGAAGGGGAGTTCGGCGGGCATCGCGAAGCCGGAGAAGGTGTCCAGCGCCTGCGGCCTGGGCGCTCCGACGAGGGTCGGGTTGTAGTAGTTGACGCCGTACCAGTCGAGCGGGGTGGAGATGACCTTGAGGTCGTCGGCGACCGGGCCCGGCATCAGGGCGGCGAGGTTCTCATCCGGGTAGCGGCCGGTGAGAACCGGGTCGGCGAAGAGCCAGTTGGTCAGCGTGTCGTACAGCTCCGCGCCGAGGCGGTCCTCGTCGGTGTCGCCCGCCGTCCAGACCGGGGCGTGCGAGAGGGCGACGCCGATGTTGTCCGCGCCCGCCGCGCGCAGGGCGCGGACGGCGAGGCCGTGGGCGAGGAGTTGGTGGTGGGCGGCGGGCAGGGCGTCGAAGAGGAGGGTGCGGCCGGGGGCGTGCGCGCCCAGCGCGTAGCCGAGCAGTGTGACCTCGGCGGGCTCGTTGACCGTGATCCACATGGGCACGCGGTCGGCGAGGCGTTCGGCGACGATGCCCGCGTACTCGGCGAAGCGGTAGGCGGTGTCCCGGTCGAGCCAGCCGCCGGTCTCCTCCAGGGGGAGCGGGGTGTCCCAGTGGTAGAGGGTCGGGGCGGGGGTGATGCCGTGGGCGCAGAGCTCGTCGACGAGCCGGTCGTAGAAGTCGAGCCCGTCGGCGTTGACGGCTCCGCTGCCGCCGGGCACCACGCGGGGCCAGCTGACGGAGAACCGGAAGGCGTCGGCGCCGAGTCCGGCCAGCAGGGCGACGTCCTCGCGGTAGCGGGCGTGGAAGCCGGTGCCCCGGGTGGTGTCGGTGCCGTCCTTGATCCGGCCGGGCAGGGCGGCGAAGGCGTCCCAGCCGGAGGGGCCCTTGCCGTCCGCGTCCACCGCCCCCTCGGTCTGGAAGGCGGAGGCGGAGGCTCCCCAGAGGAAGCCGGGAGGGAACATCGGCAGGGTCATCGCGGCCTCCAGCAGCCGTACGTATGAGCAGAACCAGTACGTGTGAGCAGAACCTGTATGAGCGGGAACCTCGCCGGGCAATGATCAGGACCAGACCTTAATCGCCGGTGGCGGGCGGCAACAGAGCCTGCGGCGTGGATCGTGGAGCCCGCCCGCGGGCGGTCGCGCGCCCCGCCCAGGGACGAGGAGTGGTGGATGCGGTTCGAGGTGTGGGCCCCCGAGGCGGACTCGGTCGTGCTGGAGGCGGCGGACGTCCGGTGCCCGATGGAGCGCGACGCGGGGCGCGAGGGATGGTGGACGGCCGAGGCGGAGGCCTCGCACGGGGACCGGTACGGCTTCCGGCTGGACGAAGGACCCCTGCTGCCGGACCCCCGTTCACGGCGTCAGCCGGACGGGCCCGACGGCCCGAGCGCGGTCGTCGACCAGGAGGCGTACGCCTGGCGCGACGCGTGGGCGGGCCGGCGGCTGAACCGCGCGGTGCTGTACGAGCTGCATGTGGGGACGTACACGACCGAGGGCACCTTCGACACGGCGGCGGCACGGCTGGGCCATCTGGCCGAGCTGGGCGTCACCCATGTGTCGCTGATGCCCGTCTGCCCGTTCCCGGGCGTCAACGGCTGGGGGTACGAGGGCGTCTCGCTGTGGGCGGTGCACGAGCCGTACGGCGGACCGGAGGGGCTGAAGCGCTTTGTCGACACGGCGCACGGGCTGGGGCTCGGGGTGCTCCTGGACGTCGTCCACAACCACCTGGGCCCGTCCGGGAACCACCTGCCCGCCTTCGGCCCGTACTTCACCGACACCCACCACACCCCGTGGGGTGCGGCGGTCAACCTGGACGCGCCGGGCTCCGACGAGGTGCGGGCCTTCCTGCTGGGCAGCGCGCTGGCCTGGCTGCGTGACTACCGGCTCGACGGGCTGCGGCTCGACGCGGTGCACGCACTGGCCGACACCCGGGCACTCACCTTCCTGGAGGAGCTGTCGACGGCGGTCGACGCGCTGGCCGTCGAGGTGGGCAGGCCGCTCGGGCTGATCGCCGAGTCCGATCTCTGCGACCCGCGCACCACGACCCCGCGTCCGGCCGGCGGCCTCGGTCTGCACGCCCAGTGGAACGACGACTTCCACCACGCACTGCACACCGCGCTCACCGGCGAGTCCCAGGGCTACTACGCCGACTTCGCCCGCGCCCCGCTCGCCGCCCTCGCCAAGACGGTGACGTCCGTGTTCTTCCACAACGGGACCTTCTCCAGTTTCCGGGGCCGCACCCACGGGCGGCCGGTCGACGTGACGCGCAGCCCGGCCCACCGCTTCGTCGGCTACGCGCAGACGCACGACCAGATCGGCAACCGGGCTCTCGGCGACCGGCTGGCCGCCTCCCTGTCCCCCGGCCTCCGGGCGTGCGCCGCCGCCCTCGTACTGACCGGCCCCTTCACCCCGATGCTCTTCATGGGTGAGGAGTGGGGGGCGCGCACCCCCTGGCAGTTCTTCACCGACCACTCGGACCCGGAGCTGGCCGCGGCCGTACGCGACGGCAGGCGGCGGGAGTTCGGCGCGCACGGCTGGGCCCGGGAGGAGATCCCCGACCCCCAGGACCCCGCGACCCGGGACCGTTCCTGTCTCGACTGGTCGGAGCCGGAGCGCGAGCCGCACGCACGGCTGCTCGCCTGGTATCGCGAACTGGTCGCGTTGCGAAGGACGTTGCCAGATCTGCACGACCCCGACCTGGCCTCGGTGAAGACCGCGTTCGACGAGGAGGCGCGGTGGTTCGCCTACCGCAGGGGGGACCTGCGGATCGTGATGAATCTGGCCGAGGAGCCGGCGGCGATCCCGCTCGGCCTCGGGCGTCACCGCCGGTCCGGGGGAAGGACATTGGCGGCCTGGGGGCCGGTCCAGGCCCCTGGGGCGGACGGTGTACTGCGTCTGCCGCCGGAGTCGTGCGTGGTGCTGGCCGACGACTGAGCCTCATCGACGGCACGTCGACCTGCGTGCCTTCCTCCCGCACCGCTTCCGTGACCGGGAGCCGCGCGAGCACCGAGCCGGGCCGGGGGCCGGTGCCCCGGCAGGCCCCGTGGGCCCGGCGGACCCGGCGGACCCGGCGGACCCGGTGAGGTCTACTCGACGACGGCCAGTTCGCGGGCGGTGGTGTTGAGCCGCCGCCCGCCGTCCTCGGTGACGGCCACGATGTCCTCGATCCGGACGCCGAAGCGGCCCGGGAGGTAGATGCCCGGCTCCACGGAGAAGCACATGCCGGGCACCAGTTGCCGCTCCTCGCCCTCGATCATGTAGGGCGGCTCGTGGGTGGTGACGCCGATACCGTGGCCGGTGCGGTGGATGAACCGTTCGCCGTAGCCGAATTCGGTGATCACCGCACGGGCCGCCCGGTCGATCTCCTGGCAGGCGACGCCGGGCCGGACGGCGGCGCAGCCCGCCTGCTGGGCCTCGCGGACGATGTCGTGGACCCGCTGCTCCTCGGCGGTGGGCTCGCCGACGTGGACCGTACGGGAGGTGTCGGAGCCGTAGCCGTGCTTGAGGCCGCCGAAGTCGAGGACGACCATATCGCCGCGCTCGATGGTGCGTGTCCCCGCCTCGTGGTGCGGGTTGGCCCCGTTCGGACCGGAGCCGACGACGGTGAAGTCGACCTGGGAGTGCCCGAACTCGCGGAGCAGGGCGGCCAGATCGGTGGCCAGGTCGACCTCACGGCGGCCGGAGAAGCGCACCTTGAGGATCTCCTCGTACGTGGCGTCCGCGGCTGCCCCGGCGGCGGTGAGCCGTTCCAGTTCGGCGGCGTCCTTCACCGCGCGGAGCATCGGGAGCACCTCGGTGAGCGCGGCGTAGGAGGTGCCGGGCAGCTCCCGCTGGAGGCCGAGCAGATGCATCGCCCAGGCGTTGTCGCTGACGCCGAAGCGGCCCTCGGCGTCCAGCAGCGGGGCGGTCACCGCGTACGGGTCCTTGCCGTCGGTCCAGTCCCGCAGGGTGAGGGCGGGCGCCCCGGTGGCGGCGGCCGCGTCGGGGGCCTCCAGGGTCGGGACCACCAGGACCGGGTCCTGGCCGGCCCGCAGCACGAGGAGCGTGAGGCGTTCGGTGCTCACGGGGCGGTAGCCGGTGAGGTGGACGAGGTCGGGGCCCGGCGCGACGATCACCCCGGCGAGCCCGGCCTCGGCGGCGGACTCGGCGGCACGCGCCATCCGGGCCCGGTAGTCGTCGGCGGTGAAGGGCGGCGGGGCGGACTGCTGGGCGGACGGGCTCGGGCTGGACATCAAGGCCTCCTGGCGGGTGCGACACGGCACACAGCATCCTGCCCGCCCGGCGGGGCGTGCGCGAGCGGCTTGCCGGAGTGTGCCGGGCGTCGGCGACGACCCGGCGGAGCCTCGGAAGCGAGCGGCCGGTCGTCGGGAACGACGGGCCGGCATCGGGAACGACCGGCCGGGCCTCGAGAGCGGGCGGCCGGGCCACGGGAGCGTCCGGCGGGTCAGAGGCGCACGATCAAGTCGGCCCGCTCCCGGCCCCGCTCGACCAGCCGGGCGTTCGCCTCGTCGGACCGGGCCACCCACTCCTCCGCGCGCCGCCGGGGCCGACCGTGGCGGATATGGCGCTCGACAAGCCGGCGCACCCGTACCTCCGGGTCGAGGTCCAGGAACCACACCTCGTCCAGCAGCCCGCGCACCGGGGCCCAGGGCCCGTCGTCGAGCAGCAGGTAGTTCCCCTCGGTGACGACGAGCGGGACATCCGGCGGCACGGGCAGCGCACCCGCGACCGGCTCCTCCAGGGACCGGTCGAAGGCCGGGGCGTAGACCGCGTGCAGCGGGTCCGGGGCGCGCAGCCGCCACAGCAGGGCCACGTACCCGGCCGCGTCGAAGGTGTCGGGCGCGCCTTTGCGGTCGGCGCGGCCGAGGCGTTCCAGTTCGGCGGCGGCCAGGTGGAAGCCGTCCATCGGGACGAGGGCGGCGCGTCCGCCGAGCGCCGCGACCAGCCGTTCCGCCAGAGTGGACTTCCCGGCTCCGGGCGGGCCCGCGATCCCCAGCACCCGTCGTCCTCCGGTCTCCGCGAGGGCGCGGGCCCGGTCCGTCAGCGCGGCCCGGCCGCCGGGGGTCGTACCGTCCAGGATGTCCATGCGGGGCATTGTGCGGGGGCTGGGCCCGAAAGCGTTAGTGTTACGTATAACTTCACCCGAGTGGTGATCGTTCACTACTCGTTCAGTACCCGTGGAAGGGCCCCCGCCATGTCCCACATCGCCCTGGTCACCCTGGTCGTCCGCGACTACGACGAGGCTCTCGCCTACTACCGCGACGCGCTCGGCTTCGAGGTGGTGGAGGACACCGACCGGGGCGACGGCACCCGCTGGGTGGTGGTGCGCCCGCGCGGGTCCGCCCCCGGCACCGGACTGCTGCTGGGCCGCGCGAAGGACGAGTTCCAGAGCAGGGCGGTGGGGGCGCAGACGGGCGGCCGGGTCGGCTTCTTCCTGCACACCGACGACTTCGCGGCCGACCACGCCCGGATGGTGTCGGCCGGGGTGCGGTTCCTGGAGGAGCCCCGGCACGAGACGTACGGCTCGGTCGCGGTCTTCGAGGACCTCTACGGCAATCGCTGGGACCTGCTCCAGCCGGCCGCCCGACCCGCTCGGCCCCGGCGCGGCCCCCTCACGGGGTGAACCCGTCCCGGCCCTCCAGGTAGGCCAGCACCGCGAGGACGCGGCGGTGGACGGTGCCGTCGTCCGGTTCCAGGCCGAGCTTGGCGAAGATCGAGCCGATGTGCTTGCTCACCGCCCGTTCGGAGACGGTGAGTTCGGCGGCGATGGTGGCGTTGGCCTTGCCCTGCGCCATGTGTTCCAGGACCTCGCGCTCGCGGGCGGTGAGGCTCTGGAGCGGGCCCGCCGAGGACCTGCGGGTGAGGAGCTGGGAGACGACTTCCGGGTCGAGCGCGGTACCGCCGGCCACCACCCGGTCCAGGGCCTCCAGGAACTGCTCGACCCGGCCCACCCGGTCCTTGAGCAGGTAGCCGATGCCCCGGGCGCCCCGGGCGAGCAGTTCGGCGGCGTACGTCTCCTCGACGTACTGCGAGAGGACCAGGATCGGCAGGCCGGGCAGTTCGGCGCGGGCGGCGATCGCGGCCCGCAGCCCCTCGTCGCGGAAGGTGGGCGGCAGCCGTACGTCCAGGACGGCGACGTCCGGGCGGTGTTCGAGCAGGGCGGGCAGGATCTCCGGGCCGGCCGCCGCGTCGGCCACCACCTCGTGCCCGGAGCTGGTGAGCAGGAGGACGAGGCCCTCGCGCAGGAGGGCGTTGTCCTCGGCGATCACGATCCGCACGGCAGCTCCACTTCGATGTCCGTCGGCCCCCCGGCGGGGCTGCTGACGCGGGTGGCGCCGTCCAGCGCGGCGACCCGCCGCCGGATGCCCACCAGCCCGCTGCCGGCGCGTTCGTCCGCGCCGCCGCGACCATCGTCGCCGATGGTGACCCGCAGAAGACCGGGGGGCCGGTCGATACGGACCCGGGCGGCGGTGGCGCCGCTGTGCTTGCTGATGTTGGTGAGCGCCTCGGCGACCACGAAGTAGGCGGCGGCCTCGATCGCGGCGGGCAGCCGCCGCCCGTCCTCCACCCCGTCCAGGTCCGCCGTGACGGGTACGGCGACATCGGCGGCCAACGCCCTTACCGCACCGGCCAGTCCACGGTCGGTGAGGACCGGCGGGTGGATGCCGCGCACCACATGCCGCAGCTCGGCGAGCGCGGCTTCGGCCCCGTCCTGCGCCTCGTCCAGACGGGCCCGAGCGGCGGCCGGATCGCGGTCGAGGAGCTGTTTGGCGAGCCCGATCCGCAGGGACAGGGCGACGATCCGGGCCTGGGCGCCGTCGTGCAGGTCCCGTTCGATGCGCCGCAGTTCGGCCCCGTGCGCGGCGACCGCCCCGGCCCGGCTCTCGGTGAGGTGGGCGATCCGCTCGGTGAGTTCGGCGGCGGGCGGCGGGGCGAGCAGGGCCATGGTCCAGCCCGCCGAGAGGTCGGCCAGCACCGGGTGCCAGCGCAGCACCCAGCCCGGCCGCTCGGGCGGTTCGGTGCCGTACTCGTCGGCCCGCCGCCGGTCCACCAGGCCCACGGCGGACAGCGCGATGCCGTCCACCAGCAGAGCGACGGGCCACAGGATCATCGTGAGGTAGCCGAGCCCCATGCCGAACACTGTCTGGAGGGGCAGCCAGAGCGCGAGCCGCCAGGTGGTCCGGTCGGTGAGCGTCCGCCGGACGCGTTCGGGCAACTCGCCGCCGCCCAGCGGCGGATACGAAGCGGGGCGGTGTCCTGGCCCGAGCCGGGCCGCCGCCCTGCGGCTCTGGGCCGAGGCGGCCCGGCGCAGCAGCGTGGCGGCCTCCGGCAGCGCGGGCAGCCCGATGATCGCGACGGCGAACAGGAGGGCCGCCGCCACCATGAAGGCGCCGAGGTAGGTCAGCATCGCGACCCCGATGCCGAGCAGGAGGTAGTGCGAGGCGTCCCAGGAACGCCGGACGGCGACCGTGAGGGGACCGGGCGGTGAGCTGCTCATGGCAGCCCACGGTACGGGGGCGTGCCCACCGCCGGAGGGGGGCGGTCCCCCGGCCGGGGGTGGAGCTGGCTGTACCCCCGGTCCGGTAGTGCGTACCCTCGCCCGGCCGCCTCCCGGCTCATAGCGTCGTAGCAGGTCAAACGGTACGGGGACGGTGGAGGCGAACAGTGGGTACGACGATGGTGGAGCAGGGAGCCGCGCTCGGTCTGGAGGGGGTGAGCCGGAGCTACGGGCGGCGCGGGAGCAGCCGGCGGACGACGGCGCTCGACGCGGTCAGCTGCGCCGTCCCGGCCGGCAGCTTCACCGCGGTCGTCGGGCCTTCGGGTTCGGGCAAGAGCACCTTCCTCCAGGTCGCGGCGGGCCTGGACCGGCCGACCTCGGGGACGGTCAGGATCGCCGGAACGGATCTCGGGGCGCTCTCGGAGGCGGCGCTGACGCGGCTGCGCCGGGACCGGATCGGGTTCGTCTTCCAGTCGCACGCGCTCAACCTGGTGCCGTCGCTGTCCATCGAGGAGAACCTGGTGCTGCCGCTGGTGCTGGGCGGCGCGGACCCGGCCGACCCCGATGTGCTGGCGCGGGGGCGGGAGTTGCTGGCCCGGGTGGGTCTCGCGGGGCGCGGCGGCGACGGGCCCTCGACGCTGTCGGGCGGCCAGCAGCAGCGGGTCGCGGTGGCGCGGGCGCTGGTGACGGAGCCCGAGGTGATCTTCGCGGACGAGCCGACCGCCTCCCTCGACCCGGAGTCCGCGGCGCTGGTGCTGGCGCTGCTGCGGGACGCCGTACGGATCGAGGGCCGCACGGTCGTGATGGTCACCCATGACCCGGTGGCGGCGAGCTGGGCGGACACCGTGCTGACGATGGACGGCGGCCGGCTGCGATGAGGAGACGGATGAGGAAGGGTACGGGCACGGCGGCCCCGGAGTCACCGGACGCACGGAACGGACGTACGAGCACGGCGGCCCCGGCGTCGCCGGACGCGCGGAGTGGACGTACGGGCGCGGCGGCACGGGAGCCGCTGGGGGTACGGCAGGGGTCGCGGCGGGCGTCGGCTTTCCTGGCCCGGCGGTCGCTGGCCACGCACCGGCGTGCCTGGGCGGCGGTGATCGTGGCGACGGGCGCCGCCGCCGCGCTGATCGGCGCGTTCGCGTTCGTGATCGGCTCGCTGCTGGTGGCCGCGCCGCCGGTGCAGCGGTACGCCGGGGCCGACGCGGTGGTGACGGCGGACCAGAAGGTGTCGCACACGGCGAAGCCCTGGGGCAGCGAACCACGGACGGTGACGGCCTACCTCCCCGAACGGGCCCGTCTGGACCGGTCGGTGCTGGCCGCGGTGGCGGGGGCCGACGGGGTGGCGAAGGCCGTCGCGGACGATTCCGTGCCGCTGTCCACGGGCGACGGGCGGCCCGCGGTGGGCCGTTCCTGGCCGTCCGCCGTGCTGACCCGGTACGAGCTGGCCGAGGGCCGGTCCCCGAGGGACGCGACCGAGGTCGTCCTGGACCGCGCGCTCGCGGCACGCGGCCACGCACCGGGCGAGCGGGTCGTGCTACGGGCCGACGGGAGTGCCCGGTCGTACACCGTCAGCGGGATCGCCCGCACCGGACACGGCGGCGACACTCCCCCGGCCGTGTTCTTCACCGAGCCCCGGCTGACCGCCCTGGCCGGGCATCCGGGCCGGATCGACGCGATCGGCGTGGTCGCTGAGGCGGGCGTCTCACGGGACGCGCTGCGGAACGCGATCGGCGCCGTCCTGCCGGAGCGTTCGGGCGTCGCCGGGTCCGACCGGGGGGTGCGCGTGCTGACGGGCACGGAGCGCGGGGAGGCCGAGCGGGTGGACGCGCTCGGCGGACGCGGCGATCAGCTGGCGCTGCTCGGTTCGATCGGCGGGACCGTGCTGATGGTGGCGCTCCTGGTGATCGCCTCGACGTTGTCCCAGGCGATCCACCAGCGGTCCGGGGAGCTGGCGCTGCTCCGGGCGGTGGGGGCCTCGCCCCGTCAGCTCCGGTCCGCGATCGGCCGCGAGGCGGGCCGGGTGTCCGCGGCGGCGGCGCTGCTGGGCGGCATCGGGGCCATGCCCCTGGGTCTCGCGATGCGTTCGCTGCTGACGACCGAGGCCCTGCCGCTGCCGGTGCCGTGGTGGCTGCCGCCCACCGCGGCGCTGGCCGGCGGGCTGCTGGTCGCGCTGCTCGCGCGGCCGGTCGCGATGGTCTCCGCCCGGTCCATCACCCGGCTGCGGCCGGCCGCCGCGCTGGGCGCGGCGACGGCGGACGAGCCGAGCGAGCCGGGACGTTTTCGTACGGTCGCGGGGGTGGTGCTGGCCTTCGCCGGGATCAGCTCGGCGGGTGTGGCGACGACGCAGAGCGGTCAGGCGGCGGGGGCCGCCGCCTCGGGTGCGGCGTTGTCCCTGGTGATCGCGGTCGCCCTGCTGGGTCCCCGGATCGCCCGGACGGTGCTGGGCGTCCTGGGCGCTCCGATGCGCCGGGCGGGCGGGGTCTCGGGGTTCCTGGCCGAGCGGGCGGCCTCGGCGCACACCCGGCGGCTCGCCACCGCGTTCACCCCGATCGTGCTGGTGGTCGCGTTCGTCTGCGTGCAGCTCGCCTCGGGGCCGACGATGGAGCGGGCCTCCGCCCAACAGGCGTCCGGGGCCCTGCGGGCGGACCTGGTGGCGACGGGCGGCGGGGCGGGACTGCCCGCCGGGGCGGCCCGTGCGGTGCGGGAGGCGCCGGGGGTCACGGCGGCGACCGGGGTCCTGCGTTCGGCGGTCGTCCTGGCCGACCGCGAGGCCGGCGAGCCGGTGCTGACCCGGCTGCCCGTACTGGGCGTGGAGGCGGGCGGCCTGTCCGGCACGCTCGACCCCCGCGTCACGGCGGGCGACCTGGACCGGCTCACGGGGCGGGACGCCGTCGCGGTCGGGGCGGACCGGGCGAAGAGCCTGGACATCGGCCCCGGGGACCGGGTCGCGCTGCGGCTCGGCGACGGTACGCGGGTGGAGCCCCGGGTCGTCGCGGTGTACGGACACGAGCTGGGCCTGGGCGAGTTCCTCTTCCCGCGCGAGGCGCTGGCGGGCCATGTCTCGGCCGCGCGGGACCAGGTCGTCCTGATCCGGACCGGGGCCGCGTCCGGTGCGGACCCGGGGGCCGCGGTGCGTCGGGCGCTGGCTCCGTACGGCGGCGGGGTGACGGTGCGGGCCGCCACGGGCGATGACGTGGCGATCGCTCCGCCCGTGTCGGACGAGGACAACGCGATGATCGTCATCGGCGTCGGGGTGATCGGCGGCTTCGCGCTGCTGTCCGTGGTGAGCACCCTTGCCCTGATCACGATCGGCCGCCGGGGCGAGTTCCGGCTGCTGCGGATGGTCGGCACGGGGCGTCGGCAGCTACGGCGGATGCTGGTGCTGGAGACGGGCCTGGTGACGTGTGCCGGGCTGGTGATCGGCACGGCGGTGGCAGCGGTCCCGCTGACCGCGTTCGCCGTCTCGGTGGCGGGCACGGCCCCGTATCTCCCGCCGGCGCACTACGGGGTGATCGCGGGGGCGGTGGCGCTCGCCGCGGCGGCGGGAACGCTGGTCCCGGGCACGGCCGGGGGACGCTTCGTCCTGGGACGCCGGGCTGGGTGAGCGGCGCGGCGGCAGGCCGGGAGGATCGGGGGCGTGCGGGGCGGGTCCGGGCCGGGACCGTCCGGCCGCAGGTGCCCGGACCCCGGCCGCCCCGTCCGGCCGGGGGCCACGTGTCCGGCTCCCGCGCCGTCGTCACGGCGGCGGTGCTCAGCTCCGCGCCAGGCCCGCTTCCCGTACGGCCACGGTCTCCATCGCGTCCAGCACCGGCCGGATCAGCGGATGGCCCTCGGCCCCCTGCCGTACGGCCGCGAAGACGCGGCGGGTGGGGGCGCTCCCCTCGACGGGGCGGACGACCACCCCGGTCAGTTCCATCCCGCGCAGCGCGGACCGGGGGACCAGGGCCACTCCGGCGTCGGCCCCGGCCAGGGCGACCACGGCGCGGAAGTCGTCCGACGAGTGTTCGAGGCGGGGGACGAACCCGGCGAACTCGCAGGCCAGGACCACCACGTCATGGCAGGGGTTGCCGGGGTAGGGCCCGATCCACGGGTCCTTCGCGAGGTCGGCGACCGCCACCTGGTCCTGCTCCGCGAGACGGTGGTCCACCGGGAGCACCGCGTCGAACGGCTCCGAGTACAGGGGGACGCGGGTCAGGCGGCGGTCGTCCTCGGCGGGCGCGCCCCGGTATTCGACGGCCACCGCCACATCGACCTGCCGGTCCAGCACCATCGGCACGCTCGCGTCGCCCTCCGCGTCCTGGACCTTGACCCGGATGCCGGGCGCGGTGCGGGCCAGCTCGGTGAGGGCGGGGGCGAGGACGAGGCCGATGCCGGTGGCGAACGCGGCGACCGTGACCGTACCGGCGACGCCCGCGCTGTAGTCGGCGAGCTCCGCCTCGGCCCGCTCCAGCTGGGCCAGGACCACGTTGGTGTGGCTCAGCAGGATCTCCCCGGCGGCGGTGAGCCGGGCGCCGCGCGCACCGCGTTCGACGAGGCGGTGGCCGGTCTCCTGCTCCAGGGCGGCGAGCTGCTGGGAGACGGCGGAGGGCGTCAGGTACAACGCGGCGGCGGCCGCGGTCACCGTGCGGTGGTCGGCCACCGCACGGAGGATTCGCAGCCGCCGCGCATCGATCATGTGCCCATTGTCCCAGGTCGCGACGTGTGCCCGACCGGGTGAGCGGTTACGCCTGCGCGTCCAGGGCGGCCCGCGCGTCGACGAACGCGTCCACCGCGCGGTTCACGTCGGCGGTGGAGTGCGCGGCGGAGAGCTGGACCCGGATGCGGGCCGCGTCCTGCGGGACGACGGGGAAGGAGAACCCGATCACGTACACCCCGCGCTCCAGGAGCAGTTCCGCCATGCGGCCCGCCTTGCCCGCGTCGCCGATCATGACGGGGGCGATGGCGTGGTCGCCGGGCAGGATGTCGAAGCCCTCCTCGGTCATCCTGGTGCGGAAGAGCGCGGTGTTGGCGCCCAGCTGCTCACGCAGGTCTCCGGCCGACTCCAGCAGGTCGATGACCTTGAGGGAGGCGGCGGCGATGACCGGGGCGAGGGAGTTGGAGAAGAGGTAGGGGCGCGAGCGCTGGCGCAGCAGGGCGACGATCTCCGCGCGGGCCGCGACGTAACCGCCGGAGGCCCCGCCGAGCGCCTTGCCGAGGGTGCCGGTGATGATGTCGACCCGGTCCATGACGCCGTGCAGTTCGGGCGTGCCGCGTCCGCCGGGGCCGACGAAGCCGACGGCGTGCGAGTCGTCGACCATGACCATGGCGTCGTAGCGGTCGGCCAGGTCGCAGATCTCCTGGAGCGGGGCGACGTAGCCGTCCATGGAGAAGACGCCGTCGGTGACGATCAGCCGGCGGCGGGCCCCGGACGCCTCCTTGAGCCGCGTCTCCAGGTCGGCCATGTCCCGGTTGGCGTAGCGGTGGCGCTTGGCCTTGGAGAGCCGGATGCCGTCGATGATGGAGGCGTGGTTGAGGGCGTCGGAGATGACCGCGTCCTCGGGGCCGAGCAGCGTCTCGAAGACGCCGCCGTTGGCGTCGAAGCAGGAGGAGTAGAGGATCGTGTCCTCCTGGCCGAGGAAGGCCGAGAGCCGCTGCTCCAGCTCCTTGTGGACCTCCTGGGTACCGCAGATGAAGCGGACCGAGGCCATGCCGTAGCCCCAGCGGTCCAGCGCCTCGTGGGCGGCGGCGATGACCTCGGGGTGGTCGGCGAGGCCCAGGTAGTTGTTGGCGCAGAAGTTCAGGACCTCGCCGGCGCGGCCGCCGGAGGTGACGGCCACGGTCGCGGACTGCGGGGTGCCGATCACCCGCTCGGGCTTGTGCAGCCCGGCGGCCCGGATCTCGTCGAGGGTGGTGCGCAGGTCGTCGCGTACGGAGTCGAACATGCGGGATTCCTTAAGGGATCAAGACCCACTTCCCTTGCCGGTGGGTCCGGGGATGCGGTCGGAGCGTCAGACGGTCCAGTCGAGGATGACCTTGCCGCCGAGGCCGCTCGCGGCGTCGTCGAAGGCCGTTTCGAAGTCGCGGAAGCCGTACCGGCCGGTGATCACGGGGGCGAGGTCGAGGCCGCCCTCCAGCAGGACGGACATGGCGTACCAGGTCTCGTACATCTCGCGGCCGTAGATCCCCTTGATGGTGATCATCGAGGTGACGATGCGGGACCAGTCGACGGCGAACTCCTCGGCGGGCAGGCCGAGCATCGCGATCCGGCCGCCGTGCGTCATGTTCGCGACCATGTCACGCATCGCCTCGGGGCGGCCGGACATCTCCAGGCCGATGTCGAAGCCCTCGCGCAGGCCGAGTTCCCGCTGGCCGTCCGCGATGGTGCTCTCCGCGACGTTCAGGGCGAGGCTGACGCCGATCTTGCGGGCGAGGGCGAGACGGGCCTCGCTGACGTCGGTGATGACGACGTTGCGGGCCCCGGCGTGCTTGGCGACGGCCGCGGCCATGATGCCGATCGGTCCGGCGCCGGTGATCAGGACGTCCTCGCCGACGAGCGGGAAGGACAGGGCGGTGTGGACGGCGTTGCCGAACGGGTCGAAGATCGCCGCGATGTCGAGGTCGACGGGGACCCGGTGCACCCACACGTTGGAGGCGGGCAGGACCACGTACTCGGCGAACGCCCCGTCCCGGCCGACGCCGAGGCCGACGGTGGAACGGCAGAGGTGGCGGCGGCCGGCGAGACAGTTGCGGCACTTGCCGCAGACGAGGTGGCCCTCGCCGCTGACCAGGTCGCCGACCGCGATGTCCGCGACGTCGGCGCCGGTCGCGGCCACCTCGCCGGCGAACTCGTGGCCGAGGATCAGCGGGGTGGTGACCGCCTGCCGTGCCCAGCCGTCATAGGCGCGGATGTGCAGGTCGGTGCCGCAGATTCCGGTGCGCAGGACCTTGATCAGGACGTCGGTGGGGCCGTACTCCGGCTCCGGCACGTCCATCAGCCACAGTCCGGGTTCGGCCTTCTGCTTGACGAGTGCCTTCACGGCTGCGGCTCCCTGACGTCGGTACGCGAGTGGATACCCCGGGCCTCGGGCCATATCGGAAGAGCCCAGCGGCCCGGGGTGGTTTTCGGATGAGCGCCCCCGAGGCGGGGGCGCGGCGGGACGGGGCGGAGCACGTCGTACGACCGCACGCCGTACGGCTCCACGCGCCATCCTCGGCCGTCACGGAGAAATCTGCCGTACGACGGGGCCCGGGTCCATCGAGGATTTCTTAAGCACGGCCGCAGAAGATCTTCACGCCCGGCCGTGGCCTCACCGACCGCTGGCGTCTCCCAGGCCTCACGGGTCGAACCGCCGTGGCGGTCACACCTCACCGTGGCGGCTACACCTCACCGTGGCCATCGCACCTCGCCGTGGCGGTCACACCTCACCGTACGGGCCCAGGAAGCGGGGGCGGCCCTTCTCGATCCGGTAGAGGAAGATCCCGTCCGCGATCCGCACCTGGCGGGTCGAGGCGTCGAAGGCGAGGGTCCGCACGATCCCCCGGTACTCGGTCCGCACGAGCCGCCGGGCCATACCGCTGCGCACCTCCCCCGAGGCGCTGGTCGTCCCGGCGGCGCGGGCGATCAGACCGACCGCGTCGTACGCCTCGGCGGCCCACGTGGCCGGGGGCTCGCCGAAGCGTTCCCAGTGCGCCGCGATGAACGCCCCCGCCGACGGGAGGGCCGCGGGGTCGGCGTACGCCTCGGCGAAGACCCAGCCATCGGCGGCCCCGCCCGCCCCGTCGAGGAAGGCGGGCCCGAGCGCGGGTCCGACGGCGACCCGGGCTCCGGTGAATCCCTCGCCCGCCAGGGCGGTGGCCAGGCGGGCGGCCCGGGCCGCGTCGCCACCGCCGAGCACCACGGCGTCGGCCCGGCTGGTCACGGCCTTGCGGGCGACCGCGCCGAAGCCCGCGTCGCCCCGGGCGAGGGGGTGTTCGACGAGGGTGACGCCGGCGAGGGGGGCCTCCCGGAAGTCTCCGCCGACCTCCCTCGCGAGCACGGGGTCGGCGGCGTCCTCGACGAGCAGGACACGTTTCACGGGGCGGGTGCGGGTCAGGTAGCTGATGAGGCCGGGCGTGAACATGCGGTCGAAGGGGCGGGTCACGCAGAGGTGGAGGCCGGTGCCGGACTCGACGGTGGTGGAGCCCGCCGCGACGACGACGGTGGCCAGCCGCGCCGTGCCGTACCGCTCGACGACGTCCTCGCGCAGCAGGGCGCCGGTCGGCCCGACGACCGCGATGACCGAGGGGTCCGCCGCCAGCCGCCCGGCCACCCGGAGCGCCGCCGCGGGCTCCCCCGCGTCGTCCTCGGCGCGCAGGGCGAGCCGGAACGCCTTGTCCTCACGGGCGTTGTGGTCGGCGACGGCGAGCCGCATGCCGCGTTGGTGGGCGAGTCCGGTGGCCCGTCCGGGTCCGCCGAGGTCTCCGTGGAGCCCGATCGTGTACGTGGGCGGCTCCCCGGAGCCCGCCGACGGGCCGCCCGCCCCGGCGCCGCTCCCCCGCAGGGCGATCCAGGTCGCGGTGGAGCCGCCGGCGAGGAGGACCGCCCCGGCCGTCCCGGCGAGGAGCAGCCGCCTGCGGGTGGGACCGGACGCGGTGTCGTCCGCGGCCGGGGCGGACGCGGCGGGCAGCGGCTCGGGGTCCGGGAGCGCGAGGGCGGCGGCGGACCGCTCGGCGATCAGCGCGGGGAGCCCGGCGGGCATCCGCCAGGGGGTGGGGGTGGCGGCGGTAGGGGAGGTCTCGTGCGGGTCCGGCCGCACCAGGTACGCGCGCGGGTCCCTCGGCCCGCCCGGGGCCGTCCTCCCCTCCGCCGCAAGGGCCTCGCGGACCCGGCTCGCGGTCGGCCGGCCGGCCGGGTCCTTGGCCAGGCAGGCGCCGATCAGGGGCGCCAGGCCGGGCTCCACTCCCGTCAGGTCCGGCTCCTCGTGGATCGTGCGGAACAGGGCGCCCACCCCGCCGCCCGCGCCGAACGGCGGCCGCCCGGTCGCCGCGTACACGAGAACACAGCCGAGCGCGAACACGTCGCACGGCGGCCCCAGCGGGCCCGCCGACGCCTGCTCGGGGGCCAGATAGCCGGGCGTCCCGATCACCGCGCCGGTGGTGGTCAGCGCGGTGGCGCCCTCATGGCGGGCGATCCCGAAGTCGATGAGGCGGGGGCCGTCGAGGGCGAGGAGCACGTTGCCGGGCTTGACGTCCCGGTGGATCAGCCCTGCCTCATGGACCGCGACGAGGGCCTCGGCGAGCCGGCATCCGAGCGCCCGGACGGTGACCGCGGGCAGGGCCCCGCCGGCGCCCACCACCTCCCCCAGCGAGGGCCCGGGGACGAAGGCGGTCGCCAGCCACGGCTCGCGGTCCTCGGTGTCCGCGCCGAGGACCGGGACCACCCACGGGCCGGTGATCCGGGCGGCGGCCTCGGCCTCACGGCGGAAGCGGGCCCGGAACCCGGGATCGGCGGCGTGCTCGGCCCGGATCACCTTGACGGCGGCGAGCGTCCCGCCCGCCGAGCGCGCCAGGTAGACCACGCCCATGCCGCCCGCGCCGAGCCGCACGAGGGTGCGGTACGGGCCGACAGTGCGGGGGTCCTCGGAGGTGAGGGGCCGCACGTCAGCCCTTCGGCTTCGGGGCCGGGCCGAGATAGCGTTGGCGGCCCTTCTCCACCCGGTACAGGTGGGCGTCCTGGCCGACGAGTTGTCGGCGTTCCCCGTCGAACGCGTAGACGCGGGAGATCCCCTCGTACCGGGCGGCGGCGATCGCGGCGGTGAGCGCGGACCGGGTGGGCCGGCCGTCGCCCCAGGGCGTGGCGCTCGCCGATGCCTTCTTGGCGGCGGCGTCGGTGAGGGCGGCCAGTTCGCGGGCGATGAGCCCCGCCACGTCGTACGCCTCGGCCGACCAGGCGGCGGGCGCGGCGCCGAAGCGTTTGCGGTGGGCGGCGGCGAACGTCGCGGCGGCGGGGGCGCTCGCGTCGGTGAACGGTGCGACGAACTCCCAGCCGTCGGCCGCCGCGCCCGCCTGTCGCAGGAACTCCGGCCCCATGGCGGTGTGCTGGGCCATGCGCGGTCCGGCGAAGGGGAGGCCGGCCAGGACGCGGGCGACCCGGGAGGCGCCGGCCGCGTCACCGGCGTAGAAGAGGGCGTCGCTCCGGTGGGAGAGGAGGTCGGTGACGACCGGGTCAAAGACGGTCGTCCCGGCGGGCACCACCCGGGGGTGGGTGGTGCCGGTGGTGAGTTGGGGCGTCATCAGGTTGGTCGCGTAGCCCGCCTGGTAGGCCGCCTGCCCGCCGGCCCGGTCGATCAGGATGCCCAGCCGCTCGACGTCGGGGCGCAGCAGGAGGCGGTGGACGATGGGGGCGGAGAGCGAGGCGTAGGAGGGGGCGGCCTGGAAGAAGGAGCCGTTGGCCCGGGGCGGAAAGGTGATCTGGAGGGCCGACACCGTCAGGACCGGCAGCACCGCCTCGTCGTACGCCGGCAGGGCCGCCCCGGTCGCTCCGTCGCCCGTGGGGCCGACGACCGCGACGACCTCCGGGTCCTGGGCGAACTCCTCGGCGATCCGGGCGGAGCGATCGGCGTCGCCCTGGTCGTCGAGGACTTTCACGGCGAGCCGGAAGGGCTGGTCGTCGAGGGCGTTGAAGCGGTCGACGGCGAGCCGGACGCCGCGTTCCTGGGCCCGGCCGGCGCCGCTCAGGGGTCCGGTGAGGTCGGCGTGCACGCCGATGATCCAGCGGCGTCCGCCGGGGGCTCCGTCGCCGCCACCGGGTTCGTCGCGGGTGAGGCGTAAGGCGGCGAAGGCGCTCGCGCCGAGGGCCACCGCGCCGCCGGCCGCGAACAGCAGGAAGCGCCGCCGGCCGGGGGCGGGTTCCGCCGGGCCGGGCTGCTCGGCGACGGTGGCGTCGATGTCGGGCAGGGCCAGCACGGCGGCGGACCGGTCCGCGATGATCCGGACGACGTCCTCGGGCAGCCAGTCGGCGGTGGCCCCGGCGGGGACGTCCTCGGCGATCAGGGTGTCGAGGCCGGCGGCGGCCGGACGCTCGCCGGGGTCCTTGGCGAGGCACCGCTCCAGGAGCGCGCGCAGACGGGCGTCGTCGATCCCGTCGAGGTCGGGTGCGTCGTGCACGGTGCGGTAGAGGACGACGTCGACCGCGCCGCCGCCGAAGGGCGGCCGGCCGGTGGCCGCGTACGCCAGGAGGCAGCCGAGCGAGAAGACGTCCCCGGCGGGCCCGGCGGTGTTCCCGGACACCTGCTCGGGCGGGAGGAATCCGGGGGTGCCGACGACGAGTCCGGTGGCGGTGAGGGCGGTGGCGTCGGCGGCACGGGCGATCCCGAAGTCGATCAGCCGGGGGCCGCCCGCCGTCAGCAGGACGTTGCCCGGTTTGACGTCGCGGTGGACGAGCCCGGCGGCGTGCACGGCGGCCAGGGCGCGGGCGAGCAGCCGGCCGAGCACCAGGACACCACGCGCGGGCAGCGGCCCCCGCCGGGCGACGACGTCGAAGAGCGTCGGTCCGGGAACGAACTCCGTGGCGAGCCAGGGGCGTGTCGCCTCGGTGTCGGCGCCGGTGACGGACACGGCCCAGGGGCTGTCGACCCGGCGGGCGGCCTCGGCCTCACGGCGGAAGCGGGTCCGGAAGTCCTCCTCCCCGGCGTGCTCGGGCAGGATCACCTTGATCGCGGCGAGCCCTCCGGTGTCGGAGCGTCCCAGGTAGACGACGCCCATGCCGCCCGCTCCGAGGCGGCCGAGGAGCCGGTGTCCGCCGATCCGGGCGGGGTCGGTGGGTCGCAGATCGTCCATCGCCCGGCCTCAGCTCTGCTTCTCGACGGCGGATTCCAGCCGGACCAGCATGGCGGCCTGCCCCTGGACGACGAGGTCGTCGATCTCCCGCTCGGTGCGCCCCTTCGCCCCCTTGCCGGTCACGGCGACGGTGAACTGCAGGGTCTGCGCCTGCTGCCAGGCGTAGTGGTGCGGTCCGCCGAGTTCGGAGCTCCGGTACTGCCCCGTCTCGCTCAGGAAGTCGTCGGAGGTGATCTGGTCGCCCTCGCCGCCGAACAGCGCCCCCGCGACCAGGGAGCCGATCAGCTCGCCCTCGCGCAACTGCTGGGTGGGGCAGCGCATCGACTCCTCGATCGACTCCGCCACCTCCCAGGCCGCGTCCTCGCGGGTGCGGTGCACGGTCACGACAGCGCTCAGGCGCACCGGCCCCTTTCCCGGCTCGGCGGGCAGTTCGAACGACCGGCTGAGGGTGGCCAGGACGCTGCGGGCGGGTCTGCGCTGCTGCCAGACACAGTCCTCGCCGAGCACGGGCCAGGTCGCGGGGTCACTCTCGTACGGGCTCCGTTTCACCACGCCGGAACCGAAGCTGTCGGTATCGGCGATGACGCGGCCGATGAGGTCGCGTGCCTCGGCGCGGGTCTTCGGGAGCCGGGCGGGGTCGGGCGCGAGCGAGTCCTCGGGGGACGGTTCGGCGCCCGGGTCCGGGCTCCCACTCGCCGAAGCGTCGCGCTTCTCCGCTTTCCCCGGGTCGTCCGCCGTGCCGGAACAGCCGGCGAGCAGCGCGGTCACCAGGGCCAGGGGCAGCGCGTATCGGGCCCCTCCTAACGGCACGTGACAGGTCACAGTGTTTCCCCGTTCCTCCTCGATACCGCGTCGATCATAGGTTCGTCCGGCGTGGTCGGCGGGTGCCGCAGAGGGACTGTTACCTCGTCGGGACCTGCCCGGGGCCGCTCCCGGGCACCGGGCCCGGGTCCTCGGGCGGTCTCGGCCGGGAAGGCGCCGATGTGCTCGACGAGGGCGTCCGGCAGGTCCTGCGGGATCAGCGGGTAGCTGTCGAACGCCTCGCAGGACGTGATCATGAGAGGAAGGCCTCACCTCGCTCATGCGGTCGACGGAGGGCGGGCGTTCGTGGACGTCGTACGGGCCTGTGGCCGACGGTGTGGTGCGGGCCTGTTGCCCGATGAGGGAAAACACCGTCGCCGAGGCCCCGGATCTGCTGGGATGGGGGGTGGCATCATGAGCAGTGAGCACGGGGGCGCACGGTGGGGCTGGAGTTCGGGCACAGACTCGGGCCCCGTCGTGCCCTGCGCGGGCTGCCGCTCGCCCCTCTCGTCCCGGGGTACCGCCACCTCGTCGCCCAGCAGCGAACCTGGGGGCTACGGCACATCGGTGATGCTCTGGTGGAGCGCGGGCAGGTACTGCGGGTGCTCGACGGGGTCTTCGAGGAGCGTGCGGCCCGCCGCTGGCACCACATCGACGCGGATCGGCTCCGTCGGGCGGCCGCCGCACGCGGCGCGACGTACGGGCCGCTCCTCGCCCGGCTGGAGGCGGTGCAACTTCAGGACGCCACCGCCCTGCGCCGCGTCCTTCTGTACCAGCTCGTCGAACTGCTCCAGGCCCACCCGCAGGGCTCCGAGCCCGCGACCGCCGTCTCGCTGGGGGTCTGTCCGCAGGAGGCGAACGCCCTCGTCCGTCGGGCCGCCGCCTGCCACCGGCTGGACGGTGGACAACGGCGCGCGGCAGAGGAGTTGGAGGACGCCTGGGACAGCGGAAGGGTGCGGCGTGCCGCTCGGCTGGCGGCTCTGCTTCCGTCGGAGGGCGACGGCGACGCGCTGCTGCGACGGCGGTTCGCGGACATCGCCGCCCGGGTGAGGGCGGCCGACGACGCCCTCGACGCGGCGCGGGAGGCCGAACGGTCGGGCGACGCGCGCGCGGCCGAGGACCGCTTCCTCCAGGCCGCCCGCCTGGCCTCCGACTGCCCCCGTGCCCGGCTCGCCCTCGTGCGGCTGCGCCGTCCGGCGGACGACGGGAGTGCGGGGTCCGGCGAGGTGCTGACGGCCGGCCACGCGCCCGGGACCGTGGCGGTGTCGCTCGCTGCCTCTCCCCTGTCCGCCGACGCGGCGCTCGACCGTCAGCTCCTCCGGCTGGCCCGGGTGCCGGGCGGACCGACCGGGATCGCCGAGATCGCCGGTGGGTCCACGGAGCTCAGTTGGGTGGACCGGGACCCGCCGTTCGGGCAGGAGGTCCGCTACGCCGTGTTCCCCCTGAGGGACGGTGTGATCGACGGCCCGCCCGTGGTGTCGGACGTCCTGCTCGTCGCCCCGGACGTGTCCGCGGTGCGGTCCACCACGGGTCCGGGCCGGATCGACGCCGCGTGGACCGAACCGTCGAAGGCGCTGGGTGTGCGGGTCGTACTCGAGGGCCCCGGTGGGCAGGTGGAAGGCCACGATGTGCGTACGGGCGCGTTGACCGCGACCGGCCTGGACGTCGGCGTGTACGCGCTCCGCCTCCACTGCCGCTACCGCTCACCGGACGGCGGCGTGATCGAGTCGGAGGGTACGGGCCACCACGTCACCGTCCGCCCCTGGCCGGCCCCCGTGCGCCGGCTCGACGCCACGGCCGGGGAGGGGTCGGTCCGGTTCTCCTGGAGCGGCGGGGAGGGTGCGGAGGTACGCCTGGTCTCCTGGCCGGCCGACCCGCCGGAACCGGGGACGGAACTGCGTCACGACCCGGCTCGGCCCTGGCCCGCGCCGCTGCCCTGGGAGCCGGTGGCGGGCGGCCTCGCGCCGCCCCCGGGTTCGGTCACCCGGGTGTCCGCCCTGTCCGTGCTCGGACCTCATGCGGTGGCGGGGCCCGGCCTCCTGGTCGAGTGCCCGCCCGCGGTGGCCGTGACGCGCGTCGAGCGGGTCGACGGAGGCCGGGCCCGCATCACCTTCGGCTGGCCGGCGGGGACCGGACTGGTCTCGGCCACCGTGGATCAGGACGGCGGCTCCACCGCGCACCGCGTGACCCGCAGCACCTACGTGCGGGAGGGGCTGTACGTGGACGTGACGCCCTCCGTCTTCTCCGTCACCCTCTCCGCCGCACCCCGGGCGACGGACGCGGTGGTCGTCCCTCCGGCCGGGGGCCGGGTCACGGTCCCGGCGGAGATCGCCGTCGGCTACCGCGTCGTCGCCGGCGCCCGCAAGGGCCTGCGCCGAGGGCCCTCGCAGCTGCTGGTCACCCTGTCCTGTCCGGGCGACGTACCGGACGGGCTACCCGAGTTCGTGCTCGTGGCCAGGGCCGGCACGAGGGACGGCCGTGCCCCGGTCCGGCCGCGCACTCCCACGGACGGGACGACCGTGCTGCGGCTCGACGGCGCCGCGCTGCGCGCCGGCCGCCCCGTCGAGCTGCCCGTGCCGTCCGGCCTCCAGCGGCCCTACGTCCTGCGCGGCTTCCTCCTCGGCGACGGGGCGGCCGACGTACGCCTCGACGATCCCTCTCCCACGACCCTGGTGGTGCGCTGATATGACGACCGTCATCTGCCCTTACTGCTTCGACCGCGCACCGGCCGCCCGCCTGCCGTACCGCTGCCTGATGATGGCCACCGGGGTACGCGGCGGCCCCCCGTGCGACGCCGAACCCGACGATCTGTGGGCCGACTTCATGGGACCCGGCCTGCCGCCGTCACGGCGGCTGCGCGGACCGGTCTTCCCCTCGCCCCGCACCCTCGCGACCCTGCGGGGCTCCACCGCCCGGCAGCCGTGCCCCCGGTGCGGGGTGGCCACGTCGGTACGGGTCTGCCGCGGCTGCCACAACGACTTCCCCAGCGAGTACTGCGACCAGGACAGCCGCATCATCGCGCTGGTCGGCGCGAAGGCGTCCGGCAAGAGCACCTATGTGTCGGTGCTCGTCAACGAACTGCGGGGCCGGGTCGGCCGGGAGTACACCGTCTCGCTGCCGGCGATGGGGGCCGGGACCCAGCGCCGCGACCGGGAGATGGAGGAGGATCTGTACGAGCGGCTGCGGCTGCCCGACACGACGCGTCCGGCGGCGATGGGCTTCAACGACCCGCTGCTCTACCGGTTGAGCGTGCCGCGACGGGGCCGGTACGGCATGGGCAGCAGGCACACCACGCTGGTGTTCTTCGACGCGGCGGGCGAGGACCTCAAGAGCGCGGAGGCGATGGCCCGTTACACCCAGTATCTGGCGGCTGCCGACGGGATCATCCTGCTCGTCGATCCGCTGCAGATGGGTTCGGTGCGCGACCGCGGCGCGAGGGCCGACGGTCCGCCGCTCCCCGCGGTCGAGACCTCCCCCCAGCAGATCGCCTCCGACCTGGCCGCCCAACTGCGCTCCCACGGAAGGAGTGTGTCGCGGGGCCGGGTCACCACGCCGATGGCCGTCGCCGTGACGAAGACGGACGCGCTGAGGGAACTGCTCGGCCCGCACTCGCCGTTGCTGCGCAACGCCCCCCACACAGGTGGCGAACTGGACGACGAGGACCGGCTCGCCGTGCACGAGGAGTTGCGGTCCCTGTTGAGCGACTGGGACTCCGGAGTGCTCTGCCGCCAGTTGGAGAACGACTTCGCCGAGCTGTCGTACTTCGGCCTCTCCTCGTTGGGTGCGCCGCCGCCAGCCGACGCACCGGCCGACGCGCCGGAATCGGGCCCGCAGCCGGTGCGGGTGGAGGACCCGCTGCTGTGGCTGCTGGGGCGGCGCGGTCTGATCCCGGTGCGCAAGAGCCAACGGGAGAGCCGGTACCGCACGGGGAAGGCCGACGCATGAGCCTGGGACAGCTGCACTACACCTCGGCGCCGCCCGGCCCGGACGGCTCGGGGTTCCGCTTCACCGCGCTCACCCCGGGGCTTTCGCAGTCGGTGCTCCGGGAGGCGGAGCAGATCATCGGGTACGAGCCGCCGCGGAACGCGCCCTCCCGTCCCTCCGCCGCCGAACTGGACGTGTTTCCACGGGCGTTCAGCTACAGCGAGCTGTCCGACGGAAGCCGCCTGCTGGCCCGTACGGTCTACACGGGCGCCGACTACAGCGGTCGCTGGGGCAACTTCCACGCCCACGCGGTGCACGTGGCCCCGGGGCAGTATCTGCCGGACGGGGCGCTGCCCGTCAGTGCCTGGGAATCCCCCGGGTGGGCCTCGGCCACTCCGGAGGGGAGCGCTCCCGCGGCGCTCGCCGCACTGCCGCCCTCCCCCCTGCTGGACGCGGCCGGGCTGATCTCCTTCGCCGCCGCCCGGGAACCCTGGCTCGCCGCCGTGTTCACCGATCTCCAGCGCCAGATGGAGGACGAGACGGCCCCGCAGGTCGTCCTCGTCGAGCGGGACAGTGCCGATGTGGCCCGCTGGGTGGCCCTGGCGAGCGCGGTGCTGCCCCGGGAAGCCGTGCACCGGCTGACGTTCACCACCTACACCCGGCGCCCGCACCTCGCCGGGCAGCGGATCATCGGCGTCCTGCCGGACGACGCCCATGGGCTCGCCGGTTCGGGGAGCCGCTACCGGATCCACGACTGTGCCGTCCCACCCGCCCCGGACGGGCCGGAGCCGACCCCCTGGGCGGTGGCCGCCGCCCGGATCTGGTCGGCGGGCGCCTTCGAACTTTTCCAGCATGCCCATCGGCTCCCGGGAGAGCCGTTCACCGCAGGGCCCATCTCGGCGCTCGCCCTGTGCGCCGGGATCGACCTGCCGTCGCGGCAGCGGACGGCAGCGGCCCTGTGGGCGTGCGAACACCCCACCGAACTCGACGGGCACGAGCTGGAAGGGCTCGTCACGACGCTGGCGGAGCCCCGGCCAGAAGCGGTCCCGGCGGCGGAGATCGCCGTCCTGGCCGAGCTGTTCGCCCTGGTCGGCGGCGCACTGCGCCCGGAGGCCGCCGCACCGCTCGCCGCCCGGCTCCTGGTCGCCGCCGTCCGCTCGGCCGATCCGGTACGCCCGCCGGGGCGCGAGGCCCTGACCGACCGGCTGGCCCGGCAGCTCGCCGCCGAGCTGGGCCCGGAGCTGCGGGCCGGCATCGAGGAGACGGCGAACGGCTTCGGGCGCCCGCTGCGACTGCTGCGGGTGGCCGGTCTCCTCACGGTGGACTGCTCCGACCTGGTACCGCGGCTCGCCCACCGGCTGGCGTCGGCGCTGCTGGCCGAGCCGTCCCGGTACGGCGGTGAGCTCGACGAGACGCTGACGGACCGGCCCGACCTCCACACCGCTCTGCTGCGGGAGCTCGACGCGGCGGCCCAGGCCGGTCCGGCCGCCGTCACCGTGCTCCTGGAGCGCGCTCCGCTGCCGCTGGAGAGCGGCGAGCCCCTGCCGTATCTGCGCATGAGCGGCTGGGCGGCCCGACGGCCGGCCGGAGGCGGCGGGGACCGCACCGCCGATCTGCGTGCGGTACTGGAGGCGGCGGGGGTCCCCGTCTTCGCACAGCCACCGCTCCTGCGGGTCGCCTTCCGTCTGGTGTGGGGCTCCACCCCACCGACACCGGGGGAGGCCCGGTACGTCCTCGCCGAGCAGGGCCCCGAGCTGCACCGCGCTGCGGAGACCTGGCCCTTCCTCGTCACGGCCGCGTTCAGCGGCCGGCCGGGAGATCCGCAGGCGGACGAGCTGGCGCACGAACTCCTGGCGGCCTTCGGGGAGAAGCTCCCGCCCCGCGACCGGGCGGCGCTCCTGCTGCTGGAGTTGTCGCGCGATGTGCGGGCCGGCGGTGCGCCACCCGGCTGGGTCGACCGGGCCCTCGGGCTGCGGAGGTCCGGCGAACCGGTGGACCCATCGGTGCTGGAACACGTCTTCGGCGCTCTCGCCCGCCGACTGCTGGCCGACCACCGTGAGGGCCGCGAGCTGGACGATCTGACGCGCGCCGGCGACGCCGACCTCTGCGCCGCCTACGAGCGGGCCGCCGGACAGGACGCGGTGCGGAGCCGGCTGCGACGCGACCCGGACTACTTCGCGGACCGTTTCATCGACTGGCACGCCCACCCCCAGGCGGGCGGGGCCTGGGGCAAGGCCCGAGTCGCGCTGCTGGACGGGGTGCTGCGTCCGGCGGTACGGGCGCTGTCCTCCGAGGACCTGGCCGCCGTCGAGTCGTCCCTCTCCCGAAGGGACGCACGGCACGCGGAGGACTTCCGCGCCTGGAACCGGCCCGGCGCGCTGAGCCGGCTCGGGCTGCGGTTCGGCGGGCGGGACGGCCGCCCGGGCAAGGCGCCGCCCCGCCGCGGCTCCGGGGACCGGCACCGGGACGGTGGCGCCCGATGAGCGGGCTGATCACCGCGGCGGCCTGGCTGACGGCGGCCGTCGGGGTGGGGGTGTGCCTGTTCCGTGCCTTCTGGGAGTTCCTCGCCCTGGCACTCGGCGCGTCCGCGAAGGTCCTCGGCCCGCGCACGTCCGGCACACCCGACCCCCGGGTCCTGCCCGTCGGGTCCGAGCCCGCGCAGCGCGCGTACTGGTCGCGGCTCATGTGGGTGGACGCGCACACCTCTACCCGGGCGGCCTTTTCGGCCGTACGGCACCGGCTTCTCGGCCGCTGGATGGCGGTCACCGCACGACGCATGGTGACCGGACGTCAGCCCTCCACCGGCTACGGCGGCCACTGGGTCGCCCGTGGCTTGTTCTTCCTCCTGGCCCCGGGCACAGCGCTGGGCGCTATCGCCGGCGCACTCCTGGCATCGTCCGTCCTGGTGCTGATCCACGGGGTGATGTGGCTGCTGATCGGCCTGGTGGGGCTGGCGGCGGTCGCCGGGGTCGCCGTCCTGCGCGTTGCGGACCGGGTCGGCGCCCTGGTGCGGCGGATCCGGATGAAGTGCCCCTATCCGGGGTGCTACCGCCCCTTTCCGCTCGCCGTGCACCGCTGCCCGGGCTGCGGCGCGGCCCACCGGGAGCTGCGTCCGGGCGGGTTCGGCGTGCTGGGGCACGTCTGCGCGTGTGGACGCCGCGTCGCCACCGTCTCCCTGGCCGGACGCGACCGGCTCGCCGCCGAGTGCCCGCACTGCGACCGGCCGCTCCCGGTCGGGGTCGGCCGGCTGCGCGTGGTGCACGTACCGATCGTCGGCGGGACCTCGTCGGGTAAGACGATGCTGTTGGCGGCGGCGGTCGCCGGGCTGCGCGCGACGGCCGGTACGGGCGCGCTGAAGGTCTCGTTCGCGACGGACGACGACCGGCGTGCCGTCGTGGACCTGAACGGGCAGCTCAAGGGGGCCGGTTGGGTGCGCAAGACCCAGGGCGGCCAGCCCCGGGCCCTGATGCTGCGGGTGTCCCACCGCCGCGGACACCGGCTGCTGTACCTCTACGACCCGATGGGTGAGTCCCTTCACGACGTGGAGTCCACCCGCCGCCAGGAGTATCTGGCCCACGCCGACGGGGTGGTCCTGGCCGTCGACGTCCTGGCCGACCCCCAGGTGCGCCGAAGCCTCTCGGCGGGCGAGCAGGAGCTCGCACGCGCGGCCAGTCCGTCGGATCCCGGGCCGTGGCAGACGTACCAGACGTTCACCGGTGAACTCTCGGCGCTGGCCGGGCGGCGACGGCGCGGCCGGCTGCCGCTGGCGGTGGTGGTCACGAAGCGGGATGTGCTCGACCGCATCGAGCGTCTGCGGGTCCCCGCGACGGGAATCGGCCCCTGGCTGGCCACGATCGGGCTGGACCCGCTGGTCCGGGACCTGGGGCACCGGTTCCGGGTCCGGCGGTTCTGGGCGCTGAGCGCCTATGCCGCCACCGGAACGGGTCCGCTGGTGAGCGAGCAGCAGCGGGCGGCCGAGGCGGTGTTGTGGATTCTCGCCCGGTCGGGACTGCGGGTCGGCAAGCTGCTGCCCAAGGGCTCCGGGGCCGACCCGGCGACCCCGTCCGTGCCGGGTCCGCGCACGGCCCCCGCACAAGATCGTTCAACCCGCTGACGGAGCTGGACCCGGTGGTTAGGGTCGGTCAGGTCCAAGAAGAGAGAGACGGTTCACGGCTGTGCCAGTCGTTACGCCGAACATCGCGCGGGGCCGTCGGCTGCTGCTCACCGTGTTCGTCATCGCCTGCCTGGTGGTCCTCGGCGGGCTGTTGGCCGCGGGTCTGGCCTGGGGCCTGGCGTCCCTCGGCGACCAGCTTGCCCGGTGGTCGAGCAAGTGAGGGCCCTCGCCCACGCACCATACGAAGAGGTGCACAACATGACAAGAAGGGCTTCGAGTGAGTGACATTCCCGGCGGTCCCATGGCGAACCGTCCGGTCCACTTCATCTGGCTGCTGGACTGCTCCTACTCCATGCAGGGCGAGAAGATCGGACAGCTCAACTACGCGATCCGGGAGGCGGTTCCCGAGATGCGGTCCGTCGCCCACGACAACCCCGCGGCCCAGCTCCTGCTGCGTACGCTGACGTTCTCCACCGAGGCGCGGTGGCACCACAAGGACCCGGTGCCGGTCGACGACTTCACCTGGCAGGACGTACAGGTCGACGGCATGACCAACCTCGGTGAGGCACTGGAGGTGGTCTCCCGGGAGCTGCGGACACCGCCGATGCCGCAGCGGGCCCTGAAACCGGTGCTGGCCCTGGTCTCCGACGGGGTGCCGACGGACGACTGGAAGGCCGGGCTGCGGGCCCTGGACGCCACCCCGTGGGGCCGGAAGGCGCTACGGCTGGCCATCGCGATCGGGGCGGACGCCGACCGCGGTGTCCTCCAGGAGTTCCTGGGCAACCCCGAGCTCCAGCCGTTGGACGCCAACAGCCCCAAGCAGTTGGCGGCGGCGATCCGCTGGGCGTCGACCGCTGCGGTCAAGGCCGCTTCGCAGCCGGTGGCGGCGCCGTCCGACACCACGGTCAAGCAGCCGCCGTACGCGCCACCGCAGTTGGACGACGACGATGACGACGTCTGGTGAGCGCTCCTGAGCAACCGCTGTGGGAGACGCTCGAACACAGCGTGCGGGGGGTGAACAAGCGGGTCAACCAGGACTGGTACGCCGCCGAGGGAATCGGCTCGGCAGCTGGTCCGCTGATCCTCTCGGTGGCCGACGGCCACGGCTCGGCCGTCCATGCCCGCAGCCACGTCGGGGCGCGGTGCGCGGTCGACCTGTTCGGCGTCGAGGCCCGTAGGTTCGCCGAACTGGCGCGCACCGACAGGCCGGACGGGACGCACAGCCTCAGTTGGCTGATGAACTACGCGCGCAACGAGCTGCCCAGGCAGCTGGTGGCCGCCTGGCAGGAGAAGGTACTCGCCCACTGGGACCGCTCCCCGGAGACGGTGCGTCCGGCGGCCGAGCCGCCGCGCAAGGGCCAGAAGCTGCTGCTGTACGGGGCCACGCTGGTCGGTGCGGTGCTCACACCTCGGGTGTTCGCGGCCTGGCAGCTCGGCGACGGCGAGCTGACGGTGATCGACGCCGACGGAGCGATCGCGCTGCCGCTGGCTCCGGTGGAGGCTGATCTCGGCGACGAGACGGAGTCCCTGTGCAGCCGCCATGCCTGGAAGATGATCCGGGTCCACTGGGCCCCGGTCGTCGCCCCGGACCGCGCCCCGCGGATGATCGCCCTGTCGACCGACGGCCTGTCCAAGAGCTTCGCGTCCGACGAGGGCTTCGCCCAGTTCATGACCGGTTTCGACGAGCGGCTCTCGAAGGACGGCGGTATCGGCGGCGTACGCGACGCCCTGCCCGGGTGGCTGGCCGAGGCGGCTCGCCACTCCGGTGACGACACGACCCTGGTCGCCGCCCGGCGGCCCCACCTCGTCGCGGCGGACGACAGCGCCGCGGCGGACGAACTACGGAGTGACGCATGACCGGCATGCTCGACGGAGGAACCCGCCTCACCACGGCCGACGGGGAGTCCGTGCACGTCATCGACATGCTCGGCGCCGGTGGCCAGGGGGAGGTCTACCGGGTGGGGACCGACTCCGGTGAACGCGCCTTGAAATGGTACTACCCCGCCTGTGCGACCCCTGAGCAGGACGCGATCGTCAGGGAGTTGGTGGGCCGGGACTTCGACGACGACCGCTTCCTGTGGCCCACGGCCTATGTGCCGTCCGGAGCGGGGGCGTTCGGCTATCTGATGGATCTGCGGCCGGACCGCTTCAAGGGGCTGCCGGACCTCTTCCGCCGCAGGCTGCGGACGACGCCGCGCGCCCTGCTGACCGCCGCCCTCTACACGGTGGAGGCCTACCAGGCCCTTCACTCGCGGGGAATCGCCTACCGGGACATCTCCTGGGGCAACATCTTCTTCGACCCGGCCACCGGTGACGTCCTGGTCTGCGACAACGACAACGCGGTGGTCGAGGGGGACAGCACCGGGATCTCGGGAACCATGGAGTTCATGGCGCCCGAGCTGGTGCGCGGCGACGCGGATGCCCGGCCCGGCACCCAGTCCGACCTGCACTCGCTGTCCGTGCTGCTCTTCATGCTGCTGATGAACCATCATCCGCTGAAGGGGAGAACGGAGTTGGAAATCCACTGCCTCGACGAGGCGGCGGAGAAGCGGCTGTACGGGAAGCAGCCACTGTTCGTCTTCGATCCCGACGACACGGCGAACAGCCCCGACCCCGTGGAGCAGTCCACCGTCCTGCACACCTGGGCGGCGGCTCCCGCGGCCCTCCAGGACCTCTTCACGCACAACTTCACCGTGGGCCTGCGCCAGCCGACCGCCCGGGTGCGCGAATCACAGTGGCGGGACGCGTTGCGGTCCGTCCTGGACGCCGTCGTGGACTGCGCCGACTGCGGCCGACAGAACATGACCCAGCCCGGGGCGACCGCCGCCGGGGCCTGCTGGTCCTGCGGCAGCGCGCTGGTCCTGCCGCCCCGGCTGACCATCATCACGCCCCTGCCCCGGTCCGAGCGCCATGTCCGGCTGCGCCGGGCGGCACGGGTCCACGAACACCATCTGGCGCCGGAGCCGTCCCGCCACGACTACAGCGATGCGACGCTGGTGGCGGAGCTGACCGAACATCCCAGCAAACCGGGGAAGTTCGGGCTGGCGAACCGCTCGTCGACCAGCTGGACCGGCACACGGTCCGACGGCACCTCCCAGGAGATCGCCCCGGGCCAGACCGTCCCGCTCCGCGCGGGCCTGCGCCTCGATCTCGGCGGGGCCCAGGCAGCGGTCCACACGCGGTGAGAGGCGCGGGCACGGCCGCCGGGAAGCCTTCCCTGGCGGCCATGCCCGCACAGACCCGCCGAGAGCGGGCTCAGAGTCCGACCAGCCGCCCGATCTCCTGTGCCAGGGCGACCCCGCCGCTGCCCGCCGCGAGCCCCACCGTCAACGTCTCCAGCGCCTGCCTGATCCGCCCCTGGTCGGCGGGGCGGCCCTCCTGCCCCGCCCGGACCAGCTCGCCGCGCACGGCCTCGGCCTGTGCGGTGAGCTCCGGCCGCGCCGCCTCCTGGCGGACGAGCTGGACGAGATCGGCGGCCAGCTTCAGCGCTTCGGCCGGGGGCGTGCCGTAGGTGACCTGGATCTTTCCGTGGTCGCCGAAGTTACTCGGACCCGAGATGTCGCCGTGGAAGTTGTACGTGCTCATGTCTCTCCTGCTGGTCGGTGGGTGAACGCCGGGCCCCGTGTGCCGCGGCTCAGGGGGTGGGGCCTCCGGCAGCCGCCTGCGTCGGGGCTCCCTGCCCGTAGGCGGCGGAGATCTGCCCGTTGTTGCCGATGTTCGCGGGGCCGGTGATGTCGCCGGAGATGTTGTACGTCTGGGTGTTGATGACCTGCTGGGCCCGGTCGAAGGAACCGGTGTCCACGTTGTGGTCCGTCAGGAACCGCTCGGTCGCGATGAGCACCCCCTGCTGGAGCCGGTGCAGGAAGTCCTGCGAGTCCGTGCGCTCCGAGTGGCCGAGCTGGTCCCATGAGGCGACCCGTTCGCGCAGACTGTCGGTGGCACCGTAGTCGTACAGCGCCTGCTTCTTGGTGATCTCCCTGCGCCACTTCTCCAGCTCACGGGCGCGCCGCTTGTCGGCGGAGTTGCGGCGCGCGATCCGCCCCGGGGCTCCGGTCAGCGCGGACCAGGTGTTCGAGGTGGCGAACCGGAACAGGCTCCACCAGCGTTCGAACCCATCGCGCGGAAGGTAGTCCGCACCGTAGTGGCGGGCGTGCACCGGGGGGATGCAGTAGGCGGCGACCTCCCAGGAGAGGGAGGGGTGCTGGAGCCTGGCCCGCAGGTGCATCGAGACGATGACCCGGCCGCCCTCGCCGACCCGCTCCAGGCTGAGGTAGGTCCGCGCCCCCGCACCGGGCTTGAGCAGACCCGCTCTGACCAGCGGTGGGGGGATCTCGCTGTTGGGCGGGCGCAGCCGGTCCGGCAGCACCTCGTCGCCGAGGTAGTAGACCTGGTGGCCGAGTACGTAGAGCCGGTTCTGCGCCCGCAGCCCTTCGAGGCCGGCGAGGTTCCCCAGCTCCCGGGCCAGATAGGTGTGGAGGTCGACGGCGTCGAAGGGGATCAGGGTCTTCTTGCCGCCGCCCGGGGCGTCCGCGGGGCGGCTGATGTCGATCGGCTGCCAGACCGTCTCCTTGATCCTGCTCCCGCTGCCGACGAAGGGATTGTGCCGCTCGGCGCTCCGCGTGTACGGCATCATGTTCGGGCGCCTCAGCCCGCGCAGCCGCTGCTCGACCTCGTCGGCCACCTCGGGTACGAGGTCCTGGGGGCGGGTGGCGGAGAAGCGTGCTTCGAGGGCCTCGGCACGCCCCTGGGCCTCGGTCCGGCGCACCAGCGACCAGGCACAGCCGAGCACGAGCAGCAGGAAGACCACCGCCCAGGCCGCCCAGGCGGTTGTACCGGCGACCAGGCCGCCGACAGCGGTCAGTACGGCGAGCCACCAGCCCGCGCAGAGCCAGGCCAGTCTGCGTTCGCGCAGCGCCGTCCGCCCGGTCGCGCGGGCCGCGTGGCGTGCCAGCGCCAGCAGGTTCACGCCCAGCGGCAGACCGGTGGCGGTGAGGCGGTCCCCCGAGAGCTCCTGATGCGCGTACCGGGCGAACTCCTCGTCCAGGTGGACGGACGAGCACAGCAGTCTGGTGGTGGCGTCCTTGCCGTACGTCGGCAGATTGGGCACATGCCGCATCTCTTCCCCCTTGCCGGTGCGCACGGTCCGGCGCACCCCACACAGTCTTCTACACGACAGCCGCGCCCACGTCCCGCGACAGCCTTCGGGCCGGCGCCTGACGCAGCGTAGGGATTCGGTCCCCGTCCTTGATAACGTCGCCCCCGCGGCTGCGTACTTCTCCCCCGACCCAGCCGTACGGGGTGGGCACGGGGATTCGGGCGCGGCAGGACGAAGAGGGCCGACAGATGAGCCTTGCACAGGTGCACTACTCCTCCGCCGCGCCGGGGGACGCGGGAACGGCGGGCCGGTTCACGGCGGTCGGCCCCGGGGTGTCGGGGGCTCTGCTGGCGGAGATCGAGCCCTTGGTGCGCTACGAGCTTCCCGGGGGCGTTCCCGATCGGCCGTCCGACGGCGAACTGCGTTCACTGCCGCAGGCGTTCGGGTATTTCGTGCTGTCCGACGGCAGTCGGCTGGTGGCGCGTTCGGCCCCGGTGCGGGACCCGGGCGGCGCGGGAGCGGGCGTCAGGTTCCACGCACACGCGGTGCACCTGCCGCCGGGGGTTCCGCTGCCCGGCGACCGGCTGCCGGTCGAGGCGTGGCGCTCGCCGAACTGGGTGGCGGTGACGCCCGGCGGAGCGATACCGGATCCGCTGGCGCTGCCGCCGGGTCCGGCGGCGGTCTCCGAGGGCCTCGACGACTTCGCCGTCTCACGCGGCCCCTGGCTCGCCGCCGTGCTGGCGGATCTGCGCCGGGCGAGCGACGCGGAGGCGACCGGCGGCCGGCCTGTGGTGCTGATGGAGCGGCAGTGCGCGGACGTGGCCCGGTGGCTGGGGCTCGCGTCGGTCACCTTGCCGAGGGAGAGCGCGGAGCGGCTGACGTTCACCACGTACACCCGGCGGCCGGAGGGTTCGGCGTCGCGGGTGGTGGGGGTGCTGCCCGAGGACGCGGAGGCGGCACGAGCGGCGGGCCTGCGGGTGCACGAGTGCGCGGGGCGGGCCCCGGTGGACGGTACGGGGGACGTGTGGGCGACGACAGCGGCCCGGGTCTGGCGGAGCCGCCTCCCCGAGCTGTTCCGGGAGGCGCGGGAACTGCCCGGGGAGCCGTTCGCCGCTGGCCCGTTGGCGGTGACGGCCCTGTGCGCGGGGGTCGCGCTCGGGCCGGACGGGCGTGCGGCGGCGGCCGGGTGGGCCGCCGAACGGCCCTACGCGCTGGACGCCAGGCGCACGGGCCGGCTGGTGGAGGCTCTCACCTCCCCCGGCATCGATGACCGTACGGGCCCCGAGTTCGACGCCGCGGGACGGCTGTTCGGCGCGCTGGAGGGCCGCTGTCCGGCATCGGTGACCGCCCCGCTCGCGGCGATGCTGGTCACGGAGGCGGTGCGGGGCGGCAACGGCTCGCTGGAACTGCCGCGCCGGGACGCGTTCGCCGGTCCGGAGGGGGCGGAGGTCGCCGAGCGGCTGGGCCCGGAGATCCTGACCGAGCTGGCCGACACGGTCGGATCGCGCTCGGTGGCGCGCACCGTGCAACTGCTGCGGGTGGCCCGGCTGCTGGACGTGGACGGTACGGAGTCTCTGCCGGGGGTTGTGGACCGGCTGGCACCCGCACTGTTGGCGGAGGCGGAGGCGCCTTCGTCTACCTCTTCGTCTGCCTCTGCCTCTGCCTCTGCGTCTGCGTCTGCGTCTGCGTCTGCGTCTGCGTCTGCGGCGCACGAAGGCACCCCGGGCTTCGCACCGGCCCTGCTGGAGCTGCTGGACGAGCAGTTCGAGGTGCGGACGGCGCTGCTCGGCGCGCTGGACCGGCTCGCGCCCGAGGACCCCGGGGCGGTGGCCCGGTTCCTGGAGCGGGTCGCGCTGCCGTTCACGGGCACGCAGGCGCTGCCGCATCTGCGGATGTGCGCCGAGGTACCGGAGGCGATGGCGACCCTGGGCGGTGACCGGTCGGCGGTGTGGCACCGGGTGCTGCGGGCGGCCGGCCTCTCCCCCTTCGCCGAGCCCCTGATCCTGCGCACGGCGGTCGGCCTGGTGTGGGGGGACCGGGCCCCGACGGTCGAGGAGGCCAGGCTGCTGCTGGACGCGGCCACCTCGGACGCGCACCGCGTGGCCGGTACGTGGGCCCGCCTGGTGGACGCGGCGCTCAGCGCGTCGGCCGCCGGGACGCCGGCCGACGGATCGTCCGCTTCGGGCGCCGACGAGGCGGCCTCCCTCGCCCACGACCTCCTGCGCGGCTTCCCCGGGGAGATCGGCGGCCGGGAGCGGGCCGGCCTCCTGCTGCTGGACCTCGTCCGCGAACTACGCACGGGCGCGCCGGAACCCGGCTGGGCGGAGCGGGTCCGCACGCTGTGCGCGCAGGCGGAGCCGGTCGAACCGGCGCTCCGGGAACGGGCGCACGCGGCCCTGGTCGAGCGGCTGCTCGCCCCGGACCGTCCGGGGGCCGAGCTGTACGACTTCGTCCACGGCGAGGACGACGAGCTGATCGCGGCCTACGACCGCACGGCCCGCACCCCGGCGGTGCGAACCCGGCTGCGCACCCAGCCCGCCTACGCGGCGGACTGCTTCACCGTCTGGACGGCCCATCCGCACGCGGGGCGCGCCTGGCCGCCGGTGGCCGCCGCCCTCCTCGACGACGTCCTGCGCCCCGCCGTACGCGGCATGTCGGCCGAGGAGGTCACGGAGGTCGAGGCGACGGTGGGCCGCACGGGCAGCAGCGGCCGGGCCGACGCCTTCCGCGACTGGAACCGGTCGAGCGCCCTGGGACGGCTGGGCCGCCGGATCGCGGGGCGTGTGCGGCGGGGGTGAGCGGGAGCGGAGCGCCAAGCACTCGGCTGGCTCGAAATCGCACATGCATACGTCGCCGCCGCGCGCATTGGATAGGTTGGCGTCTGTGGGGGGTCCGCCTCGCCGCGCTCCGACCAGCCGTTCATGGGGGAACCGTGCTGACTTTTGACGATGTGGTGCACGCGCCCGTCGGCAGGCTGAGGACAGCGGCCGACGACTGGGCGGCGATGGTGACCAAGCTGGAGAGACTCGCGGACGACGCCCGGACCGGCATGAAGGCGAAGGCGGGCAAGGCACGGTGGGAAGGTGTCAACGCCGGGGTCACCAAGAAGTTCATCGGAAGGACGGCGGCGGAGTTCGATGACGCCGTCTCCCAGGCCCGGGGCATCACGTCCCTGTTGGTGGATGCCCACACGTCCTTTGCGTACGCCAAGAAGACGCTGATCAGCATGCGGGACGAAGAGGCCCCCGCGGCAGGCGTGGCGATCAGTGCGCGGGGCAAGGTGTCGGCACGGCACGACCTGGAGGACGACCACGCCGCGCGACGCGATCCGGACTATCCGGAGGCACTGCGCAAGCAGAAGGCCGCGGTCGCGTCCTGGCAGCGGAAGATCGACCGGATCGTCGAGGACTGTTCCGACGCCGACGCATCGTTGAAACGCGCCCTCGAAGCGAACATGAAGAGCAAGCACGACTTCACCGAGCCCGCCTACAAGACCCTCGACGCGGAACAGGCGGGACACGCGGCGGAGCTGCTGAAGACGGTCACCGGAGAGGGCGGCACGGCCCGCAACGTCGAGGCGCTGCGCAAGCTCGAAGAGATCATCGACGACAACCGCGGCGACCCCGAGTTCGCCACGGCCTTCTATCGCGGGCTGGGTGCCGAGGGGACGCTGGAGGCGTACACGCGCATGTCCCTCGACTCCACGTCCCTCGGCCCGGCGGGAGCGGACCGCGTGGGCATGGTCCGCAACATCCAGAGCGACATGGGAGCGATGCTCGGTCTGGCGACGACCCCGTCGGTGCCGCATCACCTGGACGCCGCCTGGACCTCGCAGCTGCTCAAGGCGGGCCGCCAGGAGATCGACGTCTCCGGGTTCGCGGGGGCCGGCGCGAAGGTCTACGGCTACCAGGCCCTCGGGGCGCTGCTGCGGGAAGGAACGTACGACCAGCAGTTCCTGACGTCGGTCGGCCGGGACATGATCGCCATGGACAAGAAGGACCCCGAGATCTGGTCCCGGAACCTGCCGTACAACCAGGCCATGGCGATCAACCTCGACGTGGACGGCGGAAAGGGCTTCAACCCGGTCACCGGTCTCATGGACGCCATGAGCAGGCATCCCCCGGCGGCGGCGGAGTTCTTCAACGAGAACCTGCGGTCGGACACGAACAACGACGGCATCGTCACGCTGCTGGATGTGGAGACCGGCGAGAAGGACGCGCAGAGCGTGGTCGACTACATGCTCGACAAGAAGCCCGCGGACGACTGGTACGACACGACGGCCGGGAGCGGCACCACGCTCGGGCAGTCGGCCATGGGCAACGCCCTGGAGGCAGCGGTCACCGGCCGCGTCCCCGGCGACGACGACGCACCGCCGGTGCGCCACTCCAAGGACATGAGCGGCGTCATGGAGAAGATCGTCGAGAAGATCGGCACGAACCCGGAACTGGTTTCGGCCAAGGCCGGCGACCCGCCCGGCCCGCTGAGCGCCCTGGCCCCGCAGTTCGGCGAGATGGCGGCGGAGTACATGCCGGACCTCCAGGCGACTGCCGAGAACGCGGCGGGCCAGATCAAGCCGTTCGGCGAACCGGCCGAATTC
The DNA here is from genome assembly GCF_055583985.1 of Streptomyces sp. NPDC104313. NCBI lineage: Bacteria > Bacillati > Actinomycetota > Actinomycetes > Kitasatosporales > Streptomycetaceae > Streptomyces > Streptomyces sp. NPDC104313. Next base: position 465,210 of record NZ_JBVJMW010000002.1, read on the forward strand.
GAGAAGCACCTGATGACCAGATTCCTCGGCTCGGTCGGCCAGGACCCGGACGCCTACGGCGCGATCACCCACGCGCAGCAGGCCTACACGACGGCGCTCGTGGGCGATGCGTTCCGGCATCCCGAGCGCCATGCGGACATGGGTGAGGCGATTCGTAACGCCGTTCATCCGGGCGGGGAGATCGCGGGGATGATGTCCGAGGCGAGGGCACACGCGGTCATCGACCTCAAGACGCACGAGAACGGCGAGTACAACGAAGGCGTCGTGAACAATGCGAAGTGGACGAATCGAATCATCGACCTGGTAGGCGCCAAGTACCTCGAATTGATCCCGGTGGGTGGGGACGTTGTGACCTGGATCCAGGAGGACATCACCGCGACGGTGGTGGAGAAGGCGAACAGGGACAGCACGGACGAGGCCACGCTCGAATCCGGGAGAGGCTACACAGGGGCGGAGGAGGCCGCCAAGGAGGCAGCGGTGGGCGCGGTTTCCGCAGGCGGTAGAGCTGCTGGCCTGACACCCGACGAGTACAGGGACTACCGGGGGTCCGCCTCCGCCGCGACCGCAAGCGCGCACTCCATCGGGCGCGACCTGAATCAAGTCAACCGCCCCTGAGGGAGTTTCAGTCATGCATCGAAGCAGAAGAGTCACCAAATTCCTCGCCCTCTCGACAGCCCTGATGGCCGCTGCGGTCGGATGTTCTCAGGGTGAGAAGAAGACCGCTCCGGAACTTCCCGCGAATTTCTGCTGGAACGCGTTCTCCTCGGAGGACGTACAGCCGCTGCTCCCCCTTGGCGAGACCGTGAAGGAAGATGCCGACCCCTTCCGCTTCTCGGAGCGCAAGCGGTTTGTGAGCTGCTTCCTGTATGTCGATGGGAACAATGGATTTCACGCTTGGGCGAAAACGGAGAACGATGAAACGTTCACCGAACGGAATACGTACGAGTCAGCCGATCCGGACTCGATTCCCATCGGCGAGAGCGGCATCGTCTGGAATACCGGAGCGACTACCCACATCTCCTGTCGGCCCGCCAAAGAATCAGGCCGGTCATCCGGAAATTTCGTTCGCCTCAGCATCGAACTGAGCGGTGCCGCCGGCCAGAACGAACGCAAGACCCTCCCCGGCCTCCTCAAGCAGTTCACCGCCTTCGCCCAGAAGGAACTCAAGTGCACATGACATGACGGGGCCTTTCACCGACCGTCATTGACGCCTGGCCAGCATCGAGGCCGCTGCGCAGGCTTTCCACCTCCCGCCCTGACCGACCGCGAAACCGCAGGAGCCGTGGCCGGTGCCATGGGGGGCGGATCGGGCACGACCGGCACCATCCGGATGACCGTTCGCATCCGACGCCGAACGGCACGGCGGTCAGTACAGCAGGTCCAGCTCCGCCCGGACCGTCTTGCCCGGGTCGCGGTCGAGGACCGCCCAGCGGTCGGCCAGAGCCTCCACGATCAGCAGCCCGCGCCCACTGTCGGAGCTGTCCTCCGGCGCGGCGATCTCACCGGGGCCGGGCGACCGGCACTCGCCCCGGGTGTCGGACACCTCGATCCGCAGGAGGCCGGGCGCTTCCGGGTCGCCGGGCAGGTACGACAGGCGCAGTTCGAAGTTGCGGCCGGGGACGCGGCCGTGGGTCGCCGCGTTGGCCGTCAGCTCGCCGATGATCAGGGCCGCCGACTCCGAGGCGTCACTGAGGTACGGGATGCCCCAGGTGTGCAGCTTGTGGAGGCCGACGCGGCGGGCGAGCCGGGCACCGCGTGGATCAGCGCTGAATTGACGGTGGAACACACGTACGGTTACGGGAGGTTGGGTCTTCGCAGGTGCTTCCATGCCCCCAGATTCCGGGCCACGACCCCTCTCCACCAGGTCAGCCACCCGTACGCTGAGTCAGCGTACGGGTGCGAAGGGTAGACGGTACGGGTCACGTTCCGTGAGCATGGACGGGTTGGCGAACCAGGACAAGCACACGGGGAGGTGGCCGTACATGACACACGACACGGACGGCATCGACAGCATCACGTACGGGACTTTCGGCAACGGCGGTACCCGCAGCACCGAGCCCGAACCGCAGTACATCCTCAAGATGTTCGGAGAGGTGGTCAAGACCTTCCGCAAGCGGGCACGGCTGACGCAGGAGCAGTTCGCCCCACTCGTCGGGTACTCACCCGAGACCGTCGCCTCCATCGAGCAGGGCCGTCGGCTCCCGCCGCCGGACTTCGCGGAGCGCGCGGACAACGTGCTCGACGCGTTCGGGGTGATTCTGGCTGCGGCGAAACATCTGACGCGGCGGAAGGGGCTGGCGAGCTGGTTTCGGCAGTGGGCGCAGTTGGAGCTGACGGCACTGAGCCTGTACACGTACGAGTGCCGTTTGATTCCGGGGCTGTTGCAGACGCCGGCGTACACGCGAACGCTGTTCGCCGACCGGTTGCCGCCGCTCGACGACGAGCAGATCGAAGCGCGGCTCGCGGCTCGGCTGGAGCGCCAGCAGCTTTTGCGGAACAGGCCCAACACTGCGTTCACCTTCATCCTCGAAGAGCATCTGTTCCTCCGGGACTTGGGCGGCGACGAGGTCACCAGGGAGCTGATCGACCACATCCTCGACCTGTCCGAGCTGCGCAATGTCAGCATCCAGATCATGCCGCTGGTACGGCATCACCACGCGGCTATCGACGGGCCCATGCAGTTGCTGGAAACGCCGGATCACCAGTGGCTCGGATACTTGGAGGGGCAGATGTACGGGCAGTTCATCTCCGACCCCAAAGTGGTCAGCGTGATCCAGATGCGGTGTGCCAGTATGCGTTCACAGGCTCTCTCATTGGACGACTCCCAGGGCCTGATGCGGCGGATGCGAGGAGCGAGATGAGCACCACAGACCTGGCCTGGTTCAAGAGCAGCTACAGCGGCGGCGACGGCGACTCCTGCGTGGAGGTCGCCCTGGAGTGGCACAAGTCGAGCTACAGCAGCGCCGAAGGTGACTCCTGCATCGAGGTCGCCACCTGCCCCTCCACCGTCCACATCCGCGACTCCAAGCTCGACGAGAGCCCCCAAATCGCCCTCGCCCCGGCCGCCTGGACCCCCTTCCTCGCGTACGCCGCCCAGGGCTGAGCGGACCCACATCCCGTCCGTCGCACTGCTCCGCGCGATCGGACGGGACCAGCGGTCGGCACGGAGCCCTGGAGGGCCTTGACCTCAAGTGGCCTTGAGGAAGCAACCTGAGGGCATGACTCCGACGGACTGGATCGACCTCACCGCCCACCCCCTGACCACCGAAGCCGATGCACCGCTCGACGACCTTGAGCCGTTGCTCGCCCTGACCGAAGGCGCGTTGGTCGTGGCCGGCGGGGACGGCAGTCGTGCGGCCCACGAGGTGACCGTGCTACAGGCCCGGATGGCTCGCTTCCTGGTGACCCGGGCGGGCTTTCGCACGCTGGCCTTCGACGGTGGCCGGGAGCTGGGCGAAGCCCTGGACACCTTCGTACGCACGGGAGACGGCGATCCCCGCGCGCTGCTGCGCGAGAGCGAGCCGTTCTGGAACATCGCCCCGTTCCTCCACCTCGTACGGTGGTGCCGCGAGTACAACCGCGCACACGCGGGCGACGAGGTGCGCATCCTCGGCGCCGACATGGGCGCGGACGCCGTCGCCGCCTGGGGGACTCTGCCGCCGCCCCCGGACGACCCGCACAACATGCACGCTCTTGAGCGCGGCTTCGCCGAGCGCCTCGCCGCCTGGCACACCGCCACCGGTCACCGCATCTTCTTCTGGTCCACGACCAGCCACGCTTCCAACGGGCCCCGTCGCGCCGTGCACTTCCCGCCGGCGACGCCACGAGGCCAGCGCAATGCGGGCAGTCTGCTGCGGGCAAGATTCGGATCCGGCTACCGGCCGATCGGCTTCACCTTCGGCCGGGGACAGGTGCGGGCGTACGGAAGCGGTGGCGTCCTGGACGTGCCGCCGCCCGTGCGCGCACTGGTCGAGCACACCCTGGACGCGGCAGGACCGCCTGGGGCCGCCTACCTGGTGGATCTGCGCGCCGCCGCCCCACCTTCCGTCGCCGCCTGGCGCGATGCTCCCGCCCGGACCCGGATGGTCGGCCCCGGCTACGACGCCGCACACGACGCCGAGCACTGCATGACGGGCGGCTCGCTCACGGAGTGGTTCGACGCCCTGGTACATGTGCGCGAGGTGGCGCCCTCGCAGACCCTGACCGGAGCGACGGCCGGCGCACCCGAGCCCGAGCCGTCGGAGGCTCCACCCGCTCGCGGGCACTGACAAGGAAGCTGATCACGTCCTCACACGGTCCGGTGGCGGCGGCGGTACCGCCGCGCGCCCCGGCTACGTCGTCCAGGGTGGTCCGCACCCCGCCCGAGCCGGGTCCCGCGCCCGGCACCGGCGCCATGAACCTCAGCGCTCTCCGAGCCCTCGGTCCGTGCCGCCAGTGCCGGGCGGGTACCGTAAAGACGTACGTGACCACTCATGGGCCTCCTGGCGGGCTGCGTGAACCCAGGAGGAGCACCATGACGACCAACCGTGGACGCAAGGACGTCATCCGCGACCGGATGGCCGCCACCGGCGAGTCGTACAACGTCGCCGCCCGCAACCTCAAGGCCATGAAGGACATGGGCGCGACCCGCGAGGCCGTCCTCGTGCAGCGCTGGGCGCCCGCCGAGTCCTTCGACGTTCCGTGTCCGTGCGGCGGGACGTGCGAGCCGGGCGAGACCTGCGACCACTGCCACGCCCGCCACCGGCACGTGAAGCGCTACCCGGGCTCCACCACCGAGGTCGAGACCTGGGCCGACCGCTACGAGTGCACCGGCTGCTCCGCCTCGTACACCCTGACCGTCCACCTGGCCGGGCGTCCCTGGGGCGTCGCCGAGACCGTCGTCCAGGGCGGGTCGGCCGAGGAGATCGTCCGGGCCCGGGTCTTCCCCGGCGTCATCCACCCGCTGCTGCGGTCGGAAGCGGCCGAGGCGGGCGGGAACGGCGACGACGAGGGGTGATCGTCGGGGCCGCGTACCACCGGGCGGGATGACAGCACTGTGCCCCCGTCCCCTCCCGGTCTACGCGGTGAGGGGACGGGGGCACTCGCGAGCCGTGCGGCTCAGCTCTCGTCCGGCGCCAGGGTCAGCGAGATCGAGTTGATGCAGTAGCGCTGGTCCGTGGGGGTGGGGTAGCCCTCGCCCTCGAAGACGTGACCCAGATGCGAACCGCAGCGGGCGCAGCGCACCTCGGTGCGGACCGTGCCGTGGCTGCGGTCCTCGACCAGCTCGACCGCGCCCGTGTCCTTCGGGTCGAAGAAGGACGGCCAGCCGCAGTGGGACTCGAATTTGGTGTCGGAGCGGAACAGCTCCGCGTCGCAGGCCCGGCAGGAGTAGACGCCCGCCGTCTTGGTGTCGGTGTACTCACCCACGAAGGCGGGTTCGGTGCCGGCCTGGCGCAGCACCGCGTACTCGGCGGGGGACAGCTCTTCCCGCCACTGCTCGTCCGGCTTCTCGACGTCGTACGGCACGACTCGCTCCTCAAGCTCGACAGGTGGTCGCCCGGTCGGTCGCCCCTCGGCTACCGGCCGCTCGACAGGTGGTCCAGGATGTGCGGGCCGAGGTCGGTGACATCGCCCGCTCCCATGGTGAGAACGAGATCGCCGGGCTTCGCCATTCCCGCGACGGCGGCGGGGACCTCCGCCTGGTCGTGGACGGCGGTGACCTCGGCTCCGGCCGCCTTGGCCGCGTCGATGATCAGGGCGCTGGTGATGCCCGGGACCGGGTCCTCGCGGGCCGGGTAGATGTCCAGGACCACGGAGGCGTCGGCCAGGGCGAGGGCCTGGCCCATCTCGGTGCCCAGCTCCTGCGTACGGGAGAACAGGTGCGGCTGGAAGACGACCAGGATGCGGGCGTCGGTGGCCGCGCCGCGCATGGCCTCCAGGTCGGCGGTCATCTCGGTGGGGTGGTGCGCGTACGAGTCGATGACCTGCACGCCCGCCGCCTCGCCCTTGAGCTGGAGGCGGCGCTTGACCCCGGTGTACGAACCGAGGGCCGAGGCCAGGTTGTGCGCGGGGATGCCGAGGGCGACCCCTGCGGCGAGGGCGGCGACCGCGTTGTGGGCGTAGTGGCTGCCGGGGACCGAGACGGTGAAGGTCAAAAACCTGCCGTTGAGCAGGACCGTGACCTCGCTGGTCAGGCCGCGCGGGGTCACCTTGTGGACGCGTACGTCGGCGTTCTCGGCGGAGCCGTAGGTGACGACCTTGAGTTCGGAGAGGTCGCGGACCCGGCGGGTCAGCTCGATGGCGCCGGGCTGGTCGGCGGAGATGACCAGGGTGCCGCCGGGGACGACCTTGCCGACGAACGTCTCGAAGGAGTCGTAGATCTCGTCCATCGAGGCGTAGTTCGCGTGGTGGTCCAGCTCGACGTTGAGGACGATCGCGACCTCGGGGTCGTACTTCTGGAAGCTGCGGTCGCTCTCGTCCGCCTCCGCGACGAAGATGGATCCTTCGCCGTGCGTGGCGTTGGTGCCGGGGCCCTCCAGGTCGCCGCCGATGGCGTAGGAGGGGGCCAGGCTCAGCGAGGAGAGGGCTACGGCCAACATCGACGTCGTGGTCGTCTTGCCGTGGGTGCCGGCGACGGCGACGGCACGCAGGCCGCTCATCAGGGAGGCGAGCGCGTCCGAGCGGTGCACCACGGGGATGGACAGCTCGTTCGCCCGGAGCAGCTCCGGGTTGTCGGCGCGGATGGCGCTGGAGACGACCACGCAGGACGCGTCGTCGGCCAGGTGGTCCGCCGCGTGCCCGATGCGCACGGTCACCCCCAGCGCCCGCAGGGACTCGGCGGTGGCGGACTCCTTCGCGTCGCTGCCCGCCACCTTCGCTCCGCGCTGGGCGAGGATCTTCGCGATGCCCGACATTCCGGCGCCGCCGATGCCGATGAAGTGCGGTCGTTCCATGGCGGCGGGAATGCCGGGGGCCATCTGTGCTCCTGCGGTTGGGTGCGTGGGCTGCGGACCGGTGCTTCTCCAGGCCGCGGGGTCAGCCTATTCGCTGTGCGCGAAGAGCTTGAGCACCGGGACGCCGACCTTGTGCCGGGCGCGGGAGGCCCAGTCGCGGTGGAAGAACTCCTCCACGTAGTGCGGGGCCGTCAGGACGATCACCTCGTCGGCGCCCGCGTCCTCGACGACGGTCCTGAGCTTATCGAGGGGGTGATCCTCGATCACCTGTCCGACCGCTTCGGAGCCCGCGTCGCGCAGGGCCCGCAGGGAGTACTCCAGGCCCATCTGCGCGGTCTCGCGGGCCTCGTCACCCTCCGGCTCCTCGCCCTCGCGGACCGCTTCCTTCAGCTCCCCCATCGCCACGTCATCGATCGCGCGCAGCAGGACATCGGCCTGGTCACCGCGCGGCTGCAACAGAACGACGAACGAGATCCGCTCCTCGCCGTGGAGGGTGGTGACGAATTCCACGTCCTCGGGAGTGAGCGGCTTCTCGATCATCAAAACGCTTGTGAACACGACAGGCGCCCTTCCGCTTCTTCGTCTCGTCGACGGCCGGCTCGGCCGTCGGCGGTCGTTTGCTGAAACCATCCTTCCCCGTGCCTCCACGGGGACCGCAGGGGTAAGTGTGCCCAGCCGGAGCTAAGCGGAACGATAAATTCCGTTAACTGTCGGTCCGACGGTACCGAGAGAAGAGGAACCCGGCCTCTTCCAGCAGCGATACCAGGAAAAAACGTTCCGGCACGGCGACCCCGGGCCCTCCGGCGATGCGCTGAGCGTCACCCGCTGTGAGCATCGGGGAGATCGTCAGGCACAGCTCGTCCAGCACGCCGGCCGCCACGAACTGGCCGAGCAGCCGGGGCCCGCCCTCGGTGAGCTGCCGCCGCAGCCCCCGGTCGGCCAGCTCGCGCACGACACGGGCCGGGTCCACCCGGGTGCCCTCGCCCGCGATCACCACCTCGGCGCCCGCCTTCCGGGCCGCCGCGATCCGGTCGGCGGGGGCCCCGGCCCCGGTCACCACGAGGGTCGGGACGAGCGGCTGGGTGAACAGCGGCAGCGAGAAGTCCAGGTCCAGGGAGCCGGTCACCACCGCGACGGCGGGAGCGGGGCCCTGCCCGGCCGCCGCCCGCCGCCCGGCGAACGCCTCCCGGGCGCGGGCCGGACGGTATCCCTCCAGGCGTACGGTCTCGGCCCCGGCGATCACCACATCGGCCAGGCCCCGCAGGGTGCCGAAGATCCGCATGTCGCAGGCGCAGGAGATGCCCTGCGAGCGGCCGTCGTGCTGGGCGGCCCCGTCGAGGGTGGAGACCATGTTGGCGCGCAGCCAGGGCCTCCCGGCCCCTTCGGCCGGAGGAGCCGAGGGGTAGGCGTAGGCGTCCGCCAGCTCGTCGAGGCTCCACTCGCGGTCGGTGAGCGGCCCGGACGGGTCCTCCGCTCCCGAGGCGCTCTTTGTCAGGTCCGTCACAGGGAACAGGCTTCGCATGGGGTGCAGTCTGGCACGGGCCTTAGGGTGAAGAGTTGTGTCGTCATCCACCGCGTTTCCGGGGCAGAGCCCCCTTGCCGAAACGGCCCCGCTGTCCCTGTGCGCCCTCGAGCCGCATGTCCCCGCAGACCGTCTGGTCGCCGAGATGGTGCCTCCGCCGCGCTTCGACTCGGTGCGCTTCGACACGTATGTCCCCGACCCGAACCAGCCCAGCCAGAGCGAGGCGGTCACGGTCCTGGCGGGCTTCGCCGCCGGGCTCGGCGGGGCGCACGCCACGGGCGCCGGGCGACGCAGGTGGTTCAGCAGGAAGCCGCCCGCTCCGGCCGGGCCGCGCGGCGTGTATCTCGACGGCGGCTACGGCGTCGGCAAGACCCACCTGCTGGCCTCCCTCTGGCACGCCACGCCCGCCGAGCCGTCGCTGAAGGCGTTCGGCACGTTCGTGGAGCTGACGAACCTGGTCGGCGCCCTGGGCTTCCAGCAGACCGTGCGGACCCTCGGCGGGCACCGGCTGCTGTGCATCGACGAGTTCGAGCTCGACGACCCGGGCGACACCGTGCTGGTGTCCTCGCTGCTCAGCCGGCTCGTGGAGGCCGGGGTGGCGCTCGCCGCGACGTCGAACACACTGCCGGGCAAGCTGGGCGAGGGCCGGTTCGCCGCCGTCGACTTCCTGCGCGAGATCCAGGGCCTGTCCGCGCACTTCCGCCCGCTGCGCATCGACGGCGAGGACTACCGGCACCGCGGTCTGCCCGAGGCCCCGCCGCCGTACGACGACGAGCAGGTCACCCGGGCCGCGTACGCCACCGCGAACGCGTCCCTCGACGACTTCCCCGGGCTGCTGGACCACCTGGCCAAGGTCCACCCGAGCCGGTACGGCGCGCTGACCGACGACATCGGCGCGGTCTGCCTCACCGGAGTGACGCCCGTCCCCGACCAGTCGACCGCGCTGCGCCTGGTGGTGCTGGCCGACCGGCTGTACGACCGGGAGATCCCGGTGCTCGCATCGGGGCTGCCGTTCGACCAGTTGTTCAGCGAGGAGATGCTGAACGGCGGCTACCGGAAGAAGTACTTCCGGGCGATCTCCCGGCTGACGGCGCTGGCGCGTGACGCGAAGGGGCTGGTGGCGCAGTAGGTTCGGGGGCGTAACGCGATGGGGCACGACGTACGACGGCGCGCCCCGCCTATCCCGTACAACCGCTTATCGCGTACAACCGCGTACCCGTACAACCTGGTATGCGTACAACCGCGGACTCGTACAACCGGCTACGCGTACGACCGCGGACTCGCACCACCGCATATCCGCACCACCACATATCCGGCACCACCGCACACACCGTTCGAAGGGATCCAGCATGGCTACCACGCGTCAGGCGCACACGAACTGGGAAGGCAACCTGATCGAGGGCAAGGGGGTCGTCACCTTCGACTCCTCCGGCATCGGCGACTACCCCGTCTCCTGGCCCGCCCGCTCGGAGCAGGCGAACGGGAAGACGAGCCCCGAGGAGCTCATCGCAGCCGCGCACTCCAGCTGCTTCTCGATGGCCCTCTCCCACGGTCTCGCCGGGGCCGGCACCCCGTCGACCCGGCTGGAGACCAAGGCCGAGGTGACTTTCCAGCCCGGTACGGGCATCACCGGCATCCACCTCACCGTCGTGGGTGAGGTGCCCGGTCTCGACGAGGACGCCTTCGTGAAGGCCGCCGAGGACGCCAAGGCGAACTGCCCGGTCAGCCAGGCGCTGACGGGCACGACGATCACCCTGACGGCCTCGCTCGCCTGACCTTCCGCGTACGGCTGCTCCCATCGGGGTCGGCACAGCGGCAACACGGGGCGCGGGGGCACGCATGGTTCCCTCGCGCCCCTGTGCGTGCTACACACGTGCGGGTCACTTCACCTGTCCGCCAACAGGAAGTCACCTCATGTCATCCGCACCCCACTCCACCGCGACACGACGCCAGGTTCTGGCAGGCAGCGGCGCAGCCGCCGCGATCGCCTTCACCGGGGCCTTCTCCGAGCTCTTCGCGGGCACGGCCGCCGCGCGCGGCCACGACGGCTACGGTCCGCTCGTCCCCGACCCCGACGGTCTGCTCGACCTGCCGAAAGGATTCCGCTACCGGGTGCTGTCCCGGGAGGGTGAACCGCTGCGCTCCGGCGAAGGCCAGGTCCCGAGCCGGCACGACGGCATGGCCGCCTTCGCGGGCCGCCACGGCCGCGTCCACCTCGTCCGCAACCACGAGAACCGGCCCACGTCCAAGATCGGCGTACCGACCGTCGAAGGGCTGACCTACGACCCCGCGGCCAAGGGCGGCTGTACGGCCCTTGAGCTGGACAGCAGGAACAACGTCCTCGGCGAGCGCGTCGCCATCGCCGGTACCGCGGTGAACTGCGCGGGCGGGCCCACTCCTTGGCGGACCTGGCTGACCTGCGAGGAGAACGAGGACAAGGCCGGGACCAACGGGTACACCAAGGACCACGGCTTCATCTTCGAGGTGGACGGCGCCGATCCACGCCGCACCGGGGCCGTCCCGCTGACCGCGATGGGCCGTTTCCAGCACGAGGCGGTCGCCGTCGACCCGAAGTCCGGGATCGTGTACGAGACGGAGGACGCGTTCGACAAGCCGTTCGGGCTCTTCTACCGCTTCCTTCCCGAGAAGCCGCTCGGCGGCACCGGTTCGCTCCGGGCGGGCGGGACGCTGGAGGCGATGCGGGTGCCGGGCCTGCCCGACCTCTCCTCCGTCCAGGAGACCGGTACGAGCTTCGACCGGATCGAGTGGGTCCCCGTACCGGACCCGCTGGCCGCGGAGACCGCGATCCGCTTCCAGGACTTCGGCCCGAAGGGGGTCACACACGCCCAGAAGCTGGAGGGCTGCTACTGGGGCGGCTCGTCCGTCTACTTCGTCTCCAGCTACGCCCGCAGCGACGAGGGCTCGGCGGGCGACCACTACGGCCAGGTCTGGCGCTACGAGCCGAAGAAGCGGCGGCTCACCCTGGTCGTGATCTTCGGCCCGGACACCGACATCCAGCTGCCCGGCGAGTCCCCCGACAACATCTGCCTGGCGGCCGACGGCGGGCTGATGGTCTGTGAGGACGGCGGCGGCGCTCAGCACGTGCTCGGGGTGACCCGGCGCGGCGAGGTGTACACCATGGCGCGCGGGCGGCAGAACATCGGGACGCCCGAGGTGCCGAAGTGGGGCGAATTCGCCGGGGTCGCCTTCTCTCCGGACGCCTCGACGATGTACGTGAACTGCTACACGCCGGGGACGACGTTCGCGGTGACGGGGCCGTGGCACTGAGGTAGCGGTGGCACTCCGCCGGACACCGGAGCGCCACTGCCCGATATAACCCAATTATCAGATATTTTCCGTGAGTGATCACTGCTGCGCGGAACGTGCGAAGAACGACGGCTCTGACAGTCGCGGGGGCGCTGACCGGCGCCGCTCTGACCGGGTGCGGGGGTCCTGCCCCCGCACCCGCTCCCCCGCCCACCCCCGCGGCCTCCGCTCCGGCCTCCGCCGCGCCGGAGAAGCCGCCCACGATGGCCCCAGGACCCGCGGGCCGCACCCCGGTCTTCGAGCGGAGGCCTACGGGCGAGGCCGCTGCCGGCCGCCCGGCGGAGAAGGTCGTGGCACTGACGTTCGACGCCGACATGACGGCCGATCAGGGCCCCCGGGCGGCCTCCGGCGAGCGCTTCGACAACCCGGAACTGGTCGCGCTGCTGCGCCGGCTGAAGGTGCCCTCCACCGTCTTCATGACCGGGCGCTGGGCCGAGGAGTACCCCGCACAGGCGAAGGCCCTCGGAGCCGACCCCCTGTTCGAGGTCGCCAACCACTCCTACAGCCACCACGCCTTCAGCTCCCCCTGTTACGGCCTGCCGGTGGTGGGGAAGGCCGCGATGACCCACGAGGTCGAACGCGCCTTCTCGGCGTTCCGGAAGGCGGGGGTACGGAACGTGGTGCCGTACTTCCGCTTCCCCGGCGGCTGTTACGACGACACGGCGCTGCGCGCGCTGGCCCCGGCGAACGTGACGGCCGTGCAGTGGGACGTGGTCAGCGGCGACGCTTTCGCCACGGACGCGGAGGCGGTGGCCGAGCAGGTGCTGGACGGGGTGCGGCCGGGCTCCCTCGTGGTGATGCACTGCACCCGCAGCGCGGCCCCGGCCACCGAGGCGGCCGTACGCAGGATCGTGCCGGAACTGCGCGAGCGCGGCTACCGCTTCGTGAAGGTGTCGGAGCTGATGGAGGACCGGCCCTGAGCGTCGCGGAAACAAGTCGGCCGCCCCGGTCCTGGTGATCACCGATGGCTGGTGCGACGTGCTGCGGGTCCGCCGCGAGCACGCCTATCTGGTCCCGGAGGGCGCGGGGCTGCCGTTCACCCCGCGCGGACCGGTCTTCCGGGTGCGCTGAGCGGCCGGCGCCGCGCACCGGCACCTCGCGACCCGGGGTCCGCCCCGGGACGGGTCCTCCTGGCCGGAGCTAGCCGGAGCAGGCCGTGCGGCCCGCCTCCTGCCAGGCGCAGACCGGGCACAGCGTGGCGCCCTTCGCGGACTCCGGGTACTCGGTCGGCTCGCGGCACAGCACGCACTCGGCGTACGGGGGACCTTCGGCCGCTCCGGCCGGCGGAGCCGGTGCGACCGGCCCCGGGGTCTCGCCGTACGTGTCGCCCCTGTCCGTGTCCATGCCCGTGAGCCTACTCACCCGCGCCGGGCGGCGATCCGGCACACGAGGAACGCCGCAGCGGCGGCGAGCGCCGCCGCCCCGAGCAGGGGCAGGGCGGGCGGTTGGACCGTCCCCGTACGCTCCCCCGTGACCAGGGCGGTGACCGCGTGGCGCGCCGGGGATCCGGTGGTCACGAGCGCGAGGAGCGACCCGAGCACGGCCGCCGCGACGGACCAGCCCCGGCGACCCAGCACCGGACGGGTGCTCAGCGCCCCCACGGCCGCGCCCAGCAGCACGCAGCACAGGACGGCGAGGAGTCCGGCGAGCGCGGCGGCCGGCCGGGAGACCGCGCGGGCGCCGTCGTCGGTGACGGGGACGCTGATGAGCAGGACGACGGCGGCGCTCACCACGGCGAGCGCCGCCGCACAGCCCGTGGCGGTGAGCAGCGCGGCCAGGTGGACCCGCCGGGGCCCCGCGGCGGCCGAGGCCACCGTCCGGGCGGCGGGTGGCTCCTGGGCGACGCAGAGGTGTACGGCCCACGCGGTGACGGGCAGCACGGCGGCGGCCACGACGCCGAGCGAGCCCAGCACCGGCTGCCCGCTCCGCACGCCTACGGCGAGGACGGCCGCGTACAGCAGGAGGGGCGCCAGCCAACGCTGGGAGCGGACGAGCAGGGCTGCCTGGTAGCGGAGGAGGGCGGTCACGGCGCTTCGACCCCCTCGGCCGGCTCGGGGGACCTGGCCTGCGCGGACGCCTGTGCCGACGCCGCAGCCCCGGCCGGCCCGGCCTCCCGCGCCGACGCCGCCACCGCGGTCTCGGCCGCCTCGACCGGCCCCGCTGCTTGCGCCGGGACGACCCGCCGGATGTGCCAGAGCGGACGGGCCGTGAGCAGGGCCGCCAGCAGCGCGTCGGAGTAGGGCGCGGGGACGGTGAGGCGTACCGGGCCGGAGGCCGCGCCTGCCCCCGGCTCCCGGACCGGGTCGCCCGGCAGCCCCGCCGGCAGCCGTGCGCCGGGCGGGCCCTCGGCCTCGATCAGGACACGGGGGCCGGTGACGGGGCCCGTCGGCGTCGGGGTGGTCGCCCGGTGGACTCCGCCGCCCGCGGTCCGCAGGGTGAGGTCCGCCGCCCCGGCGAGGCGTCGCGGGTCGTGATCGACGAAGACGACGGTGGCGCCCGCCGCGACGCGTTCCGCCACGGCGCGGTCGAGTTCGGCACGGGCGGCGGTGTCGAGTCCGGTCCAGGCCTCGTCCAGGACCAGCAGGTCCGGTGCGGCGAGCAGCGCCTGGGCTACGGCGACCTTCTGGCTGGTGCCCTTGGAGAGTTCGGCGAGCGGGGTACGGGCGTGATCCGCCGCCCCGAACCGGTCCAGCCACTCCCCCGCCCGCCGCTTCGCCTCGGCACCGCGCAGTCCGTGGATCCGGCCGAGGTGGACGAGGTAGCCGGCGGCGGTCAGGGGCAGCGCCGCCGGGAAGCGCTCGGGGACGTACGCCGTACGGGCCCGGCGGCCGGTGATCCGCCCCTCGGCGGGCGCGTCGATCCCGGCGAGCAGCCGTAACAGGGTCGACTTCCCCGCGCCGTTGCCCCCTTCGACCCGGACGAGCGCCCGCCCGGGCAGCGTGAGGTCGACCCCGCGCAGCACCCAGGTGCCGCGGAGGCCGTACCGGTGGCCCACGCCCCGTAATTCCACGGTCAGCTGGAGGTCTTCTCGGGCTTGGCCTCGCTGGGCCGCACGATGACGAAGCCCTCGCCCTGGAGCATCAGCTGGACGGCCTCGCCGGATCCGCCGCGCACCATCGAGCCGACGCTCTGCGAGCGGTTCAGGCTGGAGGTGAGCTGCTGGCTCCAGCCGACGACCGCGTCGGTGTCCACGTACACCGGTTGGGCGGCGGTCACGGGAATCACGATCGGGGTGCCCTCGCACATCAGGCCGAGCTTGCCGTAGCCCGTGAAGACGCTGTTGAAGAGACCGCCACCGACCATTCCGGCGCCCTTCACGGTCTTGATCTCGTAGGAGAGCGTGGGGTCGAAACAGAGGACGTTGCGGCCGTTGATGGTGATGGAGTCGCCCTGGTCGAGCTCGACGATGAAACAGTTGGACGCCTCGTGCGCGAACCACGCCTCGCCCTGGCCCCGGACGGCCATGAGGGCCAGTCCCTCGCCCGTGACCGCGCGCTTGAGCAGGCCGCCGATGCCCTGGCCCTTGCGCTCGAACTGGAGGTCTCCTCGGAAGGCGATCATCGAGCCCTGTCGGGCGTGCATCTCCCCGTTGACGGCGTACTTGATCGATTTGGTGTTCTGCAGGGTCATACCGGGGGCGGTGGCCGGCTGGGCCATGTGCTCACTGGAAAAGAGATCGCTCTTCATGCGGAGCATCCTCACCCGGACCCGGTCGTTCCGCCAAGCGGGTGACCCGTCCCGCCTGACAGAATGGGACGGTGACCAGCGACGACATTCCCGCCCCCGCCCCGGAGAGCCCGTTCCACGACGGCCCGACCGACCGCGACCAGGAGCGGCAGTTCGTGCTGCCGCTGGTGCTCCACCTGGAGAAGACGGAACCGCCCGCCCGCACCGACGCACTGCGGACCGCCGCCCGTGCGGTGCTGACGATCCTCTCCGACGAACGGTCTCTGGGGGACGGCGAGTGGGCCGGGGCGATGCGGGACTGGCAGGACGCCCGGATCCGCAAGGTCGTGCGCCGGGCGCGCGGAGCGGAGTGGCGCAAGGCCGCGGCGCTGGACGGCATCACCGTGACGGGCGAGGACGGCGCGGAGGTACGGGTGTTCCCGCCGATCCCGCTGGACGGCTGGCCCAAGGAGCTGGCCAAGCTCCAGGTGTCGGGCACCGACCTGGAGGACCCCGAGCCGCCCGCCGCGCCCGATCGGTCGGGCCCGGTGCTGTGGCTGAATCCCGAGGTGGACATGTCGGCGGGCAAGACGATGGCGCAGGCGGGGCATGGGGCGCAGCTCGCCTGGTGGGAGCTGTCCGGCGCCGAGCGCAAGGCCTGGCGCGAGGCCGGGTTCCCGCTGTCCGTGGCCACCCCCGGTGCGGAGCGCTGGCGGGAACTGACGGCGAGCGGGCTGCCGGTGGTGCGCGACGCGGGGTTCACCGAGGTCGCCCCGGGGTCCTGCACGGTGGTCGCCGACCATCCGGCGCTGCGCCGCTGAGCGGTCCGGTGCCACCCATGATGATGCCGATGCCATAACGGGGGCGGCGGTCCGGGAACCTCAAATCCAGCTCTGAACGTCCCTCTGGTCGGGTTCATCGCCGGGTGACGGGGCCATGCCCCCTGAACAGGACGAGGTGAGCAGGGGGAGGACACCATGGAACTGGGCATCGGCATCGGCTGGCGGCCGGAGATCGCGGACGAGGTGGAGGCGCTGGCGGGGATCGACTGGGTCGAGGCCGTCGCGGAGAACCTCTGCGCCGACCATCTCCCGGACTCCCTCGTACGGCTCCGGGAGCGCGGCGTGCGGGTCGTACCGCACGGGGTGGCGCTCGGGCTCGGCGGCGCCGACCGCCCGGACCCCGTGCGCCTCGCCTCTCTCGCGGCGCGCGCCGAGCTGCTGGGGACACCGCTGGTGACCGAGCACATCGCGTTCGTACGGGCCGGGGGGCCGCTGACCGCGTCGCCGAGGCTGGAGGCGGGGCATCTGCTGCCGGTGCCGCGCACCTGGGACGCGCTGGACGTGCTGTGCGAGAACGTGCGGATCGCGCAGGACTCGCTGCCGGTGCCGCTCGCCCTGGAGAACATCGCGGCGCTGATCACCTGGCCGGGCGAGGAGCTGACCGAGGGACAGTTCCTGGCGGAGCTGGTCGAGCGGACCGGGGTACGGCTGCTGATCGACGTGGCCAACCTGCACACCAATCACGTCAACCTCGGCCAGGACCCGGCGAAGGCGCTGGACGAGCTGCCGGTGGAGGCCATCGCGTACGTCCATGTGGCCGGCGGCGTCGAGCGGAACGGTGTCTGGCACGACACGCACGCCCACCCGGTGACCGCCCCCGTCCTGGAGGTACTGGCCGAGCTGCGCTCCCGGGTCGACCCGCCGGGCGTGCTGCTGGAGCGCGACGACGCCTTCGGGCCGGCCGCCGAGCTGGCGGGCGAACTGGACGCGATCCGGGCGACGCTGCGGCGGGCGGCTCCCCCGCGTCCCACGATCCGCCCCTCGGCCCGGGACGCGGCACGTGACCGGGCACGTGACGGGGGCGGGGGCGGCGACCGGGACCGTACGCCTGTCGCCTCCGTACCGGCCGGGACCCGTGACCGTACCGCCGTCGCGCAGACCGCGCTGCTCTCCGCGCTGGTGGCCGGGACGCCGGCTCCCGAGGGCTTCGACCACCGGCGGCTACGGGTGCAGAGCCGGGCGCTGGCCGCCAAACGCGCGGACGTCGTCGCCAAGGTCGCGCCGGAGCTGCCGGAGATCCTCGGCGACGGCTATCGCGCCGCGTTCCTCGCGTACGCCGGGAGCCGGCCGATGTCCGGCGGGTACCGGCGCGACGCCCTGGACTTCGCGGAGTACGTGCTCATCGCGGGTGGTCCCGCCGATCCGGTGGCGCGGCGCCGGCTGACGCACTGGTGGCAGGACCGGTCGGGCACCCGGCCCCCGCGTCGTGCCACCCGTCTGGTCCGGGCGGCCCGTGCCGTCCTCGTGAGGAAGTGATCCGCCGTGTACGTACTGGCTCTGCTGCTGACCGTCGTGGTCGTCGTCTCCTCGGTGGCGCTCGTCGCCAGAGCCGTGAACGGGCGGGCCCGCCGCCCCCGCCCGGCCCCCGGCGTCGCGCTCCGCGACCTGTACGAGGTCGCGTTCCTGAACGGCGGCCCGGCCAGGGTCGTGGATACCGCCCTGAGCGCCCTGCACGCCGACGGGCGGCTGGTCGTCGGCGGGCCCGGCGTGGTCGGCATCCGGCGGGCGCGGGCGAACGACCCGGTGGAACGCGCGGTGTTCCAGGAGCTGGCCGCCGCGCCGAGCGGTGCCCTGCACGTCCTGCGGGACGCGGTGATGCGGCACCCGGCGGTGCAGGAGATCGGCGACGGGCTCGCCGCGCGCGGGCTGCTCGTGTCACCCCTGGAGAGCCGGCCGCTGCGGCGCTGGGGGAAGATCCAGGGGCTGGTGTGCGTCGCCGCCCTGCCGGTGAGCGTGCTGCTGACCTTCGTCCAGTTCGCCGTCGACGAGGAGCCGTTCCCGTTCGTCGTGCTGATGGTGCCGCCGATCCTGATCGGCGGATTCAGCGGGCTGATCGTCGCCGTGGCCTCCTCGGGCCGCATCACGGGAGTGGGCCGCCGGGCCGCCCTGGCCTTCCGGAACGTCTACTCCTATGTGGTGACCCCCGCCCATCTGGTCGCGACGCTGGGGCTCCGCGCCCTGCCGGACCCGGTGCTCCGGGCCCACCTGGCCGCGGCGGCAGGCCTGGGCGGTCCGCGCGGGCGGTCGTCGGGGTACGCCACGGGGGACGCCACGGGGAGCGATGCGTCGGGGGCCGCCGCTGTCGGGGTGACGGTCTGGTGCGCCGCCTCCACGCCCGGCGGCTCCAGCTGCGGCGGGGGCGGGGGCGGCGGCGGGTCCGGTTCGAGCTGCGGGGGCGGCTCCAGCTGCGGGGGCGGCTCCAGCTGCGGCGGGGGCGGGGGCGGCGGCGGGTCCGGTTCGAACTGCGGGGGCGGCTCCAGCTGTGGAGGCGGATCGAGTTCGGGAGGCTCGAGTTGCGGGGGCGGGTCGAGCTGCGGCGGGGGCGGCGGCTCCTGAGCCGGGCCCGATGTCCCGGCAGCTGACCGCCCATCGGGGTCATGGTCGCGGACATGCCCGGGCGGTCCTGGACATCACCTCTCGCCCGCCCGATCATCCCTCTCCGCATCCGCAGAGAGGCACCGCGCGTGAGAACTGCTGCGCTGTACACAACGATCGGCTCCCTGGTCCTGTCCGCCCTGGCCGCCGCTCCCGCGGTGGCCTGGGAGGGCCGGGACTCCGCCGAGGCCCGGGGTACCGCGATCGCCGCCGCCCGCGCCACGGCCGCCGGGATCGACTTCGTCTCCTGCCCGGAGAAGGAGATGCTCCCGGACTCCCTGAAGTGCGGCACGGTGAAAGTCCCCCTCGACTACGCCGAACCGGACGGGAAACAGCTCGAACTGACCGTCAGCCGCACCGGGGCCACCGGCCCGGCCGAGAGCCGGCAGGGCGCGTTCGTCTACAACCCGGGCGGCCCCGGCGCGTCCAGCATCACCTTCCCGATGGCCGGGGAGCTGCCGGAGTGGAAGGAGATCGCCGGGGCGTACGACCTGGTCGGCTACGCCCCGCGCGGGGTGAACGGCTCCTCCTCCCCGCTGAGCTGTCAGGACCCGTCGGCCTACACGAAGGGCCCGACCGACGCGCCGACCCACCCGACGCGGGAGTACAAGGAGCGGCGCGTCGCCCGTGCCAAGGCGTACGCGGAGGGCTGCGCGACCCACGCGGGCGAGACGCTGCGGCACTACACGTCGCTGAACAACGCCCGTGACCTGGACGTCCTGCGGGCCGCGCTCGGCGAGCCGCGGCTGACATTCATGGGGGCGTCCTACGGAACGTACTTCGGCGCGCTGTACGCGACGCTGTTCCCCTCCCACGTACGGCGCATGGTCTTCGACTCGGTGGTCGACCCGGACCCGGAGCAGATCTGGTACCGCTCCAACATGGGCCAGTCGCTGGCCTTCGAGTCACGGTGGGAGGACTTCCGCCGCTGGGTGGCCAAGCACGACGACGTGTACCACCTGGGCACCACGCCGGAGTCGGTGCAGGGGCACTACGACGAGGTGCGCGCCGAGCTGGCGGTGGAGCCGGCGGGCGGGAAGGTCGGCCCGGGGCAGCTGCACTCGGCGTTCCTGGGGGCCGGCTACTACGACGACTACTGGGCGATGCGGGCGACGGCGCTCTCCGAGTACGTCCGGGGCAACCCGGAGCCGCTGGTCGCGCAGGCCTCCCCGCGTGCGGTGGCGGCCCCGGACAACGAGAACGCCCAAGCGGTGTACACGGCCGTCGAGTGCAACGACGCGCCTTGGCCCGAGGACTTCGAGGTGTGGGACCGCGACCACACGGACCTGGCGCGCGTCGCGCCGTTCGAGACCTGGGACAACGCCTTCGCCAACCTGCCGTGCGCCTTCTGGCCCGCGCCCCGGCAGCGGCCGCTGGAGGTCGGGACGCGGTGGGGCGAGCTGCCGCCGGTGCTGATCCTGGCGGCGGAGCGGGACGCGGCGACCCCGTACAAGGGGGCTCTGGAGCTGCGGAAGAGGCTGCCCGGGTCGTCGCTGGTGACCGAGAGGGACGCCGGGACGCACGGCATCGGCGGGGCCGGGAACGCCTGCGTCGACGATCATCTGCGCCGGTATCTGCTGACCGGTGAGGTGCCGGGGCGGGGTGCGGACTGTGCCGCGCACCCGGAGCCGAACCCGGTGTCGCTGGACTGATCTCCGGCGGGGCGGTACGGAGCGGGGGCCGCCGCACCATCACGGTGCGACGGCCCCCAGGCCGAACCCGGTGTCGCTGGGGAGGCGGGCGGCACGATCGGTGCCCGGTGCCCGTCTCTCTGATCTTCCGGGTTGGGGTGGTGCGGGACTCGCTGGTTATGCGAGCCCGGCCACCAGGTCTGCGACGCTCTTCCTGCGGCCCGTGTAGAACGGGACCTCCTCGCGCACGTGGAGTCGTGCCTCGGAGGCGCGCAGATGACGCATCAGGTCGACGATGCGGTACAGCTCATCCGCCTCGAAGGCGAGGATCCACTCGTAGTCGCCCAACGAGAACGAGGCGACGGTGTTGGCGCGGACGTCGGGGTAGCCCCGGGCCATCTTGCCGTGGTCCGCGAGCATGCGGCGGCGGTCCTCGTCGGGCAGCAGGTACCAGTCGTAGGACCGGACGAAGGGGTAGACGCTGATGTAGTCGCGCGGCGTCTCGTCGGCGACGAACGCCGGGACGTGCGACTTGTTGAACTCGGCCGGCCGGTGCAGCGCCATGTTCGACCAGACCGGGTCGAGGGCGCGGCCGAGCTTGGTGCGCCTGAAGAGGTTGTACGCCTCCTGGAGCTCGTCCGAGGTCTCGGCGTGCCACCAGATCATGAGGTCGGCGTCGGCCCGCAGACCGGACACGTCGTAGGTGCCGCGGACGGTGATGTCCTTGGCCGCGAGCCGGTCGAACAGCTCCTGGACCTCGTCGGCGTATCCCGCGCGGTCCAGCGGGAGGACATCGCGCAGTTTGAAGACCGACCACAGGGTGTAGCGGATGACCTCGTTGAGGTCCTTGGCCTTCTTGCCGGCGTTCGGACTCTTGCTGGATGTCACAGTCTCAGGAGCACTCATACGGCTATTGTCCCGCCTCGCTTCCCGTGCCCCGAACCAGGGTCGACGTGGCGATGATCTCTCCCACGGTCTTCCCCGTGATCTCCCCCGCGATCTCCTCGGCCGCCCGGCGCCCGCTCGCGACGCAGGCGGGGATGCCGACCCCGTCGTAGACGGCCCCGCAGACCCGCAGGGCGGGGAGTTGGGCCACTTCGTCGCGGATACGGGCGACCCGGGCGAGGTGGCCGACCGGATACTGCGGCAGGCCGCCGATCCAGCGGGTGACCTCGGTGTCCACGGGCCGGGCGGTGAGGCCGGTGGCGGCGGCGAGGTCCCGCAGGGAGACCGCGACCAGCTCGCCGTCCTCGCGGTGGATGTGGTCCTCGTCGCCGTAGCGGCCGACGGAGGTGCGGAGCACGAACAGGTCGGGCGCGGCGTCGGCGACCCACTGCCACTTGTTGCTGGAGAACGTGGACGCCTTGATGGTGTGCCCGTCGACCGGCGGTACGAGGAAGCCGGAACGGCCGCGCAGGGCCTCGTACCGCTCGATGTCGGCCCGTCGGAAGGCGAGGGTGACCAGGGCCATCGAGGCGTACTCGACACCGGACAGTTCGGCGGAGGCGGCCGGGGACTCGGCGGCCAGCAGGGTGCCGGCGGACCAGGCGGGGGTGGCGAGGACGATGCCGTCGGCGGCGATCGTCCGGGTGTCGGTGCGGACGGCCCAGCCCGACTCCGTACGGGTCAGTCCCAGGACGGGGGTCTCGGTGCGGATCTCGCCGCCGCCGGCCCGTACGGCGTCGCCCACGGCGGCCGGGAGGGTGCCGATGCCGCCCTCGATGCCCTGGAAAACGGGCCCGGTCCGCTGCTGGGCGGCGGCTCGTTCCTGGACGCGGCGGACGGCGTCCAGCAGCGGGCCGCCCTCCTGCACGGCCTCGAAGAGCTGGGGGACGGCGGCGCGCATCGAGATCCGGTAGGCGTCGCCCGCGTAGACCCCGCCGAGGAGGGGCTCCACCAGCCGGTCCACGACCTCGCGGCCGAGCCGGTCGGCGACGTACGCGCCGACGGCGACATCGTCGCCCACGGGGGTCGGGGTGAGGTCGCGCTCCTCGGCGATCCGGGCCAGCCCCTCGGGCGACAGCACCTCGCCGAGCACCGCCGGGTCGCCGGGAACGCCCATGACGTGCCCCTTGGGCATGGAGCGCAGCGCGTCGCGCGTCCACAGCGAGGCGGTGGCGGTGGCGGGCGGCTGGAGGCGGTCGGCGAGACCCACCTCGCGGGCCAGGGCGAGGGCCTCGGGGCGCCGGGCGAGCATCGACTCGGCCCCCAGGTCGACCTGGACGCCCGCGACCTCGCCGGTCATGAGCTTGCCGCCGAGCCGGTCCGTCGCCTCCAGCAGGGTGACCCGCAGCCCGGTGGCGACGAGGTGGTGGGCGGCCGCCAGGCCGGCGATGCCGCCGCCGATGACGACGACGTGGCCCGGGGGCGTTTCCGCACGCTGTTGAGGACGCTGCATGGGTCCACTCTCTCAAACCCGTTCCGCGTCCTGACCGTGACCACTTCGAAACCGCCCACCGGCAACCGGTCCCGGAGCGGCCACGTCGAACCGGCACCATCAACCACCGTCCTGGGGGGACCCGTTATGGAATGGAACAGCAGAACCGATCGATCCTTGGCCCGCGGGCGCGCGGCGCTCGTGGCCGGGGTGTTCGGCCTCCTGCTCGCCGTCAGCGGCTGTGGGGCGTCGGGCGACTCGGCGGACAACGGCTCGAAGGCGGCGGACAGCAAGTACGCGCCGCCCGGGGAACAGGAGGGGGCCGGCGCGAACGCGGACGCCGCCGCGTCGTCGGCCGAGGAGCGGGCGGACGGGAAGCCGTCCGGGTCGAAGGCGGCGCCGAAGCCGGGGGCCGCGGCCACGCACGTCATCCGCACGGCCTCCCTGTCCGTCGAGGTGAAGAGCGTGCCGAGGGCCGCGGCCGCCGCGCGCGGTGCGGCGGAGCGCGCGGGCGGCCTGGTGGCGTCGGAGAACACCGAGCGGCTCGACGACGCCCACGAGACCTCGCGCCTGGTGCTGCGGGTGCCGCAGGCCCGGTTCCAGGAGGTGCTGCGGGAGCTGTCCGGTTCCGGGAGGCTGCTGTCGCGCACCTCGAACGCGAAGGACGTCACCGACCAGGTGGTCGACGTGGACAGCCGGATCGCCACACAGCGCGCGAGCGTGACGCGGGTGCGGGAGCTGATGGACCGGGCGGAGAAGATCGGTGATGTGGTCGCCCTGGAGGGCGAGCTGAGCAGCCGTCAGTCCGACCTGGAGTCGCTGCTCGCCCAGCAGTCGAGCCTGAAGGACCGCACCTCGCTGGCGACGATCACCCTGGACCTGACGCCGCCGGACGCCCCGGACGACGACGGGGAGAAGGAGGACGACCCGGGGTTCCTGGACGCGCTGGGCGGCGGCTGGGACGCGTTCGTGACGATGCTGCGGTGGATCGCGGTGGCGTTCGGGGCCGCGTTCCCGTTCCTGCTCACCGGGGCCCTGGCGCTGCTGGTCTGGCGGCTGCTGCGTGCCCGGCGGGCGGCCCGCAAGGCACCGGCGGCGACGGCCGGGCCGGAGGCGGAGGGCGCTCCGACCCCCTGACCGCCGTAGCGTGGGGCTCCGACGTGGTGATTCGCCCGATCGGCGAATCGGCGAAAGGGGACCCGGCATGGCAGCGGAGCGACTGGTGGTCATCGGCGGTGACGCGGCGGGCATGTCCGCCGCGTCACAGGCCCGCAGGCTGAAGGGGGCGGACGCGCTGGAGATCGTCGCCTTCGAGCGTGGCCACTTCACCTCGTACTCCGCCTGCGGCATCCCGTACTGGGTGAGCGGCGACGTCGGGGCGCGCGACGACCTGATCGCCCGCACCCCCGAGGAGCACCGGGAGCGGGACATCGATCTGCGGATGCGGACCGAGGTCACCGAGCTGGACGTGGCCGGGCGGCGGGTGCGGGCCCTGGACCGGGAGAGCGGGAGGTCGTACTGGACGGGCTTCGACAAGCTGGTGATCGCCACCGGGGCCCGTCCGGTGCGCCCGGCGCTGCCCGGTATGGACGCGGCCGGGGTGCACGGGGTGCAGACCCTGGACGACGGGCAGGCGCTCCTGGACTCGTTGGACGCCCTGGGCGGCTCCGAGGACAGCCCCCGCCGTGCGGTCGTGGTGGGCGCGGGGTACATCGGCGTGGAGATGGCCGAGGCGATGCTCAAGCGGGGCTTGGAGGTGACCGTCCTCAACCGGGGCGAACAGCCGATGGCGACGCTCGACCCGGACATGGGGCGGCTCGTCCATGACGCGATGGACGGGTTGGGCATCTCCACGGTCAACGGGGCCGCCGTCACCGGGATCATCACGGGGCCCGACGGCCGGGTGCGCGAGGTGGCGACGGACGCGGGGAGGTATCCGGCGGACGTGGTGGTCCTCGGCATCGGCGTGGAACCGGAGACGGCGCTGGCGCGCGGAGCGGGGCTGCCGGTGGGTCCGCACGGCGGGCTGCTGACCGATCTGTCGATGCGGGTGGCGGGCCACGAGAACATCTGGGCGGGCGGCGACTGTGTGGAGGTCCTGGACCTGGTGGCGGGCCGCACCCGGCACATCGCGCTGGGCACCCATGCCAACAAGCACGGCCAGGTGATCGGTTCCAACGTCGGGGGCGGCTACGGCACGTTCCCGGGTGTGGTCGGTACGGCGGTGAGCAAGGTGTGCGATCTGGAGATCGCCCGGACCGGGCTGCGGGAGAAGGACGCCCGCGCGGTCGGGCTGCGCTATGTCACGGCGACCATCGAGTCGACGGGGCGGGCGGGCTACTACCCGGGGGCGAGGCCGATGACGGTGAAGATGATCGCGGAGTACCGAACGGGCCGGCTGCTCGGGGTGCAGATCGTCGGCCGGGACGGGGCGGCGAAGCGGGTGGACGTGGCGGCGGTGGCGCTGACCGCCGGGATGACGGTGGAGCAGATGACAGCGCTCGACCTGGGCTACGCCCCGCCGTTCTCACCCGTCTGGGACCCGGTGCTGGTGGCCGCACGCAAGGCGGTGGCGGCGGTGCGGGGCGCGGGGAGTTGACGGCGGGTCCCGGGGCGCGGGCCCCGGGACCTCTCGCTCAGCGCGCGGTCTGCTCGTGCACGTACTCCACGAGCCGGGTGAGCGCGTCCGGGTCCATGTTCGGCATGACGCCGTGGCCCAGGTTGAAGATGTGGCCTTCCAGACCGGCGGCGGCGTCCAGTACCTCGCGGGTCTTCTCCTCGACGGCCGGGGTCGGCGCGAACAGCACCGCCGGGTCGAGATTGCCCTGGAGCGCCTTGCCGGGGCCGACGCGGCGGGCGGCCTCGTCCAGCGGGACCCGCCAGTCGACGCCGACGATGTCCGCGCCCGCCTCGCCCATCAGGCCGAGCAGTTCGCCGGTGCCGACGCCGAAGTGGATGCGGGGGACGCCGTAGGGGGCGACGGCGTCGAAGACCTTCGCGGAGGCGGGCAGCACGGCGCGGCGGTAGTCGGCGGGGGCCAGCGCGCCGACCCAGGAGTCGAAGAGCTGGACGGCGGAGGCCCCGGCCTCGATCTGGACCCTGAGGAAGGCGCCGGTGATCTCGGCGAGCCGGTCCACGAGGTCGGCCCACAGCTGCGGGTCGCCGTACATCATGGCCTTGGTGCGCTCGTGGCCCCGCGAGGGGCCGCCCTCGACGAGGTAGCTGGCCAGGGTGAAGGGGGCCCCGGCGAAGCCGATGAGCGGGGTGGACCCCAGCTCGGCGGTGAGCAGCCCGATGGCCTCGGTGACGTACGGGACGTCCTCGGGCGTGAGGTCGCGCAGCCGGGCCAGGTCGGCGCGGGTACGGATCGGCTCGGCGATGACGGGGCCGACGCCGGGCTTGATGTCGAGGTCGATACCGATGGCCTTCAGGGGCACGACGATGTCGCTGAAGTAGATCGCGGCGTCGACCTTGTGGCGGCGTACGGGCTGGAGGGTGATCTCGGTGACCAGCTCCGGCATCATGCAGGAGTCGAGCATCGCGATGCCCTCGCGGACCTTCAGGTACTCGGGCAGCGAGCGCCCCGCCTGGCGCATGAACCAGACCGGCGTGTGGGAGACGGGTTCGCGGCGGCAGGCCCTGAGGAACGCCGAGTCGTGGGTGGCGTGGCGGACCGCGTCGATACTGGCGGAGGTCGTCGTCTGCTGGCCCGAAGGGCCGTCGTTGGCACTCACACACAGAATCTTCGCACGCGCGCCGAAGGAGCCCGGCCCCGCACGGGTGTCTCTCCCTGCGCGAGGCCCGGCTTCCGCCTACTCTTCCCCGCATGGCTCCGGCTCAGGGACAATTTTCCGATCATTCCGATGGCGTTGAGAGCAAGGACCGCGCGGAGGGTCCTTCCGTGCCGCCCGCGTTCCTGGCGGCGGTCGACGCGCTGCGCTCCGCGCGGCTGCGCCCGGAACTGGAGGTGGAGGTGACCAGGCCGCCCCAGCGCCTGGCTCCGCACGCGTACGCCATGGAGGCGGCGGTGGTGGACGGCGAGGACGATCTCGCGGACGGCAGGCTGGTCCTGCTGCACGATCCGGCGGGGCACGACGCCTGGCAGGGCGCGTTCCGGCTGGTCACGCTGGTCCGGGCGGAGCTGGAGCCGGAGATGGCGGCGGACCCGCTGCTCCCGGAGGTGTGCTGGTCCTGGCTGACGGGTGCGCTGGACGCGCGGGGCCTGTCGTACGGGGAGGCCGGCGGGACCGTGACACGCGCCGGATCGCACTACTTCGGTGCGCTGTCCACGCGCCGCCCGGCGACGCAGATCGAGATCCGGGCCTCGTGGACCCCGAGGGAGTCGCGCGGCGGTGTGCCGGACACGGCGTCGCACCTGATGGCCTGGGGCGATCTGCTGTGCCAGATCGCGGGACTGCCGCCGTCGGATCCGGCGGACGCGGCGGTGGTGACGTTGCCGCAGCGGCGCGGGCCGCAGGTTTAGTAACACTCCGTCACCCGTTTCGCACAAGCACCGGCTCTCTTTTCGTACAATCGATCGCGCGTCCTATTTGCCCGAATTGTTACTCACCAAATCGCGATCTTCCCCTAAAGGAGGGCGGGTCCGCTGCCGAAGAGGTCAATGACCCTTCAAGCACGGTTCGCCCCCGGCTTCACCCCCGAGCCGGCCCGTTCCGCCACTCCCCCAGGAGGCCTGGTGTCCGTTCTCCTCGAGCAGCCCGCAAGCCTGGTCGCCTACCGCCCGAACAAGCCGACGGCCATGGTCGTCGTGGCCGACCCGCGCGTCCGTTCCACCGTCACCCGCCATCTGTGGGCCCTCGGAGTACGTGACGTCATCGAAGCGTCGTCCATCGCGGAGGCACGCCCCCGCGTCGGCAACCCGCGCGACATCTGCATTGCCGACGTCCACCTGCCCGACGGTTCCGGGCTGACCCTGCTGTCCGAGACCCGCGCCGCCGGCTGGCCCAACGGTCTCGCCCTCTCCGCCGCCGACGACATCGGCGCCGTTCGCAACGCCCTCGCGGGCGGCGTGAAGGGCTACGTCGTCACCGGCACCCGAAACAACATCGGCCACCCCACCCGCCCCGGCGTCGCCCCCATCGGCGCCAACGCCGCCCGTATGCACCGCAGGCCCCCCGGTTCCCCGAGCCACCCGGGCGGCTACCGCGAACTGTCCGGACGTGAGGTGGAGGTGCTCCGCCTGGTCGCCGAAGGCCAGTCCAACAAGGCCATCGGGGTCTCGATGGGCCTCTCCGCCCTGACCGTCAAGTCCCACCTGGCCCGCATCGCCCGCAAGCTCGGCACCGGAGACCGTGCCGGAATGGTCGCGGTCGCCCTGCGGACGGGCATCATCCACTGACCGCACCCCGCCGGGACGTGCACCGATGCGCCTCCGGCTGGAATACGCGCATGGCCGCCCGTCGACGGAACGTTCCGTCGACGGGCTCCGTGCATACACAGATACCCTTGACACGTGACCGACGCCCAAGAGACCGCAGCAGACACTTCACTGCGAACCACCGGGGGCGCCCCCCCGGACGACGTCGCCCCGGCGCCGATCCCCTTGCTCGAACCGCGCGAGGGCATTCCCCCGGTGGTGACGTCCGACGACGCCCTCGCCGGGGTGATCGCGGCCTTCGCCGCGGGCACCGGCCCGGTGGCCGTCGACGCCGAGCGCGCCTCGGGGTATCGCTACGGCCAGCGCGCCTACCTCGTACAGCTGCGCCGCGAGGGCGCGGGCAGCGCCCTCATCGACCCGGTCGGCTGCCCCGACCTCTCCGGCCTCGGCTCCGCGCTGTCCGGCACGGAGTGGATCCTGCACGCGGCGACCCAGGACCTGCCGTGCCTGCGGGACATAGGCATGACGCCCACCTCGCTGTTCGACACCGAACTGGCCGGAAGGCTCGCGGGCTTCCCGCGCGTCGGCCTCGGCGCGATGGTGGAGAACGTCCTCGGCTACGCCCTGGAGAAGGGCCACTCCGCGGTCGACTGGTCCACCCGCCCGCTGCCCGAACCCTGGCTGCGCTACGCCGCGCTCGACGTGGAGCTCCTGATCGACCTGCGCGACGCGCTGGAGGAGGAGCTGGAGCGGCAGGGCAAGCTGGCGTGGGCCCGGGAGGAGTTCGACGCCATCGCCTCCGCGCCGCCCGCGCCGCCCCGCAAGGACCCCTGGCGCCGCACGTCGGGCATGCACAAGGTGCGCCGTCGCCGTCAGATGGCCGTCGTCCGGGAGCTGTGGACCGCCCGCGACCAGGTCGCCCAGCGCCGCGACGTCTCGCCGGGCAAGGTGCTCGGCGACGCCGCGATCATCGAGGCCGCGCTCGCGCTGCCGGTCGACCTACAGGCCCTGACCGCGCTGCCGGGATTCGGCCACCGCATGGGGCGCCGTCAGCTGGAGCAGTGGCAGGCGGCCGTGGAGCGGGCCAGGTCACTGCCCGAATCGGCGCTGCCGCAGCCCGGTCAGCAACCGGCCGGACCGCCTCCCCCGCGCTCCTGGGCCGACAAGGACCCGGCCGCCGCCGCCCGGCTCTCGGCGGCCCGTACCGCCGTCTCCGAGCTGGCCGAGCGCCTCCACATGCCCCAGGAGAACCTGATCACCCCGGACACCGTGCGCCGGGTCTGCTGGGAGCCGCCGAAGGACCCCACCCCGGGCGCCGTCGAGGACACCCTCGCCGGATACGGGGCGCGGAACTGGCAGATCCAGCAGGTCGCCCCGCTCCTGGTGCGGGCGCTGGACGCCTCCTGATCCCGTGACGCAGCGAACACCCCCGGTCACCGGCCGGGGGTTTTCCGCTTTCCGGACCCTGTCCGCGGCCGAACCCATGGTCGAAATCACGCCAGGTTCAGGGCCCTTTCCACCGTCGTGCGACGACTTCGGCGGCCGGTACCGGGCGCCGGGGCGGTGTGACCTTCGACGCTCCGGTCGCGAGGGGTGGGCAGCCTGGTTACCCGCAAGTAGCATGAGGGCAGGCGTGCGCCCCCGTGGCGTACCCCGCAGCAGTGCCATCCCGCACCCTGGAGGAGAGCCACCGTGCCTCGTACCATCCGGGACGTCGTCTTCGTCGACGGCGTCCGCACCCCGTTCGGCAAAGCGGGCCCCAAGGGCATCTACCACGAGACCCGCGCCGACGACCTCGTCGTGAAGGCCATCCGGGAGCTGCTGCGCCGCAACCCGGACCTGGACCCCAAGAAGATCGACGAGGTCGCCATCGCCGCGACCACGCAGATCGGGGACCAGGGCCTGACGCTGGGCCGTACCGCCGGAATCCTGGCCGGTCTGCCGCAGTCCGTCCCGGGCTACTCGATCGACCGCATGTGCGCGGGCGCGCTGACCGCCGTCACCTCGACGGCCGGCTCCATCGCCTTCGGCGCGTACGACGTCGTCGTGGCCGGTGGAGTCGAGCACATGGGCCGCCACCCGATGGGCGAGGGCGTCGACCCCAACCCACGGTTCGTGTCGGAGAAGCTGGTCGACGAGTCCGCCCTGTTCATGGGCATGACGGCGGAGAACCTGCACGACCGCTTCCCCACGATCACCAAGGAGCGCGCCGACGCCTACGCGGTGCGTTCGCAGGAGAAGGCCGCCAAGGCGTACGCCAACGGCAAGATCCAGCAGGACCTGGTGCCGGTATCGGTGCGCCGCACCAACGCCGAGGCCGGTGAGACGGGCTGGGGCCTGGTCACCGCCGACGAGCCGATGCGCCCCAGCACCACGATGGAGTCCCTCGCGGGCCTGAAGACCCCCTTCCGCCCCCACGGCCGCGTGACGGCCGGTAACGCCGCGGGGCTCAACGACGGCGCCACCGCCTCCCTGCTCGCCGCCGAGGACGTCGCCCGCGAGCTGGGCCTCCCGGTCAGGATGCGCCTGGTCTCCTACTCCTTCGCGGGCGTCGAGCCGGAGGTCATGGGCTACGGTCCGATCCCGGCGACCGAGAAGGCACTCGCCCAGGCCGGCCTGTCCATCGAGGACATCGGTCTCTTCGAGATCAATGAGGCGTTCGCCGTCCAGGTGCTCGCCTTCCTGGAGCACTACGGCATCGCCGACGACGACGCCCGGGTCAACCAGTACGGCGGCGCGATCGCCTACGGTCACCCGCTGGCCTCCTCCGGTGTCCGGCTCATGACGCAGCTGGCCCGGCAGTTCGAGGAACAGCCCGAGGTCCGCTACGGCCTGACGACCATGTGCGTCGGCTTCGGCATGGGCGCCACGGTCGTCTGGGAGAACCCGCACTTCAACGCCGACGGAGGCAACAAGTGAGCTCCACCACTGAGCTTCTGAAGGGTGCGGCCGAGCTGTTCCCCGGCGAGGTCGTCACGCAGGCGCACGTACGCCACCTGGACCTGCCGGGCGGCGCCGGGCGGTTCGCGCTCATCACGCTGGACAACGGCCTGGACCACACCAAGCCGACCACCTTCGGACCGCAGTCGCTGGCGAACCTGAACGCCGCGATCGACCAGGTCGAGAAGGAGGCGTCCGAGGGCACCGTCACCGGTGTCGGCATCACGGGCAAGCCGTTCATCTTCGCGGTCGGCGCGGACCTCAAGGGCGTCGAGCTGCTGGGCCGTCACGAGGACGCGCTGGCCATCGGCAAGGGCGGCCACGATGTCTTCCGCCGCCTGGCCGGCCTCGCCGTCCCCAGCTTCGCGTACTACAACGGCGCGGCCATGGGCGGCGGTGTCGAGGTCGGTCTGCACTGCACCTACCGCACCGTCTCCCAGGCACTCCCGGCGTTCTCGCTGCCCGAGGTCTTCCTCGGCCTGGTCCCCGGCTGGGGAGGCTGCGCACTGCTGCCGAACCTGATCGGCGCGGACCGCGCGGTCACGGTGATCATCGAGAACTCGCTGAACCAGAACCGTCAGCTGAGGGGCAAGCAGGTCTTCGAACTCGGCATCGCGGACGCGCTGTTCGAGGGTGCGGACTTCCTGGAGCAGTCGCTGATCTGGACCGCGAACGTCCTCAAGGGCTCCGTCGCGGTCGAGCGCGCCGAGGTCGACCGCGGCGACGCCTGGGACAGGGCCGTCGCCCGCGGCCGGGCCATCGCCGACTCCAAGGTGCACGGCGCGGCCCCGGCCGCGTACCGCGCGCTGGACATCATCGCGGCGGCCAAGGACGGCGACCTGAGCGCCGGCTTCGACGCCGAGGACCAGGCGCTGGCGGACCTGATCATGGGAGGCGAGCTGCGCAGCGGCATCTACGCCTTCAACCTGGTCCAGAAGCGCGCCAAGCGCCCGGCCGGCGCCCCGGACAAGAACCTGGCCCGCCCGGTCACCAAGGTCGGCGTCGTGGGCGCCGGCCTGATGGCCTCGCAGCTGGCGCTGCTGTTCCTGCGCCGCC
This sequence comes from Streptomyces sp. NPDC104313, assembly GCF_055583985.1. NCBI lineage: Bacteria > Bacillati > Actinomycetota > Actinomycetes > Kitasatosporales > Streptomycetaceae > Streptomyces > Streptomyces sp. NPDC104313. The sequence continues at coordinate 497,436 of NZ_JBVJMW010000002.1, forward strand.
TGGAGGTCCCGGTCGTCCTCACGGACATCGACCAGGAGCGCGTCGACAAGGGTGTGGGCTACGTCCACGCCGAGATCGAGAAGCTGCTCGGCAAGGGCCGGATCAACCAGGACAAGGCCAACCGCCTCAAGGGCCTGGTCTCCGGTGTCCTCGACAAGGCCGAGGGCTTCGCGGACGCGGACTTCATCATCGAGGCCGTCTTCGAGGAGATCGGCGTCAAGCAGAAGGTGTTCGCGGAGGTCGAGGCGGTCGCCCCGGCGCACGCGATCCTCGCCACCAACACCTCCTCGCTGTCGGTGACCGAGATGGCGTCGAAACTGAAGAACCCCGAGCGGGTCGTCGGCTTCCACTTCTTCAACCCGGTCGCGATCCTCCCGCTGCTGGAGATCGTCCGCGGCGAGCAGACCGACGACGCCTCCCTGGCGACGGCGTTCGGCGTGGCCCGCAAGCTGAAGAAGACCGCGGTCCTGGTGAAGGACGCCCCGGCGTTCGTCGTCAACCGCATCCTCACCCGTTTCATGGGCGAGATCCAGAACGTCATCGACGAGGGCACCCCGGTCGAGGTCGCGGAGAGGGCCGTCGAGCCCCTCGGCCTGCCGATGTCCCCGCTGGTGCTGCTGGAACTGGTCGGCCCGGCCATCGGCCTGCACGTTTCCGAGACCCTGCACCGCGCCTTCCCGGAGCGCTTCACGGTCTCCGGGAACCTCGCCGCGGTCGTGAAGGCCGGCAAGCGCGGTTTCTACGTCCACGACTCCGGCGCGCCGGTCCTCGACCCCGAGGTCGCCGCCCTCCTCGAGCAGGGCGACACCGTCCTCACCGAGGAGCAGACCCGCGAGCGCGTGCTCGACGCGGTGGCGCAGGAGATCGGCCTGATGCTGGACGAGGGCGTCGCCGCCGAGGCCCAGGACATCGACCTGTGCCTGATCACCGGTGCGGGCTGGCCCTTCCACCTGGGCGGCATCACGCCGTATCTGGACCGTGAGGGCGTCTCCCAGCGGGTGAACGGCAAGCCGTTCCTCGCGCGGGGCGTGGCGAGCGTGCCGGCGTAGCCGCTCCGCTCGGAACAACGTGCTCGGGCCGTACAGGATTCATCTCCTGTACGGCCCGAGCACGTGTACGACCCGACTTACCAGCGGCCGGCGAAGGGGAGGTGCTCGCACTTGTCCGAGCAGGGCTCCCTCGACATGGTCGACTCCCTGATCCAGTTGCCCTCGGGAATCCCGTGCACCGTCAATACGTGCGGGGCCGGGGGAGAGTGCAGTGCGCTGAAGATCGCGACGAACTCCAGTGTGTGCGTACCGGGCTTCCAGTCGTGGGCGTGGGTGACCTTCCACGTTCCGTCCTTCTGCACGTCGGTGCTCGCGATCAACCGGCCCCCCTCCATGAGCATCACTTGGGTGACCCCACGCACGGCGGTTCCGGAGAACCGGGGTCGGGGACCGCTCAGCCGGTCCTCCCGCGGCCCCAGGACGACAGGGGGCTCCACCGTGTCCAGCACGGTGAAGTTCAGCCCGGCGACCGGTGAGGCTCCCTGCCCGGTGAGGCCGACGGCATGGATCAGGTGATCTCCGGCGATCCACTTGACGGATCTGCGCCACACCCATTTCCCCTCGGCGTTGACCCGCGTACCGCCGATGTAGGAACCCTGCTCGAAGAACAGGAGGTAGGAGGTCCCGGGGTCCGCCGTCCCCCAGAACTTCTGCAGCCCGCTGACGGCCTGCCCGTCGCGGGGGCCACCGAACACCGGTGCCGCGCCGACCCGCGTCGCGCTCCCGAGGGCGTACTCGGGCGATTCGACCGTGAACTCGGTGAGGACCGGCGGATACGCGGACAGGACGGCGACCGCTTCACGGTCGACCATGCCGTAGGGCAGGCCCACCGCGTTGTCCAGGCCGATCGCCACCAGCCGGGCCACTTCGCGCGCACCGAGCTCGTTGAAGTGCGAGGCGTCGATGAGGCCGTCCGGGTGGTTCGGGTGCTCCCCGGCGTCGACCCAACGGTAGAACTGCCGAGCCCGCTGCGGACCCAGCTCCTGGAGCATCCCCGTGGTGAAGTGGTTCAGGTCCACGAGCGGGGCGCCGGTCTCGGCCGCCACCTCCCGGACGAGTTGCGGATAGCCGTCCCGCGTGTCGGCGACTGATCCGTCCGGCTCGAAGACGCAGCGCGCGGCGGGCGTCAGGAGTATGGGGAACGCGCCCTCCCGCTGGATGGCGGAAAGGTAGAGGTAGAGGAACTCCTTGAACTCGCGGGGCCCGTGGTAGAGACCGGGCTTGTCGATACGCTGCTCGACACCGCCGAAATCGACGGCGACGACGTCTCCCGGACTCAGGAGATTCAACAGGGATACGAACTTCTCGTTGTAGTAGCTGCGGGCCGTCATGGCATCGCGCGCATAGTTGCGCACTTCGTAATGCGGCGTCAGGAATTCGCCGAGAAACTGCCCCCAGCCGGCGAACGGCCCCTCTTTGGCACTACGGGGCGCGGCCACAGAATTGCCGATGATACAGAACTTGCCCACAACTTCTCCCACTCGGACGACCGCTGGTTGATGCCTGCACGCCTTCTAGAGCGGCCACTCCGGAAGCTGCCCGGCATGGTATCGCTGATTGCGGGGCGAGCCGTACTCGAATTGGCTCGCGACGGGGAAATAGCTCGGAAGGAAAGCCGCCAGGATGGCGTCCTGCTCGTCCTCGGGCACGTCACCGTCGTGGAAATCGTTCAGGCAGAAGACATCGTTCGGGCGGCTGGTCAGCAGCCTGCTGAGCCTGGTGCGGTGTTCGCTCAGGCCCACGTTGACGAATCCGCAGGAGATGGGCCCGGGCACGCTTCTGCCGGTGTGGAAGGCGAAATAGTGGTGGAGCGAGGAGGCGATCGACACATCGCTGTGGCTGCGCAGCCTGCTCGCCGAGGTGGCGGCGACCTGCTGCGGATAGGCGCGTTCCAGATCCTCCATGACACTTCTGCGCAGCACGTACGGTGCGTGGAGGAAGGAATGGGTGAGGGTCTGCCCGAAACTGTTGGCGATCAGCGCCCGGTTGTTCTTCGCCGCGCTGATGTTGAAGTCGTCGGTGGCGAGCGGCGGCACCATCGGTACCGCGGTGGGCGACTGGAAGTGCTTGGCCTGGCCGTTGCCGAGGAAGAACAGGCTCGGCAGAACGGTGCGGCCGATGAAGAAGTCGTCGTTGAAATAGAGGAAATGCTCGGAGAGGCCCTCGATGTGGTGGAGCCGGCTCTCGATCGCGTGCGAGTTGTACGTGGGCAGTGCGCCCTGGTTGCCGAAGATCTCCGTGTGGTCGACCACCCGGACTCGATGATGCGCGTTGTCCAGCCAGGACGGGACCTGCCGGTCGGTGACGATGTAGATGTTCCGGATCCACGGCGCGTACATGTCGATGGACCGGAGCGAGTAGCGGAGTTCGTCGCGGCTGCGGAAGCGGGCGGCGCTGGCGGCGGCGTCCACCGTCTCCAGCCCCAGCATCGCGAGCACCTGGTTCTTTCGTTCCAGCCACTGGACGTCGGACCCGTCGACCCAGGTGTACACGGCGTCGATGGGAAAGCGGACGTCCCCGTGGAGCGGCTGGGCGAAGGCGTTGATGGTCGGGTAGGTCCGGCCGGAGAGGACCATGGAGGCGCGTCCCATGGAGTGCTGCGAGATCCGGTCGCCGATCAGGGTGCGGGTGGGCGCGACCATCATGTCGCTCTCCTCGGGATCGTTTTCCCAGAAGGAGATCGTGCAGCCGTACACCGCTCCCAGCCGCATGGTGCGCGAGGTCGACACCGCGTTCCGATAGACGCGGACTCCGGAGCACGGCTGGTCGAGGTGGTCCCCGAGGAGGCCCGCGAGCACGGTCGTGACGGGGTTCTGCCGGTCGTTGAGGAGGGCCGTGTACACGGCTTCATGCCGGTACATTCCGCTCAGCGACTTGAGGACCGCCTCCCGGTACGAGGCGTGCACGGCGACGGTCCGCCGCACCATCGTGTCCCGGACCACGAGATACGGCACATCCGCGGCCTCCAGCGCCGAGGCGGCGAGCGCCAGGTTGGCCTGCACGATGTCGAACGGCGACTCCGAGTCCACGACCCGGCACAGCTGGCCGCCGTCCTTGACCAACTCGGGCCGCCGCTTGGCGACTTGCTGCTCAAGCTGTCGATGTGCGCCAGAACGCACCTGACTCGACGGAGCGGCGGTGGCCGCGGTCGCGGCGCCCTCCAGTCCGCTGTAGGCGGCGTGCAGGGCCAGCCTGTCCGCCTTCGCCGCGCCTCGTCCGCCATGGTCCCGGTCATCGACCAAGCCCTGGAAGAACGACTCCCACTGCGCGGTGACAAGGGGCGGCGCGAACCGAGTGATGGACTCTGCCGCCGCCGCACCCATGCGGTGCCGCAACGGGCTGTCCGACATCAACTGGTTCAGCCGGCCGGCCAACGCCTCCACATCGCCCGGCGGAACGAGGATGCCCGACTGCCCGTCCAGCACGATCTCGCGTGGGCCGTTGGGGCAGTCGTAGGAGACCACGGGCACCCCGGCCGCCTGTGCCTCCATGAGCACCAGGGGAAACGCCTCGTTCTTCGAGGTGAGCAGGGCGATGCTCGCCTTGGCCCACTCCTCCGCCAGATGGGGCGAGTTCCCGTTCAGCTGGACACTGTCGTGCAGGCCCAGCTGTGCGATCTGACGGCGCAACGCGCCGCTCAACGGCCCGTCGCCGAAGATCCTCAGCGTCCAGGTCGGGTGGTACGGCGCCAGCAGCGCCCACGCGTCGAGGGCCTGGTCGAGCTGCTTCTCGCCGACGAGGCGGCCGGCACACACCACGGTCCGGGTCTCCAGCGTCGAGCGGGGCCGGAACCCCGCGGGAAGCGCGTTCGGCACCACCTCGATGCGCGGTGCGGTGGCACCGAGGGTCTCCGCGAACCAGTCCCTCGTACGGTCGCTGAGCACGGCCAGGGCGTCCAGCCTCGCGGAGTAGCGGAGCAACGGCTCCCCGCTGGTGCCGCGCAGCTCCGAGACCCGGTGCTCCTGGTGCACCGTGATCACCTCGGCCGGTGCGAGCTGGACGGCCAGCGCCATGAGAGCCGGCGTGGTGGTGATCAGGACATCCGTGTCGGTGTGTTCGAGGGCGAGGCCGAGTTCGATGTCGGAAAGCCGGTTGAACGCGGCCTCCCAGGCGCGGTCGACCAGGCTGCTCGGCTGCTCGGCGAGGGCCCCGTACACGGACTCGTCGAGCTCCGCGCGGCGCATGGGCCGCTGCACCTGGCCGGTCATGTCGACGAGGTAGTCGACACGTACCCGCTCGTCGGGGGAGAAGAAGAGCTCGGACTTGCTCTTGAAGACGCTCAGGACTCGCACGTCATGGCGGTCCGCGAGCTCGGCGGCCTGGTTGAACACCGCCCGTTCCGTGCCGCCCACGGCGTCGGCGGTGGTCAGCAGAAAGGTGATCTTCATCGGAGTCTCCGCCCGGCTTCGGGCATGCGACTGCACGTCACACGGAAATTACCCGCGGGCGTGTAGCGGGGGTGGACCAACAAGGGCGCTTGCCCTCGGGGAGCGACACTGGCCTGGTTCATGGTGAAGACGCGCAGCGGATTGCGGACGTCGTGCATCCTCTTGCCCAGCCTCATCGGGCGGCCGGCGGCCGAGCAGCAGGCGACGTCCCAGTGCTCCGTGGCCCTGCGCTGCGGTGTCATCTCCTCCAGCGGCACGACGGCACGCCACATCCCGCCGCCCGCGTCGCGCAGGGGGCGTCGGATGTTGCGTCCGGTGGCAGTGAACTCCGCCCAGGGCTCGGCGACTTCGGTGCCCACAACGCGGAAGTCGACGACGAGTCCGGTGTGGGACAGATCGACCTTCATCACCTCGGCGGACGGCCGCGCCCGCGAGCTGACCACCCGGAGGTTGCCGGTCACGGTGCGGCCGAGGCGGTGGCGCCGGCCGCTGAGCGGTGACACCTCCATGGGCATGGTGGGTCCGCCGTAGGGCTGGGGCGGCTCGACGAGGAGCAGCGGGAATCGCGCGGACCGGCGCCCCGAGCGGGTCGAGAGGACGACTCGCCAGCGTCCGTCGCCGAGCGGTATGCCGCCCACCTCCGCGCCCAGCAGCACGGCGGCGTCCATCAGCAACCGCCCGTCCCGGCCCTCGTACACGCGGGCGGGACTCTCGTACCGTCGGCGGCCGCGCTGGATCACCAGCTCGGCCTCCTCGGGAAGCCGCGCCGAACGGGGGAGTACAGCATGCAGGTTGACCGTCTGGCCGTCCAGGACGGCCGCGTAGAGCAGGCGGGCGACGCGCCCGGAACGCCGGGGCAGGAAGAAGCGCTGCATCAGCCAGGACCGCAGCGGAACGGCGCGGGCCGTGAGCCGCCGCCGGGCGGCTGCGAGGTGTCTGCGTCGCGGGATCATATGACTGCCGCTCCCAGTTCTGCTGTACGTCGTGTCGGGGTGCCCTCGGCTCCGGGAAGCTCGAAGGGGCTGGGCACGGGGAAGTAGTCGTTGAGGAACTTCCGCACCATGCGTTCCTGCGCCTGCGGGTCCTCCGGCACGACGGTGTCGTTGATGCAGAAGGTGTCGAAATCACGTTTGGCCACGAGCCGGTCCAGCCGGCGCTGGGCCAGGGTGTCGCCGATGTCGACGTAGACGTACCGCAGGTTGCCGAGCGTCGCCCGTGCCTGGTGGTAGGCGTAGTAGTGGTGGAGCGAGGAGGCCACCGGGATGTCGTGCGGCGACCTGAACTTCGAGTTCTGGGTGACCCAGTGGGCGCGCTCGTAGGTCTGCTCGATCTCCGCGAGCACCGTTCTGCTGAGCGCGTGGGGCGTGTGCTTCATCTTCTGGGAGATGACCGTGCCGAACTGCTGGGCGATCAGACCGCGGCTGTTCTTCCCTGCCGCGTCCACCGGCAGATCGTCCGGGGTGATCTGGCCGGAGGGAATGAGCGCCTTCGATGTGAAGAACTTCGTCAGCCCGTTGGTGTGGAAGAAGTGCTCCTGTGTGACGGGCCGGCCGAAGAACACGTCGTCGTTGAGGTAGAGGAAGTGCTCCGAGAGCTCGGCTATGTGATGCAGCTGGCTCTCGATGGCGTGGGAATTGAAGGTGGGCAGCGCACCGGGGTCGGAGAAGATCTCGCGGTGGTCGACCACGCGCAGTCCCGGGTGGTCCGTGTTCAGCCAGCCCGGCGCCTGGCCCGCGGTGACGAGAAAGACGTTCCGCACCCAGGGCGCGTACTGGTGGATCGAGCGCAGGGAGTATCTGAGCTCGTCACGGCTGGTGTAGCGGGCCCCGTTGTCCGCCTGCTCGTGCAGGTCCTCCGCACCGCCCGTGAGGGAGCGGCGTACCGCGTCCTTGCCCGCGCGCCACACGGGATCCGCGTCGTCCACCCAGGTGTAGACGACGTCGATCGGAAAGGCGTGGTCGCCGGGGAGCCGCGCCGTGAAGTCGGCGACCGTGCGCGCGTAGCCGGTGTGGTACTGGCTCGGCACCGGACTGAACAACTTCTGTTCGGCCGTACGGAGTTCCGTGCCGACCGGCAGTTGGGTCACGACGGCGTTGGGCCGGGGTGCGACCAGCATCCCGTCCGTCTCCGACCAGAACTCCAGGTCGCATCCCGAATCGGGGCCGAAGACGAGCTGCCCGGTCGGGTCGCAGACATTCCAGGCCAGCCGGAGCACACTGCTGGAGCGGAGCCTGCTCCAGGTCTTCGACGACGCCCCGGTCCGCAGCTGTCCGCCGGCCACATCGCGGACGTAGCCCGGATTGCGTCCGAAGGCGATCTGGAGCACTTCCTCGGCGTCGGCGCGATGGCGCGAGGAGACAGCGACACAGGGAACGGTCTTACCCGTACCGCGGACCGCGAAGTAATCGATCTCCGCGCCTTCCAGTACGGCCACCACGATATGCAGATTCCGCGCACGCGCGGCCCACTCCGTCGCGCCCCTGACGACGACGGCCTTGGCGTGCTTGCCCTCGATCTTGATGACGCGCAGGGACGCCTCCGCGCTGTGCTTCGCGGGATTACGTCGGCCGCCCAGAGCCCGCACGACCACGGCGGAGCGCGCGGAGTCGAAAACGGCCAGCAGGTGCATGACCATGTTGCGCAACGGGGCCGGCACACGACGCACGATGCGGCGACGCGCTCTGACGGGCAGCAGTGACCGATAGACGGAGACGAGCGAACTGGTCTCGGGATTACTGACGCTCACCACTGAATTTCCGCACCATCCATACGCCCATGGGGCCTCGGCCAACTCCCGCGCTTTCGCCTGGCAAGTAGCTCCACTCGCCGACGCCATCACCGGAGACAGATGGCCGCCACGAAATCTTCACACTTTGGACACTCTGTGTCCATCTCTGATCGTTGAAATCCACATCTGTTACACAGGTGCAATAGTTCGGTCAGGGGGAAAGAAACATGCGGTCCAGATCTCCCGACGGAGTCACACACGCACGGAAGGCCCCATGACGAGGCCCGGCTCACCGGACTGACCGGCAATCCGCAATGCGCCGTCCGAACCGAGCGTGGCCATGACCACCCGGCCGTACACATCACGGGCCAGGGCCGGGGGGCCCGCACACCTCTCGCCCGTCGGCGCCCACCAGAGTCCGGCGGCCTCGTTCTCCGTCGCGCAGGCGGCCACCATCACGTCGCCGTCGACGCCGCGGTGGGCCAGCACGGTGCAGTCGTACCCGTCGAGCGCCACCCGAAGGGCCGCGATACGGCCGCTGACCGGTCCCCCGCCCAGCGGAATCACCCACTCACCCGGGCGGTGAGCGAAGACGCCCCCCGTCGCGAGGTCCGACCAGTAGTAGGTGACGCGGTCCGGGGCCGTCTCCAGCCCGACGAGACTGCCGGGTGCGGGAGCTATGTGGATATTGGGGCCACGCTCCATATCGCCGTCCGGCTCGCTCTGACGCCAGTGCATGGCCCGCCCACTGGTGTCCGGAACCAGCAGCTCGATCCGGCCGGAGGACGAGGCCACGGCCACGATGTCCCCCTCGGCGAGCTGCCCCTTGAGCCCGCGCCAGGGCCGCCACGGACCCTTGGCCCCCTCCTGGCGCACCGTGACCCCGCCCCCGGTCCTGGCCACGAAGACGTGGGCGAGCCCCGAGCCGCTCACAGCGACCCCCGGCACGGTCACCGATCGGGCCCACTCCGGATCCTTGTGCGGGTTGCCGATGGAATGCCACTGCGTGAGCGGGCGGCCCGTCTGGTACTGGACGGCCTGCACCACGGTGAGCGAGGCCTCTCCGTCGGAGACCCGCCGGCCGACGAAGTGAATGAACCCGTCCGCCCCCTGGGTCAACGACAGACCGGTGAGCCGAGGAGCGGGGATCAGCTCGGGCCCGTCCCAGTCGGGCCCGTTCGGCCGGCGCTGCGTCCACCGCAGCAGGCCGTCAGCGGTCCGGGCGATCGCGGTGAAACGGTGATCCCTGCCCAGAAGAAGCCGTACGCCTTCGCCGGCCAGTGGCCCGGACGGCTTCGCACTCCCCCTGAGCCCGGCGCCCCTGGGGCTCTCCGCCCTCGTCGCGCCACGCCCGTACTTCGCCCCCATGCCCGCCCCTCATGCTCCCCGTACCGCAGCCCAGTCGGCCGTTCCCCCGCTTGGCGCGCCTCCCCCGGAGCGTGTCGGCGACAACGCCCGAGGGTCGCACAAGTGGACTACAAGTGAAATCTCTATCGAAGAGTTTGCCATACGTGACCCACAGCCTTGGCAGGGAGAGGGTGCGGCGGGCCGGGTTCCACCGTGCGAAACCGCTCAGGCCGACGGGGCCCCGGCGAGGTCGCGCCGCGCGGCCGGATGCCGCAGGCACCAGCCCGCCCAGGCCGACTCCACCATCCGCCGGGCGTCATGGGACGCCGACCAGTTCAGCTCCTCACGGATCCGGTCCGCCGAGGCGACGACACGGGCCGGGTCGCCCGGTCGGCGCGGGGCGGAAACCGGCTCGGCGGCCGGGCCGTACCCGGTCACCTCACCGATCAGCGCGATCATCTCGCGCACCGAAACACCCTCCCCACGGCCGATGTTGAGCGTCAGATCCGATCCGGAGCCGCGACCGAGGAGCGCTCGGGCCGCCGCCAGGTGAGCCGAGGCGATGTCATCGACGTGGATGAAGTCGCGGACGCAGGTGCCGTCGGCGGTGTCGTAGTCGTCCCCGAAGACGACCGGAGCGGCGCCCTGGGTGAGCTTCTCGAAGACCATGGGCACGAGGTTGAAGACGCCGACGTCGGCAAGGTGGGGTGCTGCCGCGCCCGCCACGTTGAAATAGCGCAGTGAGGCGGTGGCCATGCCGTACGCCTGTCCCACCGCACGCACCATCCACTCGCCGGCGAGCTTGGTCTCACCGTAGGGGTTGATGGGCGCACAGGGAGTGTCTTCCGTCACAAGCGCCATGTCCGGCATTCCGTACACGGCCGCGGACGACGAGAACAGGAACGCGTCCACCCCACCGCCGGCCGCGGCTTCCAGGAGCGTGCGGAGCCCTTCGACGTTCTCGCGGTAGTAGTGGAGGGGGCGCTCCACCGATTCAGCCACCTGCTTCTTGGCCGCGAGATGCACCACGCCGCGTACCGACAGGTCCGCCATGACACGTCGCAGACCGACGGCGTCGAGCGTCGAACCGTGCACGAAGGGCACATCGTCCGGAACGCGCCCGCGGTCTCCGGTAGAGAGGTCGTCGTAGACGGCGACCGCCTCGCCGGCCGCTGTCATGGCGCGTACCACGTGGGACCCGATGTAGCCCGCTCCGCCTGTGATCAACCAAGTCATGAGCGAATAATAGTTCGATATGCTCGTCGCCCATTACCCGTATCGGTTCACCAGTTCCCGCGCTCGTCTGTTCTATAGTGCTCGGTCAGTCGAACATTCACGGACCGGTTCACGCCCCCCACCCGAGTCCCGCGTACTCCCCTGCCCTCATGGGCAATGAGATTTGAGGACTCGAGCACGATGAGCAACGACCAGACGGCACCGGGCCCGCGCGCCTCCCGACGCTCGGCCAAGCCCCGTAAACGCCGCCGCGGGCTCAAGATCACGCTCGGTGTCCTGCTCGTCCTGCTGCTCGCCGGCGGCGGAACCGCGTACTGGCTCTTCAGCCAGCTCGACGGGAACATCAAGGGCGTCGACATCGACAAGGCGCTCGGTGAGGACCGCCCGGAGAAGCTGCCCACCAGCGGGCAGAACCTGCTGGTCCTCGGCTCGGACTCGCGGGCCGGGGCGGAGAACAAGGAGCTGGGCGGCGGCGGGGGCGTCAGCGGTGCGCGCTCCGACACCGCGATGGTGGTGCACATACCCGAGGGCCGCTCGAAGGCCATCGCCGTCTCCATCCCGCGCGACACCCTGGTGACCCGGCCCGAGTGCGTCGGGGACAACGGATCCACGGTGTCCGCCAAGGAACGTGTGATGTTCAACTCCGTCTACTCGCAGGTCGGTCCGGCCTGTGTGGTGAAGACGGTGGAGAAGATGTCCGGCGTCCGGATCGACCACTACCTGGAGATCAACTTCGCCGGGTTCAAGGACCTGGTCGACGCCATCGGCGGGGTCACCGTCGACGTACCGAAGGACATCGACGACAAGGCCTCCGGGCTGAAGCTCACCGCGGGCCCGCAGAAGCTGGACGGCACCGAGTCCCTGGCGTACGTCCGGACCCGGCACGGCATCGGCGACGGCAGCGACCTCGGCCGCATCGGTCTCCAGCAGCAGTTCCTGATGGCCCTGCTGAGCGAGGTCAAGTCGCAGGACCTGCTCGGCAGTCCGGCGAACTCGTTCAAGATCGCCAAGTCGGCCACCAAGTCACTCACGACCGACTCGGGGCTCGCCTCGCTCAGCTCGCTGGCGGAGTTCGCCCGCTCGATGAACGGCGTCGACCCGGCCTCGATGGAGACGATCATGCTGCCGGTGGCCTACGACAAGATCGACAGGAACCGGGTGATCTCGGCCCAGCCGCAGGCGGATCAGCTGTGGAAGGCGATCCGCGAGGACACCGCGATCCCCGAGGACGCGAAGAAGTCCCCCGCCACCGGGGGCTGACGACCCGTCGTGCCGCGCCGCCCGTGACACCCTGCCGGGATGAGCGAGGACGATGCGGTGCTGGTGATCGTGGACGCCGCCAACGTGGTCGGTTCCGTTCCCGACGGGTGGTGGCGTGACCGGCGCGGGGCGGCGACCCGGCTGCGCGACTCGCTGATCCCGTACGCGGCGGCCGGACTGCCGGGGCTGCCCGGCCCCGTGGAGCTGGTGCTCGTCGTGGAAGGGGCCGCCCGGGGCGTCGCCTCCGTGGCCGGGGTCCGGGTCGACTCGGCCCCCGGCAGCGGCGACGACCTGATCGCCGAGCTGGCGTCCGGTGCCGCCCCGGGCCGGGACTGCGTCGTCGTCACCGCCGACCGCGCACTGCGACAGCGGGTCGAGGCGTACGGAGCCCGCTGCGTGGGACCCCGTACGGTACGGCCGTCGCCGGACGCGTAGCACTCCCCCGGTCCGTACCGGCCGAGGCCACTCCCCCGGTCCGTACCGGCTGAGGCCACTCCCCCGGTCCGTACCGGTCAAAACCACTCCCCCGGTCCGAGGCGCGGCGGCCCTTGTCCCGCGCGGCTGTCCGAACCCCCGCGCCCGGCCGCCCTTCGCGGTCCTCCCGGCCGTGCGCCGACGTCCGCGGACGTCCGCCGACGTGCGGTGAGCCGACACGTGTCCACGGTCCACCGCCGGGCCCCCGCACCGGAATCCGGTGCTGCCGTGTGCCCGTGTCATGGGCCGTATACCGGCGTCGGGCCGACGATCAGGCGTTCCCATACCGCGCGTTCGTAGGTTTCTTCTCAGCCGGTGCAACCGACACCGTCGACAGAGGAGAAGAACATGCCTGAGAACCAGAGCCAGGAGCCGACCGAGGCCGAAGAGTTCGAGGTTGTCGCGCACAGCGAGGACGGCGAGGACGAGGCGGGCAACTGCCTCACCAACAACAGCGACATGCTGCAGTAGCTCGCCCCGTCGAGTTCTGTGCGTCGCACGGGCCTCCGGCGCTCGGAGATCGTTCCGAGTGACGGAGGCCCGGCCGCCGTCACGCCCAGCCACTCTGAGGCCCGCCCCTGTCGGCCCTCCCGCCCGGTCGGGCCCGCCACGCCACGAGGGAGCACCGAGTGACCCCCGCCGCCCCGCCGGCACAGCGCCGGCACCCGCACCGGGCCCCGCGACACGTGGTGCGGGTACTCCCGGTATCGACCACTCCGCTCCCGCACACCTCGTCCGGCATCCGACCGGTCCGTCCCGGCCGGGGGGCGTCGTGAGAATCCTGTTGTGCCCGCTCAGTGACGGCGGCTACCTCTACCCGACGATCGCGGCCGGCCGTGAGCTCCGGCGCCGCGGCCATCACGTCAGCGTGCTGGGCAGGTCCGGCGCCGCGCCGGTCGCCGCCGCCGCCGGACTGCCGTTCGCGGCGACGGAGGACTTCGGCGAACGGCGCGCGTTCTCCGTCGCGTGGTGGGGCACCTCCGCCATGGCGCAGTACCGGGCGACCGTGCGCGCCGCCCGCGCGGACCGCGCCGACCTGCTGATCACCTCGGTGCTGTGCCACGGCACCCTGCTCGCCGCCGAAGTACTCGGCCTCCCCGTGGTGGTGGTCGGGCTCTCGGTCCACCTGTGGGACTACCGGGCGGGCGGGGACGACGAACCGCCGCTGGGCAGGCCCCGGCGGAACCGGACCCGCGAGATGCGTCAGCAGTACGCCGAGGTGCGGGAACAGGCCGGGCTGCCGGCGCGTGGCTCCCGGTGGGGGGACGACCCACTGCCGGGCGACGTCCTGCTGCTGCGCGGCGACCCGGCGCTGGAGTACCCGGGCGCCGAACTGCCCGACCGGGTCCGGCACGTGGGGCCCCTGCGCTGGGAGCCGACGCCCGGACCGGGCGAGGTCGAAGCGGTCAGGGACCAGGTGGCGCGGTCCGGGAAGCCCGTGGTGTACGTACATCTCGGGCGGGTGTTCGAGGGCGGCAGCCGGTGGCCCCACCTCAACGAGGCCTTCACCGGCGGCCGGTTCCAGGCCGTGGTCGAACAGGGCCGCTCCCCGAGCCCCGAACCCTCGCCGGACGCCGACATCCTGACGGTGCGCAAACCGTGGATGGGCCCGCTGATCGATCTCGCCGACCTGGTGCTGACCAGCGGCACCTCTGCCCCCGTGCTGGCCGCCCTGCTGCGCGGCCGCCCCCTCGCGGCCTCGCCCAACGGCTCCGAGCAGCCGCTGCTCACCGGTGCCTGCATGCGGGCCGGTGTGGGCGTGCACCTGCCGAAGTCCGCGCTGTCGGACTGGCCGGCGCTGCTGGAATCGGCCTGGCGGAACGACGCCCTGCGAGGCCGCGCCCGGACCCTGGGCCGGAGGCTGGCCGCCACGGACGGCGCCGCCCGTGCGGCCGACATCGTCGAGCGAGTGGCTCAGCACTCCGCGATCCCGAAGGAGGACCATGACTACGCGAACGTCAGCCCCTGACGCGGGCGGTGGGACAGCCGCCGCCGAGGAGACCGTCGCGATCCTGTCCGCGGGCACAGGGCGGTGGCTGGGGCTCCACGCGGACCGGCTCGACTCCCCGGCCGGCCGCACCGAACTGCCGGTGACACCACGGGTGAAGGCCCTCCTGCAACTCGCACTGCTCCGCCGCTGCTGGCAGAGGGCCGCGCCGGACGACATCTCCCTGGAGCCCGTGCGCGCGGTCGTGGAACACGCCTGGCGGCGGCCCGACTTCCCACGGCTGCTCGCCCATTCCCCCGCCAGCGCGCGGCCGTTCGGCCTGATCTGGGCCGCCCTGGCACCGGCCGGAGCCGTCACCGACGCCCGACGCGGCGTGCTCGACCGGTTGTCCGCCGACGGCTATCTGACGCCGTGCCGCAAGTCTCCCTACCTCCACCTGGGTACCAGGTTCTACGCCGAACTCGCGGGCCTCCGGCACGAACTGGCCTCGTACGAGGAGCTGTACGCGTGCAGCATGCTGGCGCGCGCCGACGCGGTGCCCGTGGCCGAACTGGACGTCTGCCAGGTGACGGACACCGTGTTCTACCTCTCCGACTACGGCTTCCGCGACACCGGCCTGAACGCGCAGGCCCGGGAGCGGGCGCTGCGCGTGGTGGAGCGGCTCACCGACCACTGCGTACGCGAGGACGCGTGGGAGTACGCGGCCAAGCTGCTGCTCGCCCAGCACTGCCTGGGCTCGGACCCCTCGCGGACGCCTTCGGGGACGGCGGCCCTCGGGATGCTCGCGGGAGCCCGGTCGCCGGACGGCTCGATACCCGGCAAGACCGCCCGGGGGCGGGCCCCTGCCTCCGCCACTGCCCAGCAGTACTTCCGGTGGGCCTATCAGCCGACGCTCGTCACGGCGCTGACGACGCTGCTGCTCGCCACCGGCCGCCGTCCCCACCCCGTTTCGACCACGGCATCACCCACAGCTCGGAGGACGCGATGAGCCTGCAACAGGTCCAACTCCCGGACGGCGCACGCCTCCTCGAAGGCAGACGCAACTGGTGGTTCCTCGGCCGGGGCGGGGTCGTCCGCCTCGGCGGCAGTCACGTCACCCCCGAGGGGGACCTGCGGCCCGGCACGGAGCGCCGGCTGCGCGATCGCGGCATGTTCGCCGCCCCGCCGGTCCGCTCGTACGCGCTGACCGTCCTCACCAGCACCAACTGCAACCTGGGCTGCGGATACTGCTTCCAGAACACCGCCCAGGACACCACGGACGGCAGCCGTCCGCCCAGGATCGCCCGGACCCGTCTCACCTCGGAGACCATCACCTCGATCCTCGGGTTCACCGAGCGGCAGATGGCCGCGGCCGAACTGGACAGGCTGCGGATCCTCCTGTTTGGCGGGGAGCCCCTGCTCAACCCGCGCGGCTGCCTGGAGCTGCTGGAGCGGTCCGCGGGCATCGGGATGACGTCGGCCTGGATGATCTCCAACGCCACGCTGCTCTCCCCGCGGCTCGCACGGCAGCTCTCCGACCTCGGGCTCGACTCCGTCCAGGTCACCTTCGACGGCGACCGCGCCGACCATGACCGTATCCGGGTCAACAGGGCTGACAACGGAGGCACTTACGACAGAATCGTCCGTAACATCGTCGCGGCGGGCGAGGTCACGCCGATCCGGTGGACCCTGCGGGTCAACGTCTCCCAGGAGACCTTCGACGGCGTCGACGCGCTCGTCGAACGGCTGGCGGCGGAACTGGACCCCTCCCGGTGCGCCCTGTACTTCGCCCGGGTCGGCGACGTGGGCATCGGATACGCCAACGACCTGCTGCACACGGGCGAACTCTCGGCCCACTTCACCAGGTGGCAGCGTCGGGCGCTCGAACTCGGCTTCAAGGTGAGCCGCCCCGGCGCCCGGCGGCCCTGCCTCACCTGCGGCCACACCGAAGGCCGCTACGGCGCGGTGATCAGCGCGGACGGGACCCTGGCCAGCTGCTGGGAGACCGCGGGCAAACCCGACTGGGAGGTCGGTACGGCGGCGAGCGGGTACCGGCCCGCCGAGGCGACCCGCGACCGCTGGATCTCCTGCGAGGACCTCTACCGCTACGACGAGGACACCCGCACCCTCGCACGGTTCCGCGACGACGTGGACGCCACCCTGCTCGACTACCTGGACGAGACGGAGCGCCTGTAGCCATGACGCCATCTCTCGACCAGCTCTCCGCCGGCACGCTCGACTGGTTGGGAGCGAACCTGGACCACTTCGACCCGTACGCGGCCGACGCGGGGACGCCGACCCACCAGCAGGCGAAGGCCGTACTGGAACTGGCGCTGCTCCGCCACTGCTCGGCATGGGCCGGCGGACCCCACGTGGAGCGGCTGGACGGGGCGACCACCCTGCTGCGCAAGCTCTGGCAGCGCCCGGAGTTCCCGCGGCTCTTCGACACCCATCCCCCTTCCGCCCCCACCTATGGACTGGCCTACGCCGCGCTCGCCCCCGACGGGATCGACGACACGGTGCCCCGGGCCACGCTCGCGCGGCTCGCTCCCGGCTTCCTCTCGCCGGCCGGCAAGTCGCCGCTCAAGCGCATGGAGACCCGCTTCTACGCGGACAAGGCGGGTGCGGACCACACCATCGAGCCGTACGCCGAACTCGTCGGACAGAGCCCGCTCGTCACCCTGCCGGCCGCCGCGCCGGGGAGCGCGGCGACGGGGGACACGGCACCGCTCACCGACTCCGAGGGATACTCCCTCACCCATGCCGCGTTCTTCCTCGGCGACTACGGGCGGACCGCGACCGGACTGGCCGAGGACACCCTGGCACCCGCGCGGGAGCTGGTCCGCCGGATGCTGGACCACTGCGTCGGGCAGGACCGGTGGGACCTGGCCGCCGAACTCGTCATCACGCAGTTCATCCTGGGGCTGGAGCCGCTGCGCACCCCCTCGGGGGCGGCGGCCGTGGAGTGCCTGGTGCGGGCCCAGCGGTCCGACGGGGCGATTCCCGGGCGGTCCCCCGCGCTCATGGCGTCCCCGTCGGCCCCGGCCGGGGAGTTCTTCCGGAAGGCGTACCACACGACGCTCGTGACCGCTCTCATGACCCTGGTCCTCTCGTCGGGGAGGCCGTCATGACACCCCGACCGCTCCTCATCAGCCCCGACTTCACGCGGCTCTGGATCGGGCAGGCCATCTCGTCCGTCGGGGACATGGTCTTCAGCACCACCCTGATGCTGTGGGTGGCCACCGTGCTGGCGAAGGACGAGAGCTGGGCCCCGGCGGCGGTGAGCGGCGTCCTGGTGGCGGGCGGCACCGCCGTGCTGGTCGTCGGTCCGATCGCGGGCGTCTTCGTCGACCGCTGGGACAAACGCCGCACGATGCTCGGCACCGAAGTGCTGCGCGGCGGTCTGGTGGCCCTGCTGGCCGCCGTCTCCTTCCTGCCGGCCGACGCGCTGCCGGCCGGGGTGTGGCTCACCCTCGTCTACGGCACCGTGCTGCTCCTGCACGCGGCCGCCCGGTTC
This sequence comes from Streptomyces sp. NPDC104313, assembly GCF_055583985.1. Taxonomy (NCBI): domain Bacteria; kingdom Bacillati; phylum Actinomycetota; class Actinomycetes; order Kitasatosporales; family Streptomycetaceae; genus Streptomyces; species Streptomyces sp. NPDC104313. Next base: position 515,362 of record NZ_JBVJMW010000002.1, read on the forward strand.
TTCGCACCGGCCCGCTTCACGATCATCGCGGACCTGGTGACCGGGGAGGCCGACCGCGCCAGGGCGGCCGGCATCACCCAGGCGACCAGTCAGACGGCTCTGATCGTCGGCCCGCCGCTCGCCGCACCGCTGTTCTTCACGCTGGGCGTGCAATGGGCCATGCTCTTCAACGCGCTCTCCTACCTGGTGTCGTACGTCGCCATCCGTTCGGTCCGGGTGGCCCCCGCCGCGAAGGCTCCGGTCGACGGGAGCGGCACGGGGCAGGCCGCCGGTCATCGGTCCGGCGTGCTGCGGGAGTTCGTGGCGGGCCTCCGCTTCTTCGGGCGCAGCAAGTTCCTGGTCGCGCTGCTGGTCTTCGCCGTGATCGGCCAGTTCGGGGTCGGCGCGCTGAACACGCTCAACATCTTCTTCACCACCGAGAACCTGGGCATGTCGGCCCGGCTCTTCGGCTACGTCGGCATGGCCATCGGGGTGGGCGGCATCGTCGGCGCGCTGTGCGCCGGCCGGGTGGTGCAGTGGATCGGGGCACGGCGGACGACCTGGGTCAGCCTGCTGGTGAGCGGCGCCCTGCTGGTCGCCTACTCCCGGCAGACCGGATTCATCGGCGGCATCATCCTGCTCGTCCTGTTCACCATTCCCCTCACCGTGCTGAACACCGCGATGGCCCCGCTGCTGCTCTCGGCGGCGTCCGCCGAGTACCGCGGGCGGGTGGTCTCCGTGTTCCAGCCGATGACACAGCTGGCGGCGATGGTCGCGGCGGCGGTGTCCGGCTGGCTCGCCGGCACCGTGCTGCGGAACTTCGACGGCTCGGTGGCAGGCCTCCGGTTCGGCCCCATCGACACGATCATCGCCGTGGCCGGGCTGTGCATCCTGCTGTCCGGTCTCTACGCCCGCGGCGCCCTGCCCGACACGGAGACCGCCGAGGGCGGCGGGCCCACCGGAGGACCGGCCGGGGAGGAAACGGCCGGGGAGCCCACCGGACCTGCGAAGGAGGCGGCCTCGCGGACCGCCGCTGTCAGAACCCCCGCCCCACCACGACGAGGGAGCACCGAGTGACCTCCGCCGCCCGACCGGCACCGCACACGTACCCCCGCACGGCCCGGCAGGACGTCGTGGACGAGCTGCACGGGGTGCCCGTCCCCGACCCGTACCGCTGGCTGGAGGACGCGAAGACGGACGCGGTGATCGGCTGGGACGCCGAGCAGGAGGCCCTCTACGCGACGGAGCGGGCGGCCTGGGCCGGCCGGGAGCGGTGGGAGGCGGAGGTGGCGGCGCTCACCGCCGTCGATCGCGCGACACCGCCCAGGGTCCGCGGCGGCAAAGTCTTCTGGCTGCGGCAGGACGCGGGCCAGGAGCATCCCGTGCTCATGGTGGCGGAGCCCGGGGCGGATACCGGGGCGGAGCTCGGGGCGGATACCGGGCGGGTGCTGCTGGACCCCCAGGTCCTCGATCCGTCCGGACGCACCGTCCTCGATGCCTGGCAGCCGTCCCTGGAGGGCGATCTGCTGGCCTTTCAGATCTCCCGGGACGGCACCGAGGACTCACGGCTCCAGGTGATCGACGTGGCGACCGGGAAGACCGTCGACGGGCCGGTGGACCGGGTGCGGAGGTCGTCGGTCGCCTGGCTGCCCGGCGGCGAGGCGTTCTTCTACGTCCGGCGGCTGGACCCGCGGCTCAACCCCGGCGAGGAGCAGTACCACCGCCGGGTCTGGCTGCACCGGGTGGGGACCGCGCCCGGCACCGACGCCCTGGTCTTCGGCGAGGGCCGGGACCGGACCCAGTTCTACAGCGTGTCCGTGTCCGCCGACGGCCGCTGGCTCGGGGTCAGGGCCACGCTCGGCACCGGCCGCCGCACCGACCTCTATCTGGCCGACCTGACCGCGGGACCGCTGGAGCGGCCACCGCTGGTGCCGGTCCAGGAGAACACCCCGGCCGCCACCCATCTGCACGTGGCGCCCGGCACCGGTCCGCAGGACCCGGTGTGGCTGCGCACCGACCACGGCGCCGCTCGCGGCCACGTCGTCGCGTGTCCGCCGGACGCGCTCCACCGGGGCCCCGAGGCGTGGCGGGAGGTGGTCGCGGGCCGTCCCGACGCGGTTCTCACCCACTTCGCGGTGGTCTCCGGCCCCGAGCTCGACCACCCGCTCGGCCTGGCCGCCTGGACCCGCCACACGGTGGCGGAAGTGACCGTGCACGACCTGACGGAGGGCAGGCAGGTGGCCTCGGTACCGCTGCCGGGCAGCGGCACCGTCGGAGACTTCGCGGCCGGGCCGGCCGGCGGCCACGAGGCCTGGTTCACGTACACCGACTTCGAGACGCCGACGCGCGTCCTCCGCTTCGACGGGCGGACGTGCCGCGTGACGCGCTGGGAGCACGGCGCCCGGCACGCGCAGGAGGTCGAGGGTGCGGTCACCCGGCAGGTCGCCTTCCCGTCCCGGGACGGGACGACGGTACGGATGTTCGTGATCTCCCCCACCGGCCGCCCGGACGTGCCGCGCCCGGCCCTCCTCACCGGATACGGCGGCTTCGGCCAGATCATGTCGCCCCGGTACCGGCCCCAGATCCTCGCCTGGGTCAGGGCGGGCGGTGTCTTCGCCTGGGCGGGGCTGCGCGGCGGCGGCGAGGAGGGCGAGGAGTGGCACCTCGCCGGCAGCGGGGCGAACAAGCAGAACACGTTCGACGACTTCGCCGCCGCCTCCGACCACCTGCTGGCGGCCGGCTGGGCCGCACCGGGCCGGGTCGCGGTCATGGGCTCCTCCAACGGCGGGCTGCTGGTCGGCGCGGCCCTCACCCAGGAGCCCGAGAAGTACGCCGCCGCGGTGTGCCGGGTCCCGCTCCTGGACATGGTCCGCTTCGAGTCGTCGGGGCTGGGGCCCAGCTGGGTGCCCGAATACGGCAGTGTGCGCGACCCCGCGCAGGCGCGGACGCTGTTGAGCTACTCCCCGTACCACCGCGTCACGCCCGGCGTCAGCTACCCGGCGGTGCTGCTGGCCGCCTCGGACGGCGACACCAGGACCGACCCGCTCCACGCGCGCAAGATGTGCGCCGCCCTTCAGCACGCCACGTCCGGCGCCGGGCCGGTCCTGCTGCGCCTGGAACGCGGCGTCGGGCACGGCGCCCGCGCCGTCTCGCGCGTGGTGACGCTGGAAGCGGAGTGCCTCGCGTTCCTGGCCGGGCAGGTGGGGCTGCGGGCGCCGGGCGGGGTCGCTCCATGAGGAACCGGCCCGGCACGGGCGTCAGCGGCCCTCCTTGGCCATCCGGCTGTGGGAGCGCCCGTACACGAAGTAGATGATCACCCCGAGAGCCATCCAGGCGCCGAAGCGGACCCAGGTCTCCACCGGCAGGTTGAGCATCAGCCAGACCGAGGCGGCCACCGAGACGATCGGGAGCACCGGCACCCACGGGGTACGGAACGCGCGGGGCAGGTCCGGCCGGGTGCGGCGCAGGACCAGGACGCCGAGGGCGACGATGACGAACGCGAAGAGGGTGCCGATGTTCACCAGGGTGGCCAGCTCCTCGATGCTCGTGAACCCGGCGATGATCGCGATCAGCACGCCGAGCAGGATCGTCGGGCGGTAGGGCGTGCGAAAGCGCGGATGCGTCTTGGAGAAGAAGCGCGGAAGCAGGCCGTCGCGGCTCATCGCGAAGAAGACCCGGGTCTGGCCGAGCAGCAGGATCATGCAGACCGTGGTGAGACCGACCGCCGCGCCGAAGCTGATCAGTCCGGCGTAGAAGGGGTGGCCGGTGGCCTTGAAGGCGTCGGCGAGCGGGGCGCTGACGGAGAGTTCGCTGTAGTGCTGCATGCCGGTGACCACGATCGAGACCGCCACGTAGAGCACCGTGCAGATGATGAGCGAGCCGAGGATGCCGCGCGGCATGTCTCGCTGGGGCAGCTTGGTCTCCTCGGCCGCGGTGGCCACCACGTCGAAGCCGATGAAGGCGAAGAAGACGATGGAGGCGGCGGTGAAGATGCCCATCACGCCGAAGTTCGTGGGTTCGTAGCCGAACAGCAGCTGCACGAACGGTGCGTCCCAGCCCGAGCCGGCGGGCTGCTTCTCGGCCGGCGGGATGAACGGCTTGTAGTTCTCGGCCTTGATGAAGAACAGGCCCGCGATGATCACCATGAGGACCACGGCGACCTTGATCGCCACCACGACCGAGGTGACCCGGGCGGACAGCTTCATGCCCACGACGAGGATGACGGTGAGCACGAGCACCAGGGCGAAGGCCAGGATGTCGAAGCCGAAACCTTCCGCCACATCCGTCCCCGAGAGCACTTCGGGCATCGTCCAGCCGGCGTTGTCCATCAGTGAGCGGACGTAGCCGGACCAGCCGACCGCGACCACCGCGGTGCCCAGCGCGAACTCCAGCACCAGGTCCCAGCCGATGATCCAGGCCACCAGCTCGCCCAGCGCGGCGTACGCGAAGGTGTACGCGGAGCCGGCCACCGGGACGGTGGAGGCGAACTCGGCGTAGCAGAGCGCGGCCAGCGCGCACACGACGCCCGCCACGGCGAACGCGATGGCGGTGGCGGGACCCGCCGTCTCCTTGGCGACCTGTCCGGTGAGGACGAAGATGCCGGTGCCGATGATGACGCCGACGCCGAAGACCGTCAGGTCCAGGGCGGAGAGGGACTTCTGGAGCGCGTGTTCCGGCTCCTCGGTGTCAAGGATCGACTGTTCGACGGACTTGGTGCGGAACATGCCGTTCCCGCGGGGTGGTGTGACCTGCGCGCTCACCTGCGATACCTCCACGCATTCGTTGTGAACGCCATGATTGGGAGCGGTTCGGCACGGGATCGCGCCATCTGGCCCGTTTCACGCGAATGGGCCGGGAGAACCACCCGTACAGGGGCGGTTCTCCCGGCCCATCGGCCGTACGGAGGTGAGCGCGTCAGTCGCGGGCGGGCTCCACGGCGCGGCTCTCGAAACGGCCGTCGAGCTTGGCGACCAGGCCGGTGACCTGCCGGGCGATATCCGGCGCGGTCAGTCCGATCTCGGCCATGACCTCGCGGCGCGAGGCGTGGTCGAGGAAGACCGGCGGGATGCCGAAGTCGCGCAGGGGTACGTCGACACCGGCGTCGCGCAGGGCCTGGGCGACGGCGGAGCCGACGCCTCCGGCGCGGCTGTTGTCCTCGACCGTGACGACGACGCGGTGGCGCTCGGCGAGCGGGGCGAGCGCCTCGTCGACGGGCTTGACCCAGCGGGGGTCGACGACGGTGCTGGAGATGCCCTGGGCGTCCAGCAGGCCGGCGATCTCCAGGCACATCGGGGCGAGCGCGCCGACGGAGACGATCAGGACATCCGGGCGTACGGCCTTCGGCTCGAGCAGGATGTCCATTCCGCCGACCCTGCCGACCGCCTTGACCGCGGGGCCGACCGCGCCCTTGGAGAAGCGGACCACGGTGGGCGCGTCGTCGACGGCGACGGCCTCGCGCAGCTGGGCGCGGACCTGGTCGGCGTCGCGCGGGGCGGCGATCCGGAGCGTGGGCACACACTGGAGGATCGACATGTCCCACATGCCGTTGTGCGAGGCGCCGTCCGTGCCGGTGATGCCGGCCCGGTCCAGGACGAAGGTCACGCCGCACTTGTGCAGGGCGACATCCATCAGGACCTGGTCGAAGGCGCGGTTGAGGAAGGTGGCGTAGACCGCGAAGACCGGATGGAGTCCGCCGGTGGCGAGGCCGGCCGCGGAGACGGCACCGTGCTGCTCGGCGATGCCGACGTCGTAGATCCGGTCCGGGAAGGCGGCCTCGAACTTGCCGAGGCCGACGGGCTGGAGCATGGCCGCGGTGATCGCGACGATGTCCTCGCGCTCCTCTCCGAGCTTGACCATCTCCTCGCCGAAGACGGAGGTCCAGTCGAGGCCGGAGGTGGAGATCGGCAGGCCGGTGTCCGGGTGGATCTTGCCCACCGCGTGGAAGCGGTCGGCCTCGTCCTGGAGGGCGGGGGTGTAGCCGCGGCCCTTCTCGGTGAGACAGTGCACGATGACGGGGCCACGGAAGCGTTTGGCGCGCTGGAGCGCGGATTCCAGGGCCTCGATGTCGTGACCGTCGATCGGGCCGACGTACTTCAGGCCGAGGTCCTCGAACATGCCCTGCGGGGCGATGAAGTCCTTGAGGCCCTTCTTGGCGCCGTGCAGGGTCTCGTAGAGCGGGCGGCCGACGACGGGCGTGCGCTCCAGGATGTCCTTGCCGCGGGCCAGGAACCGTTCGTAGCCGTCGGTCGTACGGAGGGTGGCGAGGTGGTTGGCCAGGCCGCCGATGGTCGGGGCGTAGGAGCGCTCGTTGTCGTTGACGACGATGACGAGGGGCCGGTCCTTGGCGGCGGCGATGTTGTTCAGCGCCTCCCAGGCCATACCGCCGGTGAGCGCGCCGTCACCGATGACCGCGACGACGTGGTCGTCCTTCCTCAGGACCTCGTTGGCCTTGGCAAGGCCGTCGGCCCAGCCGAGAACCCCGGAGGCGTGGCTGTTCTCGATGACGTCGTGGTCGGACTCGGCCCGGGAGGGGTAGCCGGAGAGGCCGCCCTTGCTCTTGAGCCGGGAGAAGTCCTGGCGGCCGGTGAGCAGCTTGTGCACGTAGCTCTGGTGGCCGGTGTCCCAGAGGACCTTGTCCCGGGGCGACTCGAAGACCCGGTGCAGGGCGATGGTGAGCTCGACGACGCCCAGGTTGGGGCCGAGGTGTCCGCCGGTCTTGGACACCGCGTCCACGAGGAAGGTGCGGATCTCCTCCGCGAGCTGGTCCAGCTCGCCGAGGCTGAGCCGGTCCAGGTCGCGCGGTCCCTTGATACGGGTCAGCAGATCCACCCGTGCCTCCTTGCGTTTGAGCTGATCGAGCGTGCCGATCCGATGAGTCTAATGTTCCGCTCGCGGCGGCGGGCATCGGGCGGCCCTGTTCGCGGGGGATACCGGACCCACGCGGGCGCCCGACGCCCCTGGGGGCACGGGCGCCCGCACGGTTGTGCGGTCAGGCGCGGCCCGCGGTCTTCTGGGTCTTACGGGTGACGGAGTCGATGACGACCGTGGCGAGAAGCACCGCACCCGTGACCATGTACTGGATCGGGGTGGCGATGCCTTCCAGCGACAGTCCGTACTGGATGGAGACGATCACCATGACGCCGAGCAGCGCGTTCCAGGTGCGGCCGCGACCGCCGAAGAGGCTGGTGCCGCCGATGACGGCTGCCGCGATGACGTTCATCAGGAGGTCGCCGGTGCCGGAGCCCTGGTTGGCCGCCGCGATCTTGGAGGCCCAGAACAGGCCGCCGATCGCCGCGAAGGTCCCCGCGATGGAGAAGACGGAGATCCGGATGGCGGTGACGTTGATGCCGGCACGCCGGGAGGCCTCGACGCTGCCGCCGAGTGCGAAGATCTTCCGCCCGTAGGCCGTACGGCGGAGCAGGAAGTCCGTGCCGACCAGGACGATCAGGAAGAGGACCAGTGCGAGCGGCAGGCCGCGGTACTGGTTGAACATGTACGCGGCGGCGAAGCCGAACACTCCGATGACCGCGGTGCGCACGGCGATGTCGGCGAGCGGGCGGGCCGGGATGCCGGCCGCCTCGCGGCGGCGGGTGTCCAGGAAGGCCGCGGCGAAGTAGCCGATGACGGCGATGGCGGCGAGCCCGTAGGCGGCGGCGACGTCGGTGAAGTAGTACGTGGTCAGCTTGCCGACCACCCCGTCGCCGTCCAGGTTGATCGTGCCGGAGTCGCCGAGCAGCTGGAGCATGAAGCCGAGCCAGAACAGCAGGCCCGCCAGGGTGACGGCGAAGGCGGGCGCACCGATCCGGGCGAAGAAGAAGCCGTGGATCGCGCCCATCACCGCGCCGCCGACGATGGCGACGAGGATCGCCAGCCATTCGTTCATGCCCTGGGTGACGCTGAGCACCGCGACGAGGGCACCGGAGACACCGGAGACAGAGCCGACCGAGAGGTCGATCTCGCCGAGCAGCAGAACGAAGATGATGCCCACGGCCATCATGCCGGTGGCGACCATCGTGGTGGCGATGTCGCTGATGTTCTTCGCGGAGAGGAACTCCGAGTTCATGCTCTGGAAGACGATGGCGATGATCGCGAGGCCGACGATCACCGGGATCGAGCCCAGGTCGCCACCGCTGATCCTGCGCCTGAACTCGGTGACGTAGCCGGCCAGGCCCTGCTCGCGGACGAGCAGGCGGGGGTCGATCACCGTGGCGGCGCCCTCGGCCGCGTCCGGGTTGCCGGCCGGCGGGGCGCCGGCCGTGGCGTCGGCCTTGTCCAGCGAGGTGGTGGATTTGTCGGTGGTCACTGGGAAACCTCCGCGTTGCGCGCCGCACGTCGGGTCACGGCGTTGTCCGTGGCGCCCGTGATGGCGGAGATGATCTCTTCCTGGGAGGTGGTCCTCACATCGAAGACACCGTTGTTCCGGCCCAGCCGGAGCACGGCGACCTTGTCGGCGACGGCCTTCACATCGGCCATGTTGTGGCTGATGAGGATGACCGCGTGGCCGCGCTCGCGCAGCCGCTCGACGAGGTCGAGGACCTGGGCGGTCTGCTCGACGCCGAGGGCCGCGGTCGGCTCGTCGAGGATGACGAGCCGGGGCTCGCCGAGCATCGACCGGGCGATGGCCACGGTCTGGCGCTGGCCGCCGGAGAGCGAGGCGATCGGGATGCGGACGCTCGGGATGCGGATGGAGAGCGTGGACAGCAGCTCGCGGGAGCGGCGCTCCATCTCCACCTCGTCCAGGATGCCGAACCTGCGCAGCTCCCGGCCGAGGTAGAGGTTGCCGACGACATCGATGTTGTCGCACAGCGCGAGGTCTTGGTAGACGGTCGCGACGCCGAGGTTCTGGGCGTCGTGCGGCTTGTTGATCTGCACGGCCCTGCCCTCCCACTCGATGACGCCGTCATCGATGGGGTGCACTCCGGCGATCGTCTTGACCAGCGTTGATTTACCGGCGCCGTTGTCGCCCACCAGGGCGACCACCTCGCCGGCGTGGACCTCAAGCTCTACATCGGTGAGTACCTGGACGGCACCGAAGCGCTTGGAGACCCCTCGCAACGCCAACACGGGCGTAGCGGACACATGAACCATCTCCTTCGCCGCCTGACCGGCGGGGATGCCGCTCCCGGGGGAAGGCGCGGCGGTGTCGAGCACAGCGGGAAAACGGGGGTGAGGCGTTCTGTCCGACGCCCCGCCCGGTAGCGGGGCGGTTGGTGTGCGGGGCGCCGGACAGGCTTCGTGGCGCGCGCGTGGGCCGGGGTCCGGCGGGCGCGGGCGGTTGGGGGCGGTCTGCGCCCCCGCGGGGGCGCGGCGGGCGTCGCGGCGGGCGGGATCCGGCAGCTCGGGGGCGGGCCGGGTCCCGGGGCCTACTTCAGACCGATCTTGTCGCAGGCGGCCTTGTACTTGGCCGAGCAGATCTCGTCCAGCGTCCAGATGCCGTCCTTGATGACGGTGTCCTTGATGTTGTCCTTGGTCAGCGAGACGACCGGGACGAGGACCGTCGGGATGCCCTTCGTGGTGGCGCTGTCGACCTTCGAGGTGGCGATCGGGTCGAGCTTCTCGCCCTTGGCGAGGGCGACGGCCATCTCCGCGGCGATGATGCCCTCGGCGGGGTAGGACTTGTAGACGCTCATGAACTGCTCACCGGAGACGATGCGCTGCACGCCCGCCAGTTCGGCGTCCTGGCCGGTGACCGGCGGGAGCGGCGACAGACCGGCGGCCTTGAGGGCGGTGATGATGCCGCCCGCCATACCGTCGTTGGCGGAGTAGACGCCGTCGATCCTGTCCTTGCCGAGCGCGGTGATCGCCGCTTCCATGTTGGTGTTGGCGTTCTCCGGCTTCCACTCCTTGGTGTCGTACTCCTTGCCGTACTTCACCTTGCCGTCGAGGACCGACTTGGCACCCTTCTTGAAGAGGGCGGCGTTCGGGTCGGTGATCGCGCCGTTCATCATCACGATCGTGCCGCCGTCGGCCTTGTCGCCCAGGGCCTCCAGCAGAGCGGTGCCCTGGGCCCGGCCGACCTCTTCGTTGTCGAAGGAGGTGTAGGCGTCGATGGGACCCTCGGCGAGGCGGTCGAAGGCGACGACCGGGATGCCCTCGTCCTTGGCCTTCTTGATGCTGTTCGCGATCGCCTTGGAGTCCACGGCGCCCACGATGAGCGCGTCGACCTTGTTGGTGATCATCGTGTCGATCTGCTGCGACTGGGTGTTCGCGTCCTGCTTGGCGTTGGCGTAGACGACCTCCGCCTTGCCGTCGGTGAGCTCGCTGATCTTCTTCTCGATGATCGGCCGGTCGAACTTCTCGTAACGGGCCGTCTGGTTCTCGGGGAGGAGCAGACCTATCTTCAGGTCGTCGCCCTTCTTCTCCGAGCTCTGCTCGGCCTTGTCGCCGGACTCCTTGGCGCTCCCGCAAGCGGCCAGCGAGATCGCCATCGTGGCGGCGGCAACGGCAACGGCGGCGCGACGCGTACGCGTGTTCATTCTCGAACCTCCCTGACGAGGCCGCGACGTTGCGGCCGAGGTGGCTGGAAGTCAACTCGGCCCCAGCGTCAGCGTCAAGGAGTAAATCCTTAACGAGATGACAACGGTGCCATTGCTTATCTAAGTGAAGACAGGAGTCGCCGGGGAGAACGTGCTCCCCAAAAGGGTTGAATCCCCCATCTCACTGAGCACCAGGGCAAGTGCGCCCAGCACCTCGGCGCGCGCACCGAGCGCGCCGGGCAGCACCGAGAGCTGCCGGGCCGCGCTGGGGATCGCGTAACGCGACACGGAGTCCCGTATGGGCCCCAGGACCAGCTCCCCGGCCTCCGCCAGCGAGCCGCCGAGCACGACGCGGCTGGGGTTGAGCAGATTGCACAGGTTGGCCACGCCGCTGCCTATGTGGCGGCCCACGTCGCCGATCACCCGGCGGCAGCCCGGATCGCCCTCTCGGGCCAACTGGACCACCCGCTCCATGGTGAGCCCGGGGCCGTGGCTGGGCCGGAGCAGCGGCAGGACGTAGCGGGCGGCGGTGAAGGTCTCCAGGCAGCCGCGGTTGCCGCAACGGCACACCGGGCCCGACTCGTCGAGCGTGATGTGCCCGATCTCGCCGGCCGTGCCGCCGGGACCCCGGTAGATGGTCCCGTCGATCACCAGACCGGCGCCGACGCCGCTGGCCACCTTGATGTACGCGAGGTCCTTGACGCCCCGCCCACTCCCCCAGACCAGCTCGCCCAGCGCCCCGAGATTGGCGTCGTTGTCGACGTACACGGGCACGCCGAGGCGTCCGGAGAGCTCCTCACTGGGGTTGATGCCCGTCCAGCCCGGCAGTATCGAGGTGGAGCCCAGCGTGCCGGACTCGACGTCGATGGGGCCCGGCACGCCGAGACCGATGCCGATCACCTTGTCCGGGCCGATGCCCGTGTCCTCGATCAGCCGCTTGACCAGCGTCTCCGCCCGGTCGAAGCCCTCGGCGGACGAGGCGTCGACGTCCAGCGGCTCGGACTCCTCGGCGAGCACCTGGTGGGCGAGGTTGCCGACGGCGACGCGCAGATGCGTATGGCCGAAGTCGACGCCGATGACGATGCCCGCGTCACCACTGAGCGAGACGCTGCGGGCCCGTCGGCCGCCCGCCGAAGTGGGGGTGACCTCGACCGTTCCGCGGTCCTTCAGCTCCCGGACGATATTGGAGACGGTGGCCGCGGAGAGCCCGGTGCTCCGGGCGATCTCCGCCTGGGTGAGCGATCCCGCCATCCGTACGGCGCGTACGACCCGCTCCAGATTGGCCCTGTGCAGCGATGTCTGCGACCCGGGAGTCTCCATCGGCTCATCCACTCCTGCCCTTGGCGGGCGATCCTGAGGACCGCCCCGGCCGGGGCCGCAGCGATGAGACCCCGGCTTCCTCCAACATGTGAACTCCAAGCTGACCGTTCGGGGGCACCTCCCGTCAAGACCTGAGCACGCGCACACCACTACGGCCCGGTGCCCCGGCGGAGGGATTCCGCCGGGGCACCGGGCCGTGCGCGAGAGGAGAGCTACTTCAGGGCGCCCGCCGTCAGGCCGGAGACGACCTGGCGCTGGAAGATGATGTACGCCGCCAGCACGGGCAGCATCGCGATCACCAGCCCGGCGAAGAGGCCGGAGTAGTCGCCCTTGTAGCCCTGGCTGGAGGCCAGCTCCACCAGGCCCTGGGCCAGTACCCGCTTGTCCGGGTCGGTGTTCAGCACCGTCGGCAGCATGTACTGGTTCCACTGCCCCAGGAAGTTGAAGATGCCGACGCTGATCAGGCCGGGCTTGGCCATCGGCAGCATGACCTGGAAGAACGTGCGGGTGTGCGAGGCCCCGTCGATGATCGACGCCTCCGCCACCGAGGTCGGCAGCGTACGGAAGAACGAGGTCAGGAAGAACACGGTGAACGGCAGCGAGTACGCGATGTACACGAGGATCAGGCCGTGGATCGTGTTCAGCAGCCCCATGTTGTCCAGGACGTAGAACAACGGGACCAGCGCCAGCATGACCGGGAAGCTCATGCCGCCGACGAACAAGAAGTAAATGAACCGGTTGCCCGGGAACTCGAAGCGGGCGAGCACATAGGCGGCCATGGACCCGAGCACCAGGGTGCCGGTGAGCGACCCGCCCACCACGAGGATGGTATTCAGGAAGTACTCGCTCATGTGGGCCTGGCTCCAGGCCCGGCCCCAGCTGTCGAAGTTCAGCGAACTGGGCAGCGACCACGGGGTGTTGAAGATGTCCGCGTCGGTCTTGAACGAGGACATCACCGCCCAGAACAGCGGCAGCACGACCATGATCGCCCACAGGATCAGCATCCCGTGCGAGAAGACGTTGAGGACCTGGCCCTCGCTCTTCTTCGCGGGGGCGGAGGGGCCCTTGTCCACCGGCCCGGTGCGCTGGGCCGGAACCTTCGCCGCTTCGGCGTCGGAGGGGGACCCGGAGGGCCCGGAGGGAGGGGTGTCAGTGGTCTTCATCAGAACTCCAGCCGCTCGCGCCGGCCCACCCGCATGACGATGGCGGCGAACGCCAGCGTCACGATGAGCAGGGCGACACCGATCGTGGTCGCGTAGCCCGCCTGTCCGTCCCGGAACGCCGACTGGTACACGTACAGCGGCAGGACGGTGGTCGAGTAGTCGGGCCCGCCGGGACCGACGCTCATGATGTGGACGATCGCGAAGCCCTCGGCGCCGAGTGCCAGGATGCCCATGTAGACCCATCCGGACTGGACCGTGTCCCACAGGAGAGGCAGCGTGATCCGGAAGAAGGTCGTGAAGCGGCTCGCCCCGTCCAGCAGGGCGGCTTCGTAGAAGTCCTTGGGGATGGAGGCCATGCCCGCGGAGAACAGCACCACGAAGAAGCCGGTCGTACACCAGACGAGGACCGCCATGACGACCCACAGGGCCAGCTGTGGATCGCCCAGCCAGGTCGGCACGTCGTCGAAGCCGACGGCCTTGAGCGTGCCGTTGATCATGCCCTGGGCCGGGTCGAACGCGAACTGGAACAGGATGGCCACGATCGCGATCGAGAGTACCTGCGGGAAGAAGTACGCGATCTTGTAGAAGCCGGAGCCCCGTACGCCGACGATGGCGGCGCCCTTACGGCGCCGCCCGCCCACGTTGAGCATGAAGGCGAAGAAGAGGGCGAGCCCCAGCGTCACCAGCGGCAGCAGAACAGCCAGCGTCACGCTGTGCTGCAGCGATTTCCAGAAGATGTCGTCATTGAGCATCTTGGTGTAGTTGTCGAACCCGACCATCTTGAAGTCGGGACTCAGCCCCGTCCAGTCCGTGAACGAGTAGTAGACGGACTGGATGAAGGGCCAGATGACGAAGATGACGTACAACGCCATCGGGACCACCAAGAACCCGACTATGAACCGGTATTTACCGTGTTGCATCGTTACCGACTCCGACCTTCCCGTGCTGCCCGCCGCTGGTGACGCGTGGTCACTGGTGCTTGAAGTGCTTGATGGACTGGTCCTTGGCGGTCGCGTCGGCGAAGGCCTGGATCTTCTTGATGGTCTCGGCCGGCTTGGCGCGTCCGGCCATCATCTCGCCGATCGCGGCGACACCGATCTGCTCCTTCTGGAGCTTCACGTACCAGTCCTGCATCCGCGGGTTGACCACGTTGGTGCCGGCCTTCTCCAGCGCGGCGACACCGGACTTGAGGCCGTCGGAGAGCTCGATGCCGTCCGTGCCGCCGTTGAAGGCGGAGAGCGACTTGGTGCTCGCGGTGAAGGACTTGGAAGAGGCCTCGCTGAGCATGATGCGCAGCTGCTCCATGCCGCCCTCGGGGTTCTTCGACTTGCTCGGGACGATGAACGGCTCGCCGCCGGACGCCCAGAGGGTGCCGAAGGGGAGCTTGTCCGAGGAGTCGAGGCTGGAGGGAGCGCCCACGGACAGCTTGAAGTCCTTGGGGATGATCGCCGCTTCCTCGTTCTCGACCCAGGAGCCGTTCGGGATGAACAGCGCCTTGCCGCGGGCCCAGGCGCCCTGCGAACCGCGGTGGTCCAGGCCCGGAGTGCCCTCCAGGATGTAGTCCTTGGCGACGAGCTCGTAGTACGCCTCGAAGGCGGCCTTGACCGCGGGGTGCTCCCAGGCCTTCGGCTCCAGGTTGTCGATCGCGTCGAGGACCTCGACGCCGCCGATCTTGCCGATGAAGGGGTACAGCGAGAAGGGGATGTAGTAGGGGTGCTTGCCGGGGTAGGTCCAGCCGGCGATGCCCTCCTTCTTCGCCTTCGCGCAGAGCGCGAGCATGTCGTCCCAGGTCTCCGGGTACGTGGCGTCGAGCTTCTCCAGCGCGGTCTGCGAGTACCAGACGCCGTAGACCGTGTACGCGTAGTACATGATCCAGACCGGGTCGCCGTCGAACTGGCCCATCTCGATGATGCCCGGCCGCAGGGTGTCGCGGACCTTCTTGGCGGGGTCGTCGATGGAGGGGGCGTCGAGCAGCGGGGTCAGGTCGGTGAGCTGCTTCTTGCCGACCAGGACGCCCATGTCCATCTGCTGGGCACCGGAGTTGTCGATCAGGTCCGGCGGGGTACCACCGTTGAACCGCGGCTGAAGAACCGACTGGATCTTCTGCGTCGCGGAGAACTTGACCTTCGACTCGGGATAGGTCTTCTCGTAGACGGTCTTGGCGTCCTCGGCGTACTTGGTGCCGAAGCCACCGTCGAAGATGACGATCTCCAGCGGTGCGCTGCCGTTGACGGCCAGCGGGTTCTTCTCGGTCTTTTCGACCTTTTCGACCTTGTCGTCGCTGCCGCTGTCGCCGCTCGCGCAGGCGGACAGGAAGCTCATCGTCGGAACAGCGATCAGGCCGAGTGCGGCCGAACGCTTGATCAGATCGCGACGGCCAAGGCCCTCATTGTTGTGGGCGGAGGTGGATCCCATGCTCAAGTCCTCGCCTTCTCCAGGACTCAGGCGGTGTACCGGTCACCCGTCGAAAATTCGCCTCATGGGCGAAGGGCCCCGCCACCGCGGTCAGTTGCGCTTGGGTCATGCAGATATGCGGAAATGCAGATGTACCGGACGGACCGGTGCAGTGGGGATGCCGGGAGACCGTACAGCGAGGACACCCCCGGCGTCCTCACAACCGTCCCTGTTTCCCCCGCGTGCACCTCCGCGTGAAGCGGCCGTGCAGATGCCGACAGGTATAGTCCACTTGCCGCCAACTGAGCAAGATCGAACGCAGGTTTGGGCGGCAGTCTTTCCCGAGTTGAGACCTCACGGACACCTCGGCACCCCGCGCCCTCCTCCCGCGGCGGCTATTTCCCCATTCCGGCCGATTCGCCGAGGGGCCTCGCGGCAACACCCTTGACACGTCCCGTCACTGGGATCCCTACTGGACCTTGCATCCCGTTATGACAACGTTGTCCATGTATTTTCCCGGGGAGGAACGGCTCGGCATGCAGCCACCACGCGGCCTCAATCACGGATCAGACCAGGACCCTCACGCTCTCCCCCGCCCGGCCCCCCGCCGGAGACGGACCCCCACAGCAGCCGCCCTGGCGGCGTCACTCGCCCTGGTGGTGATCGCCCCCGCGGTCGCCACCGCCCAACCCTCCTCGCCGGACCGGAAGCCGTCCGGCGACCGCACCTTCAGCACCTCGTTCGAGGCGGATGAGAAGCAGCCCGACTGGCGCGGCACCGTCGAGGAGGGCCCCGACGGCGAGAAACGGTCCTCCGGCGTCGACGGAGGCTTCTCCTCCGGCATACCGGGCAATGTCACCGACCGGGTGACGGAGTTGCGCGCGAGCGCCGAGAACACCGCCGGCGGGGAGGTCAAGGAGAACCTCGTCGACGTCGAGCCGGGCTCCAAGTGGCTGGCGTTCAAGCCCACCGGCTGGGTCGAGTTCGATCTGGACGAACCCATCAAGATCGTGACGTACGCCCTCACTTCGGCCAACGACCACGCCGAGCGCGACCCGAGGGACTGGACGCTCAAGGGCTCGGCGGACGGCAAGGAGTGGACCGACCTCGACACCCGTGCGGGCGAGACCTTCGCCCAACGGCACGAGACGAAGAAGTACGGCTTCTCGGGCGACACCGCCTACCGGCACCTCCGCCTGGAGATCACCGCGAACAACGGCGCGTCGGACGCGCTGCAACTCGCCGACGTTCAGTTCTCGAACGGTGACACCTCCGCGCCGGTGCCCGACGAGATGCGCAGCCAGCCCGACCGCGGTCCCTCCGGATCCCCCACCGCGAAGTCCGGCGCCGGATTCACCGGAAAGAAGGCACTGCGCTACGCGGGCACCCACACCCCCGACGGACGCGCCTACTCGTACAACAAGATCTTCGACGTGAACACGGCCGTCACCAAGGACACCGAGCTGTCCTACCTCGTCTACCCGCAGATGGGCGAGACCGACCTGAACTATCCCGCCACGCACGTCGCGGTGGACCTGGCCTTCACCGACGGCACCTATCTGAGCGAGCTGAAGGCCACCGACAGCCACGGCGGGCCGCTGACCCCGCAGGGCCAGGCGGACGCCAAGCGCCTCTACGTCAACCAGTGGAACAAGGTCGCCGCCCGCCTCGGCGCGGTCGCCGCGGGCAAGACCGTCGACCGGATCCTGGTGGCGTACGACTCCCCCAAGGGGCCGGCGAAGTTCCAGGGCTGGATCGACGACATCACGATCGCCCCGAAGAAGCCCGAGAAGCGCAAGGCACATCTGTCGGACTACGCGCTGACGACCCGCGGCACCAACTCCAGTGGCGGCTTCTCCCGCGGCAACAACATTCCGGCCACGGCCGTACCGCATGGTTTCAACTTCTGGACGCCGGTGACCAACGCCGGTTCGCTGAGCTGGCTGTACGACTACCACCGGGGCAACAACGCGGACAACCTCCCCACACTCCAGGCCTTCGGCGCCAGCCATGAGCCGAGCCCCTGGATGGGCGACCGGCAGACCTTCCAGCTGATGCCGTCGGCCGCGAGCGGTACCCCGGACGCGTCCCGGACGGTCCGCGCGCTGCCGTTCCGGCACGAGAACGAGACGGCGAAGCCGCACTACTACGGCGTCACGTTCGAGAACGGCCTCAAGGCCGAGATGACACCGACCGACCACGCGGCCCGGATGCGGTTCACCTACCCCGGCAAGGACGCGAGTCTGGTCTTCGACAACGTCTCGAACGACGGCGGCATCACGCTGGACCCGAAGACCCGCTCGTTCTCCGGCTACTCGGATGTCAGGAGCGGCCTGTCCACCGGTGCCACCCGGATGTTCGTGTACGGCGTCTTCGACGCGCCGGTCACCGACAGCGGCAGGCTGAAGGGCGGCGGGGGCGACGACGTCACCGGGTTCTTCCGCTTCGACGCGGGCAAGGACCGCACGGTCAACCTGCGCCTGGCCACCTCGCTGATCGGCGTCGACCAGGCGAAGAAGAACCTGGCCATGGAGATCCCGGAGTCCGCCTCCTTCGACCGGGTGCAGCGCAAGGCGCGGGGCGCCTGGGACGACGTCCTCGGGACGGTCGAGGTCGAGGGCGCGAGCGCGGACCAGCTGACGACGCTCTACTCCAGCCTGTACCGGCTCTACCTCTACCCGAACTCCGGCCACGAGAAGGTGAAGGGCAAGAACAGGTACGCCAGCCCCTTCTCCAAGGCGGTTGGCGAGTCCACCCCGACACGGACCGGCGCGAAGATCGTCGACGGCGAGGTGTACGTCAACAACGGATTCTGGGACACCTACCGCACGACGTGGCCCGCCTACTCCTTCTTCTCCCCGAAGAAGGCCGGCGAGCTGGTGGACGGCTTCGTCCAGCACTACAAGGACGGCGGCTGGACCTCACGCTGGTCCTCCCCCGGCGCCGCGGACCTGATGACCGGCACCAGCTCGGACGTGGCGTTCGCGGACGCGTACGTCAAGGGCGTGAGGTTCGACGCCGAGGCGGCGTACGACGCGGCGCTCAAGAACGCCACCGTGGCCCCGCCGTCCCCGGGCGTCGGCCGCAAGGGCCTGGAGACCTCCGTCTTCACCGGCTACGCGGACACCGCCACCCACGAGGGACTGTCCTGGTCGCTGGAGGGTTACGTCAACGACTACGGCATCGCCCGGATGGGCCAGGAGCTGTACGAGAAGACGAGGAAGGCCCGGTACAGGGAAGAGTCCGAGTACTTCATGAACCGGGCGCAGAAGTACGTCAAGCTCTTCGACGACAAGGTCGGCTTCTTCCAGGGCAGGAAGCCGAACGGCGACTGGCGTCTGCCCTCCGGCGCGTACGACCCCCGTGTCTGGGGCTACGACTACACGGAGACCAACGGCTGGGGCTACGCCTTCACCGCCCCGCAGGACAGCCGGGGCCTGGCCAACCTGTACGGCGGCCGGGCGGGCCTGGCCGAGAAGCTGGACACGTACTTCTCGACGCCGGAGACGGCGGGCCCGGAGTTCGTCGGCAGCTACGGCGGCGTCATCCACGAGATGACCGAGGCGCGTGACGTGCGGATGGGCCAGTACGGGCACAGCAACCAGGTGGCCCACCACGCCACGTACATGTACAACGCGGCCTCGCAGCCGTACAAGACGCAGGAGAAGGTCCGCGAGGTGCTGGGCCGGCTGTACGTCGGCAGCGAGATCGGGCAGGGCATCCACGGCGACGAGGACAACGGTGAGCAGTCCGCCTGGTTCCTCTTCTCCTCGCTCGGCTTCTACCCGCTGGTCATGGGCAGCGGGGAGTACGCGATCGGCTCGCCGCTCTTCAGAGAGGTCACCGTCCGCATGGACAACGGCCGCAAGCTGGTCGTGAAGGCCCCGAAGAACAGCGACAGGAACATCTATGTGCAGGGCGTGAAGGTCAACGGAAAGAAGTGGACCTCCACGGCGCTCCCGCACGACGTGCTGGCCAAGGGCGGCACGCTGGAGTTCGACATGGGCCCGAAGCCGTCGGCGTGGGGCACGGGCAAGGACGCGGCCCCGGTCTCCGTGCAGAAGGACGACAAGGTCCCGACGCCCAAGGGCGACGCGCTCCAGGGTGACGGCGCGCTCTTCGACGACACCTCGGCCACCTCGGCGACGGTCGACTCGGTGGAGCTCCCGGTGTCCTCGGCGAGGAAGGGGATCCAGTACACGCTGACGTCGGCGGCGGCCGACAAGGCCCCGAAGGGCTGGACGCTCCAGGGCTCGGCCGACGGCAGGAAGTGGACGGACATCGACCGCCGCTCCGGCCAGTCGTTCGCCTGGGACAAGCAGACCCGGGTGTTCTCGGTGGACCGGCCCGGCGTTTACGCGAAGTACCGGCTGGTGCTGACGGGTTCGGCGACGCTCGCGGAGGTGGAGCTGCTCTCGTGAGCCGTACGCGAGGAACACGGGCGGCCGGCACCCGAGGACGGGGTGCCGGCCGTCGGCGTTCACGTCCGCCGGCGGCTCTCGGGCAGGTCGGGGTTCACTCCGGCTGGAGGCTCTCGGGCAACGCGAGGTTCAGGGCGGCGACGACCGGCCGGCCGTGTTCGGTGCCGAGCCGGGAGAGGGCGCCGGTGGCGAGCTGGAAGAGCCGCCCCTCGGCCGGGGTCAGGCCGAGATAGCGGGCGGTGAGGACACGCAGGAAGTGCGAGTGCGCGACGAGCGCGATGTCCGCGCTCCCGATTCCCTCGGCGGCGGACCGGACGCCCGCGAGGACCTGGTCGGCCCGCTGCCCGATCTGGGCGGGGCTCTCGCCGGGGTGCTCATCGGACCCGGGGTCGACGCCGTCGGTCCACAGGTTCCAGAAGGGCCGGGTACGGCGGATCGCCGGGGTGGTGACGCCCTCGTAGCCGCCGTAGTCCCACTCCCGCAGCTCGGGGGTGACCCGGGGGTCGGGGAGTCCGGCCAGTTCGGCGGTACGGCGGGCCCGGATCATCGGGCTGACGAGGGTGAGCCCGATGTTCCGGTCGACCAGCAGCGGGACGAGCGCGCGGGCCTGGCGCTCCCCGACCTCGGTGAGGGGGAGGTCGGTGTAGCTCGTGTGCTGTCCGGAACGGGACCACTCGGTCTCGCCGTGCCGGATAAGGATCAGCTCGCCCATGGTGGTCCCGTCGCTTTCTCTACAGGTGGTGCCGGTGGGGCGGGTGGTGCCGGTGGGGCGGGTGGGGCGGGTAGTGCTGGTGGGATGGGTGGGGCCACGTACCGTAAGTCCCTCACCTGTTCCTTTTCCCCTGGGGGACCGCATGTCCGACTACTTTCCGCCACCGCCGCCCGAACAGCCGCAGCCGGAGCACCAGGCGCCGGGGGGTACGCCGCGGCCTTCACCGTGGGCCGCCCCCGAGGCGCCGCCGCACAAACAGCGCACGGGGCTGATCGTGACGCTCGCCGTGGGCGGCGGGCTCGTCGTGGTCGGGGTGGTGGTGGCGCTCGTCTACGCGCTGATGAACTCGGTCTCGGACTCCATCGCGCTGCCCCAGCGGTCGGAAGCGCCCTACTCCGACTCCTACGACGAGGAGCCGATGGAGCCCGTCACGCCCGAGCCGGCCGCCGAGGGGGACGTCACGATCACGAAGTGCACGCGCGACTCCCTCATCAGCTGGCCGCACGCCGATCTGAGGATCGTGAACAGGACCGGGGCCCCGGTGGCCTACATCGTCTCCGTCACGTTCGTGGACGGAGACGGCGCCGTGGTGGCCGACGGCATCGCGACCACGGAGGAGGTCGCTCCCGGCGCGTCGGTCGACGTGAGGGCCCAGGGGGCCGGCGAGGTGGCCGCCGGCACGAAGTGCCGGATCGGCGAAGTCGATCGGCACGCGCTGTGACGATCCGGTAGGACGATGCGACGCGGAAGGGCCGCACCCCGGGACTTCCCGGGGCATATATCCGAGTTTCCTCAACGTTGACGCAGCACCTCAACACGCGTGGCACGGGTGAGCCAACGTGCTCCGTTGGCGGTTGTTCCGTGTTCCGCCCGGTGCTACGGCGGCGGGCGCCGAAGCATCTGCCGGCGAGAGGTCGGGGATCGGCGATGAAGGGGCATGACCGACTCCGGCGACCCGATCCGCTTCACACGTCCGTACGTCCTCCTCGACTACGGCGGTCCCGTACGGGCGGGCCGCCGTCGGCAGTTGGCTCCGCAGCTACCGTGCCGGCATGGGCAGTGGTGCTCCGGCGGTGTTGTCGGGGTGTGGTCACCGTGGGGTGGGCCGGGCCTGGACCGGGCGCCAGATCGGCCAGATCGAGGGCCCGTCGGGCAGGCGGATCCCGGGCCCGTGGCGATGGTGGCCCAGCCGTTCGTACAGGGCGAGGTTGCGCGGGGAGCTCGCCTCCTTGTACGTGCCGGCCCCGCTCGCGTCGGCGAGCGCGAAAACGGCCTTCTGCAAGCGGGTCCCCAGGCCACGGCTCTGATGCCCGGGGAGGGCGGCGAGGAAGGTGACGTAGTAGTGCGCGGGCAGGTCGTGGGGGTGATGGGCCTCCAGCAGCGCCATCACAGCCAGCGCCCGACCGGCCTGGTCGCCCAGGCTCCTGGCCAGCCGGTCCCGGAACTCCTGCTGGCCGGACTCAGTGGGCGTCGGCGCGTCGGGCGGGTAGAACATGCTGACCGCGGCGAAGTCGTCGGTCTGCAGCGCGGATCCGCCGCCGGCGAAGGTGGCGGCGGCCACCGTGCCGAAGAACGCCCGCAGCCCCTCCACTCGGCGCGACGGGTCGGGGAAGACCCAGCAGAACACCGGGTCGTCGAAGAACGCCGGGACGTAGACATCGACCAGGGTGTCCAGGTCGCCTGCGTCGGCCGGCTCGCAGCCAGTCACGGAAGCGGTCACTCGAGGAGCCTCTCATCACGAAACGCATCACCAGGTCCGCCGACAGCGGACCCAAGGGATTGACTCATGCCCCGTTCCGCTTCTCCTGACGCCCCTGTCCTGTGTGCCCGCCACGCCAGCCGACCGGAACCCGGCCCAGCAGGAAGCGAACGGGCCCAACCAACGACCAAGCAGGACTGGGGCACGTATCGGGTCGTGATCAATCTGTGGGATTCGCTCTCGTGGCGGGGCCCGATCGGGTGAGTCGTTGTCCGTGACGCGAGTGCAACTGACTGACGTGGAGTGGGAATTCATCGAGCCGTACCTGCCGATCGGGGAGTACGGCCCGCATCCCGAGCGACTGCGGCAGCAGTTCGAGGGCGTGATATGGCGGTTCAAGACGGGCGGGCAATGGCGGGAGATGCCGACGGAGTTCGGCGCCTGGTCGACCCTCTACAACCGCCGCCGTCTTCCGCTCCGAGGGGGCGTATCGGTCTGGCGTGGACGCTCCGCCCATGGCGGGAAGTCGACGATGGCTGGAGTGCCTCGGTGACCACGTGGCTGGAAGCCGTGAGCAGATGGCATCGCCGGCGGCGGACGTCCAGCACTTCCTCACCACGGAATCGGGGCAAGTGAATTGACGTCTCGTCAGGAGTGGGCTCGGAGATGCCCGGAATCTTCAATAAAAATTGAGACACCGTCAGCCATCAGTCGCTGACGGCACGTCCGGCCTCGATACGGGTCGGAAATTGCTGAATCGGGCTCGCCGGCGGGCCGCCCGCCGCGTCCGCGACCTGCCCCCGGGCACCTGGAGCAGGGAAATGCGCGGTTGGCATGCCCATGCGGCCAGTCGCCCGCACAGGGCCACCCCCGGCGGGATTTGCCGATGGGAATGAGTCGTCGATAGCGAATTCATCGAGAACAAGACAAGATCAACATCCTGCTGACCAGGCACTTTACTTGCCTTTGACCCGATGGCAAGCTGACGATCACTTCGGCCCCCGCGGCAACACCCCCAGTTCATCCCACCCTTCTCGACGGGCGGTTGGCGCTGGGCCGATTCCGGACATGTGAGTTCCCAGAAGCGGAGTAGAGAATGAAGCGTCGCGTACGCAGTGCGGGGTTTGCGGTTCTGGTGGCGACGGGTATCGCCCTGACGATGTCGAGCGGCACCGCGCACGCTCAGGAACAGCAGCCGCGCTCCGGCATTCTGTCCGGCGGCCTGATCAACATCAACGGACCGCTGATCTACAACACCGGTGACATCGACCTGGTCGAGGATGTCTTCGAGCACATCAGCATCCCGATCCTGGGCCAGGCCGTGCACCAGATGTACGACCGGGCCACGTTCGACGGCAAGCTCTTCAAGTAGGCAGCGCGCGCGAGCACCTCGCCGCCTGATCACGGGCCTGCCCGGCCGGCCGTACTCCCGTGCGGCCCCCGGCGCCGGGCGGGCCCGGTTCCCGTGCCCCGGCCCGGACGGGCCGGGGCACGCTCAGCGTTCGAGCCGATCGACCCGACCCCGGCGAAACCCGTCCACGCCGTCCGCGCTGGCGGCGACCTTCCCGTTCGTGCCCTTGGAGTTCTTGTCCAGATCCCACCACGGCTCGACGGCGAAGGTGAGCGTGCGGGTGACCTTCGTGCCGGTGCCGCACTTGGCCTCGTCCTCCTCGGCGAAGACGAAGCCGTCTTCCTTGCCGGCCGAACCGTGCCAGAAGTAGGCGTCGGCTGTGGCGAAGCGGATCTCGTACTCGATCTTCTTCGGAGGGTGAGGAACCAGCTCGCCTTTCCTGGCGGCCGCCACGGCTACGGACGCTCCGCGGCCTCATCGTCGTCGAGCCACTACAGACCAGGACTGCCGCTGCTGAGCCCGGCCGTGACAGCGGTGGCCGTCTCCTTCCAGGAGGTCAGCTCCGCGATCGCGAAGTGCGGCCGGCCGGTGGAGAACGACACACGCGCCGCATCGACGAGGTCCTGCGCGCAGGACTCCCGGTCGGCCGACGACAGCGCGAGCATCCAAGGGAAGGCCTTGGACATCCGCTCGGCGAACGAGCCGCGGTCGTCGAGGGTGACCGGTGATGAGCTGCGCGGCAAGGTCCAGCAAGCGGGCACGGCCCTCGGCCTCGCGCTGCGACATCAGGACCAGAGCCTCGCCGTCGCGCCGGTCACCGTCACGGGGTGTTCCTCGGCCTCCGCGAAGACCTCGGCGGAATGCTTGCTCAGCTCCGAGGAGCGCCGAGTCGCCACAGGGAGGCCTGCTGCGATGGTCATGGACCAGAGCATTCGGAACGTATGCGGAAGTGCCAGTGGAGGCCGCGGAGTGCGTGCGCCGGACTCGACCTCCGGATGCCGGGACGACTGGCACGTCCGGTTCCGAGGGGGCCGGGTCACGGCATCGCGACCACGGAGGAGGTCGCTCCCGGCGCGTCGGTCGACGTGAGGGCCCAGGGGTCCGGCGAGGTGGCCGCCGGCACGAAGTGCCGGATCGGCGAAGTCGATCGGCACGCGCTGTGACGATCCGGTAGGACGGTGCGACGCGGAAGGGCCGCACCCCGGGACTTCCCGGGGCGCGGCCCTTACCGCTCTCGCCGGTCCGCCTACTTGCGGATCAGGCTGCGGAGCACGTACTGCAGGATGCCGCCGTTGCGGTAGTAGTCCGCCTCGCCGGGGGTGTCGATGCGAACGACGCCGTCGAACTCCACACCGGTGTCGGTGGTGACCTTGACCGTGCGCGGGGTGGTGCCGTTGTTCAGCTCGGTGACGCCGGTGAAGGAGAAGGTCTCCTCGCCGGTGAGGCCGAGGGTCTCGGCGGTCTGGCCCTCGGGGAACTGGAGCGGAAGGACGCCCATGCCGATGAGGTTCGAGCGGTGGATGCGCTCGTAGGACTCGGCGATGACGGCCTTGACGCCGAGGAGCGCGGTGCCCTTGGCGGCCCAGTCGCGGGACGAACCGGAGCCGTACTCCTTGCCCGCGAGGATCGCGAGAGGGGTGCCGGCGGCCTGGTAGTTCTGCGAGGCGTCGTAGATGAACGACACCGGGCCGTCATCCTTGGTGAAGTCGCGGGTGTAGCCGCCCTCGGTGCCCGGCGCGATCTGGTTGCGCAGGCGGATGTTGGCGAACGTGCCGCGGATCATGACCTCGTGGTTGCCACGGCGCGAGCCATAGGAGTTGAAGTCTCGGCGCTCGATGCTGTGCTCGGTGAGGTACTTGCCGGCCGGGGTGTCCGCCTTGATGGCGCCGGCCGGGGAGATGTGGTCGGTGGTGACCGAGTCGCCGAGCTTGGCGAGCACCCGGGCGCCGGTGATGTCCTCGACCGGGGTCGTCTCCATCGTCATGCCCTCGAAGTACGGGGGCTTGCGCACGTAGGTGGACTCGGAGTCCCACTCGAAGGTGTTGCCGGTCGGGATCGGCAGCGCCTGCCACTGGGCGTCGCCCGCGAAGACGTCCTGGTAGGACTTGTTGAACATGTCCTCGCCGATGGAGTTCGCCACGACGTCGTTGACCTCGGCCTCGGAGGGCCAGATGTCGGTCAGGTAGACCGGCTTGCCGTCCTGGTCGACGCCGAGGGCGTCCTTGGTGATGTCGACCTTCATCGAACCGGCGATGGCGTACGCGACGACCAGCGGCGGGGACGCCAGGTAGTTCATCTTGACGTCGGGGTTGATCCGGCCCTCGAAGTTACGGTTGCCGGAGAGCACCGAGGTGACCGCGAGGTCGTTCTCGTTGACCGCCTTGGAGACCTCCTCCGGCAGCGGGCCGGAGTTGCCGATGCAGGTGGTGCAGCCGTAGCCGACGAGGTTGAAGCCGACCTTGTCGAGGTACGGGGTCAGGCCCGCCTTGTCGAAGTAGTCCGTGACGACCTTCGAGCCCGGGGCGAGGGTGGTCTTGACCCACGGCTTGCGGGTCAGGCCCTTCTCGACCGCCTTCTTCGCCACGAGCGCGGCGGCCACCATGACGTAGGGGTTCGAGGTGTTGGTGCAGGAGGTGATCGCGGCGACGGTGACGGCGCCGTGGTCGATCTCGTACGTCGAGCCGTCGGGGGCCGTGACGGTGGTCGGCTTCGTCGGTACGCCGTTGGAGGCGGCCGGGGAGTCGGAGGCCGGGAAGGACTCCTTGCCCGCCTCCTCGTCGTCGGAGACGTAGTTACGGACGTCGCGGGCGAACTGCTCCTTGGCGTTCGCGAGGACGATGCGGTCCTGCGGGCGCTTCGGGCCGGCGATGGAGGGGACGACCGTGGAGAGGTCGAGCTCCAGCTTCTCGGAGAAGTCCGGCTCGGCCGCCGGGTCCAGCCAGAGGCCCTGCTCCTTGGCGTACGCCTCGACGAGGGCGACCTGCTGCTCGTCGCGGCCGGTCAGACGCAGGTACTTCAGCGTCTCGTCGTCGATCGGGAAGATCGCGGCGGTGGAGCCGAACTCCGGCGACATGTTGCCGATGGTGGCGCGGTTGGCGAGCGAGGTGGCGGCGACGCCCTCACCGTAGAACTCGACGAACTTGCCGACGACGCCGTGCTTGCGGAGCATCTCGGTGATGGTCAGCACGAGGTCGGTGGCGGTGGTGCCGGCCGGAAGCTCGCCGGTCAGCTTGAAGCCGACGACGCGCGGGATGAGCATGGAGACCGGCTGGCCGAGCATCGCGGCCTCGGCCTCGATGCCGCCGACGCCCCAGCCCAGCACACCGAGGCCGTTGACCATGGTGGTGTGCGAGTCGGTGCCGACGAGGGTGTCGGGGTACGCCTGGCCGCCCCGGACCATGACCGTGCGGGCCAGGTGCTCGATGTTCACCTGGTGGACGATGCCGGTGCCCGGGGGGACGACCTTGAACTCGTCGAAGGCGGTCTGGCCCCAGCGCAGGAACTGGTAGCGCTCCCTGTTGCGGCCGTACTCCAGCTCGACGTTCTGGCCGAAGGCTTCCTTGGTGCCGAACTTGTCGGCGATGACGGAGTGGTCGATGACCAGCTCGGCCGGGGCCAGCGGGTTGATCTTCGCCGGGTCTCCGCCGAGCTCCTTGACGGCCTCACGCATGGTGGCGAGGTCCACGACACACGGCACGCCGGTGAAGTCCTGCATGATCACGCGGGCCGGCGTGAACTGGATCTCCTGGCTGGGCTGCGCCTGGGAGTCCCAGCCGCCGATGGCCCGGATGTGGTCGGCGGTGATGTTCGCGCCGTCCTCGGTACGGAGCAGGTTCTCCAGCAGGACCTTCAGGCTGTACGGGAGGCGCGCGGAGCCCTCTACCTTGTCCAGCTTGAAGATCTCGTACGACTCGTCGCCCACGCGCAGCGTGCTGCGGGCGTCGAAGCTGTTCGCCGACACGACAGTCTCCTTCTTCAATGTGCGCGTATCTCCGCGCCGCGCCTCATTGGCAGTCGGCGCCGCGTTTTGCCGTCTACCGCCCCGACCATCCGCTAAGGTAAGGATTAGTTAGGTAACCCTTACCGGGCGGCGGGTGCGGTGCGCCTCGGCAGATATCTCGATGTCGAGATAACTCTAGTACATAGCCGCCGCTCGGTCATGCCCAGGTGCTCCCGACCGCTGTCATCCACGACACCGAGCGCCCTCCTCGCGGCGTTCCGGCGGCCTTCGCCGCGAGCACCCCGATGAAGAACGACACGCCGGGCTCGGACCTCGGTCCCGGGCGAGGCCAGCAGCTCGATGAGTGCCCCACGCCCCCTGCTGATCACCTTCCCCGGCCGGGAACAGCGGGCAGGAGGCTCAGCCCGCGACCCGCACCGGACTGCGACTCCAGGGAACCCGGCCGGTGCTCCCACCGACTTCTTGGAGACGGGGTCGCAGAGAGCGATCCGGACGAGCGAGAGGGCCGAGCAATGAGTGGTGCACACGGACAGGACCGCCGCGGCGTGCTGCGAACGGCGGCGGGGGTGACGCTGGGTGCGGGAATCGCGGCCACCACGGCAGCGGGCCCGGCGGCAGCGGTGGGTGCCGACGTGGGCCGGGACAGGAATCCGGTGGAGGTGGCGGTGCTGCTGTACGAGGGGTTCACGGCCCTGGACGCAGTGGGTCCGTACGAGGCACTCTGCCGGGTGCCCGGGGTGCGGGTGACCATGGTGGCGGCCAGGGCCGGGCTGATCCGGACGGACACCGGTGAGCTGGCGATCGCCGCGACGAAGTCCCTGCGCCAGGTCGTTCGGCCCGACGTGTTGTTGGTGCCGGGGGGTGGCGAGCGCGGCACGACCGCCACCATGGCGGACACCCGGGTGCTCGACTGGATCCGCCGGGTCCACCAGCACACCACCTGGACCACCTCCGTCTGCACCGGTTCACTGATCCTCGGCTCGGCCGGACTGCTGCGCGGCCTCCCTGCCACCACGTACTGGGCTTCCCGCCCCTACCTGAAGGAAGTCGGGGCGATCTACACGCGGGGACGCTTCGTCGAGACCGGCAAGATCATCACTGCGGCCGGAGTCTCCGCCGGAATCGACATGGGCCTGCACCTCGCCGCCCGGCTCTCGGACGAACAGGTCGGCCGGGCCATGGAGCTGGCGATCGAATACCACCCCGAGCCCCCTTTCGGCACCGGTGACCCGGACACGGCGGACGCGGAGACCAGGGCACGGGCGCTGAAACTGCTCGCCGACTCGGCGACCTGACCCTCGGGCCGGGCTCCCGACAGGATCGTGGTCGCCGCCTTCCGGAGCGACCACGACCTCGGCCGCGCCCCGGCCGCGTACGGTGGCGGCTTCGTGCACGGGACACGTTTCGGCGCGGATCTGTGCAGCGCGGCTCGCCGTGCCCCGGGAGGACGCCCGGTGGCCGCCGTCGACCCGCCGGGGCACGGGGAGCGCTCGGCCCGGCCCACGCCGGATCACCGGCGAACAGGTCACCGAAGTCGATCACGCCCGAGAGCGTCCCGTCCGACACGACGACAGGCGCGGGGTGGAGATCGCGACCTCTGGTACCGGAGGATCAGTCGAGGCAGAACTCGTTGCCCTCGACGTCCCGCATCACCAGGCAGGACTCGTTCTCCTCATCGGCGAGCAGCAGTTCTACGCGCACCGCGCCGTGCGGGAGCAGCCGCGCGCATTCGGCCTCCAGCGCGGCGACACGCTCCTCGCCCACAAGGCCGGTGCCGACCCGCACGTCGAGATGCACACGGTTCTTGACGACCTTGCCTTCGGGAACGCGCTGGAAGTACAGCCGCGGGCCCACACCCGAAGGGTCCTGGCAGACGGCTCCCGCATCCCGCTTCTCGGAAGGCAACGAGAGGTCGTACTCGCCCCACGTGGCGAACCCTTCCGGCGCCGGCGGTACGACGTACCCCAACGCCTCGCACCAGAACTGGGCGACGCGCGAGGGCGACGCGCAGTCGAAGGTGATCTGGACCTTCTTGATCGTTGGCATCGGGACACCATAGAGGGCGAGCCGCTCACCGGTCATCCGGATTTCGCCTCCTCCCCGCCGCGACGTGCCTGTTCCGGAAAGCCGGAGGTGCCTCCGTCCCGGCGCGTCCGCAGCCGCCGGCGGGCACCCGAACCGCTGACGCACTTCGCGACGTACTGTCCCGACCCCCGCGAACCGGCCGGGCCGCTTCGGGCGCGCGCCGCCGGAAGGCAGCGGGAGCGGGGCGATGGCCGGGTGGCGGACCGGCCGGGAAAATAGGGAAGCGGGACGCGAGGCGCGCTGGAAGGATGAGTACTTCCAGAGCCGACCCCAGCACCAGGAGACGCACTCACCGTGACCCGCACCACCGCCGTTTCGCTGATCCGTTCCCGCTCCCTGTCCGACGTGGCCGAGTACGCCTACGCGGCCACCGCGCCCGCCGAATCCCGGCTGATCTTCCTCGCCGGTTCGTGTCCGCTCGACGAGCACGGCAATACCGTGGCCGTGGGGGACTACGCGGGCCAGGCGGCGAAGGCTGTGGAGAACCTGCGGACGGCGCTCGCCGACGCGGGCGCTTCGGTCGAGGACGTCATCAGCACCCGGGTCCTCGTGGCATCGGCCCGACAGGAGGATCTCGTGGCCGCCTGGGAAGTGGTCCGGGACTCCTTCGGCGACCACGACGCACCCAGCACCCTGATGGGCGTCACCGTGCTCGGCTACACGGACCAGCTCGTCGAGATCGAAGCCGTGGCCGCCGTCCTCGACGCCCCGGCGACCGGCGGCCCGGCCCGTCCCCCGTCGGCGTAGTGGCGTAGTGAAGCACCATGCCCCCTCACGCCGGGGCGTGTGAGGGGGCGGCAGCGACGGGTATGGCTCCACGCCCCGTACGGACGCGCGGACCGCGCCCTTCGCTCCCTCACAGGCGACGATGGAGGAGAGGCGCATACGCGGAGCCGGGTGCACTCCCGTCACTCGAACGGCACCCCCCCCATCACCCTCATCTCATATCTGAGATAACCTGCCGTCATGTCAGACGACTATCTCGTACGCATCGGTAAGCTCATCCGTGACGCCCGTCAGCACCGGGGCTGGACACAGACGCAGCTGGCCGAGGCGCTCGCCACCAGCCAGAGCGCCGTCAACCGCATCGAGCGCGGCAACCAGAACATCAGCCTTGAGATGATCGCCCGCATCGGTGAGGCCCTCGACAGCGAGATCGTGTCGCTCGGTTACGCCGGGCCCATGCATCTACGGGTCGTCGGCGGCCGCCGGCTCTCCGGGGCCATCGACGTCAAGACCAGCAAGAACGCCTGCGTCGCGCTGCTGTGCGCCTCGCTCCTCAACAAGGGGCGCACGGTCCTTCGCCGGGTGGCCAGGATCGAGGAGGTGTTCCGCCTCCTGGAGGTGCTGAACTCCATCGGGGTGCGCACCCGCTGGGTCAACGACGGCGTGGACCTGGAGATCGTGCCGCCCGCACAGCTGGACCTGGAGGCGATCGACGCCGACGCCGCGCGCCGCACCCGCTCGATCATCATGTTCCTGGGGCCGCTGCTGCACCGGACGGAGCAGTTCACCCTGCCGTACGCGGGCGGCTGCGACCTCGGCACCCGGACCATCGAGCCGCACATGATCGCGCTGCGCCGGTTCGGCCTGGAGATCGCCGCCACGGAGGGCCTGTACCACGCGCAGGTGGACCGCTCCGTCTCCCCCGACCGGCCCATCGTGCTGACCGAGCGCGGCGATACCGTGACCGAGAACGCCCTGCTGGCGGCCGCCCGCCACGACGGTACGACCGTCATCCGCAACGCCTCGTCGAACTACATGGTGCAGGACCTGTGCTTCTTCCTGGAGGCCCTGGGCGTACGGGTCGACGGTGTCGGCACGACGACGCTCACCGTGCACGGGGTTCCGCGGATCGACGTGGACGTGGACTACTCCCCCTCCGAGGACCCGGTCGAGGCGATGAGTCTGCTGGCCGCCGCGGTGGTGACCGAGTCCGAACTCACCATCCGCCGGGTGCCGATCGAGTTCCTGGAGATCGAGCTCGCGGTCCTGGAGGAGATGGGCGTCGACTGCGACCGCACCCCGGAGTACGCGGCCGACAACGCGCGCACCCGCCTGGTGGACCTGACGGTGCGGCCCTCCAAGCTGGAGGCCCCGATCGACAAGATCCACCCGATGCCGTTCCCCGGCCTCAACATCGACAACGTCCCGTTCTTCGCGGCGATCGCCGCCGCCGCGCACGGCCAGACCCTGATCCACGACTGGGTGTACGACAACCGCGCGATCTACCTCACCGACCTCAACCGCCTCGGCGGCCGTCTCCAACTCCTGGACCCCCACCGGGTCCTGGTCGAAGGCCCGACCCGCTGGCGCGCCGCCGAAATGATGTGCCCGCCCGCCCTGCGGCCCGCCGTGGTGGTGCTGCTGGCGATGATGGCGGCGGAAGGCACCTCCGTACTCCGCAACGTCTATGTGATCAACCGCGGTTACGAGGAGCTGGCCGAGCGGCTCAACTCGGTGGGCGCGCAGATCGAGATCTTCCGCGACATTTGATAGGCGGATGCCGCCGCACCCCACCTGAACTGCTGCTTAGCGGGTCAGATCGGGGTGCGGCGGCACCTGTGGGTCTTCTCTGGGACTTTGGGCCCGGGAGCGCTCCCGGGTGCCGAGACATGCCAGAATCGGCAGATGGTGCTTGTAGGAGAGTTCTTCCTTGCTGGAGACGACGAGTCAGCAGTGCGGGTAGGACCGCGCAAGAGTCATGATTTTCCTGCCGTGCCGTGTGACGGCATCTATCCGGATGACGCGGTTCCAAGGTGGGAAGCTCTGTTGACGGGGGCGGAGAGTCCGCTCCGGCACGTGGTGCCCATGGCCAACGACGGCTTCACTGTCTTCGCTGTTCCGCAGAGGCTCTCGACGGCCTTGGCCAGTGCAGAAACGGATCAGCTCAGAACTACCGCTCTCACGTGGGCCGAGACCGTCCCCGCGATGGGCGATGAGATGGGGCCGGGCAGCGCCGTCGACCTCCTTGAGCGTCTGTCAGCCCTGGCCGTGAGTCGTGCGGAGAGAGGCTTGAGCCTGTACTGCTGGTACTTCGCGCCCTGACCTCACCCCGCCGGCATTCCCGTAGTCGTGATCCCAGCCCTCGCTGGGACAGTGCGAGCGGCTTCTCGCGCCGGCGCGCCTGGAGTGATCGGACGGACAGGTCCTAGCCGAAGAGGGCGTCGATGGCGGCGGTGCCGCGGGCACCCGCACGGGGCAGGAAGTGCGCGTACTTCCGCAGGGTGAATCCAGGGTCGGAGCGTTCCGGCCACTGGGCTGGCGAGACGACCGACTTCGCCGGCCTCCAGCTGCTCCGAGGCGTAGACGTGGCGCAGCATGTGGAAGCCGTGTTCGCGGGAGGGTTCCCAGACGCGCTGTCCGTCGGCGCGCTGCTCCAGGACGCCGATCACACCGGCCTTGGTCGGCGCGGGTTTCCAGATGCAGGAGTTGAGGTAGTCCCGGTTGATCGCCTTGCGCTCGCGGCCGGTCACGAGCAGGCCTTATGTCCAGGTCTGCAATGCTTCGCCTCCACCGGTGTCTCCGGTGGGCGGGGTCGTCCCAGGCCATGGTGACCGGCGCGGGCGGGAACGCAGCCGCGTATTGTCGTGCCGCTTCCGCCACGCTGGAGGACAGGGCGCATCCCGGACCTTGCGCCCCTTGGGGAGCGCGAAGCACAGGCTCGCCCGCGCCATCGTGCCCTGACGCCGGATGTGGACGACACCCTCGTCGGACAGCGTGGCCCACACCAGGCGGATGGAGGTGGGGCCGAGGTCCTGCTCCAGCCGCTTCTTCCACCCCTTGCCCGCCATCCGGTAACCCCCGTCGGGGATCTGTGGCCAAGAAGACGGGCAGCCCGGAGACGGGGCGGAGCGGAGAGGGCACTCTGCTGTCCGTCCGACCGCTGGGGCAAGGGGTGTTCGCCGGCGGACAACGAGCATGCACAGGGACGGGCCCGGTGGCCCTCCCCGGTGCGCGGAACCGGTCACCGGGACAACCGAGTGGTCCACCCTGGCTCGGCCCCGTTCCCCTTGAGCCGTTCGGACGGTGCCACGGCCCGGACCCCGGGGACTGGCCGGACGGCCCACGAGGGAGCGACCCGCCACTTGGGTCGGTCAGTCCGTTCGGGGATCCTGAAGATCTGGTGGCAGATGACGCGCTCGAGTCTCCGCAGCCCGGCCCGGAGGCCGGCAGGGGCGGAGAAGATCAGGGCTTTGAGCTGGTTGATCGCGCTGGTGGAGGGGGCGTGGACCGCGCCGTGGCGGGTGGCGGGAAGGGGCACGCGGCGCCTCGCGCTCTCCGCCGGAGGCCGGGGCTGGACGAAGTGCTCGGTGGCCAGGGCTTCCTTCGCGGCCTGGATGGCGTCGAGCGTGCCGGTTCTGCGTCCGCCTCGGTGGGTGGCCCGCTTGGGCCGGCAGACCACGATGACCGGGCGGGTATCGGTGGCAAGCACGAAAACCCAGGTCACAGCTCACAACCACCATGTGAGATCGCTCCGGAATCCGGAACGGTTCACCGTGACCGGCTCATTTTTGTTTGGTCACGGAACGGTCACATGGGAGTGCTTGCATGGTGTGACGTTCTCGAACTCAAGGAGATCAACGAATGGGCAAGCAGATCGCGTCCGTGTGCGCACTGGCTGTACTGGCGACGGGCTTCACTCTGCAGCCGGCGGTGGCGGCCTCGGGCCCGGCGGGGTCCGGGGCGGGCTACGACGTGAGCGGTTACGACGTCAACGTCGCGTACGAACCGAAGACCGAGATGCTGACCGGCGACACGACGGTGAAACTCACCTCCAGGAAGGCTTTGGATGAGCTAACCCTGGACCTGGCGCTCCCTGCCAGCGCGGTGAAGATCAACGGCGAAGCCGCCAAGTCGTTCAGCGCCTCCAACGGGAAGCTGCGTGTGACTCCCGCGCAGCACATCGGCAAGGGGAAGAACGTCAAGGTGCGTATCCACTACGCGGGACAGCCGGGCAAGGACAATCCCGCATGGGCCAAGACCGAGGACGGCGGCGCAGTCACCGTCACCGACACCGCGAGCAGTTGGTTTCCCACCAGTACCGATAAGACCGCCCGCGCACAGTTGGACGTCACCGCCACCGTGCCCGCCGACTGGGTGGCGATCTCGAACGGCCTCGAACTCCCCGCCAAGGACCGGGCCGGGCAGGACTCCTTCCGCTGGCGTACCGCCGCACCCCTGAGGCCGGCGAACGCGACGCTCGGTGTCGGGCCCTGGAAGCTGGAACGCTCCGAACTCGACGACGGCACCCCGGTCGTCAACGCTTTCGGCAAAGGTGCGGAAGACAAGGCCAAGCCCGCCGCGGATCAGTTGCCCACGATGATGAAGCACCTCACCAAGAGCTACGGCACCTACCCCTTCGACTCGGTCGGCGGCATTTTCGTGAACCCGGTCGACCGCGATATGCCCTACTACGCGGGCCAGGGCCGTGCGGTCATGTCAGGGACCGGTATCGACGGATTCGACCCCAGCATCCTGCTGCACGAGTTGGCACACTCGTGGTTCGGCAACTCGGTGGCCCCGGCCACCGGCGACGACGCCGCCATCAGCGAAGGACTGGCCTCGTACGCACAATGGCGATGGGCAGAGGCGGCCGGTGGAACCGACCTGGACGCCAAGTACCGCAAGGAGATCGAGGCGCTGGCAGACGACGCCGACTGGTGGCGGCAGACCATCGTCCCCCCCAGCATGGGCATGTACAACAAGTCGCCGTACGCCCTGCACGCCCTGCGCAAGTCCATCGGAGACACGGTCTTCGACCGGTTGCTCAGGGAATGGACGACGCGTTACGCGAACTCCCACCGCACCTGGAAGGAGTTCGAGCAGCTCGCGGCCGAGATCGCCGGAAGGGATCTCACCGGCTTCTTCGACGCGTGGGCCCGCGGCACCACCATCCCCGAGGACGGCTATCTGTGGCCCTCCGGGATGAAGAAGTGACAGCCCTCGCCCACCCCCTTCGCGCGCGCAGGGGGTGGGTACACGCCAAGGGTTCAGGCAGCTCGTGAGGTTGATCCCCGGTGCCCGCTCCCGGGGATCAACCTCAAGGTGTCGCAACGGCCACTGGAACCCGAGCACGCTCAACGCCCAAGGTCCTGGCACCGGAAGGGGGCCGGTTTCACCCCTGCGCGGGGCGGGCAGAGCCGAGCCGCGTGAGCGGCTGGACGTGGCACAGCGGGAGGTCGTACCAGAGCGCCGTCCTCTGTCCGGCGATGAGCCGGCCGGGCCGTGATCGGACTACTTGAGGCCGACCACGGCCGGCCACGGCAGACGCCCCCTGCCGGAACAGGCATTTGTTCAGCGCGTGCTCACCTGGAACGTGCTGAGTACGGCCTTGTGGTCGGTCGGCCAGGTCCAGGTGGGCTCCCAGAACGTGTCCCTGCCCGATTCCTCCACCCGCTCGTTGCGCACGATGGTGCGGGACGGCCCGACGATAACGCTGTCGAGCAGTCGGATCCGACGGTCGGGGTGGTAGAAGACGAAGTCGATCCGGTCCCGCTCGTCGGCCTTCGGCGCCCAGGTGAGCTCTCCGACGTCGGCGCCCGGGTTGTCACTGGGCCAGGTGAAGCCCGGCGTGCGGACCGGGTCCGGGTTGATCACACGGTAGCTGTCACGGAAACCGGCGTCCTCGATCGCTTGCGTCGTCGACCACTTGACGACGGTGCCGTTGTGGTCGAAGAGGTTCCGGGTCCGGCGGTTCCAGTCGCGGTGCGAGGGCTCGTTGAAGTCGCCGGCCAGCAGCGTGAGCCGCCCCTTGGCCCGCTCCTTCGCAGCGTCCCTGAGTACCGTCCTCGTCACCTTCGTGCGCCCCGAAGCCTCGTTGAGGCGCGTGATCAGGCCGACATCGGTGATCGGGCCGGTCGGTATCTCGTTCCAGCCGTACTCGGAGGTCTCCAGGGGCGCTGGTGTGCCGCCGCCGTAGCCGCGCGGGAGGTAGTTGACGTAATAGCGGTACTCCAGATGCCCGGAGTAGGCCGCGACTTCGGTGCCGTCGACCGAGACGACCGCCTTGGACCAGGAGGGGAAGGACGCGTGCTCGATAATCGGGTAGCGCGAGATCACCCCGGGGTCCGTCGGATTCTCGTTGTCGAAGTACGTCAGTCCCCGTGCTGCGAGATCAGCCAGGAGGTCGGCCACCCGCTTGGGATCCGACTCGCTGAGCATCACCACGTCCGGCTCCACCGCGGCGACGGTGTCGGCGATACCCGCCCGGCCGCCCTCCACTCGGCTGCCACCGAGCCAGATGTTGAACTGCATCACCTTGAGCGTCCGCTTCGAGGGGCGGCGACGGCGGTGCCTATCGTGCGGCTTGGCCTCAGCCGCGCCCACTCCCAGCACTCCGGCTCCGACGGTCGCACCGACTATCCCGAGC
The DNA here is from genome assembly GCF_055583985.1 of Streptomyces sp. NPDC104313. Taxonomy (NCBI): domain Bacteria; kingdom Bacillati; phylum Actinomycetota; class Actinomycetes; order Kitasatosporales; family Streptomycetaceae; genus Streptomyces; species Streptomyces sp. NPDC104313. The sequence goes on from NZ_JBVJMW010000002.1 coordinate 552,294, forward strand.
AGCTCACGACGCTTGACCATCCATGACCTCCAGTAGTTGCCATACGCCCATGACGCGCACAATTCTGCATGAGCAGGACAAAGTGTCCAGTGTGCTCATGCACGCCGCGTGAATCCGGGGCGAACTCTGGACGTTGAATGCTTAACAGCGTTCGTGGCCCTGCCCGCCCAACCGGGCCCGGCCGCCGCCGGGTCCTCACCGCGCTCGTACCATCTGGAGCGCCGAGCGCCGCCGCCTGCTGTCGACCCGGTGCACGGTGCACTTCGTTCTCGCTTCATGCATGCTCCCGCGGGTCGATCACTCGCAAGCCCGAGGTCCAGCGGCTCTTCCCCGAGGGCGGGTGTCCCGCTCTCGTCGGGACTGTCAAGTCGGCACACCGTACGACCTCTTGAGTAGTTTCGCCACGCCTCGGCCACCCCTTCCCCAGCGCCGAAGCACTGGTCGGACGGGGTGCGCGCGAGCTTGCCCAGCCCCGCCGGGCGGGCTCAAGATCCGTTACTTTGTGCTCACTTGTGAGCGACGTCCGTTCGTATCTGTGCGGTCGTGGCGCAGATTTTTCACGGATTCACCCATCCGTAGGCGCGCACTACGGCATAGGATCATGCCGCGCGGCCCTGGGGCCTCTTCTGCCCCACCAGCATCGTTCCCCCACCAGCACGCCCTCACCGACGCCCCCCACCATCCGTTAACAGGTACAGGTATCTGCGTGTCACCGATACTCGAGCCCGGTTCCGGCGACGGAGCCGCGCAGTGAAAATCAATCGTCGTCTCGTACTCCTCGTCACCGCACCGCTCACCGTGGCCGTCGCCTTCTCGGTCCTGGCACTCGCACCCGCGGCCAACCAGGCACTCCAGGCCGACCGGCTGGCCTCGATGGTCGAAGCCGCCGACGGAGCAGCTGAGTTGACCAACCGACTACAGCGCGAGCGGGCGGCGGCCACCGCCCTGATCTCCGAACAGGGAGACGCGGAAGCGTTCCGGTTGCGCGCGAAGGCGACCGACGAGAGCATCGCCGGATTCCTCAGCCGGACCGAGGGACTCTCCGCCGTACCCGGCAGCGCGCGGGGCGCTCTGGACCGTATCGAGCGCTTCGTCGAGGAGATGCCCGGCCTGCGCGCCCAGGTTCGCTCGGGAAGCAGTACCGTCTCCGCCCTCGCCTTCGGCTACCGGATCGTGATCGCCGACCTGAACAGCTACCGCGACGGCATCGCGCAGGCCGACGGCGTGGACGCCGACATCGCCGACCGGATCCGTGCCGCCGCCGCCCTGTCCGAGGCCGCCGAGCACACGGCCCAGCAGCAGGTCACCGTCATGAGGGCGCAGGCCGCGGGCGGCTTCACCATCGCTTCGCAGCGGACCTTCGACGCCGGCAGGATGGGCTACACCGAGTCGACCGGTGCCATGTTCGACCTGGGGCCGGGCGAATGGCGGACCTGGCTGGAGCGCACCCTCTCCGGAGCGAAGGCGCTGGAGGCCCGACGGCTCGAGGACGAGATCGGGCGGACGGACACCGGCAAGGACATCACGGTCACGCCGAAGGGCTGGCAGAAGGCCGCCAACGACCGCCAGGAGCTCCTGCGTTCGGTGGAGAAGCGGGTCGACTCGGCCGTCCTCGCCCAGGTCTCCGACGTACGCACCACCCTCATCTGGACGGCCGGCGCGCAAGTCGCGCTGGTGGTGCTGACCCTGGTCGGCGTCATCGTCGTCGCGATCCGCCTGGGCCGCGTCATGATCCGGCGACTGCGCGATCTGCGTAACGCCGCGCACGAGGTCGCCCACTCCGGGCTGCCCACCGTGATGAGCGAGCTGTCCCAGCCCGGCGCACTGCGCGGCGCGACGCCCGAGGAGGTGGCCCGGCGGACCGGTGACCCGGTCAGGACCACGGGCGAGGACGAGATCGGCGAGGTCGGTGAGGCGTTCAACGCAGTCCACCACGAGGCCGTCCGCCTTGCCGCCCAACAGGCCTATGTGCACGAGCAGTTGGCTGAGACGCTGGTCGGTGTCGCACGCCGGGGAGCACGGTTGACCGCTGTCATGGTGTCCGAGCTGGACACGGTGCAGCGCGACGAGGCCGACCCCGTGCGGATGAAGACGCTCTTCGCTCTCGACCATCTCGCCGTCCGCATGGAGCGCAACACCAACAACCTCCTGGTGCTGGGCGGTTACGGGAACGCCCGGGTGCGCTCGGCCGATGTGGGCTGCTCCACCGTCATCGTGGCCGCCGCCCAGCAGATCGAGCGGTTCGACCGCGTCTCCCTCGGCGTGATCGAGTCGGGGATCGGGGTCACCGCCCGCGCCGTGCACGACGTGGCGCACATCCTGGCCGAGCTGCTCGACAACGCGACCCGGTACTCGCCCCCGGACAAGCAGGTCGGGGTCGCCGTCTGGCGGCTGTGGGACCGGGCGGTCGTGCAGATCGTCGACGAGGGCGTGGGCATCACGGCGGAACGCCGCACAATCCACAACGCCGCGCTGCTCGAACCGCAGGCCGGCATCGGCGACGTACGGTCCATGGGGCTGCATGTGGTGGCACGGCTCGCCGCGCGCCACGGCATCGTCGTCGAACTGCGCGACTCCTCCGGCCCCGGCACCATAGCCGAGGTCACCCTGCCCGCGAAGGTGCTGGCACTGGACCTGAAGGAAGCCCAGGCGCCGACGCCGGGCACGTTCGGCAACGATGTCGGCTACGAGGCGCCCCGGCCGATCACACCGCCAGGGCCGGGTGGGCGCCGGCAGTCGGCCACGTCGAACGTGCGGCCCGGCCACGGCGGTGCCCCGGTCGGGGCGGACGTCGGGGCGGACGTCGGGGCGGGCGTCGGGGCGGGCGTCGGGGCGGGCGTAGGCGCCGCCGCCGGGGCCGGTACTCCCGTCGGCGGCGAACGGGAAACCCCGCCCGGCCACGAGGGGACCCGCCGCGGCGCGCCGGGCGGCGGCACTCGTGAGCGGGAACACCGCACCACGCCCGCGCCGCACCCCGCACACGACGAGCCGGTGTCACGTGTCGCCGGCGTCAGTTCCTCGGGGCTGCCCCTGCGGCAGCGCAGAGCGCCTCAGCAGTGGCCCGCCACGGGGAAGCGGGAGGGCGCCGACCAGCGCCCCGGAGCCGGCGCTCCGCGGCCGTCGCCCCGCCGCCGGGACTCCCGACAGGTCTCCGACGTGCTGGCGGCCTATGCCCAGGGGATCAACAGGAGCACGAACCACCGGGGGCGTTCCGCCCCGGACGACACCGAACGGACCGAGAAATGACCACCTCCTCCGACCTGAGCTGGATCCTGAGCGATTTCGCCGGGCGTCTCCCGGAAGTCACCCAGGCGGTGGCCGTGTCCGTGGACGGACTCGCGCTGGCGTACACCGGTGTGGAACGCGACGACGCGGAGCGGCTTGCCGCCATCGCGTCCGGCGTCGTCAACCTGCTCTCCGCGGCTGCCCAGTTGACCAACACCGATCCCGTGGAGCACAGCCTCACCGCGATGGAGGGCGGCTACATGTTCTCGATGGCCGTCTCCAGCGGCGCCTCGCTCCTCGTCACCACCACCAGGGACGCGGACATCGGTGAGGTCAGCTACATGATGTCCGAACTGATCAACCAGGTCGGCGACTCGCTGTCTCCCCAGGTCCGCGATCCGGGCCTCCCGCACCTTCGCTGATCGCCGGTCCGGCCGCCTCCCGCCCGCGCACCGCTCGCCGGTCCGGGTTCCCCACGAGCGGCGGCCGACCGCCGCACCCGCCCTGACCGGCACTCCCGACACTCCCGCCCCCGAGACTGTGATGTGAGCCCCCATGTTCCTCTTCGCCCCTTCCCGTCCACACCGCCGCAGATTCCGGCCGGCCGGCGCTGCCGCCCTCGCCCTCGGCCTGGCGGCCGTCACCGGTTGCAGCGGCGACAGCGGCACCGACGACGACACCGTGAAGGTCGGCCTGGTGGCCTCCCTGTCGGGCATCTACGAGCCGGTCGGCACGGAACTGCGGGACGGCTTCAAGCTGTATCTGGAGACCCATGGCAACAAGCTGGGCGGCCGAAAGGTCGAACTGATCGTGGCGGACGAGGGCGACGGCCCGCCGACCGCCGTGCCCGCGGCCACCAAGCTCGTCAAGAAGGACAAGGTCGACGTCCTGACGGGCCTCGTCGGCGGCGGTTCGGTCAACGCGGTCCTGCCGCTGATCCAGCAGGCCAAGATCCCCTTCCTGGGATCGAACGCGCGGCCTCCGGTCAAGGACATCGAGTACGTGTGGACGACCAGCTTCCTGTCCGACGAGCCGGGCCGGGCCATCGCCCCGTACATCAAGGACAAGGTCGACGGACCGGTCTACGCGATCGGCCCCGACTACCAGGGCGGCCACGACGAACTGCGGGGCTTCACCGATGAGTTCAAGCGGGTGAAGGGGAAGCTCGCCAACCCGGACGGCAAGACCACCTGGACTCCGTTCCCGAAGACGACCAACTTCATGCCGTACTTCGCTGAGATCGCCAAGACGGACGCCAAGGCGGTGTACTGCTTCTACGCGGGCAAGGCCGCGATCGACTTCGCGAAGCAGTACGCCCAGTCGGACATCGCCGATCTGCCGCTGTACACGGCCTTCGTGACCGAGGGCAGCGTGCTCCAGGCGCAGGGCGCGGCGGCGAAGGACATCTACTCCGTCCTGAACTACGCGGCCGACCTCGACAACGATGCCAACCGCACGTTCGCCGCCGACTGGACCGCGGAGCACGACACGCAGCCCACCACCTACGCGATGGCGTCCTACGACGCGGCCGCCGTGCTGGACAAGGCGATCGCCGACGCGGCGAAGGACGGCGAGGTGACTCCGGGGACCATCAACAAGGCCATCACGGACCTGGGCCAGATCGACAGTCCGCGCGGCGCCTGGGAGTTCGGCGACAAGGCCCACTCGCCGGTGCAGACGTGGTACCTGCGCCAGGTGAGGCCGGACGGCGCCCAGTTGGCCAACGTCATGGTCCAGGACCTGGCGACGCTCGGCAGCTGACATGGATCTCCTCGATGCCCACCTCATACCGGCGGTGGACGGAGTGGCCTTCGGGCTGCTGCTGTTCGTGGTCGCCGCCGGCCTGAGCCTCGCCTTCGGCACGGCGGGTGTGCTGAATCTGTCGCACGGCACGCTGTACGCGATCGGCGCCTACACGGGGGCCGAGCTGAGCGACGGGACCTGGGGCGGTCTCGCCCTCGGTCTGGCCGCCGGAACCGCCGCGGCGTGCGTCGCCGGGGCGGCGCTGTCCGCCGCGACGGCTCCGCTCGCCCGGCGTGGGCATCTCGCACAGGCACTGCTGACGTTCGGGCTCGCCCTGATCGGCGGTGATCTGCTCATCCAGCTCTTCGGGGCGGACGAACTCCCCGTGCGCGTCCCCGAGGCGCTCGACTCCTCGGTGACGCTGCTGGGGCACCGCTACCCCGCCTACCGGCTCTGCTTCATCGTGATGGCCGTGCTGCTCGCGGCGTTCGGGACCTGGGTGCTGGCCCGGACCCGTATGGGCGCCGCGGTACGGGCCGCCGCCGACGATCCGCAGATGCTCGCGGCCACCGGTCGCAACCCCCGGGCGGTGCACACCGGCGTCCTCGCGGCGGCGGGTGCGCTGGCCGGGGCGGCGGGCGTGCTGGGGGCGCCGATCATCGGCCCCGGCCCCGGTACGTCCGAGACCGTGCTGATGCTCTCCCTCGTGGTGGTCGTACTCGGCGGGCTGCGCTCACTGTGGGCGACCTTCTTCGCGGCGATCGCGGTGGGCGAGGTGCAGACGCTGGGCGTCTCGCTGGCCCCCGATCTGGCGCCGTATCTGCTCTTCGCCGCGATGGCGGCGGTGCTGGTCCTGCGCTCCCGCTTCGCGGAACCGGCCCAGGGGCACGAGGCCGAGGGTCCCGCCCCGGACCCGGTCTCCCGGCTCCGGCGGCACCTGGCCGGCCGTCCGCGACGACGGCCGCGCGGGACGCCGGGCACACCAGGGACGCCAGGTGCCGCGGAGACGCCAGGTGCCGCAGAGATGTCGGGGACTCCGGGAGCAGCGGAAGGGCCGGGGACAACAGAGGCGTCGGGAGTGGGCCGGGCCGCGGAGGGGGCCGGGCCGGACCGGGCCGGGGCATCGCCCCGCGGGTACGGGGGTAGCGTGCCGGCGTGGATCGGCCGGCTGCCGGGCGGGGCCGCGTGGCGGCAGGCGGCCCCGCTGCTCGTCCTGCTCGTGGTGCTGATCTCCCTGCCGGCCCTGCTCGACGCGTACAGCATCTCGCTGGCCGGTTCCGCCCTGGCCCTGGGGTTGCTCGCGGTCAGCGTCACCATCCTCACCGGCTACGCCGGACTGCCCACCCTCGGACAGACCGCGCCGTTCGCCGTGGGCGCGTACGCCACGGCGAACCTCGCCGACGCGGGGTGGACCGTGGGCCCCGTCCAGATCGTCCTCTCGGCGCTCGCCGCCGCCGTCTTCTCCGCGGTGGTGGGGCCGGCGGTGATCCGGGCCCGCGGCACCACCGTCCTGATGATCACGCTCGCCATCGGCGAGCTGACCGGCGCGGTCGTCAACCAGCTCAAGTCCGTCACCGGCGGCGCCGACGGTCTCGTCGGTTTCCCGGCCACGCGGGCGCTGTGGGGCGGGGAGGAGATGCTGAAGGAGAGTCAGCTGTACACCTACGCACTCGTCGTCGCCGTCGTCGCCGTCTCCGTCACCCTGCTCGTCCTGCGCTCCCCGGCGGGGAAGCTGCTGACCGGCACCCGGGGCGCCGAGGCCCGGATGCGTGCCTCCGGGCACCCCGTGGGGCGCTACCTGCTGGTAGCCCATATCTGCGCGGGCGCCCTGGCCGGGGTGGGCGGTTCGCTGATGGTGACCGTCCAGCAGTATCTCGCCCCGGCCGACGTCGGGTTCGAGATCGCCGCGTTCGCCCTGCTGGCGGTGGTCATCGGCGGTACGACGTCCGTGATCGGCGCCCTGCTGGGCGCCGGGCTCATCGTCGCCACCCGGGACTGGGTCGCCGGTTCCTGGCCCGGCCACGGGCCGCTGCTGCTCGGCGTGCTCTTCGTCGCCACCGTGTACCTGCTGCCGCGCGGACTGGCGGGACTGCGCGGCGGCTCCGGCGGCGGGAGCGGGCCACCGTCCGATCCTCCCGGGGACCAGCCCCCGTCAGCGCCCGCTCCGAACCCCGCCGGGAAGGTCTCCTCATGACCCCAGCACCGACCTCGGCGGCGGCTCCGGTCCTCGTCCTCGACCGGCTCACCCGCAGGTACGGCACGCTCACCGCCGTCGACGACGTCAGCCTGGGGCTCCCACCGGGCGCGCGGCACGCCGTCATCGGTCCCAACGGCGCGGGCAAGACCACCCTGCTCAACCTCATCGCGGGCACGGACCGGCCCGACCGCGGCACGATCGCCCTGGACGGCACCGACATCACCCGGACGCCGACGGCCGGGCGCAGCCGTCTCGGCGTCGCCCGCAGCTTTCAACAGCCCTCGGTGATGGCGGAGTTGTCGGTCCTGGACAACATCGTCCTGGCAGGCTGGCGGCACCACCCGGAGCGCCGCGGGGCCTGGCGCAGACCGTCCCGCTACCGGCTGCACAAGGAGTCCGCGGGCCGCCGCCTGGAGACGGTCGGTCTCGCGGACCTCGCCCACCGGCCGGCGTCCACGCTCTCGCACGGGCAGCGCCGCATGCTCGACCTCGCCGCCGCGCTGGCGGGCGACCCCCGGCTGCTGCTCCTGGACGAGCCGGCGGCCGGACTGACCGACGGCGATATCGGCCGGCTGCTCGGCATCCTCGACGGTCTGCCTTCGAGCGTCGCGGTCATCCTGGTCGAGCACCACGTCGAGGTGGTCGCCCAGGTCTGCTCCACCGTCACGGTGCTGGCTGCCGGGAAGGTGCTCGTCACCGGCCCGACCCAGGAGGCTCTGGCGCATCCCGAGGTCCGCGACGCGTACCACGGCAGCGGCGCGACGGCGGGCCCGGCCGCCGCCCCGGGCCGGGAGGCCGGGACCGCCGACCCGTCCGCCGCACCAGCGAGAGGATGACCGACGCCCGATGCTCGAACTCACCGGCCTGACCGCGGGCTACCACGGCGGCACCGTCCTCCACGGGCTCGACCTGTCGGTGCCCGCCGGCACGGTCCACGCCGTCGTCGGCCACAACGGCGCGGGCAAGACCACGCTCGTCCACACCGTCGCCGGACTGATGCGCCCGAGCGCCGGAACCGTACGCCTCGACGGCCGCGAGATGACGGGGCAGCCCGCACACCGGATCGCCCGTGCCGGGATCGGGCTCGTACCGCAGGGCCGCCGGGTGTTCGCCGGGCTCACCGTCGACGAGCACCTGCGGCTGTCGTACCGTCCGCCGCGCCGGGGCGACACGGAGCGGCCCGGCGTGTGGACCCCCGCGCGCGTTCTGGAGTTGCTGCCCCGGCTGGGCGAGCGCCGGGGCAACCGGGGCGCGGACCTGTCCGGCGGCGAACAGCAGATGCTGGCGCTGGCCCGCGCCCTGCTCGGCTCGCCGCGGGTGCTGCTCCTCGACGAGCCGACCGAGGGCCTCGCCCCGGTGCTCGTCCGGCAGGTCCACGAGCTGGTGGCCACACTGGCGGCCGAGGGCATCGCCGTACTGCTGGTGTCCCCCAGCCCCGCCCGGGCCGTCGAGTCCGCGGGGGCGCTCACGGTCCTCACCTCGGGGCGGACGACGCTGCGCATGGACGGTGCGGACGCCCGCGCCGACGGCACCGCACTGCACGCGGCGCTGGAGCTGGCCCCGGCGGCGGGCTGATACGCGAGCGGGAGGGGCGCGGCGCGGGGCCGCCCCCTTCCCGCACCGTAAGGCCTATCCGGCCTTCATGCTGTGGCCGCCGAAGCCGCTGCGCCGGTCGGAGCCCTTGTTCTGGTCCTGCCACCACGCGTCGAACCCGGTCCGGCCCATGGCGGACCAGTCGGGCGTGTTCTCGACCTGCGCGGCGCCCATCCGGCGGGCGAGCGCGACCATGGCCGACCCGACGGACCCGCGAGCGGCGTCGTAGCTCTCCAGTACCTCCTTCCAACTGCCTCCGGCCGTCCAGGCGGCCTCCAGGGCGGTGGCGTCCTGGAGCGCCTTCACGCTGCCGCCGCCGATGTGCGGCCGGGCGACGCTGGCGGCGTCACCGACGAGGACCATCCGTCCCGAGGTGTAGTGCGGCACCTCCAGGTCGTAGATGGGCTGGATGAAAGTGGTCTCGGCGGGGGTGCGGAGCACCCTGGCCGCCCAGTACGGAGGGAAGTTGTCGGCGACCAGGGCCCTCAGGCGCGCGGTGAGCTCGGAGTTGAGCCGGCCCGGCGGCAGGGAGGTGGGGGCCCGCAGATCGGGGTGGAGGCCGTCGGCCTCGGGGGGCGTGGTGTAGAGCACCCAGTTGAGCCGGTGCCCGCCGACGCCGTCCGGGATGCGGTAGATCACGCAGTGACCGCCGGGGAAGACGATGGTGTGCGCGTCGAGGCCGTCCGACGGAAGGTCCGCGACGTCCGGCGACGTCCCGCGCCATCCGAAGTATCCGGCGTACGTGGCCTCCACGCCGGGGAACATGGCCTCGCGGACGACGGAGCGGTATCCGTCCGCCCCGATCACGACGTCGAAGTGCTCCCGGTGCCCGTCCGCGAGCCGCAACGTCACCCCGTCGGCATCCGGTTCCACCCGGGTGACCACCGCGCCGGACCGGTAGGACACCTCCTCGGGTACCCGGCGGCGCAGTTCGCTCCACAGGGAGCCCCAGCTGTAGGCGCGGAAGGGGAACGACTGCTCAGCGACGACCCGGCCGTGGTCGGCCTCGCCGTCCCGCACACTCCACACCCGCCGGGTCAGCGGCGCCCAGGGCATCTCCGGAGCGACGTACCCGGCCTCCCTCAACTCGTCGTACCGTTCGCTGTGGAGGGCAACTCCCACCCCTCGGTCGCGGAGCCGGGCATCGGCGCGTTCCAGGACGGTGATCCGCTCCGCTCCCCCGCGCGACGCGGCCAGGGCCGCGGCACACCCCGCTATGCTGCCGCCGACCACGGCGACGCTGCCTCCACGCATGTCTGGCACTCCACTCACTCGACTCACTCGACGTTCCGGCCTTCCGGTCTGCCCACCCGACGCGATGCCCGTTCAGCGCTTCCGGTAAGCCGCGTCCAGGGTGGGGATCTCGACGGAGGAGTGCAGGGTAACGCCGTCGACCGGCCTGACCCGGGCGGCGATCAGGGCGAGCACGGCGTCCGCGAGACGGATCTTCGTCGCGTCGGTGCGGCCGTGGAGCAGGCCGATCTCGATGTGCAGGACGGCGTGGCCTTCGGTCTGATCGCCGATGACGAAGTCCTCGACCCGGCGGAAGCGGGCCTTGCAGGCCTCCTGGCGGGCATCGGCGGTGGCGGCTACGAGCGGGTGCAGGGCGAGCGCGAAGGCCTGACGGTCGAAGGCCGCGGCGAGCGTGCCGGAGTAGTCGACGGTGATCTGCGGCATGGGGCACCACTCCTCGGAGAACAGCGTGGGCTGGGGGCCTTCGCCCGTACGGATGGATGGATGGATGGAGGGAACGGTAGCCGAACATGCGTCCAGGTCGAGGGCTCATCTGCCGTCCAGGTCAGGGCTCTTCCGCCGCCCAGGGGGCTCGTCCGCCCCTGATGGCGGTCTTCCTGCTCGCGGGGCAGGACTGCTCCGCCGGGGCGCGGCTCCTCGTGCAGGACGAGCCGCACGACCGGTTCACCGACGAGCTGGTGGCGCGGGCCCGCCGGATCAGGCTCGGCGGACCGTTCGACGAGGACGAGCGCGGCGGTCCGCCGATCTCCGCCGCACACCGCGACAAGGGCGAGGCGTACGTGGCCGGGCCGGGCCCCGCGGAGCGAGCCCGGCCCCGGGGGTCACGGCTTGCGGGGTTCGGCCTCCCGTACCTCGTGGAGGTGGATCAGGATGTCGTAGGCGCGGCCGAGCGCCTGATCGTGGAGAGGGTAGTCGTCGCCGAAGAGCGTGCCGATGGAGCGGGTGGGGCGGGCGGTCTCCAGCCAGGTGCGGGCGGCGGGAGCGGCGGCGCGCAGGTCGGCGTAGAAGTCACGGTGGCGGACCTGGTCGAGGGTGTTCTCATTGGAGCCTGCGGGGGCGGCGCCGACGGTGAACTTCTTCCAGTCGCCACCGATGGCGGTGTCCTTGGAGAGGAAGGAACCCTGGTGGAAGGTCATGCCGATGGGGAGGTAGTCGCGGCCCAGTGCGTCGCGGAGGAAGGATCCCTGGGTCTTGGGGTAGGAATCGGGTTCCGAGGCGATGAGGCCGAGGTGCTCGTTGTGCGCGGAGACCAGCATCCTGTGGCCGGTGCGCTTCTGCCACCACAGGATGTTCTGGGCCATGATCCGGTCGCGCAGGAGCATGAAGTCGGGCAGGGTGGCGGGGTTGTCCGGGTCGGCGGTCAGGAATTCGGTGGTGTCCGCGATGGAGCGGGCGTTCTGGACGGCCCAGTCGTGGGCTTCCCGGTCCTCGCCGCCCGCCGCCCTGATCAGGTCGAGGACCTGCCGGGCCTGACCGGCGAAGTGCTGCCGCTCGGCGAGCGGTTTCCTCCAGTAGGCGTATACGTCGTCGACGGGGCGCAGTCCGGTGTAGAGCTCGTCCACGCGGGGCGCCAGCATGGGGTGGTGCCGGTGGACATAGCGGGTGATCCGGCCGAAGAGGTCGTCGGTGATGGCGGGTGCGGAGATGTCGTTGCCGACGAAGTGGACGGTGCGGGTGGGGTTGCGCCGGTTGTGGTCGCGCATCCACTGGATGAGGTGTACGAACTCCTCGCGGTCCCACGGCGAGTTGGCGAGGGTCTCCTTGGCGATCTGCCGGGCGTCGCCCTGGCCTGTCTGGAGGTAGTCGTTGATGCGCAGGCCGGCGGCCCAGCTGAACTCCAGGGAGAAGGCGCGGAATCCCTTCTTCTCGACGAGGTGGCTGAAGACCCGCTCCTTCATGGCGAAGAACTCGTGGGAGCCGTGGGTGGCCTCGCCCAGGCCGACGACCTTGGCGCTGCCGATCATCGCGTCCAGGGCCCGCAGGTCGGAGCTCTTCCCGCCGGGTTCGGTGGAGCGCAGCGGGTGGGCGATCCGGTCCAGCGCGCGGACGACCGGGTCCTGGGCCGAGGCGGCGGCCGACGCCTGCCGGGCGGCCGGGGCCGCCTGCGCCACCACCGGGGTGAGGACCGCTCCCGTCGCGATCACCGCCGTGACGAACAGGGCCCTGCGGCTGAAGCGCTGTCGGTGATGCCTGGTCATACCCGTGGACTCCCTCAGTCGTGCTTCCGGTGACATGAAGAGATCCTCGCCTTTGATGCGCCGGCAGCGCGCTGGGTCTGACCTCCCTGTTCTCAGGGGGATATCCCCCCTGAAGGAGGTGCCGGCAGCCCCTCGAAGGAACGTCCGACACCTGAGCCGCCGCTGCCGTCGTCGGCGGCTCAGAGCCCGGTGGCACATGGCGGAGCGACGGTTTCCCCCCGTCCGCCCCCGCCGTGCCAACGGCCGCCGTCGACCCCGGTCCTCCGGCCCGTATCCGCGCGTCTGCGGGCAGGGACCGGGTGGATTCCGGGGGCATGAACCGAGCCGGTGTCGCGCCGTGAGCGCGGCGGACGACGAGGGCGGGCGCGGACTCTTCATCGCGGCGCAGCCCGTCCAGCGGTGGGGCGCGCGGTACGCCCCGACCGGGAAGACCATCCGGACCGAGCAGGCCGTGCCGTCGACCGGAGCCCTCCGCCCCGTACCGCCCGTGGGCAGCGCCCGCAGGCCGCACCGTTGTTGACAACCCAACGGACTTGGACTTAGGTATGCCTTACCTAAGTCGACTGGGTGTCCGTGGTTCTGGTTACCGATGCCGAGAAAGGTGCTCATCTCATGAGTGCTGTTCCCTCCACCCGTACCATCGCCCGCGCGGGCCTCGCCGCGTTCGCCGCCGCCGCGCTGGCCCTGACCCTCGCCTCCCCCGCCGCCGCGACCGGCACCCGTACGGTCACCGACGGGGGCGCCACCTACAACCTGTCGCTCTCCGGACCCAACACCGCGGCTGCCGCGGGCGCCAACATCACTGTCACCGGCAGCGGTTACAACACCGGCCAGGGCGTCTACGTGAGCCTGTGCGTGGTGAACGGGGCCCAGGGCGCCAACAAGCCCTCTCCGTGTCTCGGCGGCCAGGACCAGTCCGGCACCACCGGCGCCTCGCACTGGGTGTCCGGCCTGGGCGGCGGCCTCCCCAACACCTCGCCCTTCGGCGCGGGCGGGACCTTCAGCGTCCGGATACACGTCAAGGCCGACCTCGGCGGCGGCAACGTCTGCGGCGACACCGTCGAGTGCGCCATCGTGACCCGCGCCGACCACACCGACACCAACGACCGCAAGTACGACGTCCACGCCCCGATCAGCTTCGTGTAGCACCGACCAACCCCGGTCGACGCCCGCCCACTTCGAGCGGCACCACTCACCTCGGCGCATGACAGCTCAACTTCGTATGCACCGCTCAACTCCCATGAGTCATACAGCCATTTGCCCGGTCCCGGCCGCTCGCGCCGGGGCCGGGCTCCCACGCGTCGTGACGAGGAATGACATGACATCCACTCCAGGCACCGCTCCCCGCACCCCTCCGAGCACTCGCCGCGGACTCGGACGCCGGGCGGGTACGGCCGTCGTCGCCGCCCTGCTGCTCGCGGCGATCCCCACGGGCGCGGCGGTCAGTGCCGACGCCGGGACCCCCAAGACCGCCACCGGCCCCCAGGGGCAGAAGCTGACCGTCTCGGCCACCACCGGACTCGATCCGGCCGGCGAGAAGGTCCGGGTCATCGGCGCCGGGTACGGTCCGAGATCCGGCATCTACGTCGCCCTGTGCAAGGACAACGGCGACAACCGGGTGCCCTCCCCCTGTCTCGGCGGCGCGGACATGAGCGGCGGCTCGAAGACCTCGCAGTGGATCGTGCCCCCGGGCGACCCGTACGAGGGTGATCTCGCCCGCGCCTTCGGGCCCGGCGGAACCTTCGACGTGGAGATCGAGATCACGGCGAAGGGCGACGGCCTCGACTGCGCCGAGGTGGCCTGCTCCGTCGTCACCCGGGCCGACCACCGCTCCGGTGGCGACCGGTCGCAGGACGTCCGCATCCCTGTCGCCTTCGCGGGCCAGGCGCCCGGCGAACCGGGCGGCGAGGGCGTCGACGTGCCCGCGGGAACCGTCTCCTACAAGGCCGCCGCCGCATTCACCTCGGCCGGCAAGCCGCTGGACCTGCTGCTGCACCCCGATTCGAAGAAGCTGTACGTCGGCGCGGACAACCTCCCCGACACCGCCGACCTCGACGAGCGCGGGCTGCATGTGCTGAACCCCGAGGACGGGAAGGCCGAGAGCTGGATCAGCCAGGCTCCCGGACCCAACGGGGAGGTGCGCACCTCGGCGGCCGCCCGCATCGCGGGAGCCCTGCCGGGCGACGGCGTCGTCTACAACTACCCGCTCCGGGGCGTCGGGAGCGCCGAGGCAGGTGACGAGGCGGCCTCGGGCGTCTGGCTCACCGGGTCCACCATCACCGACATCGCCCCCGGCACGACTCCGGGCACGGTGCTGGTCGCCCAGGGCGCGAAGCTCTCCGAGATCGAGCGGGCCACCGGCACGGCGACCCGGAGCCTCACCCTCCCGGGCGGCGAGCAGTTCGCCGCGGATCCCGCCCGGGGCGCGCTCTGGTTCAGCGACTTCGCCGCCGGGCGGCTGCACCGGGTGGACCTCGCTTCGTTCGCGGTCACCGCCTCCTTCGCCCTGCCCGGCGCGCAGGGCGTGGCCGGATTCACCGAGACGGACCCGGCCACCGGCGCGGTGTGGGTCGGAGTCAACCGGTCCGTGCTGGTCTTCGACGCCGCGGGCAAGCCGCTCACGACGCTCGTCGGCAAGGACCTGGCCCGCGACGCCGCCTTCGACCTGGCGACGGGCCGGGCCTACGTCGCCTGGCAGGACGGCGGGGACCTCTCCGATCCGGCCGACGACAACAACGGCACGCTGACCGTGTACGACACCGAGGACTTCGCCGTGGCCGCGAAGGACCTGTCGCTGCCCGGCAACCACTCCCAGTCCGGCGCGGCCTCGCTCGCGGTCGGGCCTGGCGGCGCCACCGTCTTCGTGACGAGCCCCGCCGAGGGAAAGATCACCAAGCTGGTCCGGCAGGTCTCGCCCCTGGTGACCCGCGCGCCCGCCGACCTGGCGGCCGAGGACGGGAAGGAAGTCACCCTCACCGCGGAGGCGGAGGGCTCCCCGGCACCCACGGTCCGCTGGCAGGTCAGCACCGACGGCGCGCAGACCTGGAAGGACGTCGAGGGCGCGACCGGGGCGGCCCTCACATTCACCGCGCGGGCGGCGCAGGACGGCTACCGCTACCGCGCCGAGTTCCGCAACGACGTCGGCACCACCCGCACCTCCGCCGTGACGCTCACCGTCACGGCGGCCACCGGCGGCGGGGAGACGGGCGGCGACAGCGGCGGCGGTGACACCTCGAACGGGGCCGGCAGCACAGGTGGTGACGGTTCGGCAGGCGGTGACGGCGGTACGCGGTCGGGCGGCGGCTCCACCACCGGGGGCTCCGGCTCCACCGGTACGGCCGGCGCGTCCGGCTCCACCGGCTCCACGGTCGGCGGTGGCGCCGGTGGCGGCACCGGGGCCGCCACCACGTCCGGCGGCGGGAGCCTGGCCGCCACCGGCATCACTGTGATGTCGGCAACTCTCGCGGCAGCGGCACTCGTTGGCGCCGGGCTGCTGATCCACCGGCGCGCCAGGAGGCGCACGGACGGCGCACTCTGACCCCGTAGTGGCGCCCATCCCTTCGGGGTGGGCGCGCGAATCCGTGAACCCCCCGGCCGGGCACGCCGTCTGCCAGGGGGTTCACGCGTTCCCGCCGGAACGCACCGGAGTCGGAGCCTCCGCCGGCCGCTCCCCGGCGTCGCCCGGCACAAGCGCTTACCCGTCCGTCGCCCCATCAACATCCTTGGGCACCAGGCGACATCAGATGGTTCCAGCCGATCGGAGGTGTCTGGACCGAGCCGTCTGAACTTCACGAGAACTCCAGCGAAATGGCACGTGTGTGGATATCGTGCACCGAGCGAGGGCGCATCCGTCAGTCCATGGGATCGACGGATGCGTCCCGTTTGTGGGGGTGCGACTGTGACTGGGGGGTCCATGGGGCATGTCGAAATACCCGATACCGACCTATCCGGACCGGTGGGGCTCCGGGGCGCGCCGCGCCCCCGCACCGCCGCGTCCCGGAACCGCGCGGCCGCCCTGGAACAGCTGTGGAGGGCCCCGACAGCACAGCGCGACCCGGCCGGCCGGGCGCCGGCCCGGCGGAAGCCGGCGCCCGGCCCCGCCCTGGCCGCGCTGACCGACCTGCTGGGCCTGGCCGGTCCGGCCTGGCTGCTGCTGAGCGCGGGCGACCAGCCTCGGCCGATGGCGGCCGCCGCGGTGGCGGGGCTGGTCTGGGCCGGGCTGCGCACCGCCCGGGGACGCTACACGGACCGGCCGGGGACCGGGCCCGGCGGTGCGCTCGGCCCGGTCGGGGACTGGCTCGTCCTCATCGGCCTGCTGGCCGTCCTGCACACGGCTGCGGGAAGCCCGGTGGACCCGGCCACGGCCGTCATGGCCGTGACGCCGGGGCTGCTGATCACCGCGGCGGTGGCGGGGCTGCGTCGGTGGCAGCGCTCGGGGCGGCGCGGCCGTCGGGTCCGCAGGGTGCTGCTGGTCGGCGAGGCCTCGGGCGTGGTCCGGGCAGCCGAGCTGCTCAACTCCCGTACGGATCACGACTACCGTCCGGTCGCCGCCATTCCGGTGGGCACCGACCGGCTGGAGCTGGACGGTGTGCAGGTGCCGGGGCGCCTCGCGTCCTGCCCGGCCGACGACGACGTGACCACGGTGCTCGGCGGGGTCTACGCCCACGCGGCGGACCTGGTGCTGGTGGCCCCCGGGCCCCAGCTGACCGGCGACCGGCTGCGCCGGCTCGGCTGGGGGCTGCACGACGGGGGCGTCGCCCTGTCCGTGGTCTCGGAGCTGTCCGGGGTGGCTGCCGAGCGGGTGCGGCCCGTCACCGCGGCCGGGCTCACCCTGCTGCACATCGCGCCGCCGCTGCGCGGGGGGCCGCAGGCGATGGCGAAGAACGTGCTGGACCGTACGGGGGCGTTGTTCGGGCTGCTGGCCCTGACACCCTTGCTCCTGACGGTGGCGCTGAGCGTCCGGCTGTCCTCGCGGGGGCCGGTCTTCCACCGGCAGGTCCGGCAGGGGCAGCACAACCGGCCGTTCACCATGTGGAAGTTCCGCACGATGGTGGCCGACGCGGAGAACCTCAAGGCCCGGCTGGCCGCGAACAACGAGGCGGACGGGCCGTTGTTCAAAATGCGCGGCGACCCTCGGGTGACGTCGATCGGGCGGATACTGCGGCGGACGTCGGTGGATGAACTCCCGCAACTGCTCAATGTGTTGTTGGGTCATATGTCACTGGTGGGTCCGAGGCCGCCGCTGCCGGAGGAGGCCTCGCGGTACGACGAGCGGGAGCACCGCCGGCTCGCCGTGAAGCCGGGACTGACGGGGCTGTGGCAGGTGAGCGGCCGTTCCGATCTGACCTGGCAGGAGACCGTCTCGCTCGACCTCTGGTACGTCGACAACTGGTCGGTGGCCGCCGATATGGGACTTCTCGTTCGCACCGTGCGCGCCGTCACCGACGGCCGCGGGGCGTACTGAGGCGGTGGGCGGGCGGATGCGAGGAGCACAGCCGGTACGCCGCCGCGGGGCACCCCCCGGCGGCGGCGAACGGTCACTGTCCGGGCTGGAGTTGCCCGAGCCACCAGGCGTAGGTGCGGGCAATGCCGTCGCGCAGCGGGATCCGCGGCGTGAAGCCGAGGGAGGAGAGGCGGGTGACGTCGAGCAGCTTGCGGGGGGTCCCGTCGGGCTTCGACGTGTCCCAGCCGATGCGCCCCTCGTATCCCGTCACCTCCCGTACGGTCTCGGCGAGTTCGCGGATGGTGAGGTCGTCGCCGCAGCCGATGTTGACGGGTTCGTCGCCGTCGTATGCCTCCAGCAGGGTGACGCAGGCGGCGGCGAGGTCGTCGACGTGGAGGAACTCACGGCGCGGGGAGCCGGAGCCCCAGAGGGTCACCTCGGCCGCCCCGTCCCGCCGCGCCTCGTGGAAGCGGCGGATCAGCGCGGGCAGCACGTGCGAGGTCTCCAGGTCGAAGTTGTCGCCGGATCCGTAGAGATTGGTGGGCATGGCGCTGATGTAGGAGGCGCCGTACTGCCGCCGGTAGGACTGGATCTGGACGATTCCGGCGATCTTGGCGAGGGCGTAGGCCTCGTTGGTGGGCTCCAGCTCCCCGGTGAGCAGCGCCTCCTCGCGGATCGGCTGGGGCGCGAGCCGGGGGTAGATGCACGACGAGCCGAGGAAGAGCAGCCGCTCGGTCCCGGCCGCGTGCGCACCGGCGATCACGCTGAGCTGGATGCGCAGGTTGTCCTCCAGGAACTGCACGGGGTACGTGCTGTTGGCCATGATCCCGCCGACCTTGGCGGCGGCCAGCACCACGGCGTCCGGGCGGATCTCCTTCAGATACGCCCCGGTCCGCGCGGCGTCGCGCAGGTCGAGGAGGTCGCGGCCACGGGTGAGCACCTCATGGCCGTCGTCGGCGAGGCGGCGGGCCACCGCCGAGCCGACCAGGCCGCGGTGTCCCGCGACGAATATGCGGGAGGCGGGCCGCAGGAGGGAGCGGGCGGATTCCTGGGAAGGGGAGGGGAGTTCGGTCGTCATGGCTCGGATTGTGCCAGCAGAAAGGGACTGCGGTGACACTTTGCCGCAGAACGCTTCAATTCCGATATATCGGTGAACGTCGCCGCCGAGGCGATCAGCAGAGAAGGGGGAATCGTGGCGAAGACCGCGCTCATCACCGGAGTGACCGGCCAGGACGGTTCGTATCTGGCCGAGTTGTTGCTCGACAAGGGGTACACGGTGCACGGCCTCATACGCCGCTCCTCGAGCTTCAACACCGAGCGGATCGACCACATCTACCAGGGTCCCGAGGAGCCGGAGCGCTCCTTCGTCCTGCACCACGCGGACCTGTCCGACGGTGTGGCCCTGGTGAACCTGCTGCGCGACATCCAGCCCGACGAGGTCTACAACCTGGGCGCGCAGTCGCATGTGCGGGTGTCCTTCGACGCCCCGCTCTACACCGGTGACGTCACGGGGCTCGGCACCATCCGGCTCCTGGAGGCGGTCCGGGCCAGCGGCATCGAGACCCGGATCTACCAGGCCTCGTCCTCCGAGATGTTCGGAGCCAGTCCGCCCCCGCAGAACGAGAACACCTCGTTCCACCCGCGCAGCCCGTACAGCGTGGCGAAGGTCTACGCGTACTGGGCCACGGTCAACTACCGCGAGGCGTACGGCATGTTCGCGGTGAACGGGATCCTCTTCAACCACGAGTCGCCGCGCCGGGGCGAGACCTTCGTGACCCGGAAGATCACCCGGGGTGTCGCCCGGATCAAGGCCGGTCTCCAGGACCGTCTGCACCTGGGCAATCTGGACGCGGTCCGGGACTGGGGATACGCGCCGGAGTACGTGGACGCCATGTGGCGGATGCTCCAGTGCGAGGCCCCCGACGACTATGTGGTCGCCACCGGTGAGGGCGTCAGCGTCCGGCAGTTCGTCGAGTTCGCCTTCGAGCACGCGGGGCTGGACTGGCGCGAGCACGTGCGTTACGACCCGAAGTACGAACGCCCCAGCGAGGTGGACGCGTTGATCGGGGACGCGTCGAAGGCCGAGGAACTGCTGGGCTGGAAGCCCGAGGTGACGTCGCGCGAGCTGGCCCGCATCATGGTCGACGCCGATATCCGCCGGCTGGACGACCAGCTGACCGGGGCCGCCGTCCGGGTGGACAGGTGAACGGGCCGGGCGGCCCGTTCCCGCACGTCCGCCCGGCGCACCCGATCGGCCCGATCGGCGACACGCTCCCCAGGGGCGGCTCCACCGACAGCCACCACGTGGTTCCGGTCGCCGTCGCCCGGACCGCGTCGTCGCTCACCCACAACTCCCGGCCGGCGCCAGCCGCGCCCGTGCCCGGGACGATCACCGGCGCGACCGCCGTCTCCACCGACTCCTCGGTGGAGCCCTCCGCGCCGGCACCGGGCGGGGCCCTCGGCTCCGCCTACTCACTCGAACCGGCCGGCAGCGGAACGAACAACCCGCGCGCCCGGTCGGGCGAGGCAGGACACGCGGCCTCCCGGCCGCAGCTCGAATCTCACCTTCGGAGCAGAATGATGAACGGAAGTACAGGGCAGAGAACCGGAGGACGCGGCCGTGTGCGGGCCGCTTCCGCCGTTCTCGGCCTGCTGGCCGGAGCCCTGACCGCGACCGCGGCCGGGACCTCTCCGGCGGCGGCGCTGACACCACCGGTCGCCATCACCGCGGACGACCTCACCACCTGGCAGACCAACGGCATCGTCTGGTCGATGGCCGCCGGCGACGGCGTCGTCTACGCGGGCGGCACCTTCTCCACCCTGCGGCCCCCCACCGCCGCTCTCACAACGGACGACCGGCCCGCGGTGAACTTCGCCGCGTTCGACGCGGCGACCGGGGCGCCCACCGACTGCTCGCTGTCCTTCACCATCTCCTCCGGGACCGCGACCGTCCGGGCCCTGGCCCTGTCCCCGGACGGCGGCACCCTCTACGCGGGCGGCCAGTTCGGGGCGGTGAACGGAGTCGGGGTGAGCAACATCGCGGCGATCGACACCGAGACCTGCACCCCCCGCAACGACTTCAAGATCTCCGTGACAGCGACCGTGCGGGCGCTCGCCGTCACGGCCGACACGGTCTATCTGGGCGGGGACTTCAACAGCGTCGGAGGTCAGACGAGGAACAAGTTCGCCGCCGTCACCGCCGCCGGGGCGTCCCTGCTGCCCTTCACGGCCAACGCCGACGAGGTGGCCCGGGCCGTCGAACTGACCCCGGACGGGCGGAACGTGCTGCTGGGCGGCGACTTCTTCCGCGTCAACGGCACCACCAGCCACGCCCTGGCCGTGGTCGACGCGACCACCGGACGACTCACCAAGTCCTACCCGGGGTTCATCCACAACAACTCCACCGTGCAGGACATCACCACCGACGCCACCGGCTTCTACACCGGCAACGAGGGCACCGGCGGCGGAGTGTTCGACGGGCGTATCGCGCTGGATCTCGACGACTTCGACCAGCGCTGGCGGGACACCTGCCTGGGCGCGACCCAGGCGGTGCTGGCGTACTCGGGTGTGCTGTACAGCGGCAGCCACGCCCACGACTGTTCCAGCATGGGGTCCTTCCCCGACCAGCCGCGCAAGCATCTGCTGGCCCAGTCGGTCGACGACCCGAAGCTGCTCCCCTGGTTCCCGGACACCAACGACGGCATCGGCGAACCGGTCGGACCGCGCGTGATGACCCGGGCGAGCAGCGGCGGGAGCCAGTACCTGTGGGTGGGCGGCGAGTTCACCTCCGTCAACAGCAAGCCGCAACAGGGCCTCACCCGGTTCGCGAACGGCCCGGACACGGGCGCGCCCTGGGTGCCCAACGTCAGCCTGTCCACGCTGACCCCGGGGCGGATCGACGTGAACTGGCAGACCAGCTTCGACACCGATGACGGGGAGCTGACCTACCGGATCTACAAGGACGACTCGAGCACCCCGGTCCACACGACGACCGGCTACTCGGTCTTCTGGGACCGGCCCCAGCTGACCTGGACGGACAGCGACGTCGCGCCGGGAGAGACCCACTCGTACCGGATCACCGCGAGCGACGGGACCAACACCAGTTCCAAGTCCCCGGCCCAGAAGGCGACCGTGGCGAGCACGACGGAGGCGTATCCGGCCCGGGTGAGATCCGACGGAGCGAGCCTCTACTGGCGCTACGACGAGGGCGCGTCCACGTTCGCCCATGACAGCAGCGGCAACCTGGACAACGGCTTCCTGCGCAACGGCCCCGCCCACCGCCAGAGCCCGGCGGCGGTCGCCGGGCCCTCGACGGCGATCGGTTTCGACGGCGTCGACGCCTACGCGTACAGCAATCGGCAGGTCGCCGCACCGGCCCGCTTCTCGGTGGAGACCTGGATCAGGACCACCACCACCCGGGGCGGAAAGATCATCGGCTTCGGGAACATGACGCAGCAGAACAGCACCCGCCACGACAAACAGATCTACATGCGCAACGACGGACGGCTCACCTTCGGCGTCCAGAGCGGCGGCATGCGCACCGTGACCACCTCGGGTGCGTACAACGACGGTCAGTGGCACCACGTCGTCGCGACCCAGGGTCCCCTGGGCCGGGGCATGACGCTCTACGTCGACGGGCAGTCGCGCGCGTCGAACATCCTGGTCTCCGGCAACGACACCAATCCGGGGTACTGGCGAATCGGCGGGGACAACCTCGCCAACTGGCCGAACCGTCCGACGAGCGACTTCTTCGCCGGGCAGATCGACGAGACCGCCGTCTACCCGAGCACCCTGAGCGCTTCGCAGGTCAGCGCGCACTACGCACTGAGGAATGGCTGATCCGCATGAGGAACCCGTTCCTGGCCGGCGCCGTCGTGGTCATGACGGCGGCGCTGGCCGCCTGCGGCTCGTCCGCCGACGGGAACGGTCCGGAGGCCGCGGGCGCCCAGCGCCCCGCGGCCTCCGGGCCCGCCGCCCCCGGCCCGTCCTCCGGCCCGCCCGCACCGACCAGCACGTCCTCCGCCGGGAAGCCCGAGGAGCCGGCCGCCGGCCCTTCGGTACCCGCCACCGGCCCGAAGACGCCGTCCGACGAGATCACCCCGGCCACCGGGACCTTCACGAAGGGGCAGAGGGAGTATCTGGAGGACCGGGTGCCGAAGGGCATGGACCCGGCCGCCGTGCTCCAGACCGGCCAGGAGGCGTGCGACAAGCTCCGCTATCTGGTCAAGGCCGACCGGGACACCGCCGTCGGCGCCATCGCGACGGACGAGATCCCGGACGCGGCGGACGCGGTCGCCGGGCTCTGCCCCCAGCACCAGGACCTGGCGGACGAGGCCGCGGACGCCTACCCGGACGGCACACACACCGGGAAGAGGCTCCGGCCGGGCGTCTACAGGTCCGCCTCTCCCTCCACGGCCTGCTCCTGGCAGATCACCGGTGCCGGGGGCGAGGAACTGTCCTCCGGCACCTCCGACACGGGCGTCTCCCGGAAGATCACGATCCCGACGTCCGCCCGCACGTTCACCTCCACAGGCTGCTACGCCTGGCTGCTCGAAGGAGCCAAGGGATGACCGCAGAGACGCCCCCGGGAAGGACCCGGCTGCCGATAGCCGTGGCGATCCCCACGAAGAACGAGGGCCTGAACATCGCGGAGGCGGTGAAATCGGTGCTCGGCCACTTCGAGGCGGTCGTGGTGGTGGACTCCCACAGCACCGACGACACCGTCAAGATCGCCGAGGAGTGCGGGGCCGAGGTGGTCACGTACACCTGGGACGGGGCCCACCCACGGAAGAAGCAGTGGTGCCTGGAGAACGTCCGCACCGATCTGGACTGGATCCTGCTCCTGGACGGCGACGAGCGGCTCAGCCCCGGGCTGCTGGCCGAACTGCGGGAGACCTTCCGGGATCCGACGGCCCCGAAGCCTGCCGCGTACGACATTCCGCTCGGCTACTGGTTCTCGGGGAAGCGGCTGCGCCATGGATACACCATCCGCAAGCGGTCGTTGACCGACCGGACCCGCTCCCACTACCCGGAGGTCGGGGATCTCGACGCCCCGGGAATCGGTGAGGTGGAGGGCCACTACCAGCCGGTCGCGGCGACGGTGGGGACGCTCACCCACCCCATCGAGCACCAGGACCTCGACCCGGTGACCGCCTGGTTCGAGCGGCACAACCGCTACTCGGACTGGGAGGCGTGGCTGGAGAACCACCCCGAGGTGAAGGAACAGGTACGCCAGGTCAAGTCCCGCCAGGGGCAGTTGTTCCACAAGGCGCCGTTCAAGCCGGTGGTGTCGTTCGCGTACATGTATCTCTACCGGCGTGGCTTCCTGGACGGCCGGGCGGGCTTCGACTTCGCGCTGGCGATGAGCTTCTACCGCTGGCAGATCGCCCTGAAGTCCCGTGAGAAGCCGACCCGTTGACCAACCGGCCGGCACCCTGACCAGCCGGCTGACCCGTCGCCCGGCTCGCCGGGCCGGCCGGTCACCCTCGCCTCCGGCGGACCACGTCCTCATAGGTCCGCCGGAGGGTGGTGGTGACGGCCTCGATGGTGAACTGCTCGTTCACCAGCTCCCAGGCGGCCTTGCCCGCCTGTTCGGCGGCCTCCGGCTCCAGCAGTTCCAGGATCGCGTCCGCGACCTTGCGCGCGTTGGCCGCGTCCTCGCCGACCCGACTGTCGATCACCCGGCCCGCCCCCGCCCCCGCGACGTCGGGGGCCTGCCCGCAGGTGCGGGTGATGACGACCGGGGTGCCGACCGACATCGCCTCCAGCACCGAGACCGGGAACGGTTCCTCGATCGCCGGCAGCACATACACATCGGCCTCGCGGTCGGCGGCGAGGACCTGTTCGTGCTCCAACGGGCCCCGATGGTCCAGGGAGTCGGCCACACCCAGCCTCCGTGCGAGTGCGAGGGTGCCGGCCAGCGCGCCGGTGTCCGGCCCGGCCAGCACGAAGCGGGCGTCCGGGTGGCGGGCGAGGACGTGCGGCATCGCGGCGACGAAGTCCTCGGGCCGCTTGCGCTCCTGGATCCGGGCGAGGAAGAGCACGGTGGGCGGCCGGCCGGGGTCGCGGACGGGCTTGCGCTCCTGCGGGCGGACCCCGTTGACCAGCCGTACGGTGCGGGTGAGCGGGACCGGGGCGGCCACGGCGTTCACATCGACCCGCTCCATCTCGGTGAGGTGCAGGACGGCATCGGCCTCACGGAGCACCTTGCGGACCCCGAGCAGGTCGGTGAGCTGGGCGACCTTCTTCTCGGTGGGGTCGATCATGCCGTGGGTCTGGACGACCAGCGGCGTCCGGGACGCGAGCGCGAGGAGCGCTGCGGGCAGGGTCACCAGGTCCCGCATCAGATGGACGTGTACGAGGTCGGCGCCGCGCATCATGCCGCGTGCGGTGCGCAGCAGCGCGGCGGAGGTGATCCCGCTGACCTCGAACATCGGGAGCAGGTGCCGCGCCTGGAAGAGGTGGACCGGAACTCCCTCCACCTGGCGCGGCAGTTCACCGCCGGGGAAGCCGTCGCCGAGGGCCATGACGCGGGCGTCGTCCCCGATGGCCCGCTGGACCTTGGACAGGTTGAACGCCACCCGGGTCGGACCGCCGAAGGCGTGGTCCGGAGTGTGGAGCGTGACAACATGCAGGATTTTCACGAGAGTTCCCCTCGACCTCGGCCAACTGTTCACAGCCTAGTCATCGTGCCACCGCAAGTGGGTTGATTCGTTAGAGTGTTCAGCGGTTCACTGATCGGGGGGAGCATGACGTCGGTGCACACGTCGGCGCGCACGCCGAACCGCGGGAAGCCCTCCGACGCGCCCGCGCGGCCGATCGCCTGGGCCATGCTGTCGCGGGCCCTGTCCGTGCCGCTCATCCTGGGACTGGTCTGCTTCCTGCCCGCGGTGATCGCCGCCCAGCCCGGCAGCGGGGTCCGGGACGCGGCGTACTGGCTCCAGCTCGTGCTGACCTGCTATGCGGGGGCCCGGCTGGCGACGATGATCCTCTCGACCCGGCGGCGGTTGCTCCAGGGCGTCTTCTGGATGTTCGTGTACATCGCGATGGGCGTGGCGCCGTTCGCCCAGGTGGTCATCGGGCAGACGCCGACGCCGATGGTGGGGCCGCGCCAGGATCTGGTGACCGCGATCGCGATGATCCTGGTGGGGTGTGCCGCCTACGATCTGGGGGCACTGCTGGCCTCGCGGCGCCCGCTGCGCCCCCGGACTCCCTCCGCTCGGGGCTCGGGTGGAGGACCGGCCGTGGCGCATCCGCTGCGGCTGCGGCTGCTGGTGCTCCTGGCCTTCGCGGCGAGCGCGTTCTACGTGATGAAGCTGGGCGGGCCCGCGGTCTTCTTCTCCAGTCGGCAGGAGATCAACGAGACCGTCGCGGCGAGCGGGGTCGTGACCGAGGGGTCCAACGTCGGCTCGGCGTTCATCAAGGGCTTCGGCCAGGTCCCGGCGCTGCTGGCGCTGCTCTTCTACACCCGTCGTCTGGCGACCTCCCGGCGGGCCCGGCGCACCCCGTCGACGGTGCTGGTGTGGGTGGCGCTGGCGGCGCTGAACCTGGTGGTGAACAATCCGGTCTCCAACGCCCGTTACTGGTTCCTCACCGTACTGATGGCGTTCGTGTTCACCGCGTTCCCGAGCAGTGCGGCGTTCTACCGCACGGTGCTGACGACGGGGGTGATCGGGGCGCTGGTGGTGTTCCCGTACGCGGACAGATTCCGGTACGAGGAGGGGGGACAGCGGCCCGTGCAGTCGGCGTCCGTCTTCGAGCCGCTGGTGACCAAGGACTACGACCAGATGGTGATGTTCGCCAACACCATCTCGTGGGTCGAGACCCGGGGGCACACCTACGGACGTCAACTGGCCGGCTCCGGACTGTTCTTCGTGCCGCGCGCGGTGTGGAGCGGGAAGCCGGAGGACACCGGTGTCCGGGTCGGGCAGTGGATGGGGCTGCGGATGACCAACCTCTCCGCCCCGCTGTGGACCGAGTTCTGGGTCGACCTCGGTCCGGCCGGTATGGTCGGCGGGCTGGCGCTGATCGGCTACGCGGCGGCCCGCACCGACCGCAGATACGCTCTCGCGGTCACCCGGGCGGGTCCCGGTTCCGGCAGTGTGCTGGCGATCGCGGCGCCGCTGATCGCCGGATACACCTTCATCCTGCTGCGCGGTCCACTGCTCCAGGCGGTGGGGAAGCTCGCCATCGCGGCCCTGTGCCTGGTGCTGATCACCACGTTCAGGGAGCAGCAGGCAGCGCGTCGGCGCTGACGGGCTCCTTGGGCACGGCGGGTCCCCGGCCGCGCAGCAGGGCCACTCGGGTCCAGGTCGCGACGGCCTTGCAGAGCGACCCCAGGGCCAGCCCCCAGGCTGCACCCGGGACGCCCCCGATGGCGTAACCGCCCGCGAGGAACGCCACGGCGGTGAGCGAGAAGACGACCTGGACGCTGAGCGTGGTGCGCGGGTCGAGCATGCGCAGGGCGAGCAGCCCGCAGGTGCCGATGGCCATCGCCGCGTACTGGCTGCCCGTCGCGGGGAGCAGCGCGGCGGCCGTGGGCCAGGTGTCGCCGAGCAGTTCGCGTCCGGCGCGCTCGGGCAGCAGGGCGAGCACGGTGGCCCACAGGACGGCGGTCGCCGCGAGGACGGCGGCGAGGGCGGCGGTGGCCCGGACCCGGCGGCGCTCGTCGCCGATACGGCCGAGCAGTGGGGGACCGAAGGAAGTGGCCGAGGTGTAGAGCACGTTGAGCGGTCCGAACAGGGTGGTCGCCCCGCGCAGCGCGCCGACGAGGAGTGGGTTGCCGACCGCGCCGAGGCCGAGCACGGACAGCTGGCCGGTCGCGTTGCCCACACCGAACTCGACGGTGAAGCGCTGCCCGAGATGGCCGCGCCGCAGCAGCGGGCGCAGTCGCACCGGGGCCCCCGCGGTGGCCCGGTGCAGGAGGGCGAAGGACAGGAGCAGGGCGGGCAGGGCCGACAGGCCCCAGACGGCTGTCAGGCGCGCCGGGGACGCCCCGTAGTCCTGCGCGGAGAGCGCCCCCAGCACGCAGCCGAGCCGCAGCAGGTCCGCGGTCAGCGCGAGATGGGGACGCTGGAGGGTGGCGAAGGCATACCGCCCGGCGTCCTGTCCCAGCACCACGGGGAGCACGAGGCCGAGCATCATCAGGGCGCGGGCGGTGTCGCCGGGGACGAGGGCGCAGACGGCCGCGAGCAGCGCGCCGAGGGCGGCCGACGCGAGGACGGTGAAGGCTACGGCGGAGCGGCAGGCTCCCCGGGTCTCCTGGCCCGCGCCGCGCTTGAGGACCAGCGGCTGCCCGGTGTACGCGCCCGAGACGCCGAGGAGCACCGTGAAGACCAGGTAGACCGCGGAGAAGCGGGCGAAGTCGGTGACGGTGGAGAGCCGGGCGGCGGCCAGAAGCACCAGGATGTTGGTGAGCGCGGCCACGCCCTGGTCCGCGACCGAGCAGAGGACGGCGGTGCGTGCTCTCATCGGCGCGCGGCCGGCAGGGTGAAGGCGCGCAGGCCGAGGGTCTCGGTGGGGTCGCCGGTGATCTCCGGAGCGTCCGGCTCGGCGGTGGGGGCGGGCCCCCCGCCACCGCCCCGGCGTCGGGTCGGTTTCGCCCGTCGCTCCGCGCGGCGCAGCCGCCCCCGGCCCGGGTGGAGCAGCGCGCCGAGTACGGAGCCTCCGGAGGCACCGATGATCTCGCGGATGCGCTCCAGGTCGCTGCGGTGCACCTCGCGCGGGTCGCAGACGATCATGACGCCGTCCACCCGGTCGACCAGGGCGACCGCGTCCGCGTAGGACAGGACGGGCGGGGCGAGGACGATGACGACGTTGCCGGTCCGGTCGGCCTCGGCGACGATGCGGCCGACGGGCGGTGAGGTCAGGGCGCGCGGGACGTTGTCGACGGCGGTTCCGGGGATCAGGGCGAAGGCCCCGGATCCGGGCACGTCCACATTGGTGCGGCCGCCGGCGGGCCAGCCACCGCCGCCCTCCTCGGCGGCCCAGCGTGGCGGGCGCACCTCGTGGGCGGCGGAGCCCAGGTCGCGGGCGAGCGAGGGGGTGCGCAGGTCGGCTTCGACGAGCAGGACGTCGCGGCCCATCTCGGCGAAGGCGGCGGCCAGGTTGGCGGCAGCGGCGGCGGCTGCCGTGTTGTCACCGCGCGGGGCGGTGACCAGCAGCCGGCGGCTCCCGGCGAACGACGGGTCGTAGGCGAGCCGGAAGGCGACGGCGCGGTACTCCTCGGCCAGCCGGGAGTTGCCGCGCCCGATGGCGAGCAGGCGGCCCGCTGCGGCGCGTTCCCGGGGCAGGGTGCCGAGCAGGGGTGCGCCGAGCGAGTGGACGAGCTCGCGGGTGGACCGTACGGCGGGGTCGAAGACGAGGCGCACCCAGGAGAGGAGCAGTCCCAGTGCGAGACCGACGACGCCGCCGAGCCCGAGGAGCAGCGGCAGTCCCGGGCCGGTCGGCGACGTGGGGGCGACGGGCTTCTTGTTGAGGTAGCCGGGGGTGGTGTCCAGGGCCTTCAGCTCGGAGATCTTCCGGCTCAGCTCGGAGATGGAGACGATGATGTTGGCGCGGGCGCTGCTGACGTCGTCCTCCGCGCCCGCGCCTATCTGGTCCTCCAGCAGGTCGCGCTTCTCCTCCAGTGGGCGGAGCTGGGCCCGGTAGCCGTCGGACATGTTCCGGATGCTCTCCTCGGTGCGCGCCCTGCGGTGGGCCAGGTAGGCGTTCGCGAGGGCTTCTGCACGGGCGCGGGCCTGCTCGGGGGCGGTGGCCGTGTAGGAGAAGCGGAGGGCGAGGGTGTTGGGCGGGTTGGTGACCTGGAGCCCGGTGAGCAGCGTGCGGGCGGTGACGTCGTCGCCGGCCTTGAGCAGGGTCCCGGCGGCCAGGGTGCCCACCGTGTCGCTGACGGCGGTCTGGCGCTCGGAGCCGATGTTGATGCCCTTGTCCGCGGTGGCTCCGGCGGCGAAGGGGTCGGAGATCGCGGAGCGGACGAGCACCTCGCCGTTGGCGGTGTAGGTGTCCTCGCCGCCGAGGGCGAGATAGCCGCCGCCGAGCAGGCCGACGACGACTCCGGACGCCAGCAGGGAGCGGTAGCGCAGGAGTTGGCGGAACTGGTCGCGCAGGAGAGCCGGCTCGTCCTGGTCGTCCGGGGCGCGGTGGTGCGGCGTCATCGGCGGGGGCTCCCTTGTGCGTCCGGCAGGACCTCGGCGAGCAGGTCGTCGAAGCGGGCGAGGCCCGCCTCCCGGCTCAGGTGGCGGGCGACGTAGCGCGGGCCCTCGGCCCCGAGGGCGTCGGCGGCGGCCGGGTCGGCGGCCAGCTTCCGCAACGCGTCGATCAGGGCCGCCGGCTCCTCGGGAGCGACGAGGACCCCGGCTCCCGAGCGGCGGACCTCGTCGGCGGTGCCGCCCTCGTCGGCGACGGAGGCGATCACGGGGCGTCCGGAGGTGAAGTAGGAGGTGAGCTTGGAGGGGACGCTCATGTCGAGGACCGAGGCGCGCTGGGTGACCGCGAGGACGTCGGCGGCG
The DNA here is from genome assembly GCF_055583985.1 of Streptomyces sp. NPDC104313. NCBI lineage: Bacteria > Bacillati > Actinomycetota > Actinomycetes > Kitasatosporales > Streptomycetaceae > Streptomyces > Streptomyces sp. NPDC104313. The sequence goes on from NZ_JBVJMW010000002.1 coordinate 582,456, forward strand.
GCGAGGACGTCGGTGAACTCCTCGGCCGCCGCGGGCTCGGGGAAGTCCACGTTGGCCAGTCCTGCGGCGCGGGCGCGCAGGGCGTCGCGTTGGTTGCCGTCGCCCATCAGGACGACGCGGACGTCGGGGGCGAGGCGGGCGGCGTCCACCAGGACGTCCAGGCCCTGCTTGAGCCCCATGTTGCCGGAGTGCAGGAGGACCGGGGTGCCCTCGGGCCAGCCGAGCCGGGCGCGGGTGGCGGCCCGGTCGGCGGTGGGGCCCTGCACATGGGTCCAGTTGGGGACGAGGCGGATGCGGCCGGGGTCGACGCCGAGAGCGGTGACGCCGGGGACGAAGCTCTCGTGGATGACGCCGACGAGGGCGGCCCCGCGCAGTGCGTACCGCTCGGCGGCGGCGGCGACGGTGGCGGCCCTGCCCCCGCCCCGTATTCCGCTCTGCGCGGCGGCGGCGCCCATCAGGTCCTGGACGACGGGCAGGTGGGGGACGCGATGGCGTCGGGCGAGGCGGGCTCCGATGACACCGCCCGCGAGGCTGGGCATCTGGGAGATCACGGCGTCGGGGCGTCCCGGCGGTGGGGCGAACAGTCCGGTCGCGAGGACGCTCGCCTCGAACGCGGCACGTCGCAGGGCGCTCTGACGGGGTGGCACGTAGTGCCTGCGCCGGTGCACGCCGACGCCGCCGCGTATCTCCACCGTCCGCCAGACGTCCCGGTACCCCTCCTCCAGCCGCCAGGAGGGGTAGTGCGGCATACCGGTGAGCGCCCGGACCCGGGCGCCGGACGCGGCCCAGTGCTCGGCCAGCTGGGTGGCGTACGGGCCTATGCCCGTGAGTTCCGGTGCGTAGTTGGTCGAAACCACCAGAAGTCGGCGGCCTCGGATCGAACCGGACCTTGACGTTTCGGACATCGGACGATCGCCTTCCCCCCACGACAGCCGCTGCCCCCCACCAGGGAACAGCCCCTGTCGAGCTTATCCGTTCACGGCTTGCACAAGTGTTCTTCACAGTAAGCTCGTTGGAACATCATCGGATCACGTTCACCGTGGGGGGAGAGATACGGATGGTGCAGCACAGGGTGGGTTACGCACCCGGGGTGTACGACCTGTTCCACGTCGGGCACCTCAACATCCTGCGGCACGCCCGCAGCCAGTGCGACTACCTGGTCGCGGGGGTCGTGTCGGACGAGATGGCCGCCCTGGCCAAGGGTCACACGCCGATGATCCCGCTCCGCGAACGACTGGAGATCGTCCGCAGCGTGCGCTTCGTGGACGCCGCGTTCGTGGAGACCGTGCCGGACAAGGTCGAGACCTGGCAGCAGGTCCGGTTCGACGTGATCTTCAAGGGAGACGACTGGCGGGGCACGGACAAGGGGAAGAAGCTGGAACGCGACTTCGCCGAAGTGGGTGTGGAGGTCGTCTACTTCCCGTACACCGTGCACACGTCCAGCACCCAGCTGCGGCGGGCGCTGGACGTGCTCGTCAGCCGGCCCGGAGCGCTTTCAGCTCCCTGAACCACTTGGTGAGGAAGGCCGCCAGAAACAGCGTGTGCACCACCGCGAGCACGGCGTACCCGGCGCGGAAGGCCCCGGGTGCGCCGAGCAGCAGGAACACCAGGCAGAACACCCCGTAGTCGGCGGGCAGCAGCGCCACGGCCCGCACCCGGGAGACGGGCGCCGCGTCCGATGCCGCCCAGGACGGGCCCCGGGCGCTCACCGCCGCCTTGCCGAGATGTTCGCGCAGCAGCCCCGCGCAGAAGGTACCCACAGCCGCCACCTGGAATCCCAGGGGAAGCAACAGCCAGGCTTCCGAGGGTAGTTCGTTGAAGCGGTAGAAGGAGATCAGGACGGCGAGGTGGACGAGCAGCAGCTTCCCGCAGTCCACGACATGGTCCAGCCACTCCCCGTCGGGTCCTCCCCGGCCGGTGAGCCGGGCGAGCTGTCCGTCGGCGGAGTCGAAGGCGAAGCCGACCGCGAGGGCCGCCCAGACCAGGACGCCGAGCGTCCAGGACGGTTCGACGAGCGCGACCGAAGCCACCGCACCGTAGGTGAACAACGCGCTGGTCAGTGTGACGTGATTGGGCGTCATGCCCGCCCGATACGCCCCGGCCGCGAGCACCCGGCCGGCGGGCCTGTTCACGTACCGCGAATAGAGCGAGACGCCCTTGGCGCTCTTCTGTGCGCCGCGCAATTCGCGCAGCACTGTGCCCGTGCTTCCCATACGCCCCCCAGCGTCCGGCATGTGCCCGCATCATGGCATGCGGACACCGGCCCGTGGGCGCTCATGCCGACACCGGTCCGTGGGCACTTCGGCGGGGGCGGGACGGAGTGGGGATCACACGCGTTCCAGCGGGCGGTGCGGGCCCCCGGGGAGTTCGGCGGCGACCGTGTCGCCGGGACGGATCACACCGCCCCGGCGGACCGCGCTCATGGCACCCGCCTTGCGCACGACCCGCTCGACATGCGCGACGCGCGATCTCCCGCGACCCTACGCCCGGCGTCGGAGCGGCACGCGGAGCCCTCTTACCTCCCGGGTAATCGACGCCGCCGGGGCCCCCGGGTCAAGGTGGGGTCACCGCCCCGGACCGCCGGGACGGCCGAGGAGAGGGCACATCATGACCGCGTACGAAGAAGCCGTCCAGCGCTACTTCGCCGCCTGGAACACCACCGGGTCCCAGGAGCGGGCGAGCGCCGTGGCCGCCGCGTTCACCGCCGACGCCCGCTACACCGACCCGCTGGCCGAGGTGCACGGGCACGAGGGACTGGCGGCCGTGATCGGCGGCGTGCACGAGCAGTTCCCCGGCTTCCGGTTCCGGCCCTCCGGGACGCCCGACGGGCACCACGACCTGGTCCGCTTCGCCTGGGAGTTGGTCTCCCCGGCGGACGGCTCCGCACCGGTGGCCGGGTTCGACGTGGTCCGGCTCGCCGAGGACGGCCGGATCAGTTCGGTGAGCGGGTTCCTGGACCGCGTACCGGGGGCGTGAACCCGCCGCCGCGGACGCTCACTTGCCGTCGGTGAGCTGCTCGTCGAGTTCGTCGAAGAGCAGCTCGCCGTGATCGACCTGGCCCGTACGGTACGCGGAACGGGCCACCAGGTGCGAGGCCACCGGGCCGGTGAGCATCTGGAAGAAGGCGATGAGACCGAGGGTCGCGAGGTCCATGCCGCTGCGCAGCCTCAGCGCGACCCCGGCCAGCACCAGGATCATGCCGAGCGTCTGCGGCTTGGTCGCCGCGTGGCTGCGGGAGAGGACGTCGGGCAGCCGGATCATGCCGATCACCCCGAGCAGAGAGATCGCGGCGCCGATGAGGAGCAGCGCGGCGCCGGCCGTATCGACGATCTGGAGCCAGAGACTCACCGCGGGCCCTCCTGGGCGTCGTCGGGGTGCGGGGGACGGGGCCGGTCGCGTACGGCGATGAAGCGGGCGATGCCCACCGACCCGGTGAACCCGAGGAACGCCAGTACCAGCATGATCGGGAAGTAGAACGGGTCCCGGGCGAAAGCCGATTTGGCGGCGAGTCCGGCGATGATCAGGGCGGCGCAGACGTCCAGCGAGATCGCCCGGTCCAGCATGGAGGGGCCCCGCCAGATCCGGGCCAGCAACAGGGCACCGGCGATCAGGAGCAGGACGACGGCGGCGGTCAGCAGGACGCGGTCGACCTGTTCGGGCGCGGTCATGGTGCGGGCCTTTCGGCGGCGGGCCGGTGCGGTGGCGGGGGTTCGGCGACCCGGGCGATCTCGTCGGGGGTGCCGAAGGCCCGTACGGTCAGTTCCTCGATCCGCCACACCTGGCGCCGGGCGGCTTCGAGCTCCTCGGGGCGGTCGGCCTCCAGGACGTGCACGAAGACGGTGGCGGTGGCCCGGCGCACCTCGATGATGGAGCCGCCGGGGACGTTGGAGACGGCGACGGCGGTGGCCGCGAGCATCAGGTCGCTGCGGCAGCGCAGGGGCACCCCGATCACGGCGGCCCGATGCGGCAGGCCGATGAAGATCTGCCGGGTGACCCTCACCCCGGAGGTGTACATGTCGTAGAGGAGATAACCGACCAGGCGCAGGATGCCCCAGAGGTGGAGCCGCAGCCCGAGGTCGACCCGGGGCAGCGGGAAGGCGAGGCAGACGGCGACCGAGACGACCAGACCGGTGATGACGTTGGCCCAGGTCAGCGTCGACCACAGCAGCACCCAGATGAGGGTGAGCCAGGCGATCAGCGGCAGGTCCAGCACTCGTCGGCGCCGGGTGCCGAACTCGCAGCTCAGCGGCGGCAGATCGGCGTTGCGGAAGGAGAAGCGCAGGATGTGTCTCACCGGCCCAGCACCTCCTGGATGTAGGGGGTCCGCTGGAGGAGTTCGACGGCCGTACGGTCGGTGTAGGCGGTGAGCGGGTCGGCGAGCACCGTGAAGGCGAGACCGATCGCGATGGTCGCCGCGGTGGCCGCGACCATCGGGCCGGGCAGCCGGCCGGTGGTGGTGACGGCCCGTCCGTGCAGGGTCGCGGCGACGGCCCCTGCCGCCGGGGGGCGGGCCGGTGCGACGCTCTCGTCGCCGGTGCCGTGGATCCGGTCGGGGCCGGCGTCCGCGTCCTCGTCGCTGTCGTCGCCGGACTCCAGGACCGTTCCGGCGGCGGCCTGGCCGGGCGGGGCGGCCCGCCAGAAGGCCAGGTTCCAGACCTTGGCGACCACGTACAGCGTCAGCAGGCTGGTGGCCGCCGAGCCCGCGACCAGCAGCCAGGCCCAGCCGCCGCCGTCGGCGACACCGGCGCGCATCAGCCCGAGCTTGCCGATGAAGCCGGACAGCGGGGGGATCCCGGCGAGGTTCATCGCCGGGACGAAGAACAGCACGGCGAGCATCGGCGCGGCCCTGGCCAGACCGCCGAGCCGGGTCAGCTCCGTGGTGCCGCCCCGGCGTTCGATGAGCCCGGCGACGAGGAACAGGGTCGTCTGGACGGTGATGTGGTGGGCGACGTACACGATGGCCCCGCCGTACGCCTCCCGGGTGGCGAGGCCGATCCCGAAGACCATGTAGCCGATGTGGCTGATCAGGGTGAAGGAGAGCAGCCGCTTCAGGTCGGTCTGGGCGACCGCGCCGAGGATGCCGACGACCATCGAGGCCAGCGCGATGGCCATCAGGAGGTCGCCGAGGCGGTTGCCGGGGAAGAGCAGGGTCTCGGTGCGCAGCATGCAGTAGACGCCGACCTTGGTGAGCAGCCCGGCGAAGACCGCGGTCACGGGGGCCGGGGCGGTCGGGTAGGAGTCGGGGAGCCAGGCGGCGAGCGGGAAGGCGGCGGCCTTGATCGCGAAGACGGTCAGCAGCAGCGCCTGGATCAGGGTCACTACGCCGACGGGGAGGTCGGCCAGCCGCCCCGAGAGCTGGGCGAAGTTCGCGGTACCGGTGGCCGCGTACGTCATGGCGATGGCGGTGAGGAAGAGCATCGAGGAGAACAGCGAGATGATCACGTAGGTGGAGCCCGCCCGCATCCGGGGTCCGGTGCCGCCGAGGGTGAGCAGGACGAAGCTGGCGACCAGCATGATCTCGAAGCCGACGTAGAGGTTGACGAGGTCGCCGGCGAGGAAGGTGCAGGAGACCCCGGCGACGAGGATCAGATAGGCGGGGTGGAAGACGGCGAGCGGGGTCTCCTTGTCCCGGTCGGTCATGCCCTGGCCGAGGGAGTAGACGAGCACGCAGAGCGTGACGGCCGAGGAGACCGTGAGCATCAGCCCGGACAGCCGGTCGGCGACCAGGGTGACGCCGAGCGGCGGGGCGAAGTCGCCGAGGTGGACGGAGAGCGGGCCCTGCCGGTCGGCGGCGATCATGAGGGTCACCGAGAGCGCGGTGACGGCGGCGAGCACGGCGACGCTGATGAAGCGCTGGAAACGCCCCAGGCGGGTGCCGAAGGCGAGGCTGAGTCCGGTGGCGCACAGGGGCAGCAGCACCGGCAGGGGGACGAGCGCGTTCATCCGTCGGCTCCTCGGTCGCGGGGGTAGCGGTCGTCCGCCTTGGCGTCGCCGTCGTGTGCGTAGTCCTCCGGGTCCGCGCCCAGCACGTCGTTCCACAGGTTGCCGGAGGCGTCGCGGCCCCGGGCCTGGCGGGCGCGGTCGGCGCGGAGCCGGTCGCGGAGCCGGCGGCGCTCCTCCCGGTAGCGTTCGCGCTCCTCGGCGGTGGGTTCGGCTCCCGACCGGAACTGCTCGCGCAACTGGGCGCGTTCGCCGAGCACTTCGGCGCGCAGTGCGATACGGCGGTCCTCCAGGTCGTCGTGGACCTCGTCGGTGCCGGTGATCTGGTGGCTGCGGTAGGCCATGGCCAGCAGGAAGGCGGTGGTGGCCAGGGTGATGACGATGGCGGTCAGCGCGATGGCCTGGGGCAGCGGGTCGGTGACCCGGCTCAGGGACACCCCGTAGAGCAGGGGTGCGGCGCCGGCCCGGCCGGTGGAGGAGAGGACCAGCAGATTGATGCCGTTGCCGAGGATGACGGCGCCGAGCAGGATGCGGGTCAGCGGGCGGGTGAGCATGAGGATGCCGCCGACGGCGCAGAGCACGACGGCGGTGGCGAGGAGCGAGGCGCTGACGGTCATCGGCGGGACCCTCCCGCCTCGGGGCCGCCTTCGGGGGTGAGGACGCCCGCCGCCCGTTCGATCTGCCGGTCGATCTTGGCGCCGAGGGCCCGCACGATGTCCAGGACGACGCCGAGGACCAGCAGGTAGACGCCGAAGTCGAAGAGGACCGAGGTGCTCAGGTGGTACGTGCCGAAGACCGGCAGATCTCCGTAGTACGTGAAGGCGTGCAGGACGGTGCCGTCGGCGAGTCCGACGAGGCCCACTCCGGTGGAGATGAAGAGGCCGAGGCCGGTGAAGAGCCCTGGTTGCAGGGGGGCGGCCTCGGCGAGTTCGAAGCGGCCGCCAGCCAGGTAGCGGGTGATCAGGGCCAGTCCGGCGACGAGTCCGGCGACGAAGCCGCCGCCGGGCAGGCTCTCGGCGCAGAACAGCAGATAGACCGAGAGCACGAGGATCGGGTGGAACAGCAGCCGGGCCACCACCTCGAAGACGATCGAGCGGTGTTCGGGGGCGAGCGTAGCTCCGGCGGCCAGCCAGCCGCGTTCGGGGGCCGCGTCGTGGTCCTGCGGCAGCCTGGAGGAGTGGTGCGCCGACAGGGACCAGGCGGTGCGGCCTCGCAACTCCTCCTGGGCCATGGTGCCCTCGCTGCGGCGGTGCAGGTAGATGAGGCTGGTGACGCCGATCGCGGCGGCGGCGAGCACGGCGGACTCCCCCATCGTGTCCCAGGCCCGCAGGTCGACGAGGATGGCGGCCACGACGTCCTTGAGCCCGTGGTCGGCGACCTCCTGGACCATGGCGGCGCCGGCCGGTTCGGCTGTACGCGCGGCGGCGGCGACCCACATGCCGACGCCGACGGTGGCCGCCGCCGCGAGGGCCATCGGGATGCGGGCGGCCCGCCGCCAGGTGCTGACGGTCTCCTGGAAGTGGACGGGCATCCGGCGCAGCACCAGCACGAAGACGATCATCGAGACGGTCTCGACGCAGAACTGGGTGAGCGCCAGGTCGGGCGCTCCCTGGACGACGAAGAGCAGGGCGGCGCCGTATCCGGTGAGGCCGGCCAGGACGACGGCCTTCATGCGCCGTCGCACCGTCAGGCACAGCAGGGCGGCGGCGCAGGTCAGGGCGGCGACCGCGCCCTGGAGCGGATTGTCCCAGAGCCGGGGGCGCACCGCCCCGTCCCAGGGGGTGTCGACGATGAGGACGGCGAGCTGCCCGCCGAGCATGACGAGGAGGGTGGTGGCGAGGTACACGGAGAGGGAGCCGCGCTGGATGAAACCGGTGACCTGGAGGGCGAGACGTTCCTGCCCGAGCAGCAGGTGGCCGAAGACGCTGTCGGCGGTGGGCCAGGCGATGCGGCGGGAGAGGCGGGTGACGCGTGCGCGGCCGAGGAAGAGCAGGGCGCCCGCGGCCCAGGCGAGGGCCGACAGGAGCAGGACCGTGCCCCATCCGTGCCAGAGGGCGAGGTGGTACGGCTTCCCGTCGGCCGGGAACGTGTCGGCGTAGGCGCCCAGCAGCCGGTCGGTCCAGCCGACGCCGGGGCCGAGGACGAGGCCGAGGACGGCGAGCAGGGCGGGCGGGGCGAGGAAGGCCCACCCGACGCGGTGGACGGGGGTGTCGGGCACACCGGGCTTGCGGGCGAACGCGCCCCAGACGAACCGCAGGCTGTACGCGGTGGTCAGCGCGGACCCCGCGACGACGACGGCCAGCGCCCACCGGTCGGCGGCGGAGCCGTGCAGCAGCGCCTCGAACGCGGCCTCCTTCGCGGCGAAGCCGAGCAGCGGCGGGAGGGCGGCCATGGAGGCGGCGGCGAGTACGGCGACACCGGCGACGTACGGCAGGGAGCGGCCGACCCCGGACAGTTCGCGCAGGTCGCGGGTGCCGGCGGCGTGGTCGACGATGCCGGTGACGAGGAACAGCGGGGCCTTGAAGAGGGCGTGCCCGAGGATCATCGCGGCGGCGGCGAGGGCGGCGTTCCGGTTGCCGGTCCCGGCGAGCAGGGTGAGGAAGCCGAGCTGGCTGACGGTCCCGTAGGCGAGGACGAGCTTGAGGTCGTTCAGGCGCAGCGCCCGCCAGCCGCCGAGCAGCATGGTCGCGCCGCCGAGGACGAGCACGACGGGTTTCCAGACGGGGACGTCGGCGAAGGCGGGGGCGAGCCGGGCGACCAGGTACACACCGGCCTTGACCATCGCGGCGGCGTGCAGATAGGCGCTGACAGGGGTGGGTGCGGCCATGGCGTTCGGCAGCCACATGGAGAACGGCCAGATCGCGGACTTCGACAGGGCCCCGCACAGCACGAGGACGACGGCGACGGACACGGCGAGGGTCGCCTCGGGCGGATCGGCGACGATCGCGGAGATCCGGTAGGTGCCCGCGGCCTGACCGAGGATCAGGAAGCCGACGAGCATGGCGAGGCCGCCGAACGTGGTGACGACGAGGGCCTGGAGGGCGGAGCGGCGGCTGTGCCGGTTCTCGCTGCCGTGGCCGATCAGCAGGTAGGAGAAGACCGTGGTCAGCTCCCAGAACACATAGAGCGTGATCAGGTCGTCGGCGAGGACGAGAGCGAGCATCGCGCCCGCGAAGGCGAGCAGATTCCCGGCGAAGCGGCCCAGTTGCGGGGTGTCGTCGGTGAAGTAGGAGGCGCAGTAGAGCAGGACGAGCGCGCCGACCCCGGCGGCGAGCAGCACCATCAGTTCGGCCAGCGCGTCCAGGCGCAGGTCGAGGGCGACGCCGTAGTCCGGGATCCACTGCCAGGACCAGGTGTCCGCGCCTCCGGAGGCGGCGGTGTTCCAGCGGGTGAAGGCCCAGACGGTGGTGGCCGCCGGGGGCAGGGCCAGTACGACGAAGGCCCGTCGGCCGAGCCGGTGCACCAGCGGGCCCGCACAGGCGGCCAGGGCGAAGTGGGCGGCGATGAGCGCGATCACAGCGGGGTGTCCGGTTCGGGCGGTGGGGCATCCGGAATAAAGGGCACTAAATACAGATATATCCCTCAGACCGATTCACCCGACCGGCGCGCCGCGCACCTCCCGGCCCACCGCGTTCCAGCCCCGGGGCGCCGCGTTCCAGCCCCGGGGCACGGCGGTCCCCGCCGTTTCCGGCGCAGGGGTCGCGGCCCTCACGGCAGGACCGCGACCCCGTCGATCTCGACCATCGCCCGCTCGTCCCAGAGCCGGGCGACACCGATGACGGCCATCGCCGGATAGTCGCGTCCCGCGAGCCGGCGCCAGATCCGGCCCAGCTCGGCGGCGTGGGACCGGTAGTCGGCGATGTCCGTGGCGTGGACGGTGACCCGGGCGAGGTCGGCGGGGGCTCCGCCGGCCGCGTCGAGGGCGGTGAGCAGATTGCCCAGCGCGACGGCGAACTGGACGGGAAGGGTGGCCCCGACGACCTTTCCGTCCGGGTCGAGCGCGGTCTGCCCAGCGAGGAAGACCAGGCGCCCGCCGGTGGCGACGACCGCGTGGCTGAAGCCGGTGGGCGGGGAGAGTTCGGCCGGATTGATCCGGTGGGACGGACTCACGAGGGCGGCTCCTGGGTGAGGCCCGCGGGTTCCACGGACTCCTGGGCGGCGGGCTGTTGGTCACGGCGCTGCTGGTCATGGCGCTGCTGGTCGGGGGGCGGCTGGGCGAGGGGCTCGGACCGCTGGGAGCCGTTCGCGTACAGCTCCTTGGCGATGATGGTGCGCTGCACCTCGCTCGCACCCTCGTAGATCCGCGGCGCGCGGACCTCGCGGTAGAGGTGTTCGAGCAGATGCCCCCGGCGCAGGGCGCGAGCGCCGTGCAGCTGGACGGCGGCGTCGACGACGTACTGCGCGGTCTCAGTGGCGTACAGCTTGGCCATCGCCGCCCGGCGCGGCACCCCGCTCTCCCCCGCGTCGTACGCGGCCGCCGCCGCGTACACCAGGAGGCGGGCGGCCTCGGTGCGGGTGGCCATCTCCGCGACCTGGTGCGAGACGGTCTGGAGGTCGCTCAGCGGGCCGCCGAACGCGGTGCGCCGGGCCGTGTGCTCCAGGGTCGCGTCGAGGGCGGCGCGGGCCATCCCGACGGCGAACGCCCCGACGCTGGGCCGGAAGAGGTTGAGGGTGTTCATCGCGACGCGGAAGCCCCGGTCGGGCTCGCCGAGGACATCGTCGGCGGTGACCGGTACTCCGTCGAACTCCAGGGTGCCGATGGGGTGCGGGGAGAGCATGTCGAGGGGGGAGCCGGTGAGTCCGGGGCGGTCGGACGGGACCAGGAAGGCGGTGATGCCGCGGGATCCCGCGCCGGGGGTCGTCCGGGCGAAGACCACGGCGAAGTCGGCCTCGGGGGCGTTGGAGATCCAGCACTTCTCGCCGGTGAGCGCCCAGCCGGCCGGGGTGTGCTCGGCGGCCAGGCTCAGGGCCGCCGCGTCGGAGCCCGCGCCCGGCTCGCTCAGGGCGAACGCCGCGACGGCCCGCCCCGCCCGGACCTCGGGGAGCCAGCGCTCGCGGTGGGCGGCGGTGCCCGCCTGGACGATCGGGGTGGTGCCGAGGCCCTGGAGGGCAAGGGCGGTCTCGGCCTCGGTGCAGCCCCGGGCCAGGGACTCACGCAGCAGGCACAGGTCCAGCGCCCCGGAGCCCAGCATCCGGGCGAGGAGGCCCCGCTCTCCGAGAGCGGCCAGCAGCGGGCGGTTGACGCGCCCGGGCTCTCCCTTCTCCGCCAGCGGGCGCAGCTCCTGTGCGGCGAGGGTGCGGAGCTCCTCGCACCAGGCGGTTTGTTCCGGTTCGAGGGAGAATGCCGTCATGGCGGCGCCTCTCTTGTCGCGTCGTTTCGCGTGCTCTGTCGCGTGCCCTCTCGCGCCGCTCGGCATCTCCTCGCATCGCATCGCACGCCATGTCTTATCGCGGACCGTTGACTACCGTCACCCAAACGATACGCTCCAGAGGCGACAAGGGGGCGATCCTTCATGGAGCCGAATTCCTCGCCGAACACGCCCACAACCGCCGCCGACGCGTCCGTACGCGTCCCCGGCGCGCATCCCGAGCGGTCCGCAGGCACCGCCGGAGCCCACGCCGACACCTTCACGCGCGACCACCTCCCGCCGCCGGAGCAGTGGCCAAAGCTCCTCCTGGACGATCCCGCGCCGCGTTACCCCGACCGGCTGAACTGCGGGTACGAACTGCTGGACCGCACCGTCGAGGAACGGGGCGCGGACCGCCCGGCGCTGCTTTCCGGCGACGGGAGCGTCTGGAGCTACGGCGAGCTGCGGGAGACGGTGGACCGCATCGCCCAGGTGCTGACGGAGGACCTGGGTGTCGTGCCGGGCAACCGGGTGCTGCTGCGCGGGCCGACGACGCCCTGGCTGGCCGCCTGCTGGCTCGCCGTCATGAAGGCGGGCGCGGTCGCCGTCACCGTACTCGCGCAGGCGCGCGCGGCGGAGCTGGCAGCCATCTGCTCGCTGGCGCGGATCGGCCACGCCCTGTGCGACGCCCGGTCGGTGCGGGACCTGGCGGAGGCGGACGTGGACGGCCTGCGGGTCACCTTGTTCGGCGGGGACGCGCCCGGGGACCTGACCCGGCTGGCCGAGGCCAGGACCGGCCCGTACCGGGCGGTGGACACGGCCGCCGACGAGGTCGCGCTCATCGCGTTCACCTCGGGGACCACCGGGCGGCCCAAGGGCTGCATGCACCTGCACCGGGACCTCCTGGCCATCGCCGACACCTTCTCCCGGCACGTGCTGCGCCCCTCGGCCGACGACGTGTTCGCGGGCAGTCCGCCGCTGGGCTTCACGTTCGGCCTGGGCGGGCTGCTGGTCTTCCCGCTGCGGGCCGGGGCCTCGACACTGCTGCTGGAACAGGCGGGCCCGCGGCAGCTGCTGCCCGCGCTGGCCCGGCACCGGGTCTCGGTACTGTTCACCGCCCCGACGGCCTACCGCGCGATGCTCGGGCAGGTGGGCGGGCACGATCTCTCGGCGCTGCGGCGTTGTGTGTCGGCCGGGGAGAACCTGCCGGCGGCGACCTGGCGGGCCTGGTACGAGGCGACGGGGCTGCGCATCATCAACGGCATCGGGGCCACCGAACTGCTGCACATCTTCATCTCCGCCGCCGACGACGCGATCCGGCCGGGCACGACGGGGGTGCCCGTGCCGGGCTGGCAGGCCCGGGTGGTCGACGAACACGGGGACGAACTGCCCGACGGTGAGGCGGGGCTGCTCGCCGTGCGCGGCCCGGTCGGCTGCCGCTATCTCGCCGACCCCCGGCAGACGGAGTACGTCCAGCACGGCTGGAACATGACCGGCGACACCTTCGTCCGCGAACCGGACGGCTACTTCCGCTACGTGGCCCGCGCCGACGACATGATCATCTCCTCCGGCCACAACATCGCGGGCCCCGAGGTGGAGGACGCCCTGCTGCGCCATCCGGAGGTCGCGGAGGCCGCCGTGGTGGGCCGGGCGGACGAACTGCGCGGCGAGATCGTGGTGGCGCACGTGGTGCTGCGGGAGGGCTCGGAGCAGACCGCGGACGCGCTACGCGCCCATATGAAGGCCAACCTGGCCCCGCACAAGTGCCCGCGGGTCTTCGTGTTCCACGCCTCTCTCCCCCGTACGGCGACCGGCAAGCTCCAGCGTTTCCTGCTCCGGGACCACCGGCTCTAGAGTGATCACGTGGCCGAGCTGCGCACCCCCCGATCCCTGATCATCACGCTCTACGGCGCCTACGGCCGCCCGCCGGACGGCGCCCCGTTCGCGGTGTCGGAGCTGATCCGTCTGCTGCACGCCGTGGGCGTCGACGCCCCCTCGGTACGCTCCTGCGTCTCGCGGCTGAAGCGGCGCGGGCTGCTGGTGGCCGCCCGTGCGGCGGACGGTTCGGCGGGGTACGCGCTGTCGCCGGACGCCCGGCAACTGCTGGACGACGGGGACCGGCGGATCTACGGGCGGCCCGCACCGCGGCTCGCCGACGGCTGGGTGCTCGCGGTGTTCTCCGTGCCCGAGGCCGAGCGCAACAAGCGCCATCTGCTGCGCTCCCGGCTGGCCCGGCTCGGCTTCGGCACGGCCGCGCCCGGGGTGTGGATCGCGCCGGCCGCGCTGTACGAGGAGACCCGGCACACCCTGGAGCGGCTCGGACTCGCCCCGTACGTGGACCTGTTCCGCGGCGAGCACCTCGGTTTCGCCGGCACCCGCGAGGCGGTGGCCCGATGGTGGGACCTGTCGGCGGTGGCGCGTCTGCACCACGAGTTCCTGGAACTGCACGAGCCGGTGCTGCGGGACTGGGAGGCGTCCGGGGACGCCGACGAAGCACCCCGCTCGCAGACCGCCTACCGGGACTACCTGCTGGCCCTGGACTCGTGGCGGCAACTCCCCTACGCCGACCCGGGGCTGCCGTCGGAGCTGCTGCCCGGGGGCTGGCCGGGCGGCCGGTCGGCGGAGGTGTTCGGCCGGCTGCACGAGCGGCTGCGGGACGCCGGGGAGCGCTACGTGCGGCCGTGACCCCCGCCGGGGTGAAATCCAGGTGCCGCCGGCTCCGGCCCACGGGCAGGATGAGGCATGACCTGGACCTTCACGCATGACGCCGGAACGTTCCTCGCCGTGGCCGGCGCCTCGCTCGCCGCGCGGCCCGTCGAGCACACGGTGGCGCTGACGGTCACCGAGCGGCTGAGGCGTGCGGGCCCGCATCACTACGGCGGGGGTGATCCGGTGCTCGGCTGGTGGCGCGGGGCGGACGGGGCGGTGGCGGGGACCCTGGTGCGCACTCCGCCGCATCCGGCGCTGCTGAACGCCGTCCCCGCGGAGGCGGTGGGACCGCTGGCGGAAGCCCTGGGAGCGAGCCCGGATCTGACCGCCGTCAACGCGGACCGGGACACCGCGGCGCTGCTGGCCGCCCGGCTCCCCAGCTACCGGACCGAGCAGGAGCAGCGGCTGTACCGACTGGGCCCGCCGCGGCCGCCCTCCCCCGCGCCGGAGGGCCGGGCCAGGGCGGCGGCGCGGGCGGACAGGGCGCTGCTCGTGGAGTGGGTGCACGGGTTCGCCGACACGACCGGGCAGTCGAAGTCCTCGGCCGAGTGGCTGGTGGACGAGGGCACGGAACGCGGGTCGCTCACCCTCTGGGAGAGCGGAGGGGCCCCAGTGGCTCTCGCGGGGCGCTCCCGGCTGCTGGCGGACACGGTGCGGGTGACGTTGGTGTACACCCCGCCGGAGCTTCGCGGCCGGGGGTACGCGGCCGCCGTGACGGACGAGGCCGGCCGGGCGGCACGGGAGGCGGGAGCTTCGGAGGTCGTGCTGTTCACCGACCTCGCCAACCCGACGAGCAACGGTGTGTATCTGCGCATCGGCTACGAACCGGTGGCGGACCGGCTGCTGTTGAGGAGGAACCCGTGACGGCGGAGCCCGCGACCGAGGGGCCCACGGCCGATGAGGCCGTGACCGATGAGCCCGTGACCGCGGATTCCTCGACCGCGGCGTCCGTGACGGCGGAGCCGCTGTGGCTCGTCGCCGCGAACGTGGTGCGGTGGCGGCGGTACGGGGACGGCGGGCAGGAACTGCGGCCCGGGACCAAGTCGTACCGGGGCGGGTCGAAGGTGCATGTCGTCGACACCTGCCCGGGCATGGGGCACGAGCAGTTGACCATCGTCGGACGCGGCCGGCACACCGGTGCGTACACCACCATCGACATGGCGACCCGCAACCTCCACACCTTCCGGCCCGTCGCGGTGTACAGCCCGGCGGTACTGCGCCGCGTGAGGGCGGTGGGCGTCGACGGTTCATGGGCCACGCGGGAGCACGCCGAGGAGCTGGCCGCCCTGCTCGGGCGCCTGGCGCCGCGGTACCGCGAGGAGCACTGGGGCGGAGCTCCGCACCCGGTCCCCTGCCGGTGCCACGGCTGCCTCAGCCCGGCGTGAGCCGGGGCTTCGGTCCGTCGGTGCGGCCGGTGGGCGGGGGGCGACTGCCCGCGCCGTACGGAAGGGGCCAGGGAGCGCCGGGCCCGCTGTAGCCCTGTTCGGCCGCCGCGTGCAGGGTCCAGTGCGGGTCGTACAGATGGGGGCGGGCCAGGGCACAGAGGTCGGCGCGGCCCGCCAGGAGCAGGGAGTTGACATCGTCCCAGGAGGAGATCGCGCCGACCGCGATGACGGGGACGCCGACGGTGTTGCGGATTCGGTCGGCGTACGGGGTCTGGTAGGAGCGGCCGTACTCGGGGCGCTCCTCGGTCACGACCTGGCCGGTGGAGACGTCGATGGCGTCGGCCCCGTGGTCGGCGAAGGCGCGGGCGATTCTGACGGCGTCCTCGGCTCCGGTGCCACCCTCGGTCCAGTCGGTGGCGGAGATCCGCACGGTCATCGGCCTTCCTCGCGGCCAGACTTCGCGTACGGCGTCGAAGACCTCCAGGGGGAAGCGGAGCCGCCCGGCGAGTGCTCCGCCGTAGGCGTCGGTGCGGCGGTTGGTGAGCGGGGAGAGGAATCCGGAGAGCAGGTAGCCGTGGGCGCAGTGGAGTTCCAGGAGGTCGAAGCCGCAGTCGGCGGCGCGCCGGGCGGCTGCCACGAACTCCTCGCGCACGGCGAGCATTCCGGTCCGGTCCAGCTCCGCCGGGACCTGGCTGACGCCGGGCTCGTACGGGAGCGGAGAGGCAGCCCTCAGCGGCCAGTTTCCGCTGTCCAGGGGCTGGTCGATGCCTTCCCACATCAGCTTCGTGGAGCCCTTGCGGCCGGAGTGGCCAAGCTGCACGCCGATGGCGGCGCCGGGGGCGCAGGTGTGGACGAAGTCGGTGATCCGCCGCCAGGCGGTGGACTGTTCGTCGTTCCACAGGCCGGTGCAGCCGGGGGTGATGCGGCCCTCGGGGCTGACGCAGACCATCTCGGTCATGGTGAGTCCGGCTCCGCCGAGCGCACGGGCCCCGAGGTGGACGAGGTGGAAGTCGGCGGGGAGTCCGTCGACCGCCGAGTACATGTCCATGGGGGAGACGACGACGCGGTTGCGCAGTTCGAGGCCGCGCAGGCGCAGCGGGGTGAACATCGGCGGGGTGTCCGGTGGGCAGCCGAACTCCTCCTCGACCGCGGCGGTGAACGTGGCGTCGCGCAGTCGGAGGTTGCCGTGGGTGACCCGGCGGCTGCGGGTGAGCAGGTTGAACGCGAAGCGCCGGGGCGGCTGGTCGACGTAGGTGGCCAGCTCCTCGAACCAGTGCAGGCTGGCGGCGGCGGCCCGCTGGGCGGAGGCGACGACCGGGCGGCGCTCGGCCTCGTACGCCGCCAGCGCCGCGGGCAGGTTCGGCTGTTCCTCGACGCGGGCGGCCAGTGCCAGGGCGTCCTCGACGGCGAGCTTGGTGCCGGAGCCGATGGAGAAGTGGGCGGTGTGGGCCGCGTCGCCGATGAGCACCGTGTTCCCGTGGGACCAACGGGAGTTGACTACCGTGCGAAAGGCGAGCCAGGAGGACCCGTTGCCGCGCAGGGGGCGGCTGTCCAGCGCCTCGGCGAAGAACGCGGCGCAGCGGTCGGCGGATTCGGCCGCGTCACAGGTGTCGAGCCCGGCGGCGCGCCAGACCTCCTCCCGCATCTCGACGATGACGGTGGAGGCGTCCGCCGCGTACGGGTATCCGTGCAACTGCATGACACCGTGCGGGGTTTCGGCGATCTCGAAGCGGAAGGCGTCGAGCGCGAAGCCGGCGGCGAGCCAGATGTAGCGGTTGCGGTGTTCGGTGACGCTGGGGCCGAAGGTGTCGGCATGGGCCGCGCGGGTGGTGCTGTGCACCCCGTCGGCGGCGATGACCAGGTCGTGCTGGGCGGCGAGCTCGGCGGCGGGCGGGGCCCCGGCACGGAAGCGGAGGTCGACGCCGAGGCCGGCGCAGCGCCCGTGCAGGATCTCCAGGAGCCGGCGGCGGCCGAGGGCGGCGAAGCCGTGGCCGGCGGAGGTGTGCGTCCGGCCGCGATGGACGATGTCGATGGTGTCCCAGCGGACGAACTCGGCTCTCAGCGCCCGGTACACCTCGGGGTCGGCGTGTTCGATGCCGCCCAGGGTTTCGTCGGAGAGGACGACCCCGAAACCGAAGGTGTCGTCGGGGGCGTTGCGCTCGAAGACGGTGACGGCGCGGTCCGGGTCGAGCCGCTTGAGGAGGGCAGCGGCGTAGAGCCCGCCAGGGCCGCCGCCGACGACCGCGACCCGGCGCACGGCCGAGGGGCACCGGCGGGCAGTGGTCGCGGCGTCCGGGCGCGTGGTGGTTCCGGTGGCCGGCGCAGCGGCGCCCGGGCGCCGGGTCGCTCCGGCGGCCGGCACGGCTACCTCCCCCGCCACGTCGGCGGGCGCTTCTCGGTGAAGGCCGCGTGGAACTCGGCGTAGTCCTCGCCGTGCATCAGGAGGGCCTGGGTGTTGGCGTCCAGCTCGACGGAGGCGGCGAGCGGCATATCGAGCTCGGCGGTGAGCAGGGCCTTGGTCTGGGCGAGCGCGAGGGCCGGGCCGTCCGCGAGGCGACGGGCCAGCTCGGCGGCGCGCTCGTCGGCCTTCCCCTCCTCGGCCAGTTCGCTGATCAGCCCGATCCGCTCCGCCTCGGGGGCGCGGACGGCGTCCCCGAGCATCAGGAGCCGGGTGGCGTGGCCGAGGCCGACGATCCGGGGCAGCAGGTAGGCCGCGCCCATGTCGCCGCCGGAGAGGCCGACCCGGGTGAAGAGAAAGGAGAAGCGGGCCGACGCGTCGGCGATCCGGAAGTCCGCCGCCAGGGCCAGCACGGCGCCTGCGCCGGCGGCGACGCCGTGGACGGCGGCGACGACGGGGAAGGGGCACTCCCGCAGGGCCCGGACGACCTGTCCGGTCATCCGGTTGAAGTCGAGGAGTTGCGCGGTGTCCATCGCCAGGGTGGCGCCGATGATCTCGTCGACGTCACCGCCGGAGCAGAAGCCGCGCCCCTCACCGGCCAGGACGAGGGCGCGGACGGAACGTTCCCGGGAGAGCTCGGCGAGGAGGTCGCGCAGATCCGCGTAGGCGCCGAAGGTGAGCGCGTTGAGCTTCTCGGGGCGGGCGAATGTGACGGTGGCCACACCGTCGTCCCGGGTCAGCCGCAGATGACGCCATTCCTCGGCGCTCGGGGCCGAGCTGGGAAACGGGCTCATGGAGGGGTCCCCTTCAGCGATCGGGCTGGTGCCGGCCGTGCGCGGGTCGCGTTCCGCCTCCGAAGTTATCACTCTTACGTGACTTCCGTCACGAGATCGCTATACAGCATCCATGAGACTGTTGTGGCGAAAGTCCCCTTTGCTCCGGCCGACCGCCTCTATGGCCGGAGCGGAGCGGTTCGTAAAGTTGAAACCAGGAAGTCCCGACACGAGTACCGCGTGAACCCCAGAAGTCGAGACCTCCCGCTTCGAGGAAGACCCGCTCCCGAACGGAAACCCCGCCGTGCCGCCCGATGTCCCCCTCCCCCTCCCCCCTTCCTGGCGCATCGCCCTGCCGCACTCCACCGCGGCCGTGCCGATCGCCCGCGCTCTCATCCGTACGGCACTGTCGGACATCGACACCCCGGCCGACAGCGACACCGCCGAGCTGCTGACCGCCGAGCTGGTGGCCAACGCGGTCGAGCACACCCTGGGCGGCGAGCCCATCGAGCTGGTCGTGGAGCTACTGCCCACCGGTTGCCAGGTCGAGGTGCACGACCGCGACCCCGCCCCGCCGGGCGACCTGTCCCGGCCGCAGCCGGGCTATGAGGTCGATCCCTGGCAGGAGCACGGGCGCGGCCTGCTGCTGATCCGGACCCTCAGCTCCGCCTGCGGCCACCGCACCACCGAACAGGGCAAGGCCGTCTGGTTCACGCTTCCGGCGATACCGGCGCAGCCGGGTCCGTCTCCGGGGAGCTGACCAGCCGGGAGCGCCCCCGCCCGTAGCCGACGTACAGCAGCGAGCCGACGGCGAGGAAGACCACGAACTGGACCCAGGTCGTCCAGCCGGTCCCGTACATCAGATACAGGCAGAACACGACGCCCAGCAGCGGGCTCACGGGGTGGAGCGGCACCCGGAACGTCCGCTTCAGCCCGGGGGCGGTCCGCCGGAGCACCACCACCGCGACATTGACGGCGACCATCGTGGCGAGCGTGCCGATGGTCGTCAGGTTCACGACGACGTCGAGCGGGACGAACGCGGCCGGGACCGCGAAGACGCAGGCCACGATCCAGGTGTTGGCCACCGGGGTGTGGGTCCTGGGCGAGACCCGCTCGAAGACGCGCGGGATGAGCCCGTCGCGGGACATCGACATGAGGATGCGGGTCTGCCCGTACATCACGGCGAGCACCACCGAGGCGATGGCGACGACCGCGCCGAAGGCGACGATTCCGCCGCCGACCGTGGAGTCGGTGACCTGGTTGACGGCGATCGAGAGGGCCGCGCTCTTGTTCGCGACGGCGTCCGAGCCGATCGCTCCGATGGCCGAGAGCGCCACCGCGCAGTAGAGCAGGGTGACGAGACCGATGCAGATCAGGATGGCGAGCGGGATGTTCCGCCGGGGGTTCTTGACCTCTTCGCCGGCGGTGGTGATGGCGTCGAAGCCGATGTAGGAGAAGAACGCCAGCGAGGCGCCCGCGGTGATCCCGCCGGGCCCGTGGGTGGCGAACGGCATGAGGTTGTCGTCCTGGAACGCGCTGAACGCCACGGCGCAGAACGCGATGAGGATGCCGATCTTGAGGACGGCCATGGTGGCGGTGGCGGTGGCGCTCTCCCGGACGCCGCGCACCAGCAGGGTGGCGGCCATGGCGATCACGACGACCGCGGGCAGATTGACCACACCGCCGTCGACGGGTCCGGAAGACAGGGCCGCGGGCAGTTCCCAGCCGAACAGGCTGTTCAGCAGTTCGTTGACGTACTGGCTCCAGCCGACCGCGACGGCGGAGACCGACACGCCGTACTCCAGCAGCAGGCACCAGCCGACGAGGAAGGCGGTGCGCTCGCCGAGCGCCGCGTACGCGAAGGAGTACGAGCTTCCGGAGACCGGGATGGCGCTGCCCAGCTCCGCGAAGGCCAGGGCGGTGAGGATGCAGGTGATCGCCGCGAGGACGAACGAGATCACGACGGCGGGGCCGGCCTTGGCGACGCTGTCGGAGAGCCCGACGAAGATGCCGGTGCCGACGATCGCGCCGACCCCGAAGCAGACGAGCTGGAAGAGGCCCATGGTGCGCTTGAGGCCGTGGCCCTCCAGGTCGCCGCCGGACTCGGCGATGAGCTGATCGGGGCTCTTGCGGCGCAGGTCCGGCTTCGAGGGGCCGGGGCCGGCGCGCTGCGGGGTGCCGGAACACGGCAGACCGGTGCTCATGCGGGACGTTCTCATCTCTGGTGGTGCGGTGGGGGGACGTTTCCCGGTGTGCGCGGCGGCCGTGGGGACCGCGGGCGGCACAGGGGAAGGGGGCCGGGCATCGCGGAGCCCGAACCCCACAAGAGGCGACATCGTAGCCACCACCATGCATGTTCACCCAATCGGGCGCATAGGCATGCAAACCCCCCTGCCCTGCGGCCCGTACGCGCCTCCCTCCGTACGACTACCCGGGCTACCCCACCCGGGGCTTCCGGGGCTTCCGGGCTACTTCCCGGCGAGCGTCGCCACCAGTACGGCCTTGATCGTGTGCATCCGGTTCTCCGCCTGGTCGAAGACGACCGAGTGCGGGGACTCGAAGACCTCGTCGCTGACCTCCAGCTCGGTCAGCCCGTACCGGGCGTGGATGTCCCGGCCGACCCGGGTGCCGAGGTCGTGGAAGGCGGGCAGGCAGTGCAGGAACTTCACGTCCGGGTTGCCGGTGGCCCGCAGGACGTCCATCGTCACGGCGTAGGGACCGAGGGCGGCGATGCGCTCGGCCCACACCTCCTTGGGCTCCCCCATCGAGACCCAGACGTCGGTGGCGACGAAGTCGGCGCCCCGGACGCCCTCGGCGACGTCGTCGGTGAGGGTGATCGTCGCGCCGCTGACCTCGGCGAGCGCCCGGGCCCGCGCCACGACGGCCACATCCGGCCAGTACGCCTCGGGGGCGACGATCCTGACGTCCAGGCCGAGCAGGGCGCCGGTGATCAGGTAGGAGTTGCCCATGTTGAAGCGGGCGTCGCCGAGGTAGGCGAAGGCCGTCTCCGCGACGGGCCCCTCGTGGCACTCGGCCATGGTGAGCACGTCGGCGAGCATCTGGGTGGGGTGCCAGTCGTCCGTGAGCCCGTTGAAGACCGGCACCCCACCGTACGCGGCCAGCTCCTCGACGGCCTGCTGGCTGTCGCCCCGGTACTCGATCCCGTCGAACATCCGGCCGAGCACCCGGGCGGTGTCCTTCACCGACTCCTTGTGGCCCATCTGGGAGCCCGACGGGTCGAGGTAGGTGGTGGAGGCGCCCTGGTCGGCGGCGGCGACCTCGAACGCGCAGCGCGTACGGGTGGAGGTCTTCTCGAAGATCAGCGCGATATTCTTCCCGCGCAGCCGCTGGACCTCGACCCCGGCCTTCTTGGCCGCCTTGAGCTCGGCGGCCAGGGAGACCAGGCCGAGGAACTCCTCGGAGGTGAAGTCCAGCTCCTTGAGGAAGTGGCGGCCGGTGAGGTCTATGGCCATGATGACTGCTCCTGGGTCGGACGGGGATCGGCGCACTGCGCGCGGGCAGAATGCGCGCGGACAGAACTGGAAGTCTATACGATCCCTCGCATCTCTATACAGGTTCGGGGTCGCGGTCCGACGCTTCTCACACCACGGGGTCCCGCTCCACCGGGCAGCTCATACAGCGCGGCCCGCCACGTCCCCGGCCCAGCTCGCTGCCCCGGATCTCGATCACCTCGATGCCCTGTGTGCGCAGGTAGGCGTTGGTCGTGGCGTTGCGCTCGTACGCGACGACGACCCCGGGCTCGACGGCGAGCACGTTGCAGCCGTCGTCCCACTGCTCGCGCTCGGCCGCGTGCACGTCCTGGGTGGCGGTGAGCACCCGGATCGAGTCGAGGCCGAGGGCGGCGGCGATGGCGCGGTGCATGTGCTCGGGCGGATGGTCGGTGACCTTCAGCTCGCGGGGGCCGCTGCCGGGCTCGATCGTGTACGAGCGGAGCATGCCGAGACCGGCGTACTGGGTGAACGTGTCACCGTCGATCATCGTCATCACCGTGTCCAGGTGCATGAACGCCCGGGCCTTGGGCATGTCGAGCGCCACGATCATCCGCGCCGAACCGGCGTCGAAGAGGCCCCGGGCCAGCATCTCCACCGCCTGTGGCGTGGTGCGTTCGCTCATCCCGATGAGGACCGCGCCCTGCCCGATGACCAGGACGTCACCGCCCTCGATGGTGGAGGGGTAGTCGTCCTGACCCTCCGACCAGTGGTGGAAGGCGCCGGCCTGCGGGCCGGTGAAGAGGGGATGGTGCCCGTAGATCGCCTCGAAGTGGACGGTCTCGCGCTGCCGCGCGGGCCAGCGCATCGCGTTGATGGACACCCCGTCGTAGATCCATGCCGAGGTGTCCCGGGTGAAGAGGTGGTTCGGCAGCGGGCCGAGCAGGAAGTCGTCCAGGTCCATCACATGGAAACGGACGGAGGTCGGCTCGCTGTGCCGCTCCAGGAACTCCCGCTTGGTCATGCCGCCGACCAGCGCCTCCGCCAGCTCCTGTGAGGACAACTCCTCGAAGGCGGACCGCAGATGCTCGGTGGCGAGCGGCCCGTACTCCTTCTCGTCGAAGACCCGGTCGAGCACGATCCGCCGGGCGACCGGAATGTCGAGGGACTCGCGCAGGAGGTCGCCGAAGAGGTGCACGGCGACCCCCCGCTCGCGCAACACGTCGGCGAACCCGTCGTGCTCCTCCCGGGCACGGCGCACCCACAGGACGTCGTCGAACAGGAGCGAGTCCTTGTTCCTGGGGGTGAGCCGCTTCAGCTCCAGATCGGGGCGGTGCAGTATGACGCGGCGCAGCCGCCCGGCTTCGGAGTCGACCTGGAATCCCATGCCTTCATCCTCACCGCGCGGAGCTCCGTTCACCCGGCGAACCGCCCACCGGTTCGTCAGGGTTGTCCGCGCCCCGGAATCCCGCCGCTCAGTGGCGGGGGTCCCGTCGGTCAGTGGCGGGGGTCCCGTCGGTCAGTGGCGGGGGTCCCGTCGGTCAGAGGCGGGGGTCCACCGGCTCCGACTCCAGGGCCAGCACGGCGAACACCGCCTCATGGACCCGCCAGAGCGGCTCCCCCTCCGCCAGCCGGTCCAGTGCCTCCAGGCCGAGCGCGTACTCCCGCAGCGCCAGCGAGCGCTTGTGGCCGAGGAACCGGGAGCGCAGGCGCTCCAGATTCTCCGGACGGGTGTACTCGGGGCCGTAGATGATGCGGAGATACTCCCGGCCGCGCACCTTGATGCCGGGCTGGACGAGCCGGCCCTTGGCGTCCCGGACAAGGGCGCCGAGCGGCTTGACGACCATGCCCTCGCCACCCCGCCCGGTCATCTCCAGCCACCAGTCCACACCCGCGCGCACGGAGGCCTCGTCCCCGGTGTCGACGACGAGCCGGCGGGTGACCTGGAGCAGCCCGGTCGGGTCGTGTTCCACGAGCCGGTCGAGCCAGGCAAGCTGCTCGTCGTGCGGCACGGCGGCCAGGGAGCGGCCCTGGACGGCGAGGATCTGGAACGGCGCGAGCCGCACCCCTTCCAGCCCGTCGGTGGGCCAGCAGTAGCGCCGGTACGCCTCGGTGAACGCGGCCGCGTCCCGCGCGCGGGCCCGCTGGTGCCCGGCGAGGCCCGCCACCTCGACGCCCCGGGCGACCGCCTGCTCCAGGGCGGCGACGGCCGGCGGGAAGACCGCGCCGGCCGCGGCGCCGACAGCGGCGTACTGCGAGCGCAGCAGTCCGCCGGCCTTGAGCGACCACGGCATCAGTTCGGCGTCCAGGAGCACCCAGTCGGTGTCCCACTCCTGCCAGAGCCCGGCGGCGGCGACAGCGAGGCGGAGCCGGTCCAAAATCGCCTCGGTCATGGCGGTGTCGTCCAGGAAGGGGCGCCCGGTGCGGGTGTACAGCGCACCGGTGGGGCCCGCCGTGCCGAAGCGCGCGGTCGCGGTCGCGGCGTCCTTGCAGACCAGGGCGACGGCCCGGGAGCCCATGTGCTTCTCCTCGCACACGACCCGCTCGACGCCGTCGCCCGCGTACTGCGCGAAGGCCTCGGCCGGGTGCTCCAGGAAGCCGTCCTCGCGGGAGGTGGCGGTGGGCGCCATGGTGGGCGGGAGGTAGGCGAGGAGCTGCGGGTCGACGGCGAACCGGCTCATGACCTCGAGCGCGGCCGCGGCGTTCTCCTCCCGTACGGCGACGCGGCCCGCATGCCGGGTCTCCACGATCCGGCGGCCCTGGACGTCGGCGATGTCCAGCGGCCGGCCCTCCCGGCCCCCGGGTGCCTCGGTGGTCAGCGGCTTGACGGGCTCGTACCAGACCTTCTCGGCGGGTACGTCGACGAGTTCGCGCTCCGGCCAGCGCAGCGCGGTCATCCTCCCGCCGAAGACGGCCCCGGTGTCCAGGCAGATGGTGTTGTTGATCCAGGAGGTGGTGGGCACCGGGGTGTGGCCGTAGACCACGGTGGCGCGGCCCCGGTACTCCTCGGCCCACGGGTAGCGCACGGGCAGGCCGAACTCGTCGGTCTCTCCGTTCGTCTCCCCGTACAGCGCGTGCGAGCGGACCCGGCCGGAGGTGCGGCCGTGGTACTTCTCGGGCAGCCCGGCGTGAGCGACCACCAGCTTGCCGTCGTCCAGGACGTAGTGGCTGACCAGCCCGTCGATGAACTTCCGCACCTCTCCCCGGAACTCGGGGTGTTCGGCGTCCTCGCGCTCCAGCTGCTCGACGGTCTCGGCGAGCCCGTGGGTGAGCTGGACCTTGCGGCCCGCGAGGTAGCGGCCGAGCTTGTTCTCGTGGTTGCCGGGGACACACAGCGCGGTGCCCGCCGACACCATGGACATGACGCGGCGCAGCACGCCGGGGCTGTCGGGGCCCCGGTCGACGAGGTCGCCGACGAACACGGCCGTACGTCCTTCGGGGTGGGCGCCGTCGACATAGCCGAGCTTGCCGAGCAGCGTGTCCAGCTCGGAGCGGCAGCCGTGGATGTCCCCGATGATGTCGAACGGGCCGGTGAGGTGGCGAAGGTCGTTGTAGCGGCGCTCCAGGACCACTTCGGCGCTCTCGGCCTCCGCCTCGGTGCGCAGGACGTGCACCTTGCGGAAGCCCTCGCGCTCCAGGCCGCGCAGGGAGCGCCGCAGCTCGCGGCGGTGCCGCTGGATGACATGGCGCGGCATGGAGGCGCGCTCCGGTCGGGCCGCGTTGCGGGCGGCGCAGACCTCTTCGGGGAGGTCGAGGACGATGGCGATGGGCAGGACGTCGTGCGTGCGGGCCAGCTGGACGAGCTGTTTGCGGCTCTCGGACTGGACGCTGGTGGCGTCGATCACGGTGAGCCGGCCGGCTTCCAGGCGCTTGCCGGCGATGTAGTGCAGCACGTCGAAAGCGTCGCGGCTGGCGCTCTGGTCGTTCTCGTCATCGGCGACCAGGCCCCGGCAGAAGTCCGAGGAGAGGACCTCCGTCGGCTTGAAGTGCCGGTGGGCGAAGGTGGACTTGCCCGATCCGCTGGCGCCGATGAGGACGACGAGGGAGAGGTCGGTCACCGGCAGCTTGCGCGCGGCGTCGCGGTCGTCCGCAGGGGTGGTGCTGATGATGTCGGCGCTTCCCGCGCCGGCGTCGGTGCTGTTCATGCGGCTTCCGCCTCCTTCGTCTTCCCGGTCGTCTTCCCGGTCGTTCCGGTGGTCGTGGTGGCGTCGCTCCGGGTGAACACGGCCATCTGGGTCGGCGGCCCCACCTCGGAGTCGTCCGGCCCGACCGGCACGTACCGCACGGTGTATCCGTGCCGTTCGGCGACCTGCGCGGCCCAGTCCCGGAATTCGGCGCGGGTCCACTCGAAACGGTGGTCCCCGTGCCGGACGTGCCCGGCCGGGAGCGTCTCCCAGCGGACGTTGTACTCGACGTTCGGCGTGGTCACGAGCACCGTCCCCGGCCGCGCCGCGCCGAACACCGCGTACTCCAGGGCGGGCAGCCGGGGCAGGTCCAGGTGCTCGATCACCTCGCTGAGCACGGCGGCGTCGTATCCCGCCAGCCGCTTGTCGGTATAGGTCAGCGACCCCTGTCGCAGGGTGACCCGGTCGGCCTGACGCTCCCCCATCCGGTCCAGCTTCAGCCGCCGCGAGGCGATGGTGAGGGCGCGCATCGAGACGTCGACGCCGACGATCTCGGTGAAGCGCACGTCCTTGAGGAGCGCCTGCACCAACTGGCCCTGGCCGCAGCCGAGGTCGAGCACCCGGCTCGCCCCGGCGGCGCGCAGCGCGTCGAGGATCGCGGTGCGCCGCTGTTCCGCGAGCGGGACCGGCTTCTCCTCGGTGTCGGTGCTCTCGTCCACCGCGTTGTCGACGCATCCGACGTCGAGGTCGTCCGACTCGGCGAGCCGCACCAACTCCAGTGCCTGGTCGGCCTGGCGGGTGAGCCCCCAGCGGTGGGACAGATAGCGCCGGGTGATCAGCGGCCGCTCGGGGTGGTCGGCCAGCCAGCCCTCCCCCGCGCGCAGCAACTTGTCCACCTCGTCGGGCGCGACCCAGTAGTGCTTGGCATCGTCGAGCACCGGGAGCAGGACGTAGAGCTGGCGCAGCGCGTCGGCGAGCCGCAACTCGCCCTCCAGCACCAGGCGTACGTAGCGCGAGTCACCCCACGCGGGGAACTCCTCGTCCAGCGGTACACCCGTGACGTCGACCCGCGACCAGCCGAGCGGCGCGAACAGCTGGTGCACCAGCTCGGCGCCGCCCCTGGCGGGCAGGGCGGGCACCTCGATCCGCAGCGGCAACGGGCTCCCTGCCCGCTCGGGCATGGCCCGGCAGACACCGCCGAGCGCGGACTTGAACACGGCGGCGAGCGCGACCGACAACAGCGAGGACGCCGCGTAGGGGCGGTCGTTGACGTACTGCGCGAGCGCGGCGTCGGGCGCGCCGCCCCGGCCCTTGCCCTTGCCGCGCCGCACCAGCGCCACCGGATCCACCTCCAGCAGGAGTGCGGCCGTGCAGCGCTCGGCGGACGCCTCGGGGTAGAAGACGTGCACGGAGCCGTGCGAGGTGGAGAACGCCTGCGCCTTGGCGGGATGCTTGTGCAGCAGAAAGCCCAGGTCAGTGGCAGGGCGCTCATGGGTGCCGGTCGTACCGATTGTCAGGAACACCTGTCCGAGTATGGTCGCCGCCCCCTGCCCCCACCAGGCATTTTCTCCATGCCCCGAGACTCCCCTAGAGCCTGTCAAGCTCCGTGATGAGGTCCGGCCCCACCCGGCAGCAGCCTCCGACGAGCCTGGCCCCGGCCCGCGTCCAGGCTCGCACCCGCCCCGGGTCGAAGGTGCCGCGCCCGGTCCACCCCCGCGCTCCCGCGTCCCATCCCTCCCCGCTGTTCGGGTAGACCACGGCGGGCCTGCCCGTGACCGCCACCGCCTGCTCCACCGCCCCCTGTGCCTCCTCCGGATCACAGCAGTTGACCCCGACCGCGAGGACGGAGTCCTGCCCCGCCGCCACCGCGAACGCCTCCTCCAGCGGCTGGCCGGCCCTGGTCCGGCCGCCCGCCACGCTGTACGAGAGCCAGTACGGCAGTCCGGTCTCCTCGGCCACCCGGACCAGGGCTTCGGCCTCGTCCAGGTCCGGCACCGTCTCCAGCGCCAGGGCGTCGGGCCCGGCAGCGGCCAGCGCCGCCACCCGGGGGCGGTGGAAGCGTTCCAGCTCCCGGACGCTCAGCCCGTAGCGGCCCCGGTACTCGCTGCCGTCCGCGAGCATCGCCCCGTACGGTCCGACCGATGCGGCGACCCAGGTCTCCCGCCCGGGGTCGGCCCGGCGCGCCGCGTCGGCGGCGCTCCGGGCCAGCTCCACGCTGCGGGCGAGCAGGACCCCGGCCCCGGCCCGGTCCAGCCCGTACCGCCCGAACCCTTCGAAGGTGGCCTGGTAACTGGCCGTGATGAGCACGCGCGCACCCGCCCGGAGATAGGCGAGATGAGCGGCCTCGATCTGTTCCGGCGCGTCGGCCAGCAACCGGGCCGACCACAGCGCGTCGGACAGATCGCAGCCCTGCGCCTCCAGCTGGATGGAGAGCCCGCCGTCCAGCAGGACGGGTCCGGCGTCCAGCGCTTCGGCAAGCGTGCGGACGGTACTCACAGCCGCCTCCTCGTCAGGTCAGGTCAGGTCAGGTCAGACCCTGTTTCCCAGCCCAGGCCGTGCCGATCTCTCCCTCGAGTAACGTTCAGTAAGGGTCGTCAGGTTCCCAGCGGTCGTTTACGACATCGGCAGCCACCGAGGCAATCGCGCCGATCGCAGAGAGCACCATGCCGACGGCTTCCGACACGGACAAAGGGCTGCTTCTGCCGGCGGAGGCCGGCGACGGGGGCGGGCGTCACGGCGACAGCAGGAGCCGCGCGTCTTGATCAATCCATGCCTGTGGATCGCCACCTTGTACGCGGCGCCTCCTGCGGACAGAGGCCCACCAGCCCGCGCAGGAGATGTACTCGTGAACAAAGCCAACATGGGTATGGCTACTCATGTGGTGGGTCCCGGTGGACGGCAATGTTCAGGTTGTCAGCAGATCAGTCACCGCACCGGGCATTCCGACATTTCCAGGAGATCCGACATGGACAAGACTTCCCGTTCGCTGCCCCAGACCTTTCGTCACTACCTGGTCAACCCGCTGGCTCTGGGGTATCTGGGCGTCGTGCTCGCGGTGTGTCTGTGGGTCGCTGTGGACGCCTTCTCCGTTTCCTCCTCCGGAGACGCAAGCTTCGCCGGGGTGTGGGCCCTCGTGTTGACCGCCCCGACCTCGATGCTGGTCCTCTTCGACGGCCCCGCAGGCCTGATAGGGATCCCCATCGGTGCCATCGTCCAGGCCTTCGCGCTCGGCGCCCTGTACCGCTACGTCACCGAGCGGCGCGCCCACGGCACCGAGAGCGGCGTCAGCAACGCCTGAACCCCGGACGGTTCCTCAATTCGGGTGGGTGTGGATCTCGGTCCTGCCCCCGGCCCGCGCACCGCAGCGGGAACGCTCCCGTCCCACTCGTCCCACAGCGCTCTTCCCTGCACCCCTGTCACGGCGTGAAGCTCACGTGCGCATGCCGCCCTCACCACCGCAGAGGGTGAATCGGCGGCCAGGAAGGCTGACGCTTCGCACGACACGCCGCTCCCCCGGGGAGCGGCGTGCCCGCAGTCGGAGCAATTCGCAGTCGATCACGGTCAAGGGGCCAGGGTGAACCCGGTGAGTAACGGCAGCTCTTCACCAGCACGCCCCGACCGTCTGATCACCCTGTCCGATGGCATCTTCGCGATCGCCATGACGCTCCTCTCGCTCGAAGTCCGGGTCGCACCCGACCTGGACTCCGCGCAGTTCCACGACGCACTGCGCGAGACCGTTCCCCAGCTCGCCGCCTACGCGTTGAGCTTCCTCATCCTGGGGATCTTCTGGCGCGACCAGCGTCAGATCCTGCTGATGTCCGCGAAGACGGGCGGTCTCCCCCAGCATCTGGCCCTCGCGGTGCTCGGGATGATCGCGCTGGTTCCGTTCCCCACGTCGATCCTCGCCCAGTACGGGGCCACCGAGCCCTTGGCGGTGGCGATGTACGCCGCGACCATCTGCCTCATCGACCTGTTGCAGCTCGCCATGTTCGCGACGCTGAGAGGCCGGCACGGGGTGCACGCCGTGGGCGAGTGGCGGGACACCGCTGCGGATCTGAGCACGACGATCGCCGTGTTCGGGGCATCCGTACCCATCGCCTTCTTCGCCCCGCAGGCGGCCATGTGGTGCTGGCTCGCCCTCTTCCCCGCGAAGAGATTCCTCGGCAGAAGGGAGCGGCACCGCAGCACCCGCCAGGATGGCTGAACCCATGCGCCTCCCGCACGATTCCCGTACGCGGCTTCGTCGACCGCAAGTGGCTCTGGTTCACCTTTCCGTGGAGGGCTGACTGCCCGTGATGCCGACCTCCTACGACCAGCGGTGAGAGGCTGCGCGAGCCAGTACTACGACTTGGGCGACCGAACCCTGGGGAACCCGTCCAACGGTGCGTCCCGGCTGTTCATGAGCCAGGTCACCGTCTATCGAGCCGAAGTAGGGGCTGCCATCCGGCATCGGCCCCATGGAAGCTGAGGAGTGTCGGATCGACCCCATCGCCTGCGCAGCGGTCGGCGATAGCCGCCCGGTCGAGGTACGGGGTGACGGGGATGCCGGAGACCTATCGCAACGGACCGGCCGAAAGACCGGAACCGCGCTCCGGGCCGACTTCACTCCTCGGAACTGGGGGACTCCGGCTTGGGCCTTGACCCCATGCCGCAACTGCCCGCGACCCTCGGCGCAGGAATCCATGCGGCCCCCGCGCCGCGCCGGCTCCCGGCAACGTCTCACCGACTCTGCGGGCGTGCGATTTCGCCTTCGCGTGCGCCCTGACGCACGGACAGCGGGCGGGCTACGGTGGAAACAGCCACGATCCCCCCGGGATTGGCCGGGACGGTCGCCCGCCGCCGAACCCGATGTCCTCGGGAGAGACCCATGCCACAGGACCGTACCCTCGAGCTCAACGGCGCTGAGCTCGTCTGCGACATCCTCGCCGACGAGGGCGTGACCCACGTTTTCGGCAATCCGGGCACCACCGAGATCCCCTTGGTGCAGGCCCTGGCCCGGCGCGACGACATCGAATACATTCTGGGCCTGCAAGAGGCGACCGTGGTAGCGATGGCTGACGGCATGGCCCGCGTGACCGGACGCCCGGCGTTCGTCAGCCTCCACGCCGCGGCCGGACTCGGCAACGGCATAGGCGCCCTGACCAACGCGGCGGCCGCCCACGTCCCCATGGTGGTCACCGCCGGCCAGCAGGATCTGCGCCATCTGCTGAGCGGTCCGGTCCTGGCCGGGGATCTCGTGGGCCTGGCCGGGGCCACCGTCAAATGGACGCACGAGGTCCAGACACGCGCAGAGCTGGGCGATTCCCTCCGCCGCGCGTTCCGGCTCGCGCTGAGCCCCCCGACCGGCCCGGTATTCCTGTCCCTGCCGATGAACATCTTGGACGAACAGGGCCCCGCCGCCCCCGAACGCACTCCCGCCGGCGTACGCGGCGCGGCCCCGGTCGAAGCCCTGGTTCGCCTCCTCTCCGAAACACCCGCCAACGAGATCACCCTCGTCTACGGCGACGAGGTCGCCCGCCTGGCCCCGGAAGAGGGCGTCGCCCTCGCCGATGCCCTCCAGGCCCCGGTATGGGGGGCGAGTTGGCCGTCCGCCAACCCCTTTCCCACCGTCCACCCGCTGTGGCGCGGATACCTGCCCCCCACCGCACCGGGGATCCGCGACGCCCTGTCGGAGAGCCGACTGGTCCTGGTGCTCGGTGCACGCGCCTTCCTGGTCTACTTCCCCTACGCTCCGGGGCCTGTGACCGATGCGAGCACCCGTGTCGTCCAGATCAGTGATGAGCCCGACGACCCCGGTCGCACCACCCCCGTGGAACTGGTCCTGCACGGGGATCTCCGCGCCACGATCGGGATGCTGCTGACCGCCCTCACCCACCGACCGCAGCCCCCGGCCCAGGCCGCGCCCCCCGCCGCGGAAACGACCGTGCCCGATGCCGTGGACCAGATACTCGACGCGCGCTCCATCGCCCTCGTCCTGGCCGCCACGCTGCCTGACGACGCGATGGTCCTCGACGAGGCTCCTGTGACAAGCCGAGAACTGCGCCACGCCTTGGGCCTGCTCCGGCCCAACCGCTACCACTGGGTCGCCGGCGGTCTGGGCTGGGCCATGCCCGCCGCCGTCGGCGCGGCCATCGCCCACGCCCCCGGCGGGGGCCGCGTGTTATGTGTCGTGGGCGACGGGTCCACCCTGTATTCGCCGCAGGCGCTGTGGACCGCTGCCCGGCACCGACTGCCGATCACCTACGTGGTCGTCAACAACCGTGAATACCGTGTCCTGAAGGACAACTGGCAGATCCATACCCCCGGCGACCACAACTACCTCGCCATGGACCTCGATCACCCCCGCGTAGACTTCGTCACCCTCGCCCGATCCATGGGTATGCGGGCCTCGTCCGTCACCGTCGGCGAGGAACTGCGGCGCGCGCTGACCGACAGCTATGCGCAGGAGGGCCCTTTCCTCCTTGAGATACAGCTCGCGGACCCGCCCGAGGGTCCGCGAAGTTAACCGCTCTGCCTCACATCCGATGATGCCGTGGTGTCGTGCGAGCTGGGCGTAGGTATCACGCACCGCAGGTGGGCCAGGGCCGGCAGTGCCTGCCGTGCTGCGGGAAGCCGCCGCCACCGCGTGCCGGTCTCCTTCCTCCTGGCTGTGAGTTGCCCGGTCAGGAACCGCAGAGTGCGGGTGGACAGACCGATCGACGACGACGGACAAACACGCGAAGCTCTTGGCGGACACGAGTGATCCTGGTCGAGAACCCGTCCACCAGGAGCTTCGTCGTTCCGCAGGGCTGTCCGACTCGCGGCCGGCACCGCCGGCTCGGAAGGAGCTCACTGGCGCGGAAGGCGTTCGGGCCTTGACCGGTCGAGGCCCCTGTTTCAATTTCCCCTGAGCCGGAAGCCCGCATCACTCGCAATGGGGCACGGAAAGACGTGTGGCAAAGGCATGGATCAGGCGCATGCCGAACTGGACGCGTCACGGGCAGGCGTGGGGCTCCGCAGCGGAAGAGGCGGGACCGGACCGCGGCACGCACCATCACGGTGGCTCGCCGGCCACCGATCCGGTTCAGGGGTGAGTGGCTGTGTGGCTGTCGGGGTGAAGGGGGAAGACCTGGTCGAGGCCGACCGTGCGCAGGACACGCAGGGTAGGGGCGGGTACGGCGGCGAGCGCGATGTCGGCGTGGGCGGCGTGGGCGTGATTGCGGGCGACGATCAGAGCGGTGAGGCCGCTGGAGTCACAGAACTCCATGCCTCCGAGGTCCAGGACGAGGCGCTGGCCCGGCTGAAGAGTCAGCGCGGTGAGCACCTCACGTACCTGGGGGGCGGTGGCGTGGTCGAGTTCGCCGATGATCTCCAGGACGGGGCCCGTCGTGGCGTTGCGGGTGGTGATCTTCAGTGGGCTCATGTGGTGGTTCTGGTAGTGGTGCCCGTGTGAGGGACGCCCAGGGCGAGGAGTGCGGTGTCGTCGTCGAGGCCGTCGCCGAAGCTGTCCAGCAGTCCGGTCAAGGCGTCGATGACGGCGTGCGGAGGCTTGCCGCCGTAGTCGGTGCTGAAGGTACGTAGCGCCTCGTCTCCGTACAGGGTGGCGCGGTCCTGTCCGGTGCGGGCTTCGGTGAGGCCGTCGGTGTAGAGGAGCAGGGTGTCGCCGGGGCCGAGGGTGGTGGCGGCGGCGGTGAAGTGGGCTGAGGGCAGAATGCCGATGAGGACCCCGCCGGGGGTGGGCAGGAAGTCTGCTGTGCCGTCCGCGCGCAGGATCAGGGCCGGAGGGTGGCCGCCCGATGCGAGTCGGACGGCGATCCGTCCGGTTGCGGGGTCGGGTTCGAGGATGCCGAAGACGGCGGTGCAGTAGCGCGGGTCTCCGCTGGTGTAGCGCTCGTGGAGCACGGTGTTGAGGGTGGACAGGGCGGAGATGGGGTCGGGGTTGTGCAGGGCGGCCGCGCGCAGGGTGTAGCGGGTCAGGGAGGTGACCGCAGCTGCCTGGGGGCCTTTGCCGCACACGTCGCCGAGGAAGAAGGCGAAGCGTGTGCCGTCGATGGGGAACAGGTCGTAGAAATCGCCGCCGAGCTGGTCGGGTGAGGCGGCGCGGTAGTGAGCGGCGGATTCCACTCCGGGCATCCGGGGAAGGGTGGCGGGCAGCAGCGACTGCTGCAGTACGGCCAGGGCGTCCTGCAGCCGGGCGCGATCCCTCTCGGCCTGTTCGCGAGCTTCCTCGGCCGCTTTCCGTTCCCGGAGGAGCTCCTTCTCGTAGGCGCGCCGGTCCCGGGCGTCGAAGACCGTCGTACGGATCAGCTGCGGCTCACCCGTACTGGCGTTCTTGACGGTGGACGAAGCCAGCACAGGTATCCGGTCCCCATCGGCCTGTTTGATCTCCAGGGCGACGCCGTTGATCTCGCCCCGCATCCTGAGCAGTGGAGCGAAGTGTGTCTCGTGGTACAGCTTGCCGCCCATGGTCAGCAGATCGGCGAACCGCATCCGCCCCACCACGGCCTCCCGCTCCATACCGATCCATCCCAGCAGGGTGCTGTTGATCTTCGCGATGGTGCCGTCCATCAGCGTGGACAGATATCCGCACGGCGCGTTCTCGTAGAGTTCTTCCGCGCTGTCCTCCAGCAGGGAGGCGAACATCGCCGTCGATGTCGTCTCGTCACCCGGCTCCTGCCCGGTGCGGCACATCACCGCAAGCCGGCCAGGAAATCGGTGATCGCCCGGTTCGTGGCTTCGGGCGCGGACAGGTGCGGGCAGTGACCGGTGGCATCGAGAGTCACCAGCCTGGATCCGGGGATCGCCCGGTGGACGAACGCGCCCACCTCACGCGGCGCGATGGTGTCCTGGGTGCAATCCAGCACCAGCGTCGGTACGGTCACGCTCTTCAGATCGTCCCGTGAATCCGACTGGAACGTGGTCCGGGCGAAGACACGGGCCATGTCCGGGTCGGTGGCACAGAAACTGTTCGTCAGTTCGCCCCCGAGCTCGGGCCGGTCCGCGTTCCCCATGATCACAGGGGCTATCGCCGCCGACCAGCCCAGATAGTTCGAATCCAGGGACTCCAGCAGCTCGTCGATGTCCTGGACGCTGAACCCACCCCGGTAGCCCTCGTCGTCGAGGTATCGCGGAGAGGGCGCGAGCATCACCAGCGCCCCGACGCGCTCGGGAGCCATGCCGGCGGCGAGCACGCCGATCATCGCGCTGACCGAGTGCCCGACGAACACCGCATCACGCAGGTCGAGTGCCTCGCACACCTCCACCGCATCACGGGCGTAGCCGTCCAGCGAGGCATAGCGGGCATCTGAGAACGCGGACAGATCCGAACGGCCCGAACCCACGTAGTCGAACAGCACCACCCGGTACTTCTCCGCCAGGGCAGGTACCGTCAGCCGCCACATGTTCTGATCACAGCCGAACCCATGTGCCAGCACCACGGTGGGGCCCTGCGGGTTCCCGGTCACGGTGACGTTGTTTCTACGTTCAATATCCATATGCCCATGCTCCTACCCTCTGAGGCTCCCTTCACCAGCAAAGTGCGTGGGAGGAGCTCAGGTCAGGTCAGGTCAGGTCAGGTCAGCTGGGACTGGATCTGCGAGGAGATCAGTTCCAGATGGTCCAGGTCGTCCAGATCGAGGACCTGGAGGTAGATCCTGGACGAGCCGATCGCCTGGAAGCCGCCGATCTTGTCGACCACCTCGGCGGGCGACCCCGCCAGCCCGTTCGCCTTGAGCTCCTCCACGTCCCGGCCGATGGCCGCCGCGCGTCGGGCGACCTCGGCATCGTCCTTGCCCGTGCAGACGATCAGCGCGTTGGAGTACACGAGGTCGTCCGGAGAGCGCCCGTGCGCCTGCGCGGCGGCCCGGACCCGGCCGAACTGCTTCTCGCTGTCCTCCAGCGAGGCGAACGGGATGTTGAACTCGTCCGCGTACTGCGCGGCGAGCCGCGGGGTGCGCGTCGCACCGTGGCCGCCGATCAGGACGGGCACCTTGGCCTGGGTCGGCTTGGGCAGCGCGGGCGAGTCGGTGAGCTGGTAGTAGGTGCCGTCGTAGCTGAAGGTCCCGCCGACCTCCGTCGCCCACAGGCCCGTGATGATCGCGAGCTGCTCCTCCAGGCGACCGAACTTCTCCTTCGGGAACGGAATACCGTAGGCCTTGTGCTCCTCCTCGAACCAGCCTGCCCCCAGGCCCAGTTCGACCCGGCCGCCGGACATCTGGTCGACCTGGGCCACCTGGATGGCCAGCACTCCCGGCAGCCGGAACGTGCCGGCGGTCATCAGCGTGCCGAGCCGGATCCGCCGGGTCTCGCGCGCCAGTCCGGCCAGGGTGATCCAGGCGTCCGTCGGTCCGGGCAGACCGTCGCCTGAGCCCATGCGGAGATAGTGGTCGGATCGGTAGAAAGCGTCAAAGCCGAGGTCCTCGGCGGCCCTGGCGACGGTGAGCAAGGTGTCGTAGTCGGCCCCTTGCTGGGGCTCGGTGAAGATGCGAAGATCCATGCCCTCCATCCTGCCCCTCCGGCACCCGGTCCCGCCCCATCAGCCAGGCCGGACCTCCCCCCACGCCTCCCTCCCCTCATCTCCCCTCGCCTTCCCCTGCCCACCCTCTCGGGACGGGGCGCCTCCCCTCAGGAATCGGCGTCCCCTCTCGGCGCTCCGCCGATTTTCCCTCAGGGCCCCGCCGCCGATGCCGCAGGACCGCGTATGCCGCCGTAGGGGCCGTCGTGCTCCCTCTCCGCCAGCCGCCTCAGCATCCCGTGCACGCGTTCCAGTGATTCGTCGGCCGCGTCCATGGCCTCGATGCACTGCCAGTACAGACCGTCCTCCCCCGTGTCGCAGGCCACCCCGACCAGGGCGATCCCGGCCTCGCCGAGCAACAGCGCGAGCCCTGCCAGGGCCGCCCGCACATCGGCGATCCCTGACAACTGGGCCGCCCTGGCACCGCCGGAGAGCACCGTCGGGTGATCCAGCGCCGAGCATCCGGCGCCGATCTCCCCCAGCGCCCGCGCCTCGCTCCGTAATTCCACCGGGCCGT
The DNA here is from genome assembly GCF_055583985.1 of Streptomyces sp. NPDC104313. Classification (NCBI taxonomy): domain Bacteria; kingdom Bacillati; phylum Actinomycetota; class Actinomycetes; order Kitasatosporales; family Streptomycetaceae; genus Streptomyces; species Streptomyces sp. NPDC104313. The sequence continues at coordinate 619,591 of NZ_JBVJMW010000002.1, forward strand.
ACAGCGCCAGCCGACTGCCGACCGCCCGGGCCAACGCCTGTGCCTGCCAGGCCTCCGCCATGACATCCAGCGCACCCCGGCTGCCCGCCAGAGCCCGCCGCCCCGCCTCGATGAGTCGCTCCGCTTCCATGAGTCTCCCCCGTCCGTACGAAAAACCGCTCACCTCATTCATTACCCACAGTGAGGTAGACAGCACCGTAAAGCCAGAGGAAAACGGAAATCTGTGGACAGGAAGTCGACTGTGGATATCTCGCTCACTCCGAAGAGTGACGATCGCGCGGTTCCAGAGCGCCCGGCAGGGGAAAGCGCTTCTCGTTCCGTTCCAACTTGGCCGCCAGCGCCGCCAGCGGATCGATGCCCACGACCTCGCAGAACTGCAGGAGATAGGCGAGCACGTCCGCCACCTCGTCGGCGACCCGGTGGGCCGATTCGGGGCTCTCCATGATCCCCGCCGACTGTTCGGGCGTCAGCCACTGGAAGATCTCCAGCAGTTCGGAGGCCTCGACGCTGAGCGCGGCCGTCAGGTTCTTCGGGGTGTGGTACTGCCCCCAGTCACGCGCCGCCGCGAACGCGGCCAGCCGCCGCTGGAGTTCTGCCACATCGATGTCTGTCACGGCCTCAGGTCTATCATCGGCCACCGACAGCGCCTCTCCGCGCGCCACCCGGCACCGGGGGCGGACCGGCGCGGCGGCGGGGACGGCGCGGCCGGGGGCGGCGGTCCGGTCCGGCTGCCGCCCCGACCGCCTCTTCCTACGACTGGGCGAGACCCGCGGGCGTGACCCCCTCGACCTCCATGCCGACCGGCGCGAGCAGGAAGACATTGCGGTCGACGCGGTGCATGCCGCTGCCGAGGCCGAAGACCACACCACTGCTGAAGTCGAGAATCCGCTTCGCCACGTCCGTCTCCGCCGCCGTCAGGTCGAGCAGCACCGGAACCTGGGCGACCAGGTACTCGGCGACCTCGCGCGCGTCCGCGAAGACCTGCACCCGCAGCACCACGAGGCGCCGCTGTTCCGCCGCACGCTCGTCCGGGACGGTGCGGTGATCGATCCGGGACGGCCACTCGTCACGGCCGCGCAGCGGTACGACCTGTGCGAGCCCCTCCCACTGTTCATCGGTGGCGTCATATCTGTCATACCTGTCGTACCTGCTCACAGGGCCACCCCGTCGTCGAGCCGGTCGGGTTCCCGCCGGCTGCACTCACTGTTCATCGGGCAATCCTCTCGCCCCTCACCCGTTCGGCGTACCAGCGACACGGCGAAGGCTCCGTCCGTATCGCATCCGGTACCCGACGGGCATCGGTTCATGACGACCCGCACCCCTAGGGCGGCGATGAACCCGGCCGCGCCGATCGGACCACGTCGATCAGACCGCGTCGATCAGACCGTGACGACCTGGACCCCCGCCTCGCCGAACCGGTCCTTCGCCTCGGCACTGATATGGGAGTCGGTGACCAGAACGTCGACCAGTCCGAGGTCGCAGACCCGGGCGAACGCCCGCTTGCCGATCTTCGACGAGTCGGCCGCCACCACGACCCGCTGGGCCCGCTCCGCGAGCAACCGGTTGACGCTGGCCTCGCCCTCGTGATGGACGTACGCACCGCGTTCGATGTCGATGGCGTTCACTCCGAGGACGGCGACGTCCAGCGTGATCTCGTTCATCACACCGACGGCGAGCGGGCCCGTCAGCTCGTACGACTGAGGCCTCGCGACCCCGCCCGTCACGACCATCTTGATCTGCGGCCGGATCGCCAGCTCGCTCGCGATGTTGAGGGCGTTGGTCACCACGGTCAGCGTCGGCTGCCCGCCCGCCACCGCCGTCTCGCCCACGATGTCCGGACGTACCGCCAGCGCCCTGGCGACTTCGGTCACGGTCGTCCCACCGGTCAGGCCGACGACCTCACCGACGGCGACCAAGCCGGACACGGCGCGGCCGATGGCCTGCTTCTCCGGCGCGTGACGGCCCGTCTTGTAGCGGAGCGCCAGTTCGTAGGAGACCCCGTGCGCGACCGCGCCGCCCCTGGTACGGGTGAGCAAATGCTGTTCGGCCAGCTGATCCAGGTCGCGGCGGATGGTGGCGGCCGAGACATCGAGCGTCGTGGCCGCCTCCTCGACGTCCACCCTGCCGTGCTTGCCGACCAGCTCCAGCAGCGCGTCCCACCGGGCATCCCTGGACAAGAGCGTCTCCTCCCCGTCCGGCGCGGGCACCGCGTTTCGCGGGAACGCGGTCGCCGGTGGCCGGACCGCCGCAAGCGTCGCACAGGGACCGCCGGAAGCCCTTCACCCACCTACGTCTTGCTTGTTTTTGCTCGATAACTGCATGTAACGTGCAGAATTCTACATGCGGGCTGATCAGTCCCGCTCAGCCCCGTTCCCGTGGTCCACCTCGTTTCCCGTGGAGTGCAGACGTGTCGTATGCCGAGACCGAGACAGCCAGTCAGCCCGCCTGCTGGCGGCGCGCCGCCGCCCTGGCCGGCGGCCCCGAGACCGCCGCCCTGCCCGTCGCGGGCGAGCGGATCGCGGTCGTCGGCTGCGGTACCTCCTTCTACATGGCTCAGGCCTACGCCGGGCTCCGCGAGGGCTCCGGCCAGGGCGAGTCGGACGCCTTCGCCGCCTCCGAGTTCCCCTTCGGCCGCGGCTACGACCGCGTCGTCGCACTGACCCGCTCGGGGACCACCACCGAGGTGCTGGAGCTGCTGGAGCGGCTGCGCGGCACCTCCCGCACGGTGGCCGTCACAGCGGATCCAAAGACCCCGGTCAGGGCGGCGGCCGACGATCTCGTCGTCCTGGACTTCGCCGACGAACGGTCCGTCGTCCAGACGCGCTTCGCCACGACCGCCCTCACCCTGCTGCGCGCCCACCTCGGCCTGCACTCCGAGGCCGTGGTCGCGGACGCGGAGACCGCGCTCGCCGAGCCACTGCCCGACGGGCTGCTGCAGAGCACCCAGTTCTCCTTCCTCGGCCGGGGGTGGACGGTCGGGCTGGCCCATGAGGCGGCGCTGAAGATGAAGGAGGCGTCGCTGTCCTGGACGGAGTCCTATCCCGCGATGGAGTACCGCCACGGCCCCATCAGCATCTCCACCGCGTCCACCGCGACCTGGATGTTCGGCGAGGCCCCCGAGGGCCTGGCGGAGCAGGTGCGCGCGACGGGCGCCCAGTGGGTGGACGGCGCGCTCGACCCGCTGGCCGATCTCGTACGCGTACAGCGCCTCGCCCTCGCCCGTGCGGCCGCGCGGGGACTCGACCCGGACCTGCCGCGCCACCTGAGCCGTTCGGTGGTGCTCGACGGGGCCTGAGGGACGATGGACATATGCACCTGCCCCTGTCAGCCGCCCCGGAACTGCTCGCCGCCTCGGAGCCGCCGGGGGGCATCGTCGGCTGGGCCACCGGGCTGGTCGAGACCTTCGGTGGTCCCGGCGCGGGTGCGGCCATCGCGCTGGAGAACCTGTTCCCGCCGCTGCCCAGCGAGGTCATCCTGCCGCTGACCGGGTTCGCCGCCTCGCAGGGGGTGCTCAGCATCGCCTCGGCCCTGTTCTGGACGACGCTCGGCTCGGTCGTCGGCGCGGTGGTGCTGTACGGGGTCGGAGCCGTTTTCGGTCGGGAGCGGATGCACGCCTGGTGGGCGAAGCTCCCCCTGGTCAAGGCCTCCGACCTGGTGCGGACGGAGGAGTGGTTCGCCCGGCACGGCACCAAGGCGGTGCTGCTGGGCCGCATGGTGCCGGTGTTCCGGAGCCTGATCTCGGTGCCCGCGGGAGTGGAGCGCATGCCGGTGCTGCTGTTCGTCACGCTGACGACAGCGGGCAGCCTGGTATGGAACACCGTGCTCGTGATGGCCGGATACTGGCTCGGCGACCAGTGGGACGTGGTCGGGGCGTACGTCGGCGTCGTGTCCACGATCGTGCTGGCGCTGGCCGTCGTCGCCCTGGTCGGTTACGTCGTGATGCGCGTCCGGAGCCGCAACCGCGAGCGGCCGTGACCGCGGGGACGTCAGGACGCGTCACGAAGCGACGCGGCGCGGTGCCCGCACGGCAGGACACGGCACGGTGCCACGCGGCAGGACGCGGCACCGCACGGCCCAGCCCCGCGCGGCCCGGCCGGAACCGCGCCGTCCGGCCCCCGGCCTCCTCGGCGAAACATCCGTGAGACACCCCGGCGGGGTGTCTCACGGATGTCTTCACGGGTGTCTCACGGCAGGCGGCTCAGGACTCCTCGAAGTAGGCGTCCAGGACGGTGTCCAGCTCGGCCGGCCAGCCCTTGAGCTCGGCGCGGCTCGCCGCCTCGACCTCGGCGTTGAACCAGCGGCGGCTCGACAGATGGACGGTCACCGTGAACCGGCGGCCGAAGCGCGCCGGGGTGGTCTCCACCGCGCCGATCTCGTCCCAGTGGAACTCGGCCTCCTGGTCGTCGAGCGTGAAGCGGACACCCTCCCGGGACACCCGGATCGAACCGCGTCGGTCGCTGACCTCGAAGACGGGGCCCTCCTCGACGGCATCGCCCTCGGCACCGGCCTCGTTCTTCGCATCGGCGTCGCCCGCCGCCGATTCCGGTTCCAGGTCGGCGTCGGCCTCCGCAGCGGCCGCCACGGCCTCGTCGTCGCGTTCCGACTCCGTCTCCGTCTCCGGAGCAGCGTCCTTCGGACCGGCCTCCGATTCCGGTTCGGGTTTCCGGGTCGCGACGGGCGCCGCCAGTCCGGGCAGGGGGATGAACGCCGGGTCGGTACCTGCGGCGAACTCGGGCTTCTTGTTCGAATCTATGCTCTGCTCCACGGCGGGCAGTATGGTCGACGAACCTGTACGTGACCAGTCGTCACCGCCCCGGCTCCGCCCCTTGGCCCCGCTCGACAGGCGAACGCCCTTCCCCGGAACGGCCCGGAGCCCTTTAGGGTGACAGGGAGACCCCGGCCGCTCAGAGCACGCCTTTGCGCCATTCCCGTACCAGCAGATAGCCGAGGTACGCACCGCCGATCGCCATGGTGTAGATCCCGACCGGCAGGTCGTCGAAGAGGGCCAGCTGCTGGGAGCAGAGATCCGCGAGAACCAGCAGCAGGCCGCCGGTGAGGGCGGAGAGCAGCAGGTGCGGGCCGGAGCCGCGGGTGAGACGTTTGGCGATCTGGGGCGCGGTCAGGGCGATGAAGGCGATGGGGCCCGAGACGCTGACCGCGGCGGCCGAGAGGGCGATGGCCAGGACCACGGCGAGGGTCTTGGCCTTCTTCGGCCCGGAGCCGAGCCCCTCGGCGATGTCGTCGCCCATCTCGCCGATGTCGAGCCGCCGGGAGATCAGCGCGGTCAGCGGGGCGGTGGCGAGCAGGACCAGCCAGATGGTGGTGGCGTCGGTCCAGGAGCGGGCCGTCAGGCTGCCGTTGACGTAGGCGGTGAGGACGGAGGCCTTGTCCCGTTCCAGGGCGTAGACGACGTACTGGGTGGCGGCCGCGCCCATCGCGGCGACGCCGATCCCGGCGATGACGAGCCGGGCGGGGTTGCGGAAGCCGGTGCCGGTGGAGACGTACACGAGGGCCATCGCGAGGACCGCGCCGAGGAGCGCTCCCATGGCGACCGGGACCGTGTCGGGGAACATCAGGGCGCAGATCGCGGCGCCCGCGCCGGCTCCGGCGGAGAGCCCGATGACGTCCGGGCTGCCGAGCGGGTTGCGGGTGACGGACTGGAACAGCGCGCCGGAGACGCCGAGCGCCGCACCGACCCCGATGGCGACGGTGAGACGGGGACCGCGCAGCCGGTTGAAGACGAACCGATCCTTGCCCTCGGCGTCCCCGACGAGTGCGGCGGGCAGGTCGGCGAGGTCGATGCCGAGGCGCCCCCAGGCCAGGGTCGTGACGGCGGCCACGAGGAGGAGGACGAAGAGCCCGGCGCCCGCGAGCACGGAGGCCCGGCGCATGGGTATCGCCACGGTGCGGCCGACGACCAGATAGCCCCGGGGGGCCTTGGGAGCCTTGCGTACGGATGTGGTCGGTCGGGTGACGGTCATGAGGTGCCCCGCATCCTGCGTACGGCGATGAGCAGCGCGGGTGCACCGATGAAGGCGGTGACGACGCCGACCATGAGTTCGGTGGGGCGCATGACGACCCGGCCCACCACGTCCGCCAGGAGCAGGAGGGTGGGGCCGAGCAGGGCGGAGAAGAGGATCTGGGCGCGGAAGTCGACGCCGACCAGGGCCCGTACGACGTGCGGGACGGCGAGACCGACGAAGGCGATCGGGCCGACGGCGGCGGTCGCGGCGGCGCTGAGCAGCGTGGCGGCGAGGAGCCCGCCGCCCCGGGTGCGTCCGGGGTGCGAGCCGAGGGCGATGGCGGTGGCGTCGCCCAGGGCCAGGGCGTTGAGGCCGGGTCCGAGGGCGAGGGCGAGCAGGAAGCCGGCGGCGGCGAAGGGCAGGACGGACCAGAAGACGTCGAAGTCGCGGCCTCCGAGCGCTCCGACGACCCAGTAGCGGTAGCTGTCGAAGACCTGCGGTTTGCTGAGGGTCACCGCCTGGATGAACGCCATGAGCACCGCGGTGAGCACGGCTCCGGCGAGCACCAGGCGCACCACGCTCGTTCCCGTACCGGCGGAGCCGATGACATGGACGAGGACACCGGCGACCAGCGCTCCGGGCAGCGCCCACCACATGGTGCCGGTGGCGCCGGAGGCCCCGAACCAGGCGGTCGCGGCGACAATGCTCGCGGAGGCACCGGCGTTGATGCCCAACAGGCCCGGTTCGGCCAGCGGATTGCGCGAGACGCCCTGCATGAGGGTGCCCGCGACCGCGAGGCAGAGTCCGGCGAGGACGCCGAGGACGGTCCGGGGGTAGCGGCTCTCGATGATGACGGTGATGTTGGGGTCGGCGGTGCCGCTGAGGACGTCGACGACATCACCGAGCGAGGTGCTGCGACTGCCGAACATGACGCTCGCGCTGAGCGCGAGGGCCAGCGCGGCCAGGCCGAGGAGCAGGAGGAACGCCAGCCGAGCGGCACCGGTACGGGAGGTACCGGCGCCGCTCGGCGGTGCGACCGTGGTGGTTGCCATGGGAGTGGAGTGTGCCTTGTGGGCTCGGTGGTTCGGATACCGGACCGGGATTACTTGCCGGCGGTCTTGATGGCCTTGTCGATGATCGGCAGGTAGCGCTCGATCGTCCAGGGCACGGTCAGCGGGTTGATGATCGAGGAGGCGGTGACGAAGGAGTTGTCGTTGCTCGCGACGACGGCGCCCTTCTTGATCGCGGGGATCGCGCCGTACAGCTTCTGGCCCTCGATCTCCTTGCGGTTCTTCTCGTCCGTGTAGAACGTGAAGACGAGGTCGCTGTCCTTGAGCTTCTCGGCGTTCTCCAGGCCGATGAGGGCCGAGTCGGTGCCGGGGGTCTCCTTGAAGCCGTTGACGACCGGGTCGACCTTCAGGCCGAGCGAGGAGACCATCTTGACGCGCTGCTCCTCGGGCTTGAAGACGCCGAGGGTGCCGGGGCCGGAGTTGTAGACGTACGAGAAGGTGACGTCCTTGTAGTTCGGCCGGGTGGCCGCGGCGTCGGCGAGCTGCTTCTCGATCGTCGTCTTGAGACCGCTCGTGTCCTCGGTCCGGCCGAGCGCCTTGCCGATGATGTCGATCTGCTCGTCCCAGTCGGTGCTCCACGCCTGGTCGGGGTAGGCGACGGTGGGGGCGATGTCCTTGAGGACGTCGTACTGCTTCTGCGTGATGCCCGACCAGGGGGCGAGGATGACGTCCGGCTCCAGCTCGGTAATCGCCTCGAAGTCGATCTCCTCGCCGCCCGTGAACTGCTTGGGGAGCTTGTCGCCGGACTTCTTGACGGCCTCGTTGATCCACGGGAGGTAGCCGGACTTGTCGCTGCCCCACGGGTAGCTCTCGATGCCGACCGGGGTCTGGCCGAGGGCTATCGCGGTCTCGGCGGAGCCCTGTCCGAGGGTGACGATGCGCTCGGGCTTCTCCTCGATCTTCGCGGTGCCGAGCGAGCTCTTGACAGAGACGGGGAAGGCGCCGCCGCCCTTCGCCGAGTCCTTCGCCCCGTCCTTGTCGCCGTCGCCGTCGGACGAGCAGCCGACCAGGGCGACGGCGAGGGCGACGGTGGTGGCCGTCGCGGCGAGGGTGTGGCGGCGCACGCGGGTGAAGCCGAGCATGAAGGGTCCTCAGGTTGGCCGAGCAGGTGAAGTTAGGTAAGCCTAAGCCAGAGCCGCCCAAGCCTCAACAAGCCCCCCTCACGCGCCACCGGGCACAGGGGCCGCACAGGAGGACGGTCACCCCGGCGGAAGCCGCCGCCGGACGTACGGGAAACCGGTGCGCGACACCATCGCGCACCGTTCCACCCTGCCCCGGATGATGGATCAGCAGACGAGACGCTCGCACCGTCGGTCCTCACGCCGCTCTTCGGCGCATTGCCGCCGGAGTGGAGCGTGATCCCTCGACTGGCCCCGGGGGCAAGGCCGTTGCTCACCTCCGGTGCGCCGACGTCAGCTCTGAAGGCACCCGGTTTCGAGATATCCACGCCCCGCCGGCCGGCGTCGGGACGCCCCCTCCCTCCGGCCCCTCCCGGCGCGGTTCGACCGGGGACGCCCCCTACCGTTCCGGTGACCTCGGCCATCGGCGGACCCCTTCGCCCGCGCGGCGAGACGCGGTCCACCGTGTACTGATCGTTATGGAGTCCGCCTGCTGGGCGAGGCCCTCGACGTGAACCGCGGCCCGCGCGGGCTCAGGGACGGACGGGCCGCGTTCAGTGCCCGTGCTCCGCGGATTCCTCGCTCTCCGGCACGGACTCCCCGGCCGCCGCTCCCCCCGCGTGCACGGTGAAGGCAGCCGTACGGACCTTCCCCTCGTGCCGGAAGTCGAGGAAGAGGCGGTAGGCCCCCTTACTCGGAGCCGTCGCGGTGAAGGAGACCTCCGGCCCCGGCTTCGTCCGCCCGTCACCCGGCTCGCCGTTCGGGTGGACATGGAGGTACGCCAGGTCCCCGGCGCGCAGCGCGACGAGGTGGCCGTACGCGCCGAGGTAGGGCTGAAGGTCGGTGACCGGCTTGCCGTTCTTCTCGACCTCCAGCTTCAGCTCGCTGCCCGCACCGGCGCGCAGGGCGCCGTCGAGCGTCACCTCGTACCCGTCGACGGTCACCGTCCGCTCGGCGTCCGGCAGGGCCTTGGGGCGCGCGTCGCCCGATACGGCGAGGTCCGCGCCCAGGGTGACGCCCTCGGCGTTCTTCACGTCCGGGGTGAAGTCGGCGAAGACCCGGTAGCCGCCGGCCTCGGGGAGCTCGACGGGCGTGGACCAGGTGCCGTCGGCGGCCCGCTCGGGGTGCAGGTGCCGGTAGGTGGTGAGATCGCTCGACGCGACGATCAGGTGCAGCTCCTTGCCGTGCTCGCGGCGGAAGGCCGTCACCTTGCGGGAGGTGTCCTCGTCCACGACGGAGAAACGCAGCTCGGCGGGCTCGCCCGCCCCGACGCGCGGGGTGTTGAGGTCGAGGGCGTAGCCCCCCTGGGAGATCTGCAGGCCGCCGGGGAGCTCCGGGGCCTGACCCACACTCTTCTCGGCCGCTTCCTTCTCCGCCGCCGGGCGGTCCTTCGCGCCGTGACCGTCCTGATGGGACGACTCCTTCGCCGCGACGGCGGGATCCAGCGCGCCGCCCATCGCGTACGCCGACCCGAAGGTCGCCGCGAGCCCTGCGGCGAAGGCCGTGATCTTGAGTCCGGTCTGCATGGCCCACTCCCTCGTCGAGGTCGCCGGGTCGCGACCACTCACCACCCAAGATACCCCCCAGGGGTATGATGTCAACCGGAGGGCGATCTTGTGGGGCGGGAGAGGGGCGGGAAGAATCGCGCTCAACGGCCTGACCGAAGGGGAGGGGAGCGGGATTCCATGGGGGCATTCGTCGCACTGATGGCGGGACCGGGCGGGGCAGCCGTGTGGTGCGCGGTGGTGCTGGTCCGGCGCGGGCGTCGCGGGTCCACCGAGAACGCGGACGGGTTACTCATCGAGCAGGCGGCCCGGCTACGGGCGCAGCAGTCGCGGAGTGACGGGCGGGCCTACCGGGACCACCCCCATGGGAGGCTGGACCCGGGTTCAGGACGGCCCCGTCACCGACCCTCGCCGCCCATCGCCGCCAGGGCACGCAGCAGGGTGTCCGTCCGCTCGTCCATCGGGAAGAACGACTCCACCGCGAGTTCCGAGAGCATCACGTCGGCTGGGGCCCCGAAGGTGGCGATCGTACTGAAGAACGCCAGGTCGCCAAGTGGTGTGCGGATGCGCAACGGGACGACGATGCCCGCCGGATCCACCGGGCCCGGATCGGCGTCGAGGCCTGGCGGGGCCGGGTAGGCGGACACCTCCTCGTACAGCTTCCGCAGGTCACGGTGGCCGGTGGCATCGACCTGGTGCCGCAGCCGGCCGAGGGCGTGGGCGCGGACCTGGGCGAAGTTCAGGCACGGGGAGGCGAGGCCCTCCGGGTGGAGGATCAGCCGCATCACATTGCCGCCCGACTCCGTCAGGTGCGAGGGCACCGCGCCGAGCAGGAGGGACATCGCGGCGTTGCGGTCGACAATGTTCCAGATCCGGTCGATCGCGGCGGCCGGGTACGGCTCGTGGCCGGCCGGCTGCGACGGATGACCGCGGCGTCGTCCTCGCCGCGGTAGGCCCGGCGTGGCATCACCGGGGCCTCCCCGGCCTTCCCCAGCCTGGCGCAGGGGTACCCGACGGCAGGACAGACGCACCTCATGGCACCACGCACCCACTGGCTCTTCGGGGACCAGCTCGGCCCCCACTTCCTGGACCCCCGCCACGGCGGACCGGACCCGCACGCCCCCGTCCTGATGATCGAGGCCCGGTCCGTGCTGCGCAGACGTCGCTTCCACCGGGCCAAGGCCCACCTCGTCCTCTCCGCGATGCGGCACCGGGCGGCCGAACTGGGCGACCGCGTGCGCTACGTACAGGCCGAGACCTACGCGGACGGGCTGAGGGAAGCGGGGTTCGGCGGACCGGGGAACCGGCTGACGGCCTGCCACCCGACCTCCCGCGCCGCGCTGGACTTCGTGACCGCCCGGGAGGAGGTCGACGTCCTCGCGGCCCGGGGCTTCCTGCTGCCGCAGGCGGAGTTCGGGGCCTGGGCGAAGGAGCACAGGGGCGACCGCCTGCGGATGGAGGGCTTCTACCGGTGGGTCCGCCGACGCCACGAGCTGCTCATGGACGGCGACGAGCCTGCCGGAGGAATGTGGAACCTCGACCACGACAACCGCGAGCCGCCGCCACGGGAGGGTTCGACCCTGGGCGTGCCCGCACCGTACAGCCCGGCCGAGGACGAGATCGACGACGAGGTGCGCCGCGACCTCGACCGCTGGGAGCGTGACGGGGAGGTCGCGTTCGTCGGCCGTGATGGCCCGCGCCGCTTTCCCGTCACCCGGCGGGAGGCGCTGGCCGCGCTCCGGCGCTTTGTCGCGTACCGCCTCGGCGACTTCGGCCGCTACGAGGACGCGATGCTCGCGGCCGACCCCGTCATGAGCCACAGCCTGTTGTCCGTCCCGCTCAACCTGGGGCTCCTGGATCCGGCCGAATGCGTCGAGCGGGCCGAGAAGGCCTGGCGAGCGGGTGAGGCTCCGCTCAACAGCGTCGAGGGCTTCGTGCGCCAGATCGCCGGCTGGCGGGAGTACGTGTGGCAGCTCTACTGGCACTTCGGCGAGGACTACCGGGCCCGCAACGCGCTGCGTCACACCGCCCCGCTGCCCGACTGGTTCCTCGAGCTGGACGCGGAGGCGGTCACCGCGAACTGCCTCTCCACCGCGCTGGCCCAGGTCCGGGACACCGGCTGGACCCATCACATCCCGCGGCTGATGGTGCTGGGCAGCCGCGCTCTGCAGGACGGCTGGGACCCGGCCGCCGTGACCGACTGGTTCCACCGCTGCTTCGTGGACGGCTACGACTGGGTGATGCTCCCCAACGTCGTCGGCATGTCGCAGTACGCGGACGGCGGCCGGATGACGACCAAGCCGTACACCTCGGGCGGCGCCTACATCAACAGGATGAGCGACCTGTGCGCCCCCTGCGCCTATCGCCCCACCGAACGGACCGGCGAACACGCCTGCCCGTACACGGCGGGCTACTGGGCCTTCCTGCACCGCCACCGGACCACCCTCAGCACCAACCACCGCATGGCGAGGGCGGTCAAGGGCCTCGACCGGCTGAAGGACCTCGACGGGCTGCTGGAGGAGACCGCGGCACGCGGGGACGGGGCGCCCTGAAAAGGCCGGCCATCACGGCGGTCGGCTTGCGTCGTGGCGGTGGCTACCGTCGCCGCCCGGCTCGCCGACTTCGACGGAGCCCGCGCGGCCCTTCGAGAGCCCGTTCGATTCCATTACGTCTTCACGAGCTGAGCTTCACCCAGCCGTTCGGTCTCCTGCCCGAGTCCCCCTGTAGAGAGAAGTCACACGCTCGTGGAGGAGTCACACCCTCACTCCCCCGCGAAGTCGTCCGGAGCGGACCGGGCGAGGTCGGCGAGGGTCGCGAGGGCCCGGGAGAGAGTCTCCTGGGTGGGTGACGCCAGGCCGAGGCGGATCGCCTGCGGGCCCCGGTGGCGGCCCGCGGAGAACGCCGCGGCCGGGGTCACCGCGATGCCGTGCCGCGCCGCGGCGGCGACGAAGGTGTCCGCCCGCCAGGGACTGGGCAGCTCCCACCAGCGGTAGTACGAGGAGGGGGCGCCGCGCGTGCGGAAGTCCCCGAGGTGACGCTGGGCGATCTCCTGCCGTACCCCGGCCTCGCGCCGTTTGGCCCGTACGAGGAGGCCGACGGCGCCGTCCGCCTGCCACTGCGCCATCGCTTCCAGGGGGAAGCGCATGGCCGTCCAGCCGCCGGAGCGCAGGGCCCCCGCGACCCGGCCCGCCGACCCTGCGGGGGCCACGGCGAAGCCGAGGGACAGGCCCGGGGACAGGCGCTTGGAGAGGCTGTCGACGAGGACGGTCCGTTCGGCGGCCCGCGAGGCGAGGGGCGCCATATCGTCCCGGAGGAAGGCCCAGACGGCGTCCTCGATCGCGTGGATCCCCGATGTCAGCAGCACGTCCGCCAGTTGGTCGAGCCGCCGCGCGGTCATGGTGAGGGACAGGGGGTTGTGGAGGACCGGCTGGACGTAGACGGCGTGCAGCGGATCCGCGCGGTGCGCCTCCTCCACCGCCTCCGGGATCAGCCCGTCCTCGTCCATGGCCAGGGGCACGAGAATGACGCCGAGCCGGGCGGCGATCGCCTTCAGCACCGGATACGTGAACTCCTCGACGCCCAGCCGGGCGCCCGGCCGGGTCAGCGCGGCGACGGCGGCGGAGATGGCCTGCCGGCCGTTGCCGGCGAACAGGATCCGTTCCGGGTCGGGCCGCCATCGCCCGCGCGCAAGAAGGTCGGCTGCCGCCTCCCGGACTGCGGGGGTACCGGCGGGCCCGACCGGGCGGAGAACCGACTCCAGCCGGTCGGAGCGCACCAGTCTCTCCAGGCCGGCGGCGAGCAGCCCGGCCTGTTCGGGGACGACGGGGTGGTTGAGCTCCAGGTCGATCCGGCTGTCGGCGGGCTCGGAGAGCGCTGGGGCGGGAGCGGGGGCGCCGGGCGCGTCCGTGACGAACGTGCCGCGTCCGACCTGGCCGACGGTGAGGCCCCGGCGGGCCAGCTCCTGGTAGACGCGGGCTGCGGTGGAGTCGGCGATGGCGTGCCGCCGGGCGAACTCCCGCTGCGGAGGCAGCCGTTCCCCACTCTTCAGCCGCCCCGCCGCGATCTCCTCCGCCACCGCGTCGGCGACGGACCGGAAGTCCTTCACGGGCTTCACCTCCCTGGTGAACGGCATCGAAATTCCTGGTGAGCCGCATCCAAGCACCAGATTGCACCGAGTGCAATGGCACCTATTGAACCGAGCGGAACGGCAACCCTAGACTCCGATTGCACCGAGCAGCGCGGTCGGCGCCCACAAGGGCTCCGGACCCGACCGGCGGCACATGAACAGAGCGGCGGAGCAGCATGGTTGAGCTGAGCGGGGTGTTGGGGGTCGCGATGGTCGCCCTGGGGATGGTGCTCACGCCGGGCCCCAACATGATCTATCTCGTCTCCCGGAGCATCACCCAGGGGCGACGCGCGGGAGTGGTGTCCCTGAGCGGTGTGGCCGTGGGCTTCCTGGTCTATCTGCTGGCCACGAATCTCGGCCTGTCGGTGGTCTTCCTCGCGGTGCCCGAGCTGTACGTGGCCGTGAAACTGGTCGGCGCCGCCTATCTGGCCTATCTGGCCTGGACCGCTCTGAGGCCCGGGGGCGTCTCCGCCTTCGCTCCCGAGGAGCTGCCGCACGACTCCCCACGCAGGCTGTTCGCCATGGGGCTGATGACGAATCTGCTCAACCCGAAGATCGCCATCATGTACCTCTCCCTCATCCCCCAGTTCATCAGCCTGGAGGCGGGAAGCGTCCTGCTCCAGGGCTTCCTGTTGGGCTCCGTGCAGATCGCGGTGGCCCTCAGCGTCAATCTGGGCATCGTCCTGGGGGCGGGGGCCATCGCCGTCTTCCTCGCCCGCCGCCCCTCCTGGCTCCGCGCCCAGCGCTACCTGATGGGCACGGCGTTGGGCCTGCTCGCCGTGTCGGTGGCGACGGACACCTCGGCACCGGCGCCCTCGGGCTGAACCACGGGCTCCACCACCGGCCGAGGTCAGGGGGGAGTTGGTACTGGATGATGCCGGCGACGCGGAGTCGCATCGGTATCTCTGTATTGGTCAGAAGTCTGCCCAGGGCATTGAGGCGTTCGTCTTCGCTCAGTGCGGGGCGACGGGAGATTTTCATTGCGGGATGGTCGGGGAACGTCGGGAGTGACGGCTCTGCATGGCCCAGTTGAGGAAGCCTCTCAGGCGGGTGCGGGCGTGCTCGGCGTTCTCGGCGAACCAGGCGTCGATGTCGACTTGGCCGCATGATGCGAGGGTGGTGTTCCGCTCGCCGAGCCATTGCAGGAAGGCGGTCGCGTACTTGATCTGTTGGCCGGCGAAGCGGCGAACGCTGGGTGTGATGTGGCTCCGCTCGGCGTGGGCCCGCAGCCCGCAGCCCGGGGAGGACGTGCCAGGTCGCGAAGAGCCTGATCGCCTTGGCGTGCTCGGGAACGGCGATGCCGGCCAGGTGACCAGGAATCCAGCGCTGGTTGAGCGGTCTCATCGAAGTTGAGCGCGGTAAGTTTCGGCCGCCGTCTGGATGCGGGCGTGGTATTGCTGCCATCTGGCATCGTCACCGAAGTCGTCGTGATCTGGTCCGGCTTTGCCGTCGATGAGTTCTCGCAGGACATCGGCGTGGCCAGCATGCTGTGCAGTCTCGGAGACCATGCGAACGAGCAGGACACCCAAGGTGGTTGCCCGGCGGTCTTCGGGCCAGTGCGGTACCTGGCCCGAAGTTTCGAGAGCGAGATCCGTGATGGTCCGGTCGGCATGCTCGCAGGCACGTTGATAGAGCTCGATGATGTACTTGCTGGACTCATCGGGCCTGGCCCACATATCTGCGCCATCCCAGATGGAGCCGTCCTCGACCCAGGCCAGCGGCTCTAGCGACGGCCGGTCGAACGATTCGCCGAGGTATCCGTACTCAAGGCCTGCCAGATGCTTGACCAGGCCCAGCAGGTTCGCGGCGGTGGGTGTCATAGGTCGACGCATGTCGTATTCGGTGAGCCCCTCCAGCTTGGAGAGCAGACCGGCCCGTCCTGCCCGCAGCTTGCGGTGCAACTCCGCTTTGAGATCGGTCACGTGGCCCTCCTGTAAGGATGCGGCCACCCAACCATGCGGCTCTGACAAGAAGCCGGCGAGGAGCACGAGGCTGACGACGGCCGAACGCACCGCGCTCAACTTCGATGAGACTGCTCAACCATCGACCAGACAGGACAGGACAACGGTGCGTCGGTGACCGGACCCGTCTGAAGTTGTCCCGCAGATAGCGCCTCATGATCTGTGGCACCACTGAGCTCGCGACCTGCGTCGACGTCCGCCCGGTCGTGTGTGCGTGAAGCGACTCTGTTGTCCGCGGCAAGGAAGAGCGTGGTGCCCACCGTCGTACGGCTGCCCGCCGGGAAGGCGCTGACCGTCCGTGCGGCGGCCGACGCTTTCCTTGACTCGCTCGGCAACTCGAACACCGTTCGCAGCTACTCGACCGGGGTCGGCAAGACCGCCGAACGGCTCGGTGAGTCCCGCCCTCTGGGGTCGGTCGCGGACGACGAGGTCGGCGAGGTCCTGGAACTGCTGTGGGGCACCGCGGTGGTCAGCACGTGGAACGCCCGCCGGGCGGCGACGCTCTCGTGGCTGGGCTGGGCTGGTGCGGTGAGCGCGGTACGACGGCCCGGCTGTCCCGGCCTGGACGAAGCGGCCGGCGGTACCGGACTCCGAGACCCCGGCCCGCTCGAAGATGGCTGTGGACCGGCTCATCGCCCGACGCGAGGTACACCTGCGGGAGAAGGCTCTGTGGCGGATGCTGTACGAAACCGCCGCCCACGCGGAGGTGGTCCTCGGCGTGAACATCGAGGGCCTGGACCTCGCCGGGCGCCGCTGCCCCGTGAAGGCCAAGGACGCCCGGAGCAAGACCCGCCGCCGGGGTCAGGCACGTGAGGACTTCGTACTGCAGACCGTCTACTGGGACGCCGGCACCGCCCGGCTCTCACCTCGCCTGCTGCGCGGCCGGACCCAGGGCCCGGTATTCACCACCCACCGCCGCCCCGGTCCGGGCAAGGGCGTCAGCCCGCGCGCCGTGTGCCCGGACACCGGCCTGGCCCGCCTCTCCTACGGCCAGGCCCGCGCACTGCCGGACGAATCACCGCCGTGCGCGGACCGGGAACCGGATGGGGCCTCCACGAGTACCGACATTCCGCCCTGACTCATCTCGGCGAGCAGGACGCCTCCTTGTTGCTGCTGATGGCCAAGTCCCGGCACAAGAAGCAGGAGAACGTGCGCCGCTACTTCAAGCCGTCCCCCGAGGCGATCTCGGAGCTGACCAGCCTGTTGGCCCCCGGCGACGCACGCCGCTGATCCCTTCCGGGCCGCTACGGGCAGCGTGACTCGGCCGGCGCGTGCTGTGCCTCAGGAGTCTGCGAGACCAGGGAGATGGCTGGCACTGCCCGGACCGGCCGAGGAGTCAGCCGGGCGGTGAGCACGGCCAGGACGAGGCCGAGCGTGGCGACGAGTGCGGCCCATTCCGGCAGCTCGCCGGCGCTGATGCCTGCGGCGAGCAGGACGCTTCCGGCCGCCGATCCTGCGGCGGAGCCGAGGTACATCGCGGCCATCTGGAGGGCGACGACGGTCATCGCCTGTTCGGTGCGGTCGCGGGTGAGTGCCTGTTGCAGGACGGACACGCTGGTCCAGCCGCTTGCGCCCCACATCGCCGTGGCGAACAGCCACGCCGCGGGATGGTCGACGAGCCAGACGACGAGGAAGGAAGCGAGGAGGAACGCGGGGACGATGGGCATCAGCCGGCGGGGCCCCTGCGCGTCGAGGGGGCTGCCGATCAGGCCGGAGCCGAGTACGCCGCCGATGCCCCAGGCCCAGACGAGCGCGAAGCCCCAGCCGCCCAGGCCGCGTTCGTCGGCCATCGGTAGCAGGTAGGTGTAGAGGCCGAGGCTGGCCATGCCCAGGACGAAGGACAGCGTGACGCCGAGTGCGATGCGCGGGCTGCGGAGCACGGAGCGGGTCCCGGTGCTGCGAGCGGCAGGCAGCTGCGGCAGCGTGCCGGAACGCAGGGCGAGGGTGATCATGCTCAGGACGCCGATGAGCACGACGAAGCCCATCGTCCCGCGCCATCCCACCTGCTCGCCGATCAGCATGCCCAGCGGCACCCCGGCCACGGTTCCGGCGGAGAGTCCGAAGGTCACCAGCGCCATCGCGCGCCCGCGTTCATGGTCAGCCACGAGCGCTCCGGCGGTCGCCGTGGCGACCGCGGTGAGCACGCCGGCCCCCGCGCCCGCCACGACACGGGAGGCGAGGAAGACGCCGAGTGTCGGGGCCAGTGCGGTGGCGAGGTTGCCGAGGTTGAAGGCGCCGAGCGCGACCAGAAGTGCCGTTCTGGTCGATCGGTCTGCCAGGACGCGGGAGAGGAAGGGGCCCGCGGCCGCGTAGGCGGCGGTGAATGCGGTGACGCCCAGGCCGATCGCCCCGGCCGTGGTGGCCAGGGAGTCGGCCATGTCCGGCAGGACGCCCGCCAGAACGTAGGCGTCGATGCCCAGGGAGACCGCGGCGACGACCAGCGGCCAGATCTTCCCGATCACGCGGCACCCCCCTCGGCTTCGGCCGTGCCCTCGTCCTCATAGCCGGCCAGAACGGTCTTCACCAGGCCGGGGAACCGCACCTCAAGGTCTTCGGTGCGCAGCCGGATCATGCACTTACGTCCTTCGGCGCGAACGAAGACCACGCCTGATTCACGCAGCAGGCTCGTGTGGTGGGTCAGCGTCGAGCGCGGCAGGTCCGGGCCGAGCTCCAGGCTGTCGACCTCTCCGCGCTCGGTGAGGATGCGCAGCATCGTCAGGCGCAGGGGCTCGCTGAG
This sequence comes from Streptomyces sp. NPDC104313, assembly GCF_055583985.1. Classification (NCBI taxonomy): domain Bacteria; kingdom Bacillati; phylum Actinomycetota; class Actinomycetes; order Kitasatosporales; family Streptomycetaceae; genus Streptomyces; species Streptomyces sp. NPDC104313. Next base: position 638,071 of record NZ_JBVJMW010000002.1, read on the forward strand.
CGCGAACAGTACGCGCGGGAGCGCGATGTCATCCGCGTCGGGATGGTGGTACGTGCGGGCCGCGGCCATCACGTCACTCCAATCGTTCGAGAATTCCCGCACAATATAGTGCGGGAATTCTCGAACGATCAACCCCGGGGCCAGGCTGCCCCGTCCTGCCGGATCGAAGGTGGGCGGCGGGCCGCTCTCACTCCTCGTCGGTGGCGTCCTTGTCACGCACGGGCCGCAGTCCGCCGGGCAGCTCGGGGAGCTGGAAGGAGTAGCGGCCGTGCATGTTGAATTGGTGTCGCACGAACGGGGAGAGGCGGGCGACGTCCTCGTCGCGGACGTCGACGCCGCCCCTGCGCGGCTGGTTCACGGCGGCGTCCATGTACCGGGGGCTGAAGAGGACGACGGCGTTGAGGACCTGGCCGAGTGCGCCGATCTGGTCTTCCATGCCGTCCTGGTAGCGCTGGTAGCGTTGCCCCGAGCGGCCGTGGAAGATCTTCCGGGCGTGCGCGTGGCGGCCTTCCTGGAGGTTGGCCTGACTCTTGATCTGTCTGCGGTATCCGGGCTCGTCGGCCAGGCGCAGGACGTTCGGGGTCTTGGCGGTCCGCCCGTAGTGCGCGATCGCGTCGCCGAGCGGGGTCGGGCGTCCGTCCCGCGACAGCATCCGGATGACCTCGTACGCCCGCACGGCGCCGGTGCGGACGGAGCCGATGATCCGCAGGGATGTCCTCCCACTGCCGCTCGATCCGGTCCAGGTCGACCCGGCCGCGGGCAGCGTCGGTGAAGGCACCGTAGTCAGCGGTGCGGTCGATGCGCCACATCATCTGGTCCGGCAGGTCCGGCAGCTGCGGCGCGTACGCGAACCCGGCCAGGGTCAGAGTCCGAACACGATGTCGGAGTACGACGCGGTGCCGGTGACGATCATCTCCGGGCGCTTGCCGCCGTCGCGGTCGTAGAGGGCATCGATCGCGTACAGGGAGTCGCGCGGGGTGCCGGCCACCACCTTCCCTCCACGTCCCGCCGCCTGATCATTGATCATGTTCAGCCACATTGCGCCGCCCCGACGCCCAAAGTACTTGGGGTTGGGGCGCGCGTACACCGACGGGACGGGGACGAAGAACCGCATCCCGTCGACCGAGGCGACCAGCCCGCCGCCCCACGCCCGCTCGAGGCCGATGGCCGCCTGGTGCTCGATGAGCGTGGCGTTCGCGGACCGGTAGGTGGCCAGCCGCAGACACGTCTGGTCGACGCGGGACAACGTGCCGCACTTCAGCGCGTCGACCCCGCCGATGACCGGGGTGTAGCCGATGCAGCTGCCGTGCGCGACCAGTAGCCCGGCGATCGTCACGTGCAGGTCCCGCAGCCGCGCCTCGCCGCCGGTGATCGAGGTGAACGCCTGGTCGGTGCCGGTCCACGAGAACACCTCCAGCAGCACCTCCGGCAGGTCGACCCGGGGCAGCATCGCCTCCACCGCCTTCCGCAGGTCCTGGAGAGAGGCGGGTTCGGGCTCCGGTTCCAGGGCGGCGAAGTGCAGCCGTCCGTCGTCGTCGAACTCGATCTGGGAGTTCGCCGTACCCGCACGGCAACCTCCCGGTAGGTACCGTCCAGCAGCGCGACCCGCTCCGCCAGATGCTCACCCGCCTCGCCGGGCAGAATCAGGGAGGCCAGCACGGTCGGACGGGCCTGTTCCCAAGCCTCGCCGTCCAGCAGCTTCGCCCGCGGGGCGCCCTACCTGGAGGAGTTCCTCGCGAACGCCTCCCGCCGCCGCAGCATGCGGTGGAAGGAATACAGCACGCAGAACACATACGCCTTCCAACCCACCGTGCCCAGCTCCAGGTGCGGCGACGACAGCACGAGGCGCCGCCACGACCCGGCCAGCAGCGACGTGTCGATCTCGTCGGACCCTGCCTTCTTGCGCCCCATCAGGTCGGGCAGCGACTTCAGCACCGCCCGCTGACCGACATTCAGCAGCGCGTACAGGGTGTCCCACAAGCAGTTGCTCACCGTCTCCCGCACGGCGCCCACCAGCCGGGCCAACCTCGTCACCCCGGGCAGCAGCACCCGCCGCTCGTGCAGCCACCCCACCGCCGCGTCGAACAGCGACTTCGGCCCGCCACCAGTCGTCCAGGCCCGCGCGTCCAGCCACGCGCTCAGCTCGTCCCGCACCTCGGTGAAGTCCCGCCGGCCCCCAGACTCCTGGATCTCCCCGGCATACGTACGGGCCGTCCCGTCCCGCTCCCCGTACTCCTTCAGCACCGAAGCATCGGCAATGCCCAACTGCTCGGCCAGCTACTCGGCAACCTCCGCCGGCACTTGTCGCGGGTCCGGCATGAACCGGCCCAAGTAGCGCACGCTCGTCAGCTGGACCGCGAACCCGAGACTGTCGCGCGCACGCCGCTTGGCCTGCACCTTCTCCAAATCCGAGTCATCCAGGAAGGACTACCGCTCCAACTCCGTACGAGTCGGGGTTTCGATGAACGCCCCGTACTGGGCCGCCTGTTGATCCGACAGAAGCTCAACCGCCACCAGGACCTCCGGAGATCGACAACATCGCCCCGCGAAGGCTTGGCACACGATCTGACACGGGTCTTCCTCAACCCCCGGTCAGACCATGATGAGCAGGCGCGTATCGGCCTTGAGCTTCCTGTTCACCGAACGGCTCTGCACATAGACCTCCAGCTTCGGGTTGTTGCCGGCCTTCACGGAAACGGTCCCCCGGACTCCGGCGCCGAACAGGAGGTTGCGCGCCGCCTCGCCCGTGTAGGCGCGGTCGGTGTCCTTCTCGACCACGATGATCTCCTTGTCGGGCTGCACCTGCACCCGGGTGCCCAACTGGTAATAGCAGGAACCGCGTTCGTAGGTGACACCCGGATGCGAGTCGACGAAGGCGCGGATCTCCATCTCCTTGTCGACCTTCAGCAGCCGGTACTTGTCGGCCGCGACCGGTTCGAGGTTGGCCCGGACGTCGTCGACCGATATGTCCTGGCCGACGGCGAACAGGTTCTTCGTGCCGCGCACGCCCTGCTCGCGACCGCGCAGGAAGCTGGTGGCGGCGGCGCGCACGGTGCCGATCGCGTCCTCGACGCCCTTTTGGGAGTCCGCGTCCCAGATGGCGATGTTGCCGGCCGGGAAGCCGTAGTTCTGGGCGGTGCGCTTCGCCAGGGAGTTCGGAACGAGGATCGCGGAAGTCCAGTGCCCCGGGAGTCCGTTCATCTTCGCGGTGATCCGGTCGAGCCAGGGGCCGAGGATGGTCATGTCGCCGTCATGCCGACGGTCGCCGCCGGAGGCGTTCTCCTCACCGTCCGTCACCACGATCTGGAGGAAGCTGTGCTCGCCGTACTCCTCCCAGATGTGTCCCAGGTCGTCCAGGGACTTCAGCGAGGCCTCGATGAGGGCGGTGGCGCCGTTGTTGACCTTGTACAGCCCACGCATGGACGGCAGGTGCTTCACGTCCATGTCCCAGACCAGGTTCTCCACCCGGTGATCGAAGGAGTAGAGGCTGATCCGCGTCTCGTGGCCGAGGCTGTCCGACTCGGCCTTCAGCCCCGCCACGAACTCGTCCACGACCCGGATGAGCTGACTCTGGTGCTGGTACATGGAACCCGAGGCGTCCACGACCAGAGCGACGTGATTCACCTTGTGCTGGATCCTGTTGGCGGACATGGTTCTGCTCCTTCGTCCGGTGCTCCCCGGTGCTCCCCCGAGTGATGTTTCGACTGTATGGGGAGCCACTGACAGTGGAACCCGACCGACCTCCACCGCCCCGGCACACGGCCGAGCCGGGGCCCGCACCAGTGGCGCGGACCCCGGCCGGGGGAAAGCGTCCGGTCAGTACGCGGTGGTGACGGTGACACCGCTGAAGGCCGCCGCCGCGTGCAGGCTGATGTAGTTGGCGCCGGACGGCGGGTTGCTGATCGTCAGGGTGTGGGAGTTGCCGGCGCCGGTGGCCCGGTTGGTGTGCGAGCCGGTGGTGGCCCAGGTCGAGTTGCTGTAGTAGAGGTCGGCGTTGCCGGTGCCGCCACTGGTAGTGATCTTCAGCTGCTTGGTGCCGGCCGGGATGTACAGGTAGTGGTAGGCGTAGTCGCCGGTGGTGGCGGAGAGGTTGCTGCGGCGGCAGTTCTTGCCCAGCACGCGGGGGTCGGCGTCGGTGCACTCGCCGACGGTGGAGCCGCCGGTCACGGTGACCGTCCGGGTGGTGGTGGCCGTGGCGCCCTTGTCGTCGGTCACGGTCAGCCGGACCGGGTAGCTGCCCGCGGCGCTGTAGGTCTTTGCGGGGTTGGGCTGGGTGGAGGTGGTGCCGTCGCCGAAGTCCCAGGAGCGGGAGGCGATGGTGCCGTCGGCGTCGGTGGAGCGGTCGGTCAGGGTGACCGTCAGGCCCTTGACCGCGGCGGTGAACTCGGCGGCGGGCGCCTGGTTGCCCGGCTGGCCGCCGCCACCGCAGTCACCGGCGGCACAGGCCGCCAGCCAGGTCTTCCAGTCGCTGTCGTAGCGGGTGGAGACGGTGCTGGTGAGGTAGGTGCGGGCGGCGCTCCACTGACCGGCGCGGTAGTGGGCGAGCACCTTGTCCATGTCGGCGGGGTGCTTCTCCAGCATGTAGCGCACGGCGAGGTAGCCCCAGCGGTACACTCGTGTGGTGTCGTGGCTGTAGTCGGTGCTGAACAGGGTGCTCAGGGCATAGGTGCCCTTGCCCGCCTCGGTCATCGCCGCGGTGTAGGGCTCCTGGCGGTAGTGGTAGGAGATGTACTCCGCGAAGCCCTCGACCCACCAGATGGTGGGGGTGGTCATGTTGGCGGCGAAGTCGCCGTACATGGTGAAGCGGCCGTCGAGGTAGTGGGTGTACTCGTGGTTGAGGTTCCAGATGTGGAAGTCCGGTCGCAGCCACTCGGCCTCGTAGGCGATGAAGCGGGGCTGGTTGCCCACGACGGAGGGGTCACCCTCCAGGTACATGCCACCGTTGTTGGTGTCGATCCCGTACATCGCGCCGGCGTAGGTCTGGTAGTCGGCGCTGGAGTCGTAGGCGATCACCTCGATGGTGGTGTTGTTGTCGTCGGCGACCGGGCCGTTGTCCTTGGCGATCCGGTGGAAGTAGGCGTCCTGCTCGATGAGACTGGTACAGCTGGCGCTCAGGTCGGCGGACGTCATCTGCTGGGCCAGGATGCGGATGCTGGGGCTGCAGGTGTGGCGGACCGGGAGGACCTCGCGCTTGAGGCGCTCCGGGAGGTCGCAGACACCGTACGTGGCGCAGTTCGCCTTGTCGTAGTAGTCGGCCATCTCCGCTATGCCCACCCAGAGCGGGGCGGTGGGGCCGGTGATGGAGGTGTCCCGGAGCAGGGCGGTGGCCAGCGGGCGGACCTTGCTCCGCAGGCTCGCGTGCTGGAGGAAGCGGCCCAGCTCCCGTCCGGCGTTGGAGGTCAGATACGCCTGGCCGCCCTCCAGCAGGGAGAGGTGGTCGGCGGCGAAACGGTGCAGCGAGTCGATGAGGCTCGGGTCCGACTCGACGGCGCTGACGAACTCGGGCACCTGATGGCCCCGGAAGGTCACCGTGTACACGTTGTTGACCGCGGCGAGCATGCGTGAGGACGCGTTCCAGGAGGAGTCGTAGTCCGCCAGCATCCGCTTGACGACGGCGATGTACCGGGCGTTCTCCTGGGCGCTGTCGATCAGGATGACCGCTTCGGACAGCGTCTCGCCGTTGGCGTCGGTGACGTCGCGTGACCGGGGACTGGCGAAGAATCCGTCGAGGCCCGAGCGGATGGCGGTCCGCAGGGTGGGGCCGTACGGTCCGACGACGTCCGGGTTGTACCACTGCACGTAGTACCCGGCCCGGAGGTACAGCACGAGCTGCGGGGTGCCGGTGCTCGCGTCCCCGGGGTAGCCGGCGGAGTTGTCGCGCAGCGCGTACGCCACAGAGGCCATCTGCGACTCACGGAAGGCCAGTTGGGCGTTGCTTCCGGTGAGACCGAACAGGGTGTTGACGCAGTCCGTGGTGGACGCCTTGATGTGCCGTACCAGTTCGGCCCCGGTGCGTCCGGTGAAGTCGGCCGGGTCGCACGCGGCGGCCGCCCTCGCCGAGGACTTCTTGCCCGCGCTCCGCTCCGGCGGGGCGTCGTGCTCTCCGTAGGCCTCCCTGAGGGGGGACTTGTCGGCGCTCAGCGGGGGGAGCTGGGACGCCTTCAGCCGGCTGGTGACCTGGTGACCGGCGTCCCGGGCGGGGGACTGCTGCGCCTGCGGCGCGGGGTCGGCCGTCCCTGCGGGGCGGGACGGCTGGGACGCGTTCGATGCCGTGGCGGCCGAAGGGGAGTTCGGCCGCGCCTGGGCCGGCTGCGCGAGCAGCGCGACGCTCATCGCCCCCGCCAGAGCCAGGGGCAGAACAGCACCCACACCTCGGCGGACGAGTGTGGTTCTCACGTTTTTCCTCCCATGAGGGATCGGAGGCACGCGCGTGCGTGACCGATGGGATGTACAGGGCGCGGGTCAGGGGGTGTTGTCGTGCCGTGTGGTGCTGTCGGCCGGACGGAATGGGGTCGATGTCCAGAGTTGACATGCCCACGACCTGTGCCATGTACCATGGCACAGGTCACACATCACAGGGAAGGCGTGTCGCCGAATCCGCTACGACTTTCCGGTGAACGCCGCCCGGCGGGGAGGGGCGGCCCGGCAGACAGAGGCGGCCCGAGAGCGTTCCGGCGCCGCCGGGAATCTCTGAACCCGTCCCGCCGGAAGCCTCTGGGCCCGTTTCACCGGAAGCCTCTCAGCCCCTTCCGGGGAAGCGACAGGCCGCCGTGCGCGCGCCGGAGCCCACCACCAGAAGCGGCGGCCACTCGGTGCGGCACCCGGCCCGCACCTCGGGGCGGCACGGATGAAAGCCGCAGCCGCCGGGCGGCGAGGCCAGGCCCGACGGGTCGCCGAGCAGCATCGCGAGGCGGAGCGGGCCGGAAAACGCGTCCACATCCGCGCGATGTGACCCGTGGCATAGTAATGTGACATTGCACAGTCAGGGAGTGCGTCTCCCCGTTACCGAACGTGTCCCGGCGCGGACCGCCCGGCGGCCCTGGAGCGCTGCGGACACCGGGGCCGACGTAGGTTCACCCGCCCGCCGCTACCGCATCCTCCACTCACCCTCGAAGGAGTTCCATGACCGCGGAGTCCCCGGCCCAGGTACACACGGGCAGCCACGATCTCCCCGTCCCGGCGGCCCTGAACGCCTTCATGGCGGCCGACTGGGCGCCGTCCCCCCTGCCCGTCGGCGCACAGGTCCCCGGCCGCGCCCTGCTGCCGGACCGTCTGGAGCGGCTGTCGGCCCGCTTCCCGGGTGAGCGGCTGGTCATACCCGCCGGGACGCTCAAGGTCCGCTCGAACGACACCGACCACCGTTTCCGGCCGCACAGCGCCTACGCCTGGCTGACCGGACTGACCGGCGAGGAGCAGCCCGACCACGTCCTGGTCCTCGAACCCTCCGGCGCCGAGGGGCACGAGGCGGTGCTCCACGTGCGCCCCCGCTCCTCCCGGAACACCAGCGACTTCTACCGCGACCGGCGCTACGGCGAGTTCTGGGTCGGCCGCCGCCCCGACCTGGACGAGACGGCGGCGCTGACCGGGCTGCGCTGCGCACACCTCGACGACCTGGCGAAGCTCCTCACCGGCCCCCAGCCGCCGACCCGCCTGCTCGCCGGCGTCGACGCCCGGGTGGACGGCCTGCTGGCCACCCGGGCCCCTACCCCGTCAGGAGACGCCGAGTTGGACGCCGCGCTCGCCGAACTCCGGCTGCGGAAGGACGTCTGGGAGGTCGGCCAGCTCCAACTGGCCGTCGACCACACCACGGCGGGCTTCGAGGACGCCGCACGCGCACTGCCCGACGCCCTGCGCCACCCCCGGGGGGAGCGCTGGATCGAGGGCGTGTTCCAGTTGCGCGCCCGGAGCGAGGGCAACGGCACGGGTTACGAGACCATCGCGGCGGCGGGCGCGCACGCCTGCGTCCTGCACTGGATCCGCAATGACGGACCGCTCGACCCGTCCCAACTGCTGCTGCTCGACGCGGGGGTGGAGACCGACACCCTCTACACCGCGGACATCACCCGTACCCTGCCCCTGTCCGGCCGCTTCTCGCCGGCCCAACGCGACGTCTACGAACTGGTGCTGGCCGCGCAGGAGGCCGCCATCGGCGTCCTGCGCCCAGGGGCCCGGTTCCGGGACTTCCACCGCGAGGCCATGCGCGTCATCGCCGAGGGGCTGCACGCGTGGGGCATCCTGCCGGTCCCGCCCGAGGAGGCGCTCGCCGACGACAGCGGCCTGTACCGCCGCTACACCCTGTGCAGCAGCGGGCACATGCTCGGTATCGACGTGCACGACTGCGCGCGGGCCCGCGCGGAGACCTATCTCGACGGCGTACTGGAAGAAGGTCACGTTCTCACCGTAGAGCCCGGGCTCTACCTCCAGCCGGACGACGAGACTCTGCCGCCCGAGCTGCGCGGCATGGGCGTGCGCATCGAGGACGACCTGGTGATCACCGCGGACGGGGCGAAGCTGCTCTCCGGCGCACTGCCCCGTACGGCCGACGGCGTCGAGGAGTGGATGGCCCGCCTCATGGACAGCTGACAGCGCCGCCCCTGAAGGGATGAGGCACCGCGCAACGTGACATTGTATAGTGCGGTGCCACATCATTGAAGGGGAACGCATGAGTGAGCTGAAGTCCCGCAAACTCATCTCGGTGCAGGAGCATCTGCGCGACCAGGTGGCGGGCGCCCTGCGTGCCGCGCTGATAGCGGGGGAACTCCAGCCCGGCGTGATCTACTCGGCGCCCACCCTCGCCGCCGAGTACGGCGTCTCCGCCACGCCCGTGCGCGAGGCCATGCTGGATCTGACCCGCGAGGGCTTGGTCGAGGCGGTGCGTAACAAGGGGTTCCGCGTCACCGAACTCTCCGAGCGCGACCTGGACGAGTACACCGAGATCCGCGCGCTCATCGAGATCCCCACCATCGGCCGCGTGGCCCGCACCGCCTCCCGCGAGCAGTTGGAGGCCGTGCGCCCGGTGGCCGAGGAGATCGTGACCGCCGCGCAGGGCGGCGACCTGATCGCCTACCTGGAGTCGGACCGCCGCTTCCATCTCGACCTGCTGGCCCTCGCCGGGAACGCGCGCCTCGTGGAGACCGTGGCCGACCTGCGCAAGCGCTCCCGCCTCTACGGGCTCACCGATCTGTCCCAGGAGGGGGCACTGGTGGGTTCGGCGCGCGAGCACACCGCACTCCTGGACATCATGATCGCGGGGGACGCGGAGGGGGCCGAGGAGCACATGCGCCGCCATCTCGCGCATGTGCGGACCCTGTGGGCGGCCCGGAAGCGGGAAGCCGAACGCGCCGCGCCGCCCCGGAGGCTCGGCGCACGCTGACGCCGAAGACAGTTCGGGGCGGGGCGTGTTGGCGCCAAAGCCACGCTGGACCCGTGCTGGACCCGTGCCCCTCGTGCCGAAGTCCGCCAGGGCGGCGCGTGTTGGCGCGAGGCACCTTGGGGGGGCCGGCGCCCGTGGCGCACGCTCAGCTCCGCTCCCCCGGCGTCCCCTCCTTCCGCCGGTGGGCCGCCACGGCGACCACCAGGTCCTGCCAGCCCATCCCGCACGTCTTCACGACCAGCGGGCGGTCGGCCGGGACGTCACCCCGCGCACCGGTCGGCTCCGCCAGGGTGCGCAGGTCGTCCGGGGCGAGCGAGCCCTCGCGGATCGCCATGACGACATCGCCCGCCTCACGGAGGGCGGTCGCGCGGCTCTCCACCAGGACGGCGGCACGCCCCATCAGCACGCTGTCGAGCTCCCGCGCGTCCGGTTCGTGCGAGCCGACCGCCAGCACCACGGTGCCGTCGCGCACCAGCCGCCCGTCGACCACCGGTTCGCGCGCGGACGTCGCGGTGACGACGACGTCCGCGCGCCGGACCCGGGCCGCCACTCCCCCCGCGTCCGCGGCCAGATGACGGTCCGCCCAGCCGGGAGCGGGCCCTCCGCGCCGGGTGACGACCGTGACGTCGGACACCGGGACATGGGCCCGTACGGCGGCGGCATGCCCCTCCCCCTGGGGGCCCGCGCCGAAGACCACCAGGCGCAGTCCGCCGCCCCCGTCCGCGAGCGCGCGCAGCCGGTCCAGGCAGGCCGCGACCGAGACGGCCGGGGTGCGCAGGGCCGTCAGCGCCACCCCGTCCAGCAGGGCCACCGGCGTCAGGGTGGCGCTGTCGTGCAGCAGATACGTGGCGTTGATCCTCGGCAGCCCGCGCGCGGCGTTGCCGGGCGCGACGGTGGCGATCTTCACGCCGAACCAGCCGCCGGACTCCGAGGGCATCAGCAGCCCCTGACCGTGGGCCAGCGGCACGACCGCCCGGGTCACGTCGCCGTCCGGGTCGAGCCCCCCGGCCAGCGCCTCCCGGACCGCGGTGACGGCCCCGGCCGGGCCGAGCGCGAACACGTCCGCCGCGTCGAGCGTCACCGTCATCGCAGCACGAACCCGGGTACGAGGGTGTCATCGGGATCGACGGTGAAGCGGCTGGTCCCGGTGGCGTACGCGGTGCCCGTCACGGCCGGGACGACCGCGGGGCGGCCGTGGACCGTGGTGGCCCGCTCGATCCGGGCACGGAAGACGGAGCCCACCACCGACTCGTGACGCAGCTCGTCGCCGAGGCGCAGTTCCCCGGCGTCGGCGAGGAGCGCCACCCGGGCAGCCGTGCCCGAGCCGCACGGGGAGCGGTCGACCTGACCGTCCGCGAACACCGTGACGTTGCGGTGGTGCAGCAGCCAGGTACCGTCGGGCCGTTCGGCCGGGGCGCCCGCCTCCTCGGTGAACACCGTCCCGTAGACGCCGGACAGCCGGGCGTCCTCGGGGTGTTCGGCGGCGTGGGCGGCGTTCAGCGCGTCACGGATCTCGCGGCCGGCCGCGATGATCGCGGTGACGTCCCTCGGCAGGACCCGCAGGCCGAGCCGGCAGGCCGGAACCACCGCGTACATGGCGCCGCCGTAGGCGATGTCGACGGTGACGGTTCCCCACGAGGTCGCCACCTCGACGCCGCGCGCGTGGACATGGCCGGGGACGTTGAGGAACGTCACGTCCGCGACCCGGCCGCCGGCCGTGCGCACGCTCGCCGTGACCCGGCCGGAGGGGACGTCGATGACGACGTCCGCCGTGCCGTCGGCCGGCACCGGGACCAGGCCGGTGGCGACCGCCCAGGCGCCGAGGGCGATCGTGCCGTGGCCGCAGGCCGTGGAGAAGCCGTCCTTGTGCCAGAAGAGGGCGCCGAGGTGGGCCCCGGCGTCGTCCGGCGGCACCAGGAAGGCACCGTACATGTCGGCGTGGCCGCGCGGTTCGCCGCACAGCAGGGCCCGGGTCCACTGCACCCCGGCGTCGGCCATGGCGACCGTGCGGCGCTCGGCGACGGTGGGTCCGGGTGCGGTCACGGCCGGCGGGGACTCGGGCACGATCCGGAACGGTTCGCCCCCGGTGTGCCAGTCGACCGTGCCGATCGGTCCGGTGCGGGGATGTGCCGTACCGATCGGCACGGTGTACGGATCGGCCGTCATACGGTGAATCCCGTCGGATAGGGGTCCGTGGGGTCGAGCAGGTACTGCGCGGTCCCGGTGATCCAGGCGCGACCGGTGACGGAGGGCAGGACGGCGGGCCTGCCGCCGACCGTGGTCTCCGCCAGGATCCGGCCCGTGAACCGGGAGCCGATGAAGGACTCGTTGACGAAGTCCTGACCGGTCTTCAGCTGTCCCCGCGCGTGCAGTTGGGCCATCCGGGCGCTCGTTCCCGTCCCGCAGGGCGAGCGGTCGAACCAGCCGGGATGGATGGCCATGGCGTGCCGCGAGTGCTCGGCGGTCGAGCCGGGCGCCTCCAGATAGACGTGGTGGCAGAGGTCGATCGCGGGATCCTCCGGATGGACCACCGGGTTCTGCTCGTTGACCGCCCCCATGACGGCCAGGCCCGCGTCGAGCAGTCGCCCCTTCTCCGCCCGGTCGAAGGGGATCCCGAGGTCCTCGGTGCGCAGGATGGCGTAGAAGTTGCCGCCGTACGCCATGTCGTAGCGGACCGGGCCGAACCCCTCGACCTCGACGACCTGGTCCAGCGCGTGACTGTAGGAGGCGACGTTCTCCAGAGTGACGGACTCCGCGCGGCCGTCGCGCACGGCGACCCGTGCCGTGACGAGGCCGGCGGGGGTGTCGAGGCGGATGAGGGTCTCCGGTTCGACCGCTTCCACCATGCCCGTCTCCACGAGGACCGTGGCCACGCCGATGGTGCCGTGGCCGCACATGGGCAGACAGCCGGAGACCTCGATGAACAGCACGCCGAAGTCGGCGTCCGGCCGGGTCGGGGGCTGGAGGATCGCTCCGGACATCGCCCCGTGCCCGCGCGGCTCGCACATGAGCAGGGTGCGCAGCCCGTCGCGCTCCGCCATGAACCGCCGCCGTCGCTCGGCCATCGTCGCGCCCGGCAGAACACCCACCCCGCCGGTGATGACCCGGGTCGGCATTCCCTCGGTGTGCGAGTCGACCGCGTGGTAACACACCTGGGAGCGCACGTCAGTTCACCCCGGCGTCGATGAGGGCCTGGGTGGCGGAGCGGACGACGGCCGCGGTCTCCGGGTCCAGTGCCTGCCGGGGCGGACGGCAGGCACCGCCGGTCCGGCCGATCATGTCCTGGCCGAGCTTGATCGCCTGGACGAACTCGGTCCTGCTGTCCCAGCGCAGTACGGAGTGGAGCTGTCGGTAGAGCGGGAGCGCGGTGCCGAGATCGCCGGCCAGCGAGGCGTTGTAGAGGTCGAGGCAGGCACGCGGGAAGACCTGGGGATAGCCGGCGACCCAGCCCTTGGCGCCGGCGACACCGACTTCCAGGAGGGTGTCGTCGGTACCGACGATCAGGTCGAGCCCGGGGGCGAGCTCGTTGATGGCGTAGCACCTGCGGACGTCGCCGGAGAACTCCTTCACGCCCACGATGAACCCTTCGGCGTGCAGCTTGGCCAGCAGCTCCGGACGCAGGTCGACCTTGGTATCGATGGGGTTGTTGTAGGCGGTGACGGGGAGTCCGGCGGAGGCGACCATCGCGTAGTGCTCCAGGACGGCACGGTCGTCGGCCCGGTAGGCGTTGGGCGGCAGGCACATGACGGCCTGGCAGCCGGCGTCCTTGGCGAACCGCGCATGCCTCCTCGCCTCGATCGCTCCGTACGCTCCGACGCCCGGCATCACGGTGAAGCCCTCGGGTGCGTTCGCGACGGCGGTCTCCACGACGCGGTCGCGTTCCTCGTACGTCAGGGTCTGGTACTCCCCCAGCGAGCCGTTCGGGGCGACGCCGTGCAGGCCCTGTTCGGCGAGCCAGGCGACGTTGTCCCCGTAGGCGCCGTGGTCGACGGCGAGATCCGGGCCGAACGGGAGGCTCGTCGCGACGATGACGCCGTGCCAGGGCATGCGGGTGCGGATGGATGCGCGGTCCATGAGAACTCCTCGGACGGGGTCGGAAGTGGACTCGCCGGAGTCGGCGAGCGCACCGAGGGTGACGGGGGTCGCGATCAGCCGCTCGGCGGGGGCGTACGGCTCGCCCCGGGTGACGAGGCAGTGCACGGCGGGCCCGCACATCCGGCCCTGGCACCAGCCCATGCCGGCTCTGGTCAGCTGCTTGACCTGCCGGTGGTCGGCCGCCGAATCGTCGGCGCGGGCGGACCGGACCGCCCCCGCGGTGACCTCCTCGCACCGGCAGACCGGTGTGTCGTCGGTCAGCCACGCGGGCCAGGCCGTGGGCAGGGGGTGGGCCTGTGCCATTGCCCGGGCGAAGGCACGGTGCCGGGCCACCGCCCGACGCTCCGCGGCCGGGCGGCGGGTGCCGGCCCGGCCCGGGGCGCAGAGGTCGGTGAGCACCGAGGCGGCGGCGACGCGGCCCTCGCTCACCGCGAGCGCGGCCCCGCCCACGCCACAGGTCTCGCCCGCCGCGTACAGCCCGGGCACCGTGGTGCGCTGTCCGTCGTCGACGGCGGCGGCCATGGTGCCGTCGCCCGCGTCGACGAGGTCGCAGCCGAGCGGGAGCAGCAGGTCGAGCTGGGGGACGAAGCCCCAGCCGACGCCCACGGTGTCGGCCTCGATCCGGCGCTCCCTGCCCGGGAGCGGGCCCCCGTCGGCATCCAGGGCGGCGGTGCGCACGACGGCGACCCGCCCCTCCCCTTCGGCGCCGACGATCGCGGTGCGGGTGCGTACCGGGACCCGGTGCCGGGCGAGGGCGCCCGCGTACCGGGCTGCCTCGGCCCACTTGGCGGGGTTGCGCAGCAGGGGTACGGGGTGGCGCAGCCAGGCCGAGGGCGCCGCCGCCTCGCACACGGCGACGACCTTCGCCCCGTGTACGGCGAGGGCGGCGGCGACCGGCAGCAGGAAGGGGCCCGTGCCGCCGAGGACCACCCGGCGACCGGCGACGACTCCCCCGCCCTTCAGCAGCGACTGGAGCCCGCCGGCGGTGAGGACACCGGGCAGGTCCCAGCCGGGGAAGGGGAGTTGGCGGTCGTAGGCGCCCGTCGCCACCAGCAGGGCCGGGGCCCGCAGCGCAACGGCCCTCTCCTCGGGCGCCCGGCCGCGGTCCATGGCGTGGACGGCGAAGCCGTCCTCCTCGCGGGCCGTGGTCCATACATGGTGGTTCAGCAGCAGCCTGAGCCGTCCGGTGCGCTCGTGGGCGGAGAGGGTGGCGCGGAGTGTCCGGTAGGTGCTCGGCCCGTGGTGCGGATCGGCGGTCGGAACGGCCTCGCGCGCGGAGAGCGGGGGGTGGCGCCAGAACTGGCCGCCCGGGGCCGCGCCCGAGTCGAGGAGAACGACCCGCAGCCCGCCGTCCAGGGCGGTGGCGGTGGCGGCCATGCCGGCCGGGCCCGCGCCCACCACCACGAGGTCACAGGGCGCACTCGGCGCCACGAGGTCCCGGGGCTCACTCATCGTCGCCCTCCCCGGTCGTGACGGCCATGCCCGCGCGGGCCTGCACCAGACAGGCCCGCTGCCCGCCCGTTCCGTCGACGGTCACCAGGCAGTCGTAACAGACGCCGATCCCGCAGAAGATCCCCCGGGGCCGTTGCCCACCCCGAGTGGTCCGCCAGGCGACCCGGCCCGAGGCGACGAGCGCGGCGGCCAGGGTCTGTCCCGGTACGAACGGCAACGGTTCGCCGTCCACGGTGAACGCGGTCGCTGCGGTCACTTCGGCACACCTCCGGGGTTGAGGAATCGGTCGGGCAGAAGGCCGGTGTGGGCGGCCGGATCGGCGCCGCGCCACGGGCGGCCGAGGAGCTGGGCGGTGACCAGGGCACCGGTCCCGGGGGCGAGGCCGACGCCGGCGCCCTCGTGGCCGCACGCGTGGACGACGCCGGGGACACGGGGGTCGGGGCCGATCACCGGCAGGTGGTCCGGGCAGTACGGCCGGAAGCCCCGGTAGGCACGGATCAGGTGGACGCCGCGCAGGAACGGGAAGAGGCGGCACGCCTGGGCGGCGAGCGTGGCCACCACGGCCGGGTTCATCGCGGTGTCGAAGCCGACGCGTTCGCGGCTGGCTCCGATCAGGATCGTCCCCGCGCGGGTGCCCTCGACGACGCACGAGGTCTCCAGCCCCTCGTCGCTGGAGGCGACGTTGGCCACGTAGTCGGCGGAGTAGACCTTGTGCCGGATCATCGGCGGCAGCGGCTCGGTGACGAGGACGAAGCCCCGGCGGGGCAGGATCTCGACGGGGGCGCCGAGCCGGCGGCCGACCTCGCCGCCCCAGGTGCCGGCGGCGTTGACCACGGCGTCGGCGGGCAGCACCGTACCGTCGGCGGTGCGCACTCCGGTGATCCGGCCGTCGGCTCCGGTGACCGCGGCGGCGGCCTCGCCGGTATGTGTCCGGGCCCCGCGCCGGACCGCGGCCCGTAGCAGCCCGGCCGCCGCGAGAACGGGCTGCACCTGGGCGTCCTGCGGATAGTGGACGCCGCCGGGGAGGCCGGGCGCGATGTGGGGTTCGAGGTCGGCGGCACGCTCGACGGCTTCGGTACGGACCCCTGCGGCCGCCTGGCGCGCGGCGAACGCGTGCAGGGCCCCGAGTGCCGCGGGTGTGCTCGCGACGACCAGGCCGCCCTTGGCCTCCAGCTCGACGGTTTCCGGGCCGAGTTCCTCACCGGCCTCGTCCCAGAGGTCACGGCTGAGCCGGGCCAGTTCCAGTTCGGGGCCGGGTGCCTTGTCGGAGAGGAGGATGTTGCCCTCCCCCCGGCTGGTCGTGCCCGCGCCGACGGGGCCGCGGTCGAGGACCGTGACGTCGAGCCCCGCCGCGGCGGCGTGGAATGCGCACGCGGCGCCCACGATGCCCGCTCCGACGACGACGACTTTCATGACCGCTCCCTAGTGCAATGTCACATGCCATTGCCCAGGCTATACATCCGGACGACCCGAGGACAACGCCATCGCCCCGGTGACTTTTCACCCGGGCACCCGACGACGCGCCGCGTGCGGGACTGCAACCCCCTTCCAGGCCGATGGGGAACCGGGAGGGCCGAGCGGACACTCATGGGTGTGAAGTCTTCACTGAACGAGCGGATTCGATCCGGCGAGCGCGACGCGTTCGCCGAGATCTTCGATCAGCATGCGCGTGTGGTGTACGCGCATGCGATCCGAAGTACGGGTGACTGGGCCGCCGCTGAGGATGTGATGTCCTTGACCTTCCTCGAAGCCTGGCGGCTGCGTCACAAGCTCCGGGGCGAGGTGGGCAATGTCCGGGCCTGGCTATTGGGCATCGCTACCAACGTGCTCCGGAATTCGGCGAGGGCGGCCCGGCGGCACAGTCGGGCCATGGCCCGACTGCCGGCATCCAAGGAGGCACAGGATTTCGCCGACCAAGTCGTCGGTCAGCTCGCTGACGCGCAACGCCTGGCGGCGGCGGCGAAGGCCCTGAGCCGCCTCAAGCGCGGCGAGCGCGAGGTCTTCACCCTGGTCGTCTGGTCCGGGCTGAGCTATACGGCAGCCGCCGAAGCGCTCGGGTTGCCCACGGGAACGGTGCGATCCCGGCTCTCGCGCGCCCGGACGAAGTTACGCCGGTTGGTGGAGGCCGAGTTGCGGACGGACGTCACCGCCGGCTGGAGGGCTGAGCCGGACAGCCGGCGCAGGGTAAGAGGACCGGCGCCCAAGGTCGCGGATGCATACCGGAGGAAGGCATGACGGACCCTTGTGAAGGTGCGGAGCAGACGGAGGCCCGGACGGAGTTTCCGCCGCCGCCCTACCCGGACCCGCACACCGAGGTTGTTGAGCTGCACAAGCGGAATCTCCTTGCGGAGATCGACCACATGGGGCCGGCCGGGCAGCGGAGGGCCGGTGCGAAGCGACGGGCCACTGTTGCCCTCACTTCCGCGGCAGTCGTGTGTGCCGTGGTCATCGCGGTCATGCTTCCCCACTCCGGCACTCCCCCGGCCCCGGGTGCGCAGCCTGCTTCGCGAGCGTCGGTGCGGCTCCTGGAACAGGCGGCACGTCATGCCGCCACAGGTCCGGCCGACACCCCACGAGACGCCCAGTTCACGTACGTCAACGTGACCGGGCACACCACCTCGCTGTCGGAGACCGCCGACGGGGAAATGAAACTGTCGCGGGAGGACGGGAGTTACGAGCAGTGGACAGCCGTGGACGGCGGCAGCCGTACCGTCCAACGCAAGAGGGGTGCCACCGGGACTCTGCTGGAAGCCCCGGGACAGGGCAGCTTCGGCTCGCCGACCTACCGCTTCCTCGCCGGGCTTCCCACTGACCCCGAGGAAGTGCTCGCAGCCATCCACCGTGACGCGAGGCTGAACCACGGAGCAGGTTCCGGCTCCACCACCGGTCCGGACCAGGAAGCCTTCCTCATCATCGGCGAACTGCTGCGGACGTCCGTAGCACCGCCGGAGGTAAGTGCGGCCCTCTACCGCGCGGCAGCACGGATTCCCGGCGTTGTCGTGGTCCCGAGTTCGGTGGACGCCGTCGGCCGTCGGGGTGTCGCCGTCGCCCGCACACACGATGGAGAGCGAAGCGAGTGGATCTTCGACAAGGGGACCTCGCGGCTCCTCGGCGAACGAACCGTCCTGCTCAAGGACTCCGCCTGGGGCAAAGCTGGAACAGCGGTCGATTCGACGGCCGTCATCGACAGCGGCTTCACGGACAAGCCCGGCCAGAAGCCTGCTCCGACGGCGGATCAGGGCACCAGCACGAACGTCTGACCCAGAAGATCGCGAGCCGCGGCGCGTCGCCCGGCACTCTGCCGGGCAACACCCCCTGCCACCCCGCGCTGCGGCCCGACGGGTGCTCCCCGTCATGGTCTGCCGCGCCGCGCCGCACCTACGGCGCTCGGCGCCGCCCTGAGCACCACGTGGTGGTCACTGATCCGCGAGGAGGCCGGGCAGTCCACGCATGTCGTCGAAGACGACGGTGCGGGGGCCTTCGAGTCGGTCCGCGGGAGTCATTCCCCCGGCGTAGGCGAATGCTCGCATGCCTGCGGCTCGGGCTGCTTGAAGACCGTACTGGCTGTCCTCGACCACGGCGCATGCCTCAGGCGAGATCCCCATCTGTCGCGCGGCGTGGAGGAACAGATCCGGGGCCGGTTTGCCGTGCTTGACCTCGGTGGCGCTGAAGATGCGGCCTTCGAAGCGTGAGTAGAGACCGGTGATCCCCAAGGTGAAACGCATCTTGTCGTGGCTCCCGCTGGATGCCACGCAGGTGGGGAGAGGCGTGAGCGCATCGAGAGCGTCGACTATCCCCTGGACGGGGGTGAGTTCAGCGGCGAACGCATCGTGGTAGAGGGGCTTGAACTCTTCCTCCCAGTCGGCCGGCAGCCTGTACCCGAGGTGGTCCTCTATCTGCTGCGTCATCGACTGGCTCGAGCGGCCCATGAAGCGGTCGACGATCTCGGCCTCGGTGAGTTTCCACCCCAACGTGGCCAGGACGAGCGCATCCACGCGCACCGCGATGCGTTCGCTGTCGACCAGCACGCCGTCGCAGTCGAATATGACGAGTTCAATGGGATGGATCATCCCCGCAGGATAAGCGGGCTGTCACAGGCACGCGGCAGCGGTGATCCAGGGGCGTTCGACAAGGTGTCCGCGTTCGAAGCGGGCGCCGGCTCGGACCAACATCACCGTGTTCGCTCCGTCCGACGAAGCCTTCGCGAAGATCCCGAAGGCGGATCTCGACAAGCTCCTCGACGACGGCAACCGGCGAGCCCGGACCTGGTGGCCCGCGGTCGACAACGCCCACTCCTTCGACACCGACGGCGACCAGCAACTCGTCCCCCACCACCCACCCCACGCCATGCGACACACCGGCGCCTCCTGGCCCGTAACTCCCACAACGCCCACAACTCCATGACGCACATCGGTAAAACCTCAGGTCAGTCATCCTTCCTGATCGACTCAAGGATCGCCGCGCACTCCACGTGGTGCGTCATCGCGAGGAGGCCCGGTGTCCCGGCGAACCGCTGTCCGGAGGGTTTCGTCAACCTGTGTCACTCCTGGGAGGGATATCGCATCACCATGCCGCGGGTGGTAGAGGCGCGCATGGCCGTCATGATCCGATGGCTGACCCGGGTGGCTTGCGACCGGACGGGCCTCAGTACGCGAGACACCGGAACCTGTTGCCGGGGTGGGCCTCGCCGACCCGGACCGCCGGTGCAGAACGACCGTGAACGCGGTGGTGGCCGAAGTTGCCGGGGATGGGCGAGGCAGCGACCCAGCTCGCCCCGTGCGTGTTCGCCCGAACCGAGGACATCTCCGAGCACTGACCGAGGACGGTCGGCGAGCCGGGGAGATCGCACCCCAGCACGATCGCGGAGCGCTGGGGTGGGCTGCTGTTGAACGCCGTCGTGGGCATGCGGCTCATGGCGCGCCGATCACCGGAAGCCGGGGTGGACTTTTCGGGTGATCGGCGCGACGATCGACCTCCTTCGATGCGGACCGCGGCACCCACTGCTTCCGAAGTGCCGACCCGCAGAACGTACTTACGGTTCGAGAACTGGAGTGTCGTGGATCTCAACCTCACCTCGAAGACAGCGGTCGTTACCGGCGCCGGCCGGGGCATCGGTCTTGCCACCGTCCGTACCCTGGCCGCCGAGGGCGTCCGGGTCGTCGGTGCCGCCCGCACCATCACACCCGAGCTGGAGGAGACCGGCGCGCACCCGGTGTCGGCCGACCTGAGCACCGCCGAAGGCGTCGCCACCCTGATGAGCGGCGCCCTCGACCGACTGGGCGGCATCGACCTGCTGGTGAACAACGTCGGCGGTGGGGACGACCTGGCGCCCGTCGGCTTCCTCGAAACCGACGACACCCACTGGTCCGGCATCTTCGACCTGAATCTGCTGAGTGCCGTCCGAGCCACCCGCGCCGCTCTGCCCAGTCTGATCGAACGCCGCGGTTCGATCGTCAATGTCTCGTCCATCAGCGCCCGGGAACCCACCACCGGCCTGATCGCCTACAGCGCGGCCAAGGCCGCACTCACCTCGCTGGGGAAATCCCTGGCCCGGGAGTTCGGGCCCCGGGGCGTACGCGTGAACACCGTCTCCCCCGGAGCGGTCAACACCTTCGTCTGGGCGGACCCCGACGGCCTCGGCGGCAAAGTGGCCGCACAGGGCGGACTGGACCACGCCACCTTCTTCCAGCGGCTGCCGAAGGACTTCGGCATCGCCACCGGCCGCATCACCGAACCCGAAGAGGTCGCGGCCCTGATCGTCTTCCTCCTCTCCGACGCCGCCGCCAACCTCACCGGCGCCGACCACCTCATCGACGGCGGAGCGCTCACGGCACTCTGAACCGGGAGGCCCCGGACCGTGTCGCCAAAGTCCCGTCCGTCTGCCGCGCCCGGCACACCCGCTGGTGCTCCGCTCGCCGGGCCGACGGGCGGGACACGGAGTCCCGAGTATGGGCGTCGGAGCCGTTGCGGGGTGCGGCCGACGGCCCCGGACGACACCCTTCGCACCGGCGGCGCCGGCGGAGGGCCGAGGCGGCTCCCGGGGGGCGCCCGTCTCAGGGCGTGCCATCGGTCTGCTCGACCATCCGGACGCGGGTCATTCGACATGGCCCGCAGCGCCTCTTCGCCCTCGACGACGGTTCGGCCGCCGCCGTGGATCCCCTGGGGCCTCGCCCAGGGGATCCACGGCGTGCTCGGCTACTCTGTCGCCCTCATGAACGCTCGGCAGGCGGACGGCACGAACGACACGACCCCCTTGCTGCGTCTGCACCTTATGGGCGGGTTTCGGGTGACTCGTGAAACGGGTCCGGCGGCAGAGGAGCGTTGGCCCCGCCCCAGCGCCCGGACCCTGGTGAAGCTGCTCGCCGTCACACCCGGCCACCGGCTGCACCGCGAGCAGGCCATGGGGATCTGCTGGCCCGACTCCGGTTCGCAAGCCGCGCTGCGCAGTCTGCGCGTCGCCCTGCATGCCGCGCGCCACGCCCTCGAACCGGAGCTGGTCCCGCGAGCCACCTCCTCCTATCTGGTCTCCGACGGCTCACTGCTGCTGCTCGATCCGCGGACCGTGTGGATCGACACCGACCACGCCGAGGAGACGGCGCTGTCCGCGCTCGCCACCGGCGACATAGCCGCGCTCTCCGAAGCGGCACGGCGGTTCACCGGCGAGCTGCTGCCGGAGGACCGGTACGCGCGGTGGGCCCAGCCCCGCCGCGACCGGCTCGCGAGGCTCGGAGAGCAGGTGCTGCTCGCGCTCGCGACGGCACAGCTCACAGCCCAGGCGCACCCGGAGGCGGCCGCCACGGTCGAGCAGGTGCTCGCGGCCAACCCGGCCGAGGAGGCCGCGCACCGCATCCTGATGGAGTCGCATCTGCGCCAGGGGCTGCGGCGGCTGGCGGTGCGCCAGTACCACCTGTGCCGGAAGGCCCTCGATGCCGAGCTGGGGGTGCGGCCCGGGGCCGAGACGGAACGGCTGCACCGTATGGCACTCACCGACGCGCCCGCCCCGGCCCTCTCCGCGCCGTCGATCCCCGGGCCGCTGAGGGCAGCGGCCGGGACGCCGCTGAGGGGCCGCGACCAAGAACTCGCCCGGCTGCTCGTGGCCGACGGGCCACCGGTGACGCTGCTCACCGGCGAGGCGGGCGTCGGCAAGACCAGTCTGGCCCGCGAGGCGGCGCGGCGGGCCGCGCGGGGCGGGACCGCCGTGCTGTGGGGCGGTGGACACGACTCGGAGGGGCACACGCCGTACGGCGCGTTCGCCGAGGCCCTGGACGGCTGGCTGGCCGAGTGGGACGCCGGCGAGCGCGCCGGGATCGGCGCCGAGCATCCCGAGCTGGCCGCGTTCCTCCCGTCGCTGGGACGCGTACGGGCAGAGAACGAGCGCAGCCCGGAGGAGGAGCGGGACCGGCTGTTCCGGGCGAGTGCGGCGCTGCTCGGCGACCTGGCCGCAGCGCGCCCGGTGCTGGTGGTCCTCGACGATCTGCACGCCGCCGACACCGGCTCGTACCAGTTACTCGGTCATCTGGCCCGGCGAGTCGTCGAGCGGGGAACGACGCTGCGGTTCCTGGTCACCTACCGGGAGGAGGAACTTCCCGAAGGCGACCCGCGCCGTTCTGCCATGGCGTCACTGCTGCGCCAGCGTCTCATCGTGCGTGAGGAGGTGGGGCGGCTCGACAGGGAGGCGTGCCTGGCTGTGGTGCGTGACGCGGCCGGGGGCGTGACGGACGACGAGCACGCCCACCGGGTGTGGGAACTCTCCCTCGGTAACCCGCTGTTCGCCCTTGAGCTCGCCCGTGGCCTGATGGATCGCGACGCTGACAACGTTGCTCCCGAGGGTGTGCGGGAGCTGGTGGCCGACCGTCTCCTGCGACTCGACGCGGATGCCCGCCGCGTCGTCGAGGCGCTCTCCGCCGCCGGGGGCGAGGCCGCGCTGAGCGAGCTGCTCGACGTGGCCGAACACGGGTTGCACCCTCCCTTGTCCGGCGCCGCCGCGGCCGACGCCCTGGAGCGGGCCATCGCCGCCTCGCTCGTCGACGAACGGCAGGTGGTGGTGGCCGGCCGGCCCGAGGCCGGGGTGGCGTTCCGGCACCCGCTGGTCCGCCTCACCTGCTACGAGCAGCTGTCCGCGGTCCGCCGCCGCAGGCTGCACACCGCTTTCGCACAGGCGGTCCTTCGTCGCCGTCCGGACGCCGTCGACGCCCTCGCGTCGCACTTCGCGCGAGCGGACGACCCGCGCGCGGCCGGGTACCTGCGCCGCGCCGCCGAACGCGCCGCCGCCCTGTACGCCAACGACACCGCCGACCGCTACTACCGCGACCTCGTCGCCAGGCTCGACGTCGACGCCGCCCGCGCCCGTCTCGCGCACAGCCATATCCTGCGCAGAATGGGGCACTTCGAGGACGCCGCCGAGGCCCTTCGCATCGCCCTGGCCGAGTTCGAACGGCGCGGCGACCACGACGACACGGTCCTCGCGGCGGCCCTGCTCGCCGAGGCGCTGGCCAAGACCCGCGCCCCCGTGTCCGGCCTCCGTACCCTGTGCGCGCATCCGGTAACGCCGAGCACCGCGCCGGAGCCGACCGCCAGCCACTTCCTCGCCCTGGCCGTCGTCCGCTGTGTCCAGGGGCAGTACACGGCGGGAGCGGAGGCCGCCCGCCGTGCCTTGACGGCCGCCCGGGACGTGCCGGGAACACCGGGTCAGGGACTGACGGCCCGCGCCTTCGCCCTGCAAGCCGCCGGTCTCGGGCTCGCGGGCCGCCTCGACCAGGCACGCGCCGCGGGCGACCAGGCGTTGGCGCCGGCCGAGGCGTACGGGGATCCGGCCCTGCTCGGCTCGGTCCTCTCGACACTGCGGGAGAACGCGCGGAGGGCCGGCCGACTGCCCGAGGCCGTCCGGATCGGGAACAGGGCACTGGCCTTGGCCGAGCGGTCCGGAGCCCCGATCGCCGCCGCGTTCGAGCGGGCGAACCTCGCAGAACTGCGGCTCCTGCTCGAAGAGCCCGAGCCGGCCCGTGCTCTGGCCGAGCAGGCCGTGTCGGGCGCGGAGGCGTACGACGCCTGGTGCCTGCCGCACGCTCTCGCGACGATGGCGCGCGTGTGGACGTTCCTGGGCGAGACCGCGAGGGCAGGGGACGTCGTGGGCCGCGCCGAGGTGGCCGCCGCCGCGGTCGGCGACCGGCAGGCGGAGCACGAGGCGCGCACGGCACGCGCCGAACTGGCCCTGTACGTACGCCGTCCGGACGAGGCTCTGCGTGCACTGGAGGGCCATGCCGACGACGCACCTGTGCTGGTGGCCTGGGCGGAACTCCTGACGGGGCGGCCCGAGGCCTCGATGCGGCTCGCGCTGGCCGAGGTGGCACGGGCCGAGGGCACCGGGGAACGACTCGCCGAGGTGGAGGCGCGGATCGCCCTCGGAACGTCCCTGACCCTGCTGGCCCGGACATCGGAGGGCACGTGGGAGCTGACCCGCGCCGAGGCGCTGGCCCAGGCATTGCCGTATCCGGCCGGGACGCGCCGGACGGCCTGGGCACGAGGTCTGCTGCGGGAGGCCTGAGAGCGGTCACGGTGCTCTGCGCGGACGCGGGCGACACGAGCGACGGCCGGGCTACGCGGACGGCAGCGCGGACGCGGACGGCAGCGCGGACGCGGGCGGCGGCCGGCCTCCTCACGGAGCCGGCCGCCGGATTCGGCGGGTGGATCAGCACGCACCCGCGGGACGGTCCCGCTTCACGAGGTTCGTGGAGCCGGTCGTGCCGTCCAGCCACAGCACGCGCAGGCCCTCGGCCGCGGCGGCGTAGACCTGGTCACCACGGTTGCAGGAGACGCGCCGCGCACCGCCCTTGCCGTCGGGGGCTGCCTGATACAGCTTCGGCAGCGTGCCGTTGGCCCACGACGTGGCCGGCGGCATCGTCGTGACCGAGACGGCCTCGTCCGAGGCCGTCAGTGAGTACGCGTACAGGGAGCCGGCGCCGGACTCCGGGGTGACGGTGACCGGGTCCGAGCCGTCGAGCCCCGCGCGGCGCACCGAGGCCCGGCCCGTGTCGGTGAGATCGGCGTCCTCGATCCAGTAGACGCCGTCGTCGGTGAGGGCGGTCTGGCCGACCCCCATCGTGGTGTTCTTGTCGATGGGCATGAGCGTGGTCTTGCCGGTAGCGGCGTCGAGAACCTCGACACCCAGCTTGAAGCCGGTGCTCTCGGGCCACATCTTGGCGTAGGCGATCTTCCCGTCGCGCACCGACGGCAGGGCCGTGCTCCACGGAGTCCGGCCCCCGTCGACCAGGGCCCTCTTGCCCGTACTGATCTGCACGTAACCGACGTGCGCGAGACCGGTGGTGGGGTCGGTCACGGTGTAGACGACGTAGTCGCCGTCGACGGCGAGCGCGGAGACTTCGCCTCCGGCCCCGCCGAGGGTCTTGACGACGCCGCCCTTGACGGGCCGCGTCTTGAGGAGGATGCCCTTCGACGCGTAGTCGACCCAGGCCACGGTCTTGCCGTCGGTGTCCGCGTACACGTTGTAGTCGCCGTTGTTCTCGCTCACCAGCTGCGGCCGGCCCTGACCGGAGGTGTTGCCCAGCCAGACCGAGTACGGCTCGTTACCCCTCTCGTCGGAGTTCGAGACCACGTACTTGCCGCCGCCCGCCCCGACGCCGGTGCCCGCCACGTTGACCTTGCTCAGGATCGTGTCGGTGTCGACGCCGAGCGCCTTCTCCCAGCCGGGCACGATGCCGTGGGCGTCGAACGACCGCTTCACGATCGCCAGCTGGGCCTTGGTGGCACCCAGCTCCTGAGCGGCCGCGAGTACTGCCGCCCGGCCCTCGGTGAAGCCGTCCAGCGGGGTCATGTACGCGGAGAGGGCCCGGTAGACGATCCGGTCGGCGAGGTCGCCGCCCAGGTCCTGGCGCATGTCCCACAGGGCGCCGGAGAAGATGGTGGAGTTGAGGTGCACGCCGCCGTTGTCGCCGCGGAAGGTGACGCCGAGGAAGTCCTTCGACGTCGTGGCACCGTCGTCGAGGTCGCGCAGGGCGCACTCGCGCGGGCCGCGCGTGACGCACAGGTCCTCGCCGAGCAGGCCCGCGTCCGGGTCCTCCATCGAGACGTTGTCGGCCTCGACGTCGATGGCGTTGCCGAAGTAGTCGGCGATCGCCTCGTTCAGCGCACCGGACTGGCCCACGTAGACGAGGTCCGCGGTGTGCTCGATGACGCCGTGGGTCATCTCGTGGCCGACGACGTCCGTGTCCGCGGAGAACGTGCGGTATTCGCCGCCGCCCTGGCCGTAGACCATCTTCGTGCCGTCCCAGAAGGCGTTGTTGTACGGCTGCCCGCCGTTGACCACGCCGACCAGGGAGTAGATGTAGCCGTCCTTGCCGTCGAGGCCGGCCCGGCCGAAGTTGTCCTTGTAGTAGTCGTAGACCTTGCCCGCCGCCCAGTGGGCGTCGATCGCGCCGGCGTCGGTGAGGTCCTTGCCGAGTTCGGGCGTGGCCGACTGGAAGGTCTTGATGCCCGTGGGCCAGCCGCCGGCCGCACTGCCGGCCTCGCGGCCCCGGGCGTCATAGGTCGCCAGCATGGTGCCGATGTAAGAGGAGTCGGCTGCCCGCTTGCTGTAGTCGATCATCTGGTGGACGCCCTTGGTGTCCCTGTACAGGTTCACCTCGGTCTTCTGGCCGTTGTAGCGGATACCTGTGCCCTTGACGACGAGCTGGTCCGCGGCGGTGCCCGACGGTATCCCGGCGTCGGCCGTCCCGTCGGTCACGCCGGTGGCCGTGGCCGGCATCCCGAAGGTCTTGATCGCGCTGTACTGCAGGACCGGGTAACCGGACCGACCGTCGACGTAGACCTCCTGCCGCACCGGCGAACCGTCGGCCGGGTTCACGCCCGTGACCGTGATGTGCCGGGTCAGCACCCCGTCGCCCTGCGGCAGGATCACCAGCCCTCGCGCACTGCCATTGAGCTTGGCCTCGCGTGCTGTGCCGGCTTCGGCGGGAAGACGCAGCATGCCTCCGCCCGACTGCGAGGCCACCGCGCCGACCGCTCGCTCGATGGCGGTCTTCTCGGAGACCTCGGGGGTGACCGAGTCGAGCTTCAGCTCGGTGAAGTACCTGCCGGAGGTGCCGGTGACGGCGCGCTTGCCGTTCTTCTTTTCCATCCGGACGACGTACTCACCGCCCAGGACCGGGACACCCTCGTGCCGCTGCTCCAGGCGCACCGTCTCGCGCCGGTCATGGGTCTGTGTGTCGACGGCCTTCAGGTCCCCCGCCGGGTCGGCGATGTGGTAGCGGCCCTTCTTCGCCTTGAGGTGCCCGCGGGCGGCGTCGGCGGGGCTGCCGGCCGCCGGGACCTCCTCGTGCAGGCCGGAGACGAGCGAGGGCGTCTCGGTGTGGGTACCCGGGGCCACCTCCTGCGTGGGGGCCGTGGCGCCGGTGGACGCGAACGCGGCCGGGACGCCGGTCAACAGCAGCGCGGCGGCGGTGAGAAGCGCCGCCACGCCGTGGCCGACGACGGGGCCGCCGGATGGTCTCTTCGGGGTGCCTGCTGCTCTGCGGACTGAGTTCCGCACGGTGTTCCCTCCAGGGGTACGAACAGGTGACCGGGATTCGGTCCCCGACATGCAAGCCCTGACGGAGGGGCACGAACAATGCCCTGCGGATGCTCACTTGTGTACGTGTACACAAGTGTCAACAGACCCTCCGAGAGGCACGGTTGCGCGGCGTGCGAGGCGTCGGAGGAGGCGAGCGGCGCGTCTGCGCGACTTGTGCGGGGGGAACAGCCGGGGTGTGATGCCCCGCATGCAGCAGGAAATTGGGCAGTGGCGAAGTCTTGGTCTGGGCGACGGCGAACTCGCGGTCTACGAAGCACTACTGGGTCCCGCCCAGTTCGGAACCCGGGCGGCACTGGCCCGGAGCGTGGGCATGAAGGCCCCTCGGGTGAAGGCCGCGTTGAACCGGCTGCTGGAGCACGGCTTCGTCCACCCGGCGCCCGTCGGCGACCGGCTGCCCACGGCCGTGAGCCCCGCCACCGCCATCCGCAACCAGATCCACCTTCGCCGCGCACGGCTCCTCGCCGCCTCGGCGGACCTGGAGTCGCTCACCGCTTCGACGGACCGACTGGCCTCTCAGGTACTGGGCCGGTCGGCGGCTCCCCAGAGAACGGGCATCGAGACAGTGCGGGGCGACCGCGCCATAGCGGAACGGGTGACGGCCCTTCTCGCGTCCGCGAACGCCGAGGTCAATCTGCTCGACCGGCCGCCCTACGCCGCGAGTGCGCCGGACGGCATGCCGGCGCCCCTGCGTGTCACCGACCTCGTCCGCCGGGGGGTGCGGGTGCGTGTGGTGGTCGACCGCGCCGGCCTGGAATTCCCCAGCCGGGCCCGCGGACTGGCCGTGCTGGTGGACGAAGGAGTGGAGATCCGGGTGGCACCGAACCTGCCGACGAAGCTCATCACCGTGGACCGCCAGGTCACTCTGCTCCCTCCCACCGACGCGGCCGACCCCACCCAGGCGGCCCTGGTGGTCAGTGACTCCTTGTTGGGCAACGCCCTGGTGCCCCTGTTCGAGGAGATCTGGCAGCGTGCCCTGCCGGTCGGCCTCGGCGGCACCGAGGCGGTCACGGACGGCGATGGCGAGCTGCTGACGATGCTCGCCTCGGGGTTGAAGGACGAGGCCATCGCCAGACGGCTCGACCTGCACGTGCACACCGTCCGCCGAAGGATCAGCCGGCTGATGACGTACCTGAGTGCCGAAACCCGCTTCCAGGCGGGAATTCAGGCCGTACGCAAGGGATGGCTGACCTCCTGACCCGCGCCGGCCCACCGCCTCCCTCCGCAACGCTCCCGGTGGAGGCGGGCGCACACAGGAGCCGGGCGCTGTAATGCCCGAGTAACGGCGTCTCTCTAGCGTCATGGCTCCCCGTAAATGTCCCGGAGGAGCACCCCCGATGCACCTGTCCCACCCACGGCGCGGATCCGCCGCGTGGACGGCGGTCGCGGTCACCGCGGCCGCTCTGCTCACCGCGCCGCTCTCCGCGTCCGCGTCCCCCCTCCCGCCCGGCTCGTCCGCCAAGGTCGACTCCGGGCTCTCCGCCGCCGTGGCCGATGGCGGCGAGGCGACGTTCTTCGTCGTCCTGAAGGACCAGGCCGACCTTTCGGCGGCCAAGGGCGAGCGTGGGCACGCCGCCAAGGCGAAAGCCGCGTTCAAGGAGCTGCGCGCGCACGCCGCCGACAGCCAGCGGTCGCTGACCTCCTTCCTCGACAAGGAGAAGGTGGGGCACCAGGACTTCTGGATCGCCAACGCCGTCGAGGTCAAGGGTGACGCGGACCTCGTCGCGAAGATCGCGAAGCGCTCCGACGTCGCGAGGGTCGTCAAGGAGCGGCACTACGAGCTGGACGACGTCGAAGCCTCCGGTAGCAAGGCCGAGACGGCGGCAGGCGACGCCGCAGCCCCCGAGTGGGGCGTCAGCGACATCCAGGCGGACAAGGTCTGGTCGCAGTACGAGGACCGCGGCGAGGGCATCGTCATCGCCAACGTCGACTCCGGCGTGCAGTACGACCACCCGGACCTGGTCGCGAACTACCGCGGCAACAACGGCGACGGCACCTTCCACCACGACTACAACTGGTACGACCCGACCGGCCAGTGCGGCACCGAAGGCGTCCCCTGCGACAACAACGGTCACGGCACCCACACGATGGGCACCATGGCCGCCGCGAACGGCATCGGCGTCGCCCCGGGCGCCACGTGGATAGCGGCCAAGGGCTGCGAGACGAAGTCCTGCTCGGACGGCGCCCTGCTCGCCTCCGGCCAGTGGATCCTCGCGCCGACCGACCGCACCGGGCAGAACCCGCGTCCGGAACTCGCCCCGAACATCGTCAACAACTCCTGGGGCGGCGGAAGAACGACGTTCTACCAGGACATCATCGAGTCATGGAACTCGGCCGGCATCTTCGAGGCGTTCGCCGCGGGCAACGCCGGTGACGGCACGACCTGCTCCACCACCGAGGCGCCCGGCGCGCAGGCGCCCGCCTACGGCGTCGGCGCCTACGACTCCACCGGCAAGATCGCCAGGTTCTCCGGCTTCGGTCCGTCGCCCGTCGACGGCTCCCCGAAGCCGAACATCTCGGCCCCGGGCGTCGACATCCGTTCCACCTGGCCTGGATCCTCGTACAACACCATCAACGGTACGTCGATGGCGACGCCCCACGTCGCGGGAGCCGTGGCGCTGTTGTGGGCGGCCTCCCCCTCGCTCATCGGTGACATCGAGAAGACCCGCGCGCTGCTCGACCAGGGTGCCCACGACATCGAGGACACCCACTGCGGCGGCACCGCCGAAGCCAACAACGTCTGGGGCGAGGGCAAGCTCGACATTCTCGCCTCCGTCAAGAAGGCTCCGCGGGAGGCCGCCTCCGTGACCGGCCGGGTCACCGACAGGTCGACCGGCGAGGGGCTCGCCGACATCACCGTCAAGGTCACCGACGGCACCGACACCCGCACCGTGACCACGGGCTCGGACGGCGGCTACCGGCTGGCACTGCTCCCGGGCGCCTACACCTTCACGTTCACCGGCTACGGCTACCGCTTCTCCGAGCTGACAGGCGTCGACCTGGCCGACGACCAGAAGCTGACGCAGGACGTCGCGCTGACCGCCGTCCCGCGGCACGCTGTCACCGGCACCGTCCTGGATGTCACCGGCAAGCCACTGGCCAAGGCCACCGTCGCGGTCCTCGACACCCCGGTCGCCGCGGTCACCTCCCGCGCCGACGGCACGTTCACCCTGCCGAAGGTCGCCGAGGGCAGCTACACCCTGGACGTGAAGCCCAGCGCCCCGGTGCTGTGCAACGGCACCGCCGCCGCGCCGCTGACGGTCGACGACAACGAGAAGACCACGGTCCGGCTCCCGGAACGCGCCGACGCGTTCGGCAACAGCTGCGCCCCGGCCACGTACTCCTGGATCAAGGGCACGGACAAGGTCGCCCTGAGCGGCGACGAGGACGCCAGGACGATCTCGTTGCCCTTCTGGGTCAGCCTGTACGGCGTCGACTACAACAGCGCCTCCGTCACCACCAACGGCCTGGTCAACTTCATGGCCCCGCGCCTGGGCGACTACGAGAACACCGCGCTGCCCGCCGCCGACAAGCCCGACGGCATCGCGGCCCCGTTCTGGGACGACCTGATTCTCGACAACAGGTCGAACGTACAGACGGCCACCACCGGCAAGGCCGGCAAGCGGAAGTTCGCGATCGTGTGGAACAACGCCGCGACGGTCTCCGGCAGCGGCCGTGTCACCTTCGAG
The DNA here is from genome assembly GCF_055583985.1 of Streptomyces sp. NPDC104313. Lineage (NCBI taxonomy): Bacteria > Bacillati > Actinomycetota > Actinomycetes > Kitasatosporales > Streptomycetaceae > Streptomyces > Streptomyces sp. NPDC104313. The sequence continues at coordinate 669,263 of NZ_JBVJMW010000002.1, forward strand.
GCGGTCTTCGACGAGGCCACCGGTGATGTGACCTTCCAGTACAAGACCGTGCCGGGGAAGGGCTCGGGCGCCACGGTCGGCATCGAGAACCAGACCGGCACCGACGCACTCCAGTACTCGCTCGACCAGGCCGTCCTGACCGACGGTTCGGCGATCCGCATCGCGCAGGGAGCCAAGTGATGAGAACCACCCACACCTCCGGGCGGGCCCTGCGCCTCGCCTCCGCCCTGGTCGCGGCGGGACTCACGCTGACCGCCGCGCCGCACGCGCTGGCCGCTGAGGACGGATCGGCCATGAGGCTGACGAGCACCGAGGCGAAGCAGCTCGGCGAGCAGATCGGTGTCGACGTGTACGGCGACCGGTCGGCCGACGACTCCACCGACCAGCCCACGTCCACCGACGGCGCCTCCCGGGGCGCGTCCGGCGACGGCGCGGCAGCCGCCGACTCCACGGCTCCCGTGACCTTCACCGCCAAGTCCACGCTCGAAGGCGTGCGCGGAGTCGGCGCCACCGTGCCGGCCGCGGGCGGCGGGTACTTCACCGTGCACAGCCTCGGCAACGTCCAGCTGCACAAGGCCGACGGCTCCACCACGTGGGAGCGCACCAACACCTCCCTGTACGCGGACTGGAAGGCCAAGAACGTCCGTCCGTGGCAGACCGAGCCGTACCCGGCGCGCATCCTCATGGGCTACAACGCGGTGAGTCCGTTCGCCCCCACCTCGGACCAGGGCTACGACACCGGTGACCTGACCGGTGACGGCACGCCGGACATCGTCTTCTCGGCGTCCGTCGGCTCCTCGCCCTTCCGGGCCTTCACCTCGCCGGGCTCCTCGCTGTACACCGGCACGTTCGTGACGGTTCTCGACGGCAGGACCGGCAACACCCTGTGGTCGAAGCTGTACGCGTACGCCTCGATGGTCAAGATCGTCGACGGCACACTGCTCGTCGCCGACTCACCGCGCCTCAACGACGGTGGCGCCCCGGCGACCGGGACGGCCACCCTCAGCGGCCTGCGCTTCAGCTACGCCGACGGCGCGCTGACACCGTCGTCGACGTGGACGTACGACACCGAGGAGGCGCGCATCGCCACCTGGGGCGGCATCGAGGCCGTCGGCGACGGCAAGGTCGCCGTCTCCTGGAACCTCCGCAAGACCTCCACCGTCGCCGCGCACGGCACGACCCTGGTCCTCGACACCACCGACGGCGCGGTGAAGTGGACATCCGGCAGCGACCTCTACGGCCGCCAGCTCCACCTGGACGCGAGGCGTCAGCGGGTGGTCGCGCTGGAGCAGACGGACGTCAACGACGCGGTGACATACGAGATCGTCTCCTACGACCTGGCGAGCGGCGAGCGCACCACGCTCGACACCCGGGTCAACGCACTGGCGACCGCCATGACCGTCGGCGACGTCACCGGCGCGACCGGCGCCGAGTACGCGGTCAGCGAGTCGACCCTCACGTCCTCCCACTCCGTCAACGCCAGCACGATCCGTGTCCTCAAGGGCACGGACGGGGCGTCCGTCGAGTGGTCGTACACGACCAAGCGTGGCGCCGGCAACCGCTCGGACGGCGCCAGCACCTGGGACCTGGACGTCGCCGACGGCAGGCTCATCGCCTCGGCGCAGAACGACCGGGACATGGAGAACGCCAGGAACACGGCCGGCCTGGCCTACGGCTCGCTGACGGCGTTCAACTCCAAGGGCAAGGCCGTCTGGCGGCACGAGGGCCTGAACGCCTCGCCGTTGGTCCACCAGGTCTACCGCTCGGGCGGCGACGACTTCGTGCGCGTCATCGACCAGTCCCAGAACGTCCACTCCTACAGGCTCGGCAACGGCAAGGAGAAGGTCCTCACCCCGCTCCGGGGCGATCTGAACCACGGGCGGACCGTCGACCTGAACGGCGACAGGAGGCCGGACGTCGTCGCGGGCGGCTCCTCGCGTGGTGTGTGGGCCTGGTCCGGCCCGTCGCTGGTCAAGGGGACCGAGCCGAAGCAGCTGTGGCGGGCCGACGTGCCCGGCACCGTGCGCGGCATCGCGACCGGTGACGTCAACGGCGACGGAAAGCCCGAGGTCGTCGTCGCCGCGGACTCCGCCACGGTGGTCCTCGACGGCACCACCGGCAGGGTATTGACCACCATCGACGGCGCCGGGGAGTTCGTCCGCTCGGTGACCGTCGCCGACGTGAACGGCGACGGCAGGGCCGAGATCCTCGTCCCGACCGACGCGCTGCGCGCCTACAACGCCCGCGGCTCGCTGCTGTGGACGTACAAGGCGCCCACCGACCGGACCGACGTGGTCTTCTCCGACACCTCGGTCGGCGGCAACCAGGTGTACACGCAGTACACCACCGAGAACGCCTTCTGGGACGGCGACGCCGTCGTCGGCGGCGTGGCCCTCGACGGCGCCACCGGCAAGGTGAAGTGGAACGCCGACCCCAAGGCCCCGGCCAGGGCCGCGGACGGCAAGCTGCACGGCGCCGTCCTCGACCACGGCACCTTCGCCTCGCCGAAGATCCCGTACGCGGACGGGCACGCGGTCGTCAACACCTGGATCGTGCTGGCCGATCCGACGGTCGCCGGTGATCTGAGCACCGCGACCCCGAGGGTCATCGTCGAGATCCGCGACGGCCGCACCGGGAAGCTGCTGCACCAGAGGGCGACCGGAAGCCCCTGGTCGCACGGCAACTTCTTCATCGACGGGAAGAACGACCCGCTGTACTCGGTCAGTTTCGGCTCGGTCCACGGCTACCCGGCCGACGGTGACGACACCCGCGCCTCGGTGATCGCCAGCCTGCGCACCGCCGGCTTCGCCACCGGCCCCGGCGGCCGCAAGCTGGTGATCGGCGGCACCGAGGCCGGCGTGGTCGCGTACGACCCGTCGCAGCTGACCTACGACGGGGCCTTCCAGTCCAGCCGCGGCGGAGTCACCCTGATGGGCGCGCGCGGCTACCTCACCGCCGACCTCGACGGCGACAGAGTGGATGACGTCGTCTCCCTCAACTACGACGACTTCGGAGTCAACCGCGCGGCCGAGCTGCTGGGCGGCGGCGTCCTGTCCCTGGACAACGCCATCCACCAGATGACGGCCTACACCCTGTCCTGATCCACCTCTCCGCTACGCCTCGGACCCCCTGGGCCTCGCCCAGGGGGTCCGAGGCGTGCTCGCCACAGCCGCCCTCACGAAGGCGAGACGGCCCGAGGCGCCGAAGGCAAGCATTCCGGTACCGCTGCCGCACGTCGCTCCAGCACAGAAGCACAGGCGGTGGCAGTGAGCAGGAGGCGCAGGCTCAGCGTGCGCCGGGCCGGGCCGCCGGAGGCCGCAGCGGCGGCCACGTCGCGCGGGGCGCGCTGTGGCCGGTGTCCGTTGACGACGCTCGCGTCGCTCGCCAGTTCCTCCTCGCGGAAGGTCCCGACGATCGCCGCGCCGTGGGTCAGGGGCGGGGGGCCGGAGCATCCCGGAAACGGTTGATCACTTCGTCCTTGAGGGCGATGATCTCGGCCTCCCAGTCCAGCACCGGGCGGGCGGGCACGAGGATGACATGTTCGACGCCCATCTCCACGAACTCGGCCACCCTGGCCCGCACCGCTCGGTATCCGCCGATGGCGTACACATCCCGGCTGGTGGCTCCAGGTCTGTGGGCGGCGACCTCGGCGTCCAGTTCGGCGCGGACCCCGGGGCTGTCGATGGACGGCGGCAGATAGACCACCTGGACGGCCAGGGTGACGGACGTCGGTCGCCCCAGCCGGTCCAGTTCCCCGCGCAGGACGCCGGCGCGGCGGCGGTACTCGGCGGGGGTGATGAACGCCGGCACCCAGCCGTCGGCCAGAGCGGCGACCCGCTTCACCGTCCGGTCCCGGTTTCCGCCCAGCCAGACCGGGAACGGCCGGGGCGCTCCGGTGGGGTCGGTGGCGATCTCACGCAGGATGTCCTCCAGTTCGGCCGCGGCCTCGCGCTGATCCTTCATCAGCAGTTCCCGGGATCCGCCGATGCCCAGCTGGGCGATGAACCTCCCCCCGGATATCCGGTGCAGCCTGGACAGCTCACGGGCGAGTGCGGTCTTCTCCAGCAGCCCCGGGGCCACCAGCGCGTGCGGGCCGAACCGCAGGGACGACGTCCTGTGGGCCACTTCCTTCGCCAGTTCGAGCGCCGGAGGCATGGCGTCCCCGTTGTCGTTGTAGAACCAGAACGAGTCGTACCGGCACCGCTCCACCGTCTCGAGGAGCGGCCACAGCTCGTCCTGGGTGACATGGCTGCGCAGCGCGGTGCCGAAGCAGAACCCGAAGTGAAGCGACATGATCTCTCCCAGTGCGTTGGGGGCCCTTCGCCGGCCGGCCCGGCCAGGGTGTGCCCTGTCGGTTGCGGCATTCGCCCTTATGCGGAGGAACCTCCGGTGCGGATTCACCGGCACAGCTGAAGAAGCTTCCTCGGGAGAGAGGAGTCCAGCGAATCGGTGATCCGCGATCCCCTAGTTGTTCGGCTATTGATCACCGCACGATTCCCACAGGGTCGCTGCGCGGCTGCCGCAGGACGCACGGAAAATATCACAGGGACGGTTGCGCTGAGAAGCGTCACCCGTGTCCGCCGGATGCGGATCGGACTCCGACGTTCTGGGAGCCGCCTTACACCAAGAAGTCGCTTCGTCCTGCGTAATCTCCCCACCGCACCACCCGCCCATTCCGGAAACCTGTCCGGAAGCAGTCACCGGAAATGGCGGAAAGTGGATCACCTCGTCCGACAGCCGTGACATCCGGGGGAAAAACAGGTTCTCCCAGAACCCATCAGCCCCATGCGAATGCGTTGGCCGGAAAGCGAACACGGTGGCGGGGATGCGACCCGCCGCTCCCCGGCAGGCCCGGGGAGAGTTCGGCACGCACGCCGGGGACCCGGTCCCGATCGGCAGTGCATGCCTTGCTCCCGCCCCTGGTGAGCGGCGCTTCCTCGGACTATCAGGCATGCCCTCGACCCACTCGCCCGCAAGGCGCCGGCCCGTGCCCCGCACGGCGGGCCGGTCGGGTACTCCCCGCCCGGCCCATGGGCGGCCTGGCTATATATTCAGTCATTCTCGAAAGAGACACTGCCGGGATGCCAGGAGCACATGCACACTTGTGACCGGCGACCGCCCTTGGGACGCCGAGACCCCTACGCCGGATTTCAAAAATCCAGCGAAACAGTGCTGCCCGGTATCGACGAATGTTGCGACCAACGGGGAGGGTGAGTGCGGACTTACACCGCTAGCGGCCACATGCACCTTTTCTGTTTCAGGCATCACTGTAAAGTCTCCTCCTGACCCGTCGGTCATTTTTGCCTCCCTGCGCCGATCCTTTCGGTGTCACATTCCCCTGCGGCGCGGCCTACACGTCCACGGCTGACCGTCGTGAAGAACGAACGACGTACGGTAATCTCCGCCGGTCTTTCTCCATCCTCGCCGTCCGGAGTCATCGATCACGCGGTATCAGGAAGTCGAGAAAGGGCGACCGAAGTGAAGAGAACCGAGCCGGTTGCGGCAGCGGAGTCAACTTTCCGTACCGGGCTCCGGCGAACCCTGACGGCCCCCGAGTTCGGTATCTGGCTCACCAGTCGTGCCCAACCGGAGGCCTTCAATGTCCACCGGGTCTGGGAACTCCGCGGCCCGCTCGACGAGCGGGCCCTCAGGGAAGCGGTACGCGAAGCCGCAGCCCGCCATCCCGTCTTCGCCCGGCGCCTCGACAGCGGCGGCGAGGTGCCGTCCTGGACTCCGGGTCCCGCCGAGCCGCACTGGACCGTGGACGACCCGAGCACCGCCGACGTCGACCAGTGGCAGGCGGTGGGCGGGCACGCATTCGACCTCGCCCACGACTGCCCCCTGCGTGTGAGCCTGTTCCGACAGGCCCCGGAACGTCGTCTCCTCTCGCTGCTGGTGCACCACATCGCCTGCGACGGCGCTTCCCTGGACGTCCTGCTCGCGGACATCGCCACCGCCTACCGCGCCCGCACCGTCACTGGTGCGCCCCGTCTGCCCCCGCCGGCGCTCCCCGCCCCGCCGTCCGAGCCCGTGGCACCGACCGGCTACTGGCCCCGCGTGCTCGCGGACGCCTCCTGGCCGGACACGCTGCCGCGCGACCCGCGGCCGCGCACACCCTACGGGGAGACCCTCCGCCTCCCGCTCTCCGAAGCCGAGGTGCGGCTCATCCGCACCGGGGCCCGCGCGCTGCGCAGCACTCCTTTCCTGCTCGGTCTCAGCGCCCTCTACGCGTCGTTCGCCGCCTACGGCAACGCGACCGATCTGATGATCGCCACCCCCTTCGCCGCACGGACGCCGGCGAACCTGTCCACGGTCGGTTCCCTGGCGCGTATGGTCCCGCTGCGCCAGTTCTGGCGGGCGGGTGCCTCGGGCACCGAACTCGCCGACGCCGTCCGGGGAACCGTCGCCGAGGCGCTGACCCACCTGGCCGAGCCCCTCCGGGAGGGCTCCGACCTCTTCGACACGGCCGCCTCCGGACTCACGACCTGCTTTCAGGTCCACGGCTCGCCTCCCGCCCCCGTGTTCGACGGCGTCGAGGCGATCCCGGTGGAGACGGGCAACGGTCTCACCCGCTTCGACCTCGAATTCGATCTCCATCTGGACCGGGGCGGCGGTCTGCTGTCGGTGATCCGCCGTACCCGGGGAGGCACCACCCAGGAGGCCGCGACCGAACTGCTCGACCTCGTCCGCCGCACCCTGCTCGCTCTGGCCCAGGAGCCGGGCATCCTGTTGGCCCGATCGCCGAGCGCGTCCACCACGTCCCTGATCCCCCCGCCACCGCGACCTCGCCCGCCGATCCCCCTTATGGAGCGGTTCACCGCACAGGTCGCGGCGACGCCGGACCGGCCCGCGGTGGTCCGCGGCACGGACGTCACGACCTTCGCCGCCCTCGACCGCGAAGTCCGGGCGCTCGCCACCACGCTGCGGGCGGCCGGTTCCGGCCCGGGCTCCCCGGTCGGCGTCCTCTGCGAGCGCGACGCCTCCCTGGTGGTATCGGTGCTCGCGATCTGGCGGACGGGGGGCCACGTCGTCGCGCTCGACCCCACGCAGCCCGCCACCCGCCTGACGTACGTCCTGGCCGATACCCGAGTCCGCACCGTGATCTGCGCCCCCGGGCTGCGCGAGCGGCTCGGCGGAACGTTCACCCTGGTGGCTCCGGGCGGCGGCTCCGGCCCCGCCGGGCCGGAGCCGGACGCTCACCCCGGCCATCCGGCGGACCCCCACGACCTGGCGTACATCCTGCACACCTCGGGAACCACCGGCCGCCCCAAGGGGGTGATGGTCGAGCACCGGGGCCTGGAGATCCTCGTGGACGTGCAGCCCGCGGGCACCGAGGCGGCCAGGGTGGGCGTGACCGCCGCCGTCTCCTTCGACGTCTTCTTCCAGCAGCTCCTCTACCTGTTCCGGGGCAGTTGCCTGGTGATCGCCGAGGAGGAGGTCTACCGCAACCCCCAGGCCGCCGTCGCCTGGCTGGAACGGCACGACGTGCGGCTGCTGAGCACCTCGCCGTCGATGTTCGCCGCGATGCGCCGGTTCGGCCTGGACGACGTGCTGCGGCGCACCGGTCTGGAGCTGGACCTCGGCGGCGAGGCCGTCGACCCGACGACCTGGCGCGACCTGCGTGCGCTCGGCGTCCGCGGCTCCAACGGTTACGGACCCACCGAGGCCACGATCCAGACCACCTGGTGCGGGTTCGACGAGCACGAGACCCCGAGCATCGGCCGGCCCGTCGGTGGGACCGCTGCCCATGTCCTCGGTCCCGATCTGCGGCCCGTACCCGTCGGCGCGGCGGGCGAGCTGTACCTCTCCGGTCCGCAGGTCGCGCGCGGCTACGCCTCCGCCTCCGCCCTGACGGCTGAACGCTTCCTCCCCGACCCCTTCGCGACCGCCCCCGGAGCCCGGATGTACGCCACCGGAGACCGGGTGCGGCTCACCGCCGCCGGACACCTGCTCTACCTCGGCCGCACCGACCACCAGATGAAGGTGCGCGGCCAGCGGGTCGACCCGTACGAGGTCGAAGAGGTCCTGCGGCGCGCCCCGGGCGTCCGGGACGCCTATGTGGCGCGGAGCGGCCGGGGCGGGGCCGAGGGACTGCGCGCCTACGTCGTCCCCGAGCCGTCCGGCCCCCGCCCCGAACCCCGGCGGGTGCGGGCCGCCGCCGCAGGCGAGCTCGCCTCCGCCGCCGTGCCCGCGCACGTCCTGCTGGTGGACGCCTTCCCCCTCACCCCCAGCGGCAAGGTCGACGAGCAGGCCCTGCCGCTTCCCGTGCGGACGAGCGGCCCCGCCGACCCCGCCGACCCGGTCAGCGCCCTGTGGGCGCGAACTCTCGGCGGCCCGCCCGTCGCCGGGGACGACAACTTCTTCGCCAGCGGCGGCAGTTCCCTGGACGCGGCCCGGTTCATCGCCGAGCTGAACCAGCTCCACGGCGCCGCCGTCGACCTCGCCGCCTTCTTCGGGGACCCCACGCCGGACGGCGCACGCGCGCGGTTCGAGGCCGCGCGGCCAAAGACCCCGCCGGAGGCGCTCACGCCACCGGACGTCGGGAAAGCGGAGTTGTCGGCCGCCCAGCGCCGGTTGTGGCTGCTGCACCGCGCGGAACCGGGCAGCCATGAGTTCACCGTCCACTGGGCGCTGCGCCACTACGGTCCGCTCGATCGGGCGCGGCTCGACACCGCCTGGCGCGAGGTGCTCGCCGCCCATCCCGAACTGCGGCTCCGCGTCGTCGACGGCGACCGCGACCCGGCTCGCGCCGAGTGGCCGCTCGACGCGTTCACCGTGTCGGTGGACACGGCAGCCGGGGAGGGGCTCATCGCCCGGCTCCAGCGGGCGGCCCGCCGGGCGTTCGACCTCTTCGGCGAGCCCCTCGCCGCCCTGGCGGTGTTCCGGATCGCCGAGGACGAACGCGTTCTGCTGTTCACCGCGCACCACATCGTCCTCGACAGGCACTCCACCGAGCTGATCACCCGGCAACTGCTGGACCGGCTGGCAGGGGGACCGGCGCCGTCCGCTCCACCCCACCGCGCCTGCGACGCGCCCGCGCCGACATCCGAGGAGACCGAACGGCTACAGAGGTTCTGGGCCGAGGAACTGCGCCACGTCTCCACACAACCACCGATCGCCCTCGGCGACGAGCCCGTCCACCGCCACTGGGCCGGTGACACCGTCTTTGAGCCGATCGACGCCGCCGACTGGGCCCGACTGACCGAGGCCGCCCGCACCCATCGCACCACCCCGCTGGTCCTCGCCCTGGCCGCCTTCGCACTCACCGCCGACCGGTACGGGGCCGGAGGCGATGTCCTGGCCGGCACCACCATGGACGTCCGGCCGCCGGGCTTCGGCGAGGTCATCGGCCTCTTCGTCAATCCGGTGCCGGTCCGGCTGCGCCCCCGCCCTGACTTCACCGGCCGCGAGCTGATCGCCCACACGCACCGGGCGTTGCTGCGCTCCCACGCCCACCGGGCCCATCCCTTCGACGCCCTCGTCCAACAGCTCGGCGTCCGCTCCGAACCCGGCCGTGCCCCCCTCTTCCACGTCCTGGTCGACCACGAACCGTTGCCCCGGGCCGCACCCGAGCACCTGGGGAAAGCCGCGAGCCTCCCGGTCGAGATTCCCGCCGACGTGGCCAAGTACGACCTGGAGGTCATCCTGAGGGAAACCCCCGACGGCGGCCGGCTGGACGTCGTTCACCGTACCGACCGATGGCCGACGGCACAGGCCGGGCAGCTCGCCGAACACCTCCTCGGCGCTCTGCTGGCACTCGTGTCCCGCCCCGCCGCCCGCGCCGCCCTGCCCGAGGACCAGGACCCCGCCCGGCTCACCCTGGACTGGACGCACCGCCCCTCCCCCGGCGGCCCTCCGGACCCGGTGAGCCGGCGGATCGACCGCATCGCCCGACGCGTCCCCGACCGGGTGGCCGTAGCGGCCGTCGACGGCGAACTGACCTACGGGCTGCTGCGGGAACGGGCGCTCGCCGTCGCCGCGCGGCTCACCGCCCTGGGCGCGGGACCCGGCACCCGGGTAGCGGTCCTGGTGGAACGCTCCACGGCGCTGCCCGCCGCGCTGCTCGGTGTCCACTTCGCCGGAGCGGCCCAGGTCCCCCTCGATCCCGGACACCCCGACACCCGCATCCACGCCGCACTCGCCGACTGCACACCCGCCGCGGTCCTCACCAGCGGCCGAACCACCGGCCGGATCAGTGCGTCGGGCCCGCCGATCCTCGACATCGACCGGATCGACCCGCCCGCCGCGCCGTTCGTCCCGGTCGTGCCGAGCCTTGGCGACCCCGCCTACGTGATCTACACCTCCGGGACGACCGGGCGCCCCAAAGGAGTGGTGATCGAGCACGGCGCGCTCGCCGCCTCGACCGCCGCCCGCCGCGCGGTCTACTCGCGGGAGCCGGTGTTCCTGCTGCTCTCGCCACCCGCCTTCGACTCCTCGGCGGCCGGGATCTGGGGCACGCTCTCGGCGGGCGGACGGCTCGTCGTCGCGGACGCCGACGAGGTCCGCGACCCCGAGCGGCTCATCGCGCTGATCACCCGGCACCGGGTGACCCACCTGCTCTGTGTGCCCTCGCTCTACCGGGTGCTGTTGGCCGCCGCCGAACGGGCGGGCGGCCCGGCGACGGCGAGCCTGACCGAAGTGATCACCGCCGGCGAGCCGCTGCCGCGGGATCTGCTCCGGGACCACTTCGCCCTGTTGCCCGAAGTGGCGCTGGTCAACGAGTACGGTCCCACCGAGACGGCCGTCTGGGCGAGCTACCGCCGCTACCGCGCCGCCGGGCCCGTCGACATCGGCGGCCCCGTGCCCGGCTACCGTCTCCATGTCCTCGACCACGCGCTGCGCCCCGTTCCGCCGGGCGTCGAGGGCGAACTCTATGTGGGCGGCCCCGGCGTCGCGCGCGGCTATCTGGACCGCCGCGCCGAGACGGCCGCCGCCTTCCTGCCCGATCCCTTCTCCGGCGCACCGGGGGCGAGGATGTACCGCACCGGCGACCGGGTGCGCTGGCGGGGCGAGGGCGCACTCGTCTTCGCCGGCCGGACGGACGACCAGGTGAAGATCCGCGGCCACCGGGTCCAGCCCGCCGAGATCGAGGCGGTGCTGCGGAACGCGGACGGGGTCCGCAACAGCGCGGTCGTGGTCGACGACGCCGGCCTGGTGGCCTTCGTCACCGGAACCGCCGCAACCGACCGCCTCCGGGGGGAGCTCGCCGATCGGCTGCCGGGCTACCTGGTCCCGCGCGAGATCCACCGCCTACCACGGCTGCCGCTCACCCCCAACGGCAAGGTCGACCGGCGCGCTCTGGAGCGCGAGGCCGCCGAACGCCGGACCGCGTCCGCCGCGCGGCCCGCCGGGCCCGTGCCGCCCCGGTACGCCGACGTCGTCGCCGCCTGGCGCGAGGTGCTCGGCCTCGCCGACGTCCCCACCGGGGTCAACTTCTTCGACGCCGGCGGCCACTCCCTGCTCGTCCCGGCGCTCCAGGAGGCGCTGCACCGGCACACCGGGGTGCGGCTGCCGATCCTCGACCTGTTCCGGCACAGCACGGTCGCCGACATCTCGGCCCGGCTGGAAGGGCGGGGCCGCGGCACGGTCGCCGGCCCCGAAGCCGACGAGACCCGCGGCCGCCGCGACCAGGCGGCCCGACGGCTCCGCGACCGCCGCGCCCAGGAGGCCGAGTGATGACCCGTGACCGATCCCTCGACATCGCCGTCACCGGGGTGTCGGGCCGCTTCGCCGCAGCCCGCGATGTGGGCGAACTGTGGGCCGCCGTCCGTGCGGGCCGGCTCCTCACCCGCCGCCTCGACCGGGCGGAAGTCCTCGCGGCCGGGGTCCCGGCCGAGCTCGCCGACGATCCGTCCTACGTGCCCGTGCACGGCCTGCTGCCGGACCAGGACCGGTTCGACCACGCCTTCTTCGGAGTCAGCCCCCGTGAGGCCCGGCTGCTCGACCCCCAGCACCGCCTGCTCCTCGAATGTTCCTGGTCCGCGCTGGAGGACGCCGGACATCCGCTCGGCGCCGACCGCTCCCCGCGCACCGGGGTGTACGCCGCGGCCAGCGGCAGCGGCCATCTGCGGACGCTGCTGGCGGCGGGAGCGCTGGAGCCACCGGAGTTCGAGGAGGCGATCCTTGCCAACGAGCGCGACTTCCTCGCCACCCGGATCGCCTACAAACTGGGACTGACAGGCCCCGCGCTCACCGTGCTGACCGCGTGTTCGTCCTCACTGGCCGCCGTCCACACGGCGATCCAGGCGCTGAACAACGGCGAGTGCGACCAGGCCCTCGTCGTCGCGGCCTCCGCCAACGCCCCCCAGGCCGGCCATCTGCACCTGGCGGGCGGGGTGATGTCGCGCAGCGGACGCTGCCGCCCCTTCGACGCGGCGGCCGACGGCACTCTGGCGGGCTCCGGTGCGATCGGCATGGTCCTGCGCCGTTACGAGGACGTGGAGGACGCGTCGCCGCCGCTGTACGGGGTACTGCTGGGCTCCGCGCTCACCAACGACGGCTCCGCCAAAGCGGGCTTTCTCGCCCCCTCCGCCGAGGGCCAGGAGCAGGCGATCCGCGCGGCCCTGGCCACCGCCGGGGTCGACGCCTCGACCGTCGGCTACCTGGAGAGCCACGGCACGGGCACGTCCCTGGGCGATCCCATCGAATGGTCGGCCGCCACCGCGGCGTACGGCTCCCTCGGCGCGGGGCCCGGCACGATCCACGTCGGGGCGCTCAAGGGCACCATCGGCCACCTCGACGCCGCCGCCGGTCTCGCCGGACTGGTCAAGGCGTTGCTGGTGGTCGAACACGGCCTGATCCCGCCCCTACCGGGCCTGAGCGACCCCAACCCCCTGCTGGAACAGGACGATACCCCCCTGCTCCTGCCCCGCCGGGCCGAGCGTTGGACGCGCCCGGGCCCCCGCCGGGCCGCGGTCAGCTCCTTCGGCGTCGGCGGAACCAATGTCCACCTGTTGGTCGAACAGGCCCCCCGGACGACGGCCCCGGCATCGCCCGGCCGCGGCCCGCACCTCATGGTGTTCTCCGCCAAGGACCATGCGGCCGCCGACCGCATGCGGACCCGGCTCGCCGACCACCTGGATCACACCGCCCCCGCCCTGGCGGACGTCGGCCACACCCTGTCGGGCCGGGCGGAACTCCCGTACCGCTCCGTCGCGGTGGCCGGCACCGCCGAGGAGCTGATCCGTGAACTGCGCACGCCCGCTCCGAAGGCCGGTCACGTCGGGGCCCACCCCGTGCCGCTGGTGCTCCTCTTCCCCGGGCAGGGGACCCAGGTCCCCGGTATGGCCCGGCCCTTCGGTGCCGTCCTGCCCGGATTCGCCGACGCGCTCGACCGCTGTCTGCGCTCCTTCACCCCCGCCCTCGCCGCGGAAGTCGAACGTGCCCTGCACGACGGGGACTTTCCCGCCGCCCGGCTGGCCGAGACCCGGCTCGCGCAACCCGCGCTCTTCGCCGTCGAGTACGCGGCCGGGACCGCGCTGCGCGCCCTCGGCCCGGAGCCGAGCGTCCTGGTCGGCCACAGTCTCGGCGAGATCAGCGCCGCGGCCGTGGCCGGTGCGCTGCGGCTCTCCGCCGCCGCCCGTCTCGTCGAACACCGCGGCCTGCTGATGCAGCGGTGCGCCGCCGGCGCGATGCTCTCGCTGAGCTGCGGCGAGAGCCAGGCGCGGGCCCTGATCGAGGAGCACGGTGCGGAACTGGCCGTCGCCGCGGTCAACACCGCCGCCGACACCGTGGTCGCGGGAACGCCCGAGGCTGTGGCCGCCTTCCGGGCGAAGACCGCCGGACTGCTCAGGACCCGCGCGCTGCGCGCCGACCGTGCCTTCCATACCTCGCTGATCGAGCCGGCGGCCGCCGCGCTGCGCGAGGCGCTGACCGTGGACGATGTCCAGCGCGCGGAACTCGCCTGGGTGGAGAGCGGGAACGGTCGACTGCTTGCCGGGGGCTCCCTGGTCGACGCCGGACACTTCGCCCGAACCGCACGGGTGGCCGTGCGGTTCGCTGCCGCGCTGGAGACGGTGAAGACGACATTCCCCGGAGCGCACGCCGTGGAGGCGGGGCCGGGCCGGGTGCTCAGCGCGCTCGCCGAGTCGGCCGGGCTGTCCGCCACGCCGCTGCTCGCCTCACCCGCCGGCCCCTCCGGCGACCGAGCGGTGCTCGCCGCAGTCGGTGGTCTGTGGGCCGCCGGTCTCCCGGTGGACCTCGGTCGCCTGCAGCCGTCCGGCCGTCCCGTACGGCTGCCGACCTATCCGTTCTCCGGGCCACGCTGGAGCGTCCCCACCGCCCCGCCGCCACCCGTCCCGGACCCGCGAGAGACCCCCGTCCCTCCGGCGGAGCCCGCCGGAACGGCCCCCGAGGCCACCCCCGACGGAATCATCGAGCGGTTCTGGCACGAGCAGCTCGGCGTCACAGATGTTCCCGCGGGCGCGGACTTCTTCCGGCTCGGCGGGGACTCCCTGACCGTGGCACGGCTCGCCCGCGGTATGAGCCGGGTCTTCGGGGTCGACATCCCCGTCCGCGATCTCCTGGCAGTCCGGACCGTATCCGGACAGACCGCTCTCGTGGAGCGCTTGCTCATCCAACAGCTCCTCGACGAGACGGAGGAGAGGCGATGACCGGCTCCCCGCTCGACCGGCTCACCCCGCAGCAGCGCGCCGAGCTGGCCGTACGGCTCGCTGGCCGCGGCCGCGTCACCTCCCTGCCCGCCCCGTCGGCCGAACCCGCCCCGCCGTCCGCCCCGTCCGGCAGCCACCCCCTGTCCGTCACCCAGTACCGCATGTGGCTCGCCGAACAGGTCGCCCCCGCCGCCTCTCCCGCGTACACCGTGCCGCTCGCCCTCCGGCTCACCGGCCCGCTGGACCGTCCGCGGCTCCGGACCTGCCTGAACCTCCTCGCCGAGCGCCACCCCGCACTGCGCACCCGGTTCGTGCGGGAATCCGGTGTGCCCCGGCAACACGTCGAAGCCCTGGCGAGCGTTGCGTGGGAGACGCGGACCGTGTCCGGCGGCGAAGCCGCCCTCGCGTCCGCGCTGGCGGACGAGACGACCCACGTCTTCGACCTCACCGGACCACCCCCCGTCCGGGCCGTGCTCCTCGTTTCGGGTCCGCACCACCACGTCCTGGTGCTGACCCTGCATCACATGCTCTGTGACGGCTGGTCCCTGGGCGTCCTTGTCGAAGAGCTCCTCCATGCTTACACCGCACCCGGCGCGCCCGTCCTTCCCGGGCCGGCGCCCACCGCATCGCACCTCGACTACGCCCGCTGGGAGCACTCCCCCGAGGGGCGAGCCCAACTCACCGCCCATGCCCGGTACTGGGCCGGGCAGCAGGCCGGCCTCCACGACGGAGCCGCCGAGCCGCCGTTCGCCCGGCAAGCGGCTCCCGGCGACGGGGAGCGCATCGCCCCGGAGACCGGAACGGTCCTCCCACCACGCCTGATCCAGCGGGCCGGCGCACTGGCGGGCCGCCACCGGGCCACCGTCCACGCGGTCTGGCTCGCCGGCTTCGCGGCCACCTGGCATCTGGTCACCGGCGCCCGCCGCGTCCCGGTGGACGTCCCGGCGGCCAACCGGACGTCGGAGCGGTACGACCGCACGGTCGGGGCCTTCGTCGCCGCCATGCCGCTCGACGTCCCCGTCCACCCCGCGACGACCTTCGCGGCCCTGGTGGAGCAGACCACCGAGCAACTGCTCGCGGGAGACCGGCACGCCGTCGTCCCGACGGACTCCACCGCCCTCCCCGACGCGCCGCGGCCCGCCGCGTTCGTCCTGACCAGCGAGGACAACCGGCCACGGCCCTGCGGACAGCTCACCGTCACACCGCTCCCCGTCCGCGTCCGGGGCAGCCAGGGCGACCTCACCGTCCAACTGGCGGCGGACGGCGAACGGACCGTCCTGAGGCTCACCGGCTCCCCGCAGCGGTACACCGAGGCGGGCCTGCGCCGACTCGCCCAGGCTTTTCTGCGCTGCCTGGAGGCTGTGCTCAGCGATCCCGGCGCGGCCCTCGCCACGGTGGACGTACGCGATCCGGGCGACCGGACCCGGATCGGGACCGTCGCCGCCGGCCCCGTCGCGCCCGCGCCCCCGCTGCCGTACGACGCCTTCGCGCATTGGGCGGAACGGACCCCCGACGCCTTCGCGGTCCGCGACGCGACCGGCGACCTCGACTACCGGGCTCTGCGCGCCAGAGTCCGCGACTTCGCCGCTTCGCTGCACAGGGCCGGAGTGCGTTACGGATCGGCCGTCGCCCTGGTGCTTCCCGCGAGCGCCGACTACCTCGCCCTGACCCTCGCGATCTGGCGCCTCGGTGGCTGGACCGTGCCGCTGCGCCCCGACGACCCCTGGCAGCGCAGACGGGAACTGCTGCGCGGGGCTCGTGTCCGCTTCCTGGTGCACGAGCCCGGCGAAGCTCCGCCCGAGACCCTCGCCGGGCTCATCCCGCTCTGCGCCGCGAGTCTCCGCGCCGCGCCCGGCGCGCCCGGCGCGCCCGTGCCGCCCGTCGTCCGCACCCGTCCGGTGGACCTCGCCTACGCCGTGTTCACCTCCGGGACCACCGGCGCCCCCAAGTGCGTGGCCGTGCCACAGGGCGCGCTCGCCAACGAACTCGCCTGGCGACGGCGGGAGATCGGCCTCGCCGCCCCCGACCGGGTGCTCCAGACGATTCCCCTCTCCTTCGACCCGTCCTTCTGGCAGTGCTTCGGCCCGCTCGTCGCCGGGGCGGGCGTTGTCTTCCCCGGCCTCGACCTGGGCGCCCGTCCGGCCGCCCTGGTGGATGCCGCCCGGGAGCACGCGGCCACGGTCGTCGACGTCGTCCCCTCCCTGCTGGCCTCGCTCACCGACGACGACCTGCGCCGCCTTCCCGCACGGATCCTCTTCTGTGGCGGCGAGGCGCTGCCCGCGACCCAGGCCGAGCGCTATGCGCGCTCGGGAATCGGAACGCTCTACAACCAGTACGGCCCCTCCGAGATCTGCATCGACGCCACCTCCCACCCGTACACGCCCGGCCTGGCCGAGGGGGTCGTCCCCGTGGGACGCCCCCTGCCCGGCGTCCGACTCCATGTCCTCGGCCCGTCACTGCGGCCCGTCCCGTACGGCACGGCGGGAGAGCTGTACGTGGGCGGGGCCGGGGTGGCCCGGGGCTACGTGGGACGCCCCGCCGCGACGGCGGACCGCTTCCTGCCCGAACCGGGCGGCCCGGTGGGCGCCCGGATGTACCGCACAGGGGACCGGGTGCGGTGGAACCCGGACGGCAACCTGGCCTTCCTGGGCCGCGGCGACCACCAGGTCAAGATCCGCGGCCACCGGGTGGAACTGGAGGAGGTCGACCGGCACCTGGCGAACGTCCCCGGGGTGCGCGAGGCGGCGACGGTCGTGGTCGGCGAGCGGCTCGCCCGGCTCGCCGCCTTCGTCACCGGCGACCCGGGACCCGACCCGGCGGCCGTACGCTCCGCGCTCGCTCTGACGCTGCCTTCCCACATGATCCCCGCCGAGATCCGGGTCCTGCCCGCACTGCCCGTAACCGCCAACGGCAAGGTGGACCGTCGCGCGCTCACCGGACTCGTCCACCACCTCCGTACCGCGTCCGCCCCGCCCCAGGACCGGGTGACGGCAGCCGTGCTGGACGCCTTCGCCGCCGAACTCGATCTGCCGTCGGCCGGGCCGGACGACCACCTCTACGACCTGGGCGGCGCGTCCCTGGGCGCGGCCCGGATCGCCGCCGCGCTGAGCACCGCCCTGGAAGTCGACATCCCCGTCCGTACCGTCCTCACCCGGCCACGCGCCGCCGACCTGGCCCGCACGGTCGCCGAACTGCTCGACACCGCACCGGCGGCGGACACCGCACCGGCCCACGACGACGACGGCTCCGCCCTCACCGCCGAACAGCGTCAGGTGCTGACGCTGGAGCGGCTCATCGGACACCCCGCGCCACCGATCCCGTTGCTGCTCCGGCTCGACGCCCCTGCCCGTCAGGCCGACATCGAGGACGCGGTCCGCACTCTGGTGGCACGGCACGGCGCCCTCGGCCCCCTGCCAGGGGCCTCGCCCGAGGCCGCCCCGTGGCAGCCGTGCGTCCTTGCCCCCCTGCCCTCCGACCCCGCCGCGGTCCACTGGCGGAACGACCTGGTGGAGCGGCCCCTGCCCGACGGATCACCGGGCCTGGCAGCGACGCTCCTGGCACCCGCCGGGGCGCGGGTCGGCAGCCATGTGCTGCTGAGACTGGCCCGCAACCGGGGCGACGGCCCGTCCGCGGGCATCCTCGCGGACGAACTTCTCACCCTGCTCGCGGGCGGCCGGCCGACAAGCCCCGCCGCCGACTACGGCGTGTACGCCCGCGTCCGCCACGGGCGCGCGGACGCCCGACGCGACACGCTGGAACGGTGGTGGCAGGAGACCCTCCGCGCGATCCCCAAGGACCCCTTCGCCGCCCGCCGCAGCGCTCCGCGCGGCTTCCGCGCCCATGGGGCACTGACCGTGCTCCCGGCCGCCGCCCACGCCCGGCTGAGGGCCCGCGGCCGGGCGTCGGGAACGACGACGACCGCTCTCCTGCTCAGCGCGTTCGCGAACGCCATCGACCCCGACGGGCACGGCGTCATCATCGGCCTGCCCGTCTCGCACCGCTCGGCCGCCGAAGGCTCCTCACTGGTCGGCCGCGCCGTCGATCTGCTCCCGGTAGCCGTGACGACGGCCGACCCCGAAGAGAGCCGACGGGCGCTGACGGCCGCGCTGGACCACGCGGATCTGCCGCTCTCGCGGATCGCCGAACTGGTCGATCCGGTGGACCCCGCCGTCCGGCCGCCGGTCTGCGCCGCCGGGCTGATCGTCCATGAGGGCCGTGGCCACCGCGCCGCGGTGCCGGACACGCCCCCCGGGGACACCCTGCCCGAACACTGGTCCGATCTCGACCTGGTGCTCCACACGGCAACGGCCGGACACGGCGGACTCCGGCTGACTCTCACCGGCGCCACCCGTCTCTTCGCCCTGCCCGAGCTGCGCGCCCGCCTGGAGGCGATCCGCGTCGCCCTCGGCACCGAGCCAAGCCCCTTCGCCCCACAACCGGACACGATGGGAAGGTCATGAACGAAGAGGAAAAGTATCTGTTCGACCTGCGCGGATATCTTGTCGTCGAGGACGTCCTCAGTCCCCGGCAACTCGACGACGCCAACGCCGCCCTCGACCACCACGGCCTCTGGGAGGGCGAGAACAAGCTCGACTACCGACTCCTGAAGCAGTACAACCCCTACATCGCCAACGCGGGCCCCCTCCACACCACAGCGCGCCCGGTCCGGAGCCTGATCGGCCATGACCGGGTGCTGCCCTACCTGGAGGAGGTCCTCGGCCCGGATCTCCGCTACGACGAGGGCCAGGTGCTCTACGCGCGCAAAGGAGCGGGCGCGTTGATCCTCCACAACGGAAACACGCCCTGGGAGTACCCTCCGCTCTCCTACCAGGTACGAGACGGCCGCATCTACGGTGGCCACCTGATCGCCGCCTTCTGCCTCACCGACGCCATGGCGGAGCACGGCGGGTTCGCCGTGGTCCCCGGCAGCCACAAGTCGGCCTTCGACCTTCCGGACGCCTTCCAGAGCTGGGAGAGGACCGGGGACTGGGTCACCCGGGTCCCCGTCCGGGCGGGTTCGGTCGTCCTCTTCTCGGACACCACCACCCACGGGAGTTGGCCCTGGGCCGCCGACTTCGAACGCCGGGTCGTCTTCTGCCGGTACACCGCGGGAATGGTGCAGCACACCTCACCCGCCCCGGTCCCCGAAGACCTCCCGGACGGCGACTGGACCCCGGTCGAACGCCGCCTGCTGCGCCCGCCGTTCGCCTGGCACTTCCAGCAGGACGCCGACGGATACGCGGAACGGCAGCGGACCTCGGTGCGCTCGGCCGAGGGATGGGTCATGACCGACCACTCGGGCCAGATCGTCCCGCTCGCCGACGACGGTACGGAGTGATATCGATGGCGACCGTCACGCCCAGTTCCCTCGACTACGCGACCTTCGACAAGGAGATCGGCGACGACCCCCTCGGGCTGATGATCCGGATGCGCGAGGAAGGCACCGTCTGCGCCGTCCCTCTCGACGACGGACAGCGCCTTCTGGTCGTCGCCGAACCCGCCGTGGCCGCCGCCGCCCTCGCCCACGGCACCCGTAACCACCGCGGCCTGCTGCGCGAACTGGTCGGCAGCGGACTCTTCGTGGTGGCCTCCGGAGAGCGGTGGCGGCAGCGGCGCGGCCTGCTCCGCCCCCTGTTCGCACCGCGCGCCGTCGCTGAACTGCACACCCTGGTCCTGGACACCGCCGAGAACTTCGTCCAGCGCGAACTGCTTCCCCGAGCCGGTGCGGAGTTCGACCTCGCCGACACCCTCCAGCGCCTGAGCATCGAGATCATCCTCCGCTTGGTGGACCCGGCCATGAGCGGCGCCGAACTGCACCGCCTCACCGGGACGGTGCACCTGGCCGTGGCCCATCTGGACCGCCGGCTCTTCGCCCCCGACCGGGTCCAGGAAGGAGACGACCTCGCGTTCGCCGACAGCAAGCGGACGCTGGAGGAGTTCATCGCCCGCCGGGCCGGCGAACAGCGCTGCCCCGGCGCCGAGCCGGGGCTGCTCCCCGCCCTGGTCTCCGCTCTGCGGGAGCAGAACAAGGCCGAGGACACCGAACTGGTCCTGCGCGAGGAGTTGCTCTCCATATTCGTCGCCGGTGTCGAGACCATGGGCACCCTGCTGACCTGGATCTTCTTCAACCTGACCGGGGATCGGGAAGCCTACGACCGCACCTGCCGGGAGGTGCGGGAGACCGATCTCCCAGCCTTGGGCACGGCCGGGCCGATGCCGCCCGGTCTCCTGCCGTACACCCTGGCCGTTGTTGAGGAGTCGCTCCGGTTCCACCCGCCCGCCTGGGCGCTGTTCCGCCGGATCGAAGCACCGCTGGAGGTGGCGGGCGTCCGGCTCGACACGGGCGACCTCGTCCTGGCCAGCACCTACGCCATTCACCGGTCGCCCGCCCTGTGGGAGGAGCCCGAGGCGTTCCGGCCCGAACGGTTCCTCTCCGGCCGTCCGCCCGTGGCGCAGTACTTCCCCTTCGGGGCAGGCCCCCATCAGTGCTTGGGGCGGCAGTTCTCCCTTCTGGAAGCCCAACTGGTCACCGCCGTGATCTCCGGCCACGGACGGCTGGAGCTGACCGGAGAGCGCGCGCTCACCCGGCTGCGGCCCGCCATCGCGCTCGCGCCCGACCCCGCCCCCCTGGCGGTGTTCGTCCCCCACGGCCGGCCTGCGGCGTACCCGCTGGACGCCGTGCACCGTGGCGGCGCGTCATGAACGACGCACCGCACAGACCGAAGACGCCGGCCACCCGGATCGAGGCCCGTTTCACCGTCATCGCCGAGGCGTTCCCTCGGCGCGTCGCCCTCACCGATCCGGAGGGGGATGTGCTTTACGGAGAGCTGCTGGCCAGGGCCCGCGCTGTGGCGCACTCCCTTCGGGGACTGGGCGTCACACCCGGCGACGCCGTGCTCGTCGTGGGCCACGGCGGCCGGGACACCGTCCTGGGTATGCTCGGCGTGCTGCTGGCGGGCGGCGCTTACGTACCGGTGGACCCCGCCTATCCGGCGGAGCGGGTACGTACGATGGCGGACCGCGCCCGCGCCGTGCTCACCCTCCACACCGGCGTGACGTCTCCGAGCGGCCTCGGCGTTCCCCGTTTCGAGCCCCGCGCTCTCGCGGACGCCGCACCCGCCCCCGGGACCGTCGATATGCCGCCCGCGCCCTGCGGACCGGATGACCTCGCCTACATCATGTTCACCTCCGGCACCACGGGAGAGCCGAAGCCGGTCGGGGTCACCCACCGCGGAGTGGTCTCCCTGGCCCTCGACCAGGAACTCCTGAGGCTCTCCCCGGAGGACGGGGTCCTGCTGCACTCCACCTTGGCGTTCGACGCGTCGACCTATGAGATCTGGGCCCCGCTGTTGGCCGGAGCGAGGATCACGGCGGCCGGCCGCCACCCCCTCGCCCTGCACGAACTCGCCGCACTGCTCTCAGCGCCCGAGGTGACCACGGCATGGCTCACCGCCCCGCTCTTCCCTCTCATGGCCCACCACCACGGAGCGGCTCTGGGCACCCTGCGCACCCTGATCACCGGAGGGGACACCGTCCCCGCGGTCGCGGCGGCCGACTTCCACACCGCGTACCCCGGCACCCGGCTGATCAACGGATACGGACCCACCGAGAACACCACCTTCAGCACACTCGGCCCGGCCTCCGCCTGGCAGGACTCCCGCAGAACCGCGTTCCCCATCGGCACTCCGCTGCGGGGTACGTCGTGCCACATCCTCGACGAACGGCTGGCCCCCGTCCCTCCGGGGACTGTCGGAGAACTCTTCCTGGGCGGCGACCGGTTGGCCCGTGGCTACCTCGGTCTGCCCGCCGCGACCGCCGAACGCTTCCTCCCCGACCCCTTCGCCTCCGGCCCGGGTGTACGCATGTACCGAACCGGCGATCGGGTACGGCAACTCCCGGACGGCGCACTGGACTTCCGCGGTCGCACGGACGACGAGGCGAAGGTCCGGGGCCACCGCGTCCATCTGGCCGAGGCGTCGGCGATCCTCGCGGCCGACCCCGCCGTCCACAACGCCACCGTACTGGCGCATCCCGGCCCCGACGGCACCGTCCTCGCGGGCTTCGTGACCCCGGCGGCCCTGGACACCGCGGCCCTGCGCGCCCGCGCCCGGCAACGGGCCCCCGGCCATCTCGTCGCCGACCGGATCACCGCCCTGGACGCCCTCCCGCTCGCCGCCAACGGCAAAGTGGACCGCGAAGCCCTGCGCGCCCTCCTCGCCGCAGCCCCGGCCCCGGACGCATCCGGCGCCGATGGTGCGACGAACGCCCCCTGCGGGGACGAGGCCGGCCTCGCCAAAGCGTGGGAGGCGCAGACCGGACTTCCCGCCGGCCCCGACGCCGACTTCTTCGCGTGCGGAGGCACATCGATCGGGTTGATGCGCCTGGTCGAGGAGGTGCGGACGCGCCTGGGCGTCACCCTCGACTTCGCATCCGTCTACGCCGATCCCACGTTCGCGGGCCTGACCGGACAGCTCCGCGCGCTGCGCGCCGCCGGGGACCCGGACAAGGCCTCATCCCAGGAGACCGTCCGGACACGCGCCGGCCGGCCGACGGGCAGCGGCCTCGAACGGATCGACGGCCTGTGGATGCGCATAGTGGCCCCGCCCTCACAGGACCGCGTGGACCGGGACTTCACCGAGGTCGACACCTGGCTGCGGGAGTACGTGGGCCGTGCCCACCCCGAGCTGGGCCGCACCGGGCCGGTCTGCCCGTTCGTACCGCCCGCTCTGAACGGCAAGACCGCCCAGTTCAGCCTCCGGTACGACACCGACGGCCGCTCTCCGAACGAACTGCGCACCCTGCTGAAGGCCGAGATGGCCGACTTCGCCATCGTCACCGACGCCCGCCCCACCACAGGCGCGCCTCTGGAGTGCCGTGTCGTGGTGCTGCCACGCACCGGGTCCGAGGGCTGGCGCAACCTGGACAAGATGTACCCGGGACTGAAGAGCGCCGCGGTGACCGACGGACTGATGATCAGCCAGTTCCACCCGCACTGCGACGAGCGAGCCGTGCGCAATTCCGCCTTCCCCGTCTCCGTCGCCCCCCTCGGGATGTTCGCGATACGTCGCATGGCCCCGCACGACGTGCTGTTCCTGCACACCGACCACGTCTGGATGGAAACCTACGACCGGCTCTTCCGGGCGCACTACGAACGGGGCAGGATCCGCGACCCTCTGCTGCGCAGGCTCTATCTGGCGGCCCTCGACCGCCATGGACTGGACCCCCTCACCCTCACGACGAAGGAGAACGCCACCCCATGAACGAGGATCTCTATCACGTGGTCGTCAACCACGAGGAGCAGTATTCGATCTGGCCCACCTACCATGATGTTCCCGCCGGTTGGCGCATCACGGGCGAGGCATCGGCACGCGAGGAGTGCCTGCGCCGCATCGAGGAGGAGTGGACCGACATGACCCCCAAGTCCGCTCGGACCGCCCCGGCGGACGGCGCGCGGGTCCCCACCGACGCGGCCGGCTGAGGGGCTGCCATGAACGCCAACCAGCGACCCGCCCGTCCGTCAGCGCCGGTCGGCTCCACCAGGGCCGGGCGCCCTGTTCCTCCGAACGTTCCGGACGCGGCGGAGGAACGCGGATGAACGCGCCTCCCGCACCGGGTCTTCCGACGGTCGCCGTCGTCTACGGGATGGGTTCCGCCGGCCCCGCCGCTGTCCTGCGCGCGGCGCGCGCCCTGTGCGAGATCGTGTTCGTCTGCGACACCGCTGTCCCCGGGGTCGCGCCGCTGCTCCCCGGAATCCGGCGGCAGGCACGTGTCTGCGACATCAGCGGGCTGGACGCCCGAGCGGCGGCGGAGGTCCTGCGGGCGGAGCGGCCCGCCGCCGTCGTCACCTTCAGCGAGTTCTGCCTCGGGGTCACCGCCCAGCTCGCCGACATCCTCGGACTGCCGGGCCATCGCCCCGAGACGGTGCGGCTGCTCACCGACAAGACGGCTCAGCGCGCGGCGCTTGCCGCCGCAGGGGTCGACGACACCCCGACGCTGGAGGCGTCCACCGCCGCCGGGGTGCTGGCCGCCGTGGAGCTCCTGGGCCATCCGGTGGTGGTCAAGCCCAGGGTGGGGGCGGGCAGTCAGGACACCCTGCGCCTGGACCGCACGGAGCAGCACGGCCGACTCGCGGAGATCATGCCCGACGGCGACGAGCGGGTCTTCGTGGTGGAGAGGTATCTGCCGGGAGACCCCTCGGCGGCGGGTGAACGCTGGGGCGACTACGTCTCCGTCGAAGCCGTGGTCGTCCGTGGCGAGGTGCGGACGATCTGTGTGACGGGCAAGTTCGCCCTGGCCGACCCGCTGCGGGAGACGGGGCTGTTCCTGCCCTCGACCCTGTCGTCCGGGGCCGAGCGCGAAGTCGTCGCCCTCGCGGCGGCCGCCGTACGGGCTCTGGGCGTGCACACCGGGGTCACGCACACCGAGGTGAAACTGACACCGGACGGGCCGCGCGTCATCGAGGTCAACGGCCGGGTCGGCGGCCGGGCCGCCGATCTGCTCCGGCGGGCCCACGGGGTGGACCTGCTTGCGACCGCCTGCGAACTGGCCCTGGGAAGAGACGTCGAACCGGCTCCCGCCCCGAGCGGGGCGGTCGCCTTCGAGTACTTCATCGTGCCGCCGCGCCTCGTCGGAGAACTCCGGTCGATCGACGGTGCCGACGCGGTGCGGGCGATGCCCGGAGTGAGCGAAGTCGATGTGGTCGCCGCACCCGGGCAGCCGGTCGACTGGAGGTTTCCCGCACAGCGCCTCGGCTTCGTGCGTGGAGAAGTGAAGAACCATGACAGCCTGCACGGGCTCATCATGGAATTGGACAAGAAATTCCATCTGGAGTATGCGGTTCAGTGAATAGTGCGACTGACAGCGAAGACATCCCCCTCGCCCGGTTACACCAACGACGGCGAGCAAGCACCCTCAACCACCCAACCTCCGACCGGGCAGGGGCAGACCATGCTGGATAAAGTGCGCCAGCCGCTTCTTCACCGCCCTTTCCGCCGGGTCTGGCTGGGTGAGACCCTGTCCCAGGTCGGGGACTACAGTTTCGAAGTCGCGTTCATCTGGCTGATCCTTCAGGAGACCGGATCCGTCGGCACCCTCGCGGCGGTGTTGCTGGTGCAGGCGGTGCCGCGTGGGGTGCTGCTCCTGGTCGGCGGTGCGGTGACCGACCGCATGTCACCCCGTACCGTCATGTTCCTCTCGCACCTGACCAGGGGCTCCGCAGTCACTCTGCTCGGCCTCATCGCCTTCGCGGACGGCGTCCAGATCTGGCATCTCTACGCACTCGGCGCGCTGACCGGAGCCGCCGAGGCGTTCTTCTGGCCGGCCACCGCGAGCATCATGCCCTCGCTCCTCCCGGCCGAGCACCTGGCCCGCGGAAACGCGCTGGTGGGATTCGGCGAGCAGGGGTCCCGGCTCCTCGGCCCCATCCTCGGCGGCACCATGGTCACCCTCTTCGGTTCGCCGACGGCCATTCTGCTGAACGCCGGCACCTTCTTCCTCGCCGCACTGACCGTACTCGCCGCGCCGCGGAAACAGCCGTCCGGAAGCGCGGGGGAAACCGCCAAATCGATCGCCACGATCCGTACCGAAATCGTCGACGGGCTCCGCTACGCCGCCCGGAGCCGGGAGATCCGTATCGTTCTCATGTTGATCGGGGCCGCCGCGCTCAGCTACAGCGGGCTCTTCAGCGTAGGGCTTCCCGCACTCGCCAACAGCTTCCCGGAAGACTCGCTCGCCCTCGGGGCCCTGCTGTCCGCCTGGGGACTGGGCCAGTTGCTCGGCACCATCGGCGCGGTCTTCACCGGCCTACCACGACGCTGGGGCATGTTGATCATCGGAATGACGCTCTGCGAGGGTATCGCCTTCATGCTCCTGGGCTTCCTGCCCAGCCTCTGGCTGGCGGTGACGGTGCTGGTGCTGCTCGGCATCGGCGTGGCGTATTCCAGCGACGTTGCCCTGCCCACCTTCATCCAGACCAGGGCCCCCGCCGAGGCACTCGGCCGGATCAGCAGCGTGATGGACCTGCCCCGGGTCACGCTGGAGCCGCTCTCGATCGCGGCCATGGGCCTGCTGGTCGGGTGGGACATGCGCTGGGGGTTCGCCCTGGCGGCGGTCCCGATGCTCCTGGTCGGCATCACCCTGGTCCTCGACCGCGAGGCCCGCTCCCTGAGCACGGTGCCCCCCCAGCCTCAGTTCCAGCCGGAACCGGAGCCCGACCCGGCGACCAGGAGCACCTCCACCTGACCATCGTGCCGGCGCCTGGACTCGGACGCCTTGCGCACCTTCTGCCGACCGGGCCCCACCGGACGGCAGCGGCCCATCGTCTCCGAGCGCGCCCGGCGGCGGTGGCGCTCCCCCGCCCCGGTCGCCCGGTGCAGTCATAAGGCGTCGTCGCCCACCAGCAGGCGGCGACGCCCGGACGGAGACGGAGCCCAGGGACGGTGTGTGCGGGCGAAGTCCCGTCGACCACCTTCCGGCAGCGAGAGTCCCGCCCCCGGGCTCCCACCGAGCCCCTTGATCGCCTGTACGGGCCGCTGAGCTCGTCGGCAGGTGGCTTACCGCAGTGACAGCCAAAGCTCGGAGACCAGTGCGAAGGCCACGACGACGGCCTCTGGTTGGTGACCATGGTGGCGAGATCGCCGGTGGTCTGCACAGGAATCTGCCGCCCTGGTGAAGCTGGCCGGTCGGCACGCCCTCGAAACGGACTTGGCGGCGGCCAACCAGCACAGGGCGGACCGGCCTGCACGTTGGCGGTCACGTACTGGTCGGTGAGCTTGACGGAGCGGTCGAACGCCGCCTCCCGCTACGCCCGTGTGCTCACCGGATGGGTACCGCGACCTGCCGGAATGACGGCCAGTGAGCTGTGAGGACAGCACGGAGTGTGACAGGCGGGCGAAGGTTCCTGGCGACCTGTCGGGGCGGAGAGCTGTCCCCCAGCTGCGCAGTGCGGCCACATTTTGGAGGAAAGAGCACCAAGTAGGGAGCGGATGTCCGAGTGGTGCGCTAAAAAGCAGTACGGGACAGAAAGTGTCGGGGGGTACGTGATGTTGCCAGTCACCTGTGGTGGGGTCCGCGGTCGCCATGGGGCCACGACCGAGGGTCCGCTACGGAATCGCCGGTGATGGGGTCGCCAGCGACGAGTGCGCCGTTCTTCCTCCCTGAGCTGACTCTGGGCCTCGATGCTCTGCCGACCGGGGCGAAGCGGGAGTTGATCTCCTTCCTCGAAGAGGTGGCGCAGGTACGGCGTGGGCCTTTGCATGTGTGCACCGCGTTCAACGCCGTGTACTTCGGATATGACCTTGATGCCGGCGCATACAGCACAGACATCCTTGACCCGGAGGCGTTTACTCTCCTGGGACCCGATGCCAGGAATCCGCTGCCGCCTGTGGGTTCCTTTGTACGAATAGAGCGTGGGGCACACTCCCTATGGGGGGAAGTCTGTGCGTCGTTCGGTGCCTCGCCCGACATCGAGGAAGACGGATGGACTCCGAGAGGACTGTCGGGAGCGCCGTTTTCGGATGGGTCGGAGGTCGCGCTCGCGCGTGCGGTGATCGACTGGGAGGCTCTGGGACCGCTGACGTCCGTTGAGCACAAGGAGCTTGCCCGCATTCGCAGGTCGCCTGCTGGGGCAGTGGACCGGTGGGGCCACTTGGTGGGAACAGGCGACACGAGCGCTCTACTGTCGGGGCGTGACCACAGTGGGCTGTACCAGCAGTTCCTCATGGGCCCGGGACAGCGGTTGCTGGCGGAAGGAGACCTGGGCCCGCTGCTCCAGGACTCAGCGGACACCGTGGCGGCGGAGCGTGCTCTGCAAAGGTGCTTCAGAACCCTGGAGGAGTTGTTGCGCCAGGCTCCAGGCCTGGCTGTATGGGGCCTGTATGCGCAGCCGGTTGAGCGGCATCTGCAGTTCGCCTCCGGCCCGGTGGCGGCGGAGATGGTGGATCGGTTCACACGACCGGCCCCGGGAGGTACACCACGCTACACCGCGGTATGGCCGGTGCTGGTTGGTTGGGAACACGAGGTGGGTGATGAGCATGCATTGGAGCTGACCGCGGCAGCCTCCGCGATGATTGATGCAAACCTTGCTTTGGCCTCCCAGGTCACTGCAGGCAGTCTGCGCCGCAACGTGGACTTGCGGATCGATGACAGCTGGCAGCAGGGCGGCGTCTGGCGGGCTCAAGCGCTGCCGGTCGACGCGGTGTTGGTGGACTGCGATCCATTGACGCCTGCCGGCTTGGGGCATTTGGAGCATCTCCTACCCGACGTCGGCAAATCCACGGACGACTCCAAGCCGAGGCAGACCGACTCTGTGGTGAACGTGGAGCATCTGGACGAAGCACTGCTGGTGGTTTCAGTGGCTCTCTCGGAAGCAGACCTGTCGGCCGGGCGACTGCCATTGCCAGATGCGGTGCCGTCGCTGTTGGGCCAGGGGCCTTTGATACTGGAGGTACATCACAGTGGCCAGCTGCTGGACCGTGATCTAGCCCGGCAGCATACGCAACACGAGCCGGGCGGACTGTCATCGGTACAGTGGCCGGCGTCCTTCTATCCCGGCATCAAGCTCACTGTGGCTGCTGCGCGTTCCGGTCGGCAGTTGATAGTCACCACAGTGCTCCTACCGGCTCCCATGCAAGTGAGGGGCGCCGTCCTGCACTGGTACTTCGACCCGGTGCTGCTGGCCGAGGCGTGGGGCCCGCTGGATATCCCATCCCTGATAGGACTCGAGCTGCCGACGCAGCGGCCGATCAGCGGAGGGCATCGGCCGCCGGTGTCGGCGCTGGAAGCACTGATCACGGCGGCATTGTTGCGTGATGGCAGGATCGGGACGGCCCGGTCCCGGTCGTTGGACGGTCAGCAGTTGAGTGCGGCGATGTTCGGTCCGGATGTGGTCACGCCGCCCTTGTTGTGGACGGTAATCCACACCTGTGAGGACATGGCGGCGGCTGGTCTCCTCACCCGGACGACGGTCGCTCACCGCGGCGTGCTGCCGGATGTGTTCACTTGGTGGCCCGACACCGATGAGGCCCGAGAAGAACAGCAGGCCATCGCCAGAAGCGTCGATCGGGCTACGCGGCAACTACGGCACTGGCGGCGTCCCTGGGAACGCAGGCTGCCCAACGGACACAACGCCACCCCCGCTGCACGCGCGCGATATGCCGAGTGGCGTATCGAGGTTGACGGCCCTGAGGCTGACACCGAACTACCCGTGGGACACACATTTGTACGCGGCCATCGCAGGGGAGAGGGACAGGCCCCTGCCTGGCACCAACATCTGCGCCGCTGAACTGCTGAACGTTTGAACTACTGAAAGGAATCCTGTGGCACGCCGTACGCCGCGTACCCCGCATCACACGCTTGTCGAGCCGCAACGCACCCCATACCTGGTTCTGGAACAGGCCGTCGCGGAACTGTCTGATCCCGTCGGGGATGTATTGGCATTACTCACCGAGAAGCAGCTCTCCTCAATGCTGGAGCGGCTGAGCCGTAAGAGCCGCACGGCGGTTCTGCAGGAGCTGCGCACTCCGTCGGTCGGACAACCGAGCACCCACGCGGTGCGTCAAGCGCTGGGAGCCTTGCGGCGATGCGAAGGGGCTCAGCGGACATACCTCATCAGCACGCTCACCCAGCCCACGCTCGACGGTATGTGGGACGGCCTGTTCACCTGGCTGGAACAAGGTTCTGACCAAGACCTCTCCGCATTGGAAGAGCTGGCTCCGGACCGGACCGTATTGCTGCTGACCGGTCTGGTGCAGTGGAGGGTCACACATCATGCGGTCCCGTTGCTGCACTTGGTGTTGCGCGACCATCCCTTGTCATCGTGGCCTGCCGAAGGTGCCGACGCCGTTGTGGGAGCCTGCCAGGCATTCGAGAAAGCCTATCGAAACCGTCCAGCGGACAGCACGCCGTCGGGGCCGACGCCTCGGCCGGTGGGCGTGCCCGCCGATAGCGAGGAATCCGCAGTTTCGGGTGAGCCGGCCAGCACCATCGATCTGGGTACCACAGCAGCCTCTGCGACCCAGGCAGACCGGTTGCGTGGTGCCTTCGCCTCGGCCATTGAGGTCGTGTCCGAAGCTGCGATGTTGTTGACGGCAGGCAGAGTGGTGCCCGCTGGGCTGCTCCAACCGGTCAGGAAGGTAGCGCAGGTTGTCGATGAGGTGCACACGGCAGTAGTGCGGGCTCTACACGAGCCCGGAGCCTATCCGGAGCAGGATCTTCCGAGCTTGTTGGAGGCGCTGGAGGCGTTGGCAGCTGCGGCTGACCAGGATCACGCCATACGGGAGATCCTGCAGCGCGTCGCAGTGGCGAGCGGCCCGGTGGGACACCCTGCTATCGCACAGCTTCGCGCAGCTGCGGATTCATTGTTGGCCGTCGACAAGTGGACTGCGCAGCAGGCTCAGGAGGCTGAATGGCTGGCAATGGTCGCGGGTCTGGCGGACGCGGTGGAATCGGACGATGACGATGGTGTCGATGCTCTGACCGAACAACTGCATCAGGCGCTGCCCCCGGCCATCGCGCCCGTGTTGACCTTGATCCTGCGCGGCAAGGCTGTCGTTCCATCTGTTCCCAACAGCTCCGACCCTGCAAACGGGAATGATCCTGAAGGCCTCCACGAAACAGCACCACAAGAATCGGCCCCCTTCGAGGGCTCACCCCTCCAGGAACTAGGCGGTATCCCGAACAGCGACGGTGAAATGTCTCCAGACGCTGATGAAGCATTGATCCCAGCTCCCCGTCGCGGGATCGACACCGAGCCAGGAGCTCTGGCGGCTGGTCCTTCCAAGCCGACACCGTCCTCAGCGTCACCGGCGGTGGACCGCGCGATGACTGTCGACAGGCGATTCGCACCATTACAACCGGCTGTTGCCCACACCACGGCACAACTGTCAGCTAAGAAGAGGCCAGATACGCCTACTGCTCCGGCTGTCTCTCCTGTCCTTGCTGATCTGACAGGACGGGGGCAGCTGGCCCTGGCTCACCACGCCGCCCATGCCCTCGGCCACCTCCCCACCGCCTCGGCGCTGCGCGCCCTGGCTCTGGCAGAGGCCATGCGCTCGGACACAGGCGCCTGCGCCCATGAACTTCGCGCGGCGGTGACCGATCAGCTGCAGCGCGGCGTGCCCGACTCCCTGGCCGACCAGCTGATCGTGTTGGCCGCGGCCGTCCGGTCCGGTCTGCTCGCCGGTGATCCCGACAGTGGCGAGCTCGCCTTGAAGATCGCTGCACAGTGGCACGACCTACCGGGAACAAGTGCGGTTGCCACAGCGATCGGTCATGCCTCCGCCCGGGGACAACTGTCTGGACGAACCACTCTCAACGTCCTGGCCGCCCGGCCCGACACTGGTGATGACCTCGCCGTCATCTGCGACACCGCCCGCGCCGAGCTGCGCACGGGCCCCAACCTCAGTAACCTGCGAGCCAAGCAGTTCGCCGAACAGTGGTGGGCGCCTGACGGCCGGATCGGCGCCCTGCTGCATCCAGTCGCCGACGACCGGCGGGACTTGGCAGCCGTCACTCGACAGCAACTGCGCAACCTGGGCGCGCCCGGGGCGCTCTCCGCCTTCTTGGATGCTGACGACAAAGCAGCCCGAGGCACATCCCGCAAACTCAAGAACGCTGCCCGCTCACGGATCCTGCAGCACGCCGCCAACTCTCTGGACGTCGTCCAGCAGTGGCTGGTCGTGATCGCTCAAACCCAGCCCCGTGCAACCGATCCTCTCTCGTTCCTCCACAAGGCGGTCCAACCGCACCGCCAGCACATGATCGATGAGCTGACCGCTCTGGCCGAGACCAACAGGAAGTCTCTGACTGCGGCAGCGGCACGGAGCTGCTTGGCGAGCCTTGAGACAACAACTCGACTGTTGGCCGGCGGAACCCTCACCGGTACCGAGCCTGAACCGTCCACCGTACTGAACAGCGACCTGCTGCGGGCTCCCGAGCTGGACTTCAGCACCCACTTGGTCCCGTCCCGTACTCCGACGCTGGACGATGTGTCAGCTGCCGACCGCGCTGACTGGGCTCAGGGTGTCCGCACGAGTATCGACCGCGAGAACTACGCCATCGCCCGGATCGCTCTGGACGCGTTGGAACAAGCGGATACCACTTCCTCAACCCTGACAGACGAACTGCGTGCCACGTTGCACACCCGGCGTGCCCATAGTGGCAGCGCGATCAGGGCCCTGCATGGCGAGCTGGCCCGCGATATCGATACCGCTACCCGGCTGGGCCGGGTACCCGAGCCCGGGCGCGCCCGGATCACTGCCCGGATGGAAGCCACGTACAGCGCTCTGGCCGGCGATGCTCTCGGTGCTGTCCGCCGCGAGTGCGAGGCCATTCAGATGGAACTCGCCGCATTGGGTGCCGAGGCCGCCCGGTCCCTGCAGGAACGGGCAACCGTCGAGCTCAACGAAGCCGACGCGCCCACACAACTGACAGACGCTGTACGACAGCTGATCGTCGAAGGTGACCTCGCGACGGCCGAAGAATACTTGCTGGCGGCCCGAGAGGGGAACACACCGCCCCATGCGCAGCACACCGCGCTGGCTGACTTCGCTGCCTTCTTCCCCGCGGTCTCACAAGCCTTGTCCGACGGCATCACCCCCGCGGTGATCACCGCGGCCGAGAACGGCACGAGCCTGGGCCCTCTGAATTTCGGCCCTCTGTCCCCTGGCGACCGTAAGATCGCCGTGGCCGCACTGACCGCCTGGCACCATGTCGCCACCCGGTGGGCCCAGGTCCGTACCAACACCTACGTACTGCGCCCGGCCCTGCGTCTGGCCGGCATCGAATACGAGCGCGAGGCCGATCCCGGCCTGCCTGTTGCCTCGAACCTGCGCCGGTGGGTTGATCTGCGCGATGTGACACTGATCGGCAAGGTCCGCCTACCGGCTTTCGGTACGCAAGCAGACGGCCGGCTGCGGCTACTGATGACGTCCGAGGTCACCGACGCCGCCAAACTCATCGCCTGGGTTCAGCAAGACCCCAGCTCCATCCCTGTCATGATCGCCTTCATCGGCACCCTGTCTCCCACTCAGCGCAGAGCCCTGGCCGCCGCGTGCGCCGACCATTCCGCTAAACCCGTCCTGGTACTGGATGCTGCCGCCCTGGCCTACCTGGCCTCGCGCGGCAGCGGCCAGTTCACCCTGACCGAACGCATCCTGGCTCCGTTCAGCGCCATCAATCCGTACACCCCCGACGCCAACGAAGCCGTGCCAGAGGAGATGTTCTACGGTCGTGCCGAAGAACTGTCCGCCGTCACAGACCAGCACGGTGTCAGTCTCTTGTACGGTGGGCGCAGACTGGGTAAGTCGGCCCTTCTACGGGCTGCAGGACGCCGCCACGCCCTTACCGAAGGGCATGTCGCGCTCTACCTACCGCTGCCCAGCAACCTGGCCTCGGGCACAGAGGAAATCTGGGACATGATCTCCACCGAGCTGGGTCGGGCGGAGATCGGCCTGGCCCCCGGCCGACGCGCCTCCACCGCGTTTCGGCGTGTTCGGGATGCCATCACGGCCTGGCTCGATCAAGACCGGACCCGACGTTTGCTGCTCTTGCTCGACGAGTGTGACTCCTTCTTCGACGCCGAAGCCGACGCCGGCTTCCCTCAGACCACCCGGCTGAGGGACCTGATGAGCGCGACCGAACGCCGCTTCAAGCCCGTCTTCGCCGGCCTGCACCAGGTCCAGCGCTTCGCCGGCCTCCCCAACCAACCGCTCGCCGAAGCTCACTTCGGCAGAGCCCTCGGCATCGGGCCACTCTCCCCCGGCCCTGCCTACCGCCTATTGCAGGAGCCTGCTGAGGTTTTGGGGATCAGCTTTGCGCACGACAGCCTCATCCACCGACTACTGGCCTACTGCAACTACCACCCGAAACTCCTGCAGGTCGCCGGCGAGGCCCTCGTCAGTGAGGCGCTGGCCAGCCGCACGCCCGACGGGCCACCCTGGACCATCGACAACGACATCCTCGAGCGTGTTATCGGCTCCCCGGACCTGCGACGTCGTATCCGCGATACGGTGCGCCTCAACCTCAACCTCGACCCCCGCTACAAGGTCATCGCGCTACTCATCGCGCACAACGCCCACACACACGGCATCGAACACAGCATGAGCACGCGCGCTCTGCGCTACCAGTGCGCGGAATGGTGGCCTGAGAGTTTCACCCACCACACAGCCGACGAGTTCCGTGTCCTGCTGGAAGAGATGGTGGGCCTGGGTATCCTGGCCACCGAACGTGACGGCTGGCGCCTGCGCTCCTCCAACGTCCTACGCCTCTTGGGCACTCCGGACGCCATTGAGGAAGAACTACACGCTCACGACCCCAACGACACTTCCACCCGCCTATCCATCAGCCAGGCTCGGCGACCGCTTCCCGGCGCCCGTATCAGCCCCCTGACGGAACAGCAGATCGCAGGTCTGGTACGCCGCGATAACGCGCTACGCATCGTGCTCGGCACCGACGCCACCTGCCTCGATGACGTCACCACCGCCCTGGCCGACCAGCAACAACGCACCCCCGGCGAACTGGCACCCCTGATCAAACCGGCCACACCCCACGCTTACCGCCAGGCGCTGAGTGCAGGCAAAGCCCGCAGCCCTCACAGGCTGATCGTCAGTGACATGCGAGGTTTCAAGCCGGACCGCGTCGAAACCGCTCTGCGCGACGCCATTACCCGCCAACCCGCCTCGGGCGTAACTCGCTGCGTCATCGGCCTCATTGACGCCGGGAATCGCGAACACCTTGAGGTCCTGTCCCACTATGCGGAAGAGGACATTCTTGTTCCCCTTCAACGCGCCACCATCGATGGCATTCGCAGTTGGGTCACCCCCACCGACGTCCTGACCGCCTTCAACGCCCCGGAAGACCGTCGCCGCCTCTTCTCCACGACCGGAGGTTGGCCAATTCTGCTCAACCAAGCCGCCGAGTTGGCCGCCACCAGGCACAGCGCACCAGACATCTGCCGCACCCTGCACGATGCCCTCGCCACACCCGCTGGCGCCAGCCAGTTTCTGGAAGCAGCCGCCCTTACCGGTCCGGCGCTGCAGGACATCTTGCACGACCTGACCGAACTCGACGAGCCCCTGGCCGTAGACGATCTCGTGGACCTCCTCGCTTCAGACCACCCAACCGCCGCCGACGCTCTCGCTACCCTGCGCCACCTGTCAGCCCTGACCGAGACACCCGGCACCGACGACTCCGCATTGGAAGCAATTGTTGCCACGGCCTGGCGCGCACACGGACCACGCTGACCATCACAGCGACACGCGAAAGAGTCGTTCCCTGCACCTCGCCGTTGAGCGGGCCGTCCGCGAGCCACAAAGTCAACCTGGTGGCAAGCCACATAACCGTGGAGGTCGTCCTGTCCAACGGGCAAAACCTGCGGAAGGCCCTCCGGCTCGTGGTGATGGCGGTCGTCCCACTCACGGCCAGTCAGCCGACTGGTTCGTCGACCCCCGCCGCCACGATGTCTGATCCGGCTGAGCGGTCGCGGGACGGGCTCTCCACAGCCGCAGGATGACACGAACGTGCACAGCATCTCAGGACCGAGCCCTCGCGAGACCCCACCTGAAGGTCCGACCGGCCGGTGACCGGAGTCCTTTGAGAACATCGCCAGCACCTCAACAGCGCAACCCGGAGGAGACGCAGGCGATCCGCAGTCCGAAGGCGGATGTACCTCAGCGCCCTGCCCGCACCGACCGGGGCCAGGACGGCTACACCGACCTGGCCACCCGGGCGGCCAGATGGCTCGCGGCGGCCAAGAAACCTCCCCTCCATGATGACGCGACGACCCGCACTGCGCCATGGGTTCGACGCTCATCTGACGCACCATAAGAACGAGCGTCAGATGAGCGTCGAGCCCGTCGTGCACCATTCCCAACGAAGACCGCCGCGGACTGCCTGCCCCTGCACTCTTGGGTGAAACCGCAGGTCGGAGCAGTGTGCCTGGACGGCCGCGCGCTCCACGTCGTGTCCGTTGGGAAACACGCCGAGCGCATCCCGCCGTGCCTGAGAACCCCAGGACTGCAGGTCAGAGCCCCTTTGCAGCAGGCTCCAAAATCGCCACGCACTCCACATGGTGCGTCATCGGAAAGATGTCGGCCTGGGAGAGGCTCGGAAAAGCCCAGTTCAGAGCCCTTTTTATGACTCACGGTACCGCGTGCTGGCGCCCAGAGCGTCAAACGAGCGTCATGACCGGCAGTCCATTCCTCCTCCTCGGGACGGAACAGGTTGCCACGATTAGCGCCCCCTGCACGAGCCCTCGGATCATCGATCGCCAGGGCACTGGTGGACTACCACCTCGCGAGGGCTAGGACACCGGCATCGTCACCCCTACGGGATCCAGGCGGAGGCGACGTTGGAAGCCCTGCGGGACGCGGAGAACGACGGCCACCCGCTCGCGAAGATGGACACGGCACACCGCATCCGGGGGCCCCGCAAAACCGGCGCGGCCGGGGACCGGTAGGTCTTGCCCTGGCGACAGCGGGCACCGCCTGCCGCCGGGACAACCAGTACCGGGGACGCTAGGGAGTCCCCGAGTTCGCAGTGCACGCCCGCCAACCAACTGCTGCGTGAGGGGCGACACGCAGCTGCGATCCGCAAGGGTTCGCGTATGCGTAGTGGTCGAGCGTCAAGCAGGCGGGTTGGATCAGGGCCGATGAAGCGCGGCGCAGCCTAATGGCGGTACAGATTGGCTACTCCGCTGCGCAGCCATACATCGTATTCCTGAGTCCGGTGGACCCCGACGATCCGATCCAGATGCTCCTCGAACGCCAGCTCGAGCGGGCCCACCCCCGTACAGGAGCGCATCAGGGCTCCGTCTGCGCGCGGAGCAAGGTGCACGCACCCGATCCCGGGATTCCGCGCATTGCTTGCCCGGGACAGAGCAGCTTCGGAGAAACCACCCGCGGCGTAGAGCACTCCACGGTCACAGCCGACATCGAGCAGTTTGCCAACGAACTCGTCAATGGTCCCGATGCTTACCGGCCGCTTGTATCGCTTGGCTTCAATGGCAATCGTGATGTCCTGGCCGACAACCTGCCCGCGTACCAAGGCGTCGAGTTGTCGCGTGGCTCCGCTGACCAAGCCGGTCACGTGGGCGTCCGGTTCAACAGTGGCGCCTGAATCGAGGCTCTCGACGAGTTCGGCGACTTCTTGCTCGAAGTGCTGCCACGGCTCCTGCTTCTTCCCTCGAACCTGACCGCTCGGGCTCCCCGCTACCTGTCGAATCACCGCCGTATGCTAGCTCGATCTTCGCCATCTTCTGAGGAGTTGCCCTACTCAGGCCATTTTCAGGCGGCTCTTGCACCCTCGCAACGGACCGCGCGGCGCTCGACGCCGCGACCAAGGTGTTCAGTCCGAGCAGGGCCTCGGAGTATCGACCCGCGGCTCTGCGGCTGCTCGGCGATTCGAGCAGGGGCGGCAACTACTGAACTGCAACGGGCAGCCCGCCCACGCCGACGGGCGACCCACGGCACCGGGACCGGCTTGGCCATCACCCGGTCGCCACTGGCCTGCCACGACAAGGCGTTCGACGACCTCACAGACTTGCTCGGCTGCGACCGCCGCAAGGTTTGCGCCGGGGGCGAGCCGCATCTCGTCCAGCAGCGCCGTCCACGACGTGCGGCGGTGATCGAGTAGGGCCTACCGGGCCCCATCTGGTGTTAGCCCAGGCCCGGCCGAAGGGGTGTCGAAACGACCAGTCCGAGCACGTGTCGGCGTCGGGCCGGAACCACGGTGATACATCCACTGCGAGCACGAGGCGGCCGTCAGGCTGCCCAGCGCAGCCGAGCGATGTCGATCCGGCCCTAATTCAGCCCGGAGTAGCGGGCTCGGCGTCCGAGCCCGTGCGCGGGACCAAGGGCCAGGTCCACGAGCGTGCGGACCGGACCGCCCCTGCACAACAACGCGAAGCACAGCTCGAACAGGGCGTCGCCGCGTGAAAGTAGACAGGCGTCCAACTCGGTCCAGAACGCTATCACCGCCGCGAACGCGTCCCGTTGCCCCCGCGCTCGACCCGTTCCACGATCCGGCCTCCACACGCCGCGCCGACCTCTCTTCGCGAGAGCATGCCCCGGCCCCAAACACGTCGTGAACAGGGGAAATCCTGAATAAGATCGAGCCCCATTCGACGGCGGACCAAAATCGTCGAGCTCACCTCCGAGCCGCTCTGCACACTGTGGTCCCTTGCCCCTCCCGATGTCAGTGCGGCGGGATACCGTCCTCATCACGCTGAGGTAAGGGGAGAACCGTGACGAGGAACACCCGGGCCGAGCAGCTGCGGGAGTATGGCCGGTCCGTGCTGGAGGGGGCCCGGTCGGAGCAAGTCCTGCGCCTGGCACGGCAGGTGAATGCCGTGTCGTACACGAGCGCGCGGGAGTACGCCGGCCGCTCGCTCTTCGAGCTGCTCCAGAACGGCTACGACGCGCATCCGAGGGACCGCCGCGACGGAAGGGTCCACGTCCTGCTGGACGAAGCGGAGGGCGAGTGGGGGACGTTGTACGTCGCCAACGGCGGCAACCCCTTCACCTGGCAGAACGTCAAGCAGATCTGCGAACTAGCGCAGAGCTCGAAGGAGGTCGGCGAGGGTATCGGGAACAAGGGCGTCGGGTTCCGCAGCATCCTGCTGATCAGCGACGCGCCCGAGATTTACAGCGCAGACCCCGACAGCCCGTTCGGTCCGGAAATGGACGGGTATTGCTTCCGCTTTGCAGAGAAGGCCGACGTGGAGGAGTTCCTCGCCGGTGAGGACAACGCCCACGAGGTGGCCACCAAGTATCCGCCGCTCCAGGCACCCCTGCCGCTGGACGACGTGCCCGCGACCTGTCGGCAGCTCGCCGCCCAGGGGTACGTAACCATCGTCCGGCTTCCCCTGCTGAACAAGGCCGCCCGGGCAGAGGTCCAGCTGCGGATGGACGAACTCGGGGAGGCAAAGGTTCCCGTGATGCTGTTCCTCGACCGGCTCGCCGGCCTGACGCTGGAACGGCGGGCCTACGGTAGCGAGACAGGCGAGCTGGACGGCCGCCACGAGGCATACGAGCGGCACGAGCTGACCCGCTCCGAGGAGCGCCTCGCGGTGCCGCAGGACGGCGCCGGGCACGGATCCGCCGTTTCCTTCGCGACCGTGGACCTGGGACCGTCCGGCACTTTTCTCGTGGCCCGGGGCACCGTGGAGAAGGAACGGCTGAACAGCACGCTCGCAAAGGCCGTGAGTTCCGGGCTCCTCGACGACACGTGGCAGGAGTGGAAGCGGTCCGCCGTCGTCGAGGTCGCACTCCCGCTGCCCGCCCTGCGTCGACCGCGGCGCGGGCAGACCTACACCTTCCTGCCGATGGGCGAGAACCTGGCCGCGCCGTTCCCGGGGCACATGAACGCCCCGTTCTTCACCAAGTTCGACCGCACCGGGCTTCCCCCCGACCACCCCCTCAACGTGCTGTTACTCGACGCGGTCGCCGAGACCTGTCTGGCCGCCGCCGCGGTCCTGCGTACCTTGCCCGAGCCCACCATGCGGCAGCTGGCCGTGGACCTGGTGAGCTGGGAGAGCGAGAAGGGCTCGACGGCGCGGCTTCGCGCGGCGGCCCGGCGCGTGCACGGAAGCGAACTCGCCGACGTACCGTTCGTGCCCGTCCTCACCACGGATAACGCCCCACCGGAGGTGGGCTGGGCCCCGCCCCAGGGCGCGGCGCTGTGGCCGGACCTCGACCTGACCGTCCTCACGGCACGCCGTGCGCACGAGGCCGGCGTCGTGGTGGCGGACCCCGAGATCGGCGGCGACCGGCTGAAACGGCTGGCCACTCTTTGCAAGGCCCTCGCGTGCCCGTGGGAGCCGGGCCCGGAGATTCTCGCCGAGTACGTGGAACGGATCGTCGGGGGCCTTCCCCTCCCCCGGCCCGGTGAGTCCCCCGGCGAGCAGTGGAGCGCGCTGTACGAAGACCTGGCCCACCTCTTCGAGGACGACGGGCACGTCTTGCACGGCAGGCAGTTGTTGCTCGCCGAGGACAGCACACTGAGGCATACCAACCGTCCCCACGACAGGGCGGGTACGGGCACAAGTACACGTACACAGGGCAAGCCGAGCGGTCAGGGTGCCCGCCGCGAGGCGTTCTTCCAGCCGGTGCGTACGGAGGCGAACCAGACCGAGGCCCCGTCCGTCCCCGCCCTACTCGGCAAGCGATTGTTCTCCCTGCACCCGGGGCTGGTCTGGAAGGACCGCGGCGAAAGTACCCGCGGGCTGACCGCCCGCGCCTTCCTCGAGCAGGAGGCACTCGTCCGGCCGTACGACACGAGGGGGCTGCTGGACCACGTACGACAGGCGCTCAGCGCGAGCACCGATCTCCGGCTGCGGCTCCAAACCCTGCGGTTCGTCTTCCGGCTGTGGCAGCCGCGGCGTTCGCTGGGCGGGACGGAGATCTCCTCGCTCGGACTGTACGTACCGTCGGCGGACGGCCGTCTGATCACGGCAAGCGACGCCGTCTTCGGCCGGGGATGGGGCCCCGCGTCCGTCGGTGAGGACCTGGCGGCGGTGGTTGCCGCCGGACAGGACGTGTCGAAGAGCCTCAAGGCGATCGCCGGCCGCCTCCTCACCGCGCCCGAGGAGTTCGCCAAACGAGGCGAGACCTCTGAGGAGTGGCGGGCATTCTTGCTGGAGGCCGGGGCGACTAACGGGCTGGTCCCGGTCAGGTCCCCCGACTCCTTGAACCGAGTGAGCCAGGGCCAAGACCTCACCGATCGGCAGCTGGTCCGCATGGCGAAGGTATCTGCCGAGGTGCAGGCACAGTGGGAGCCGTATGTCCGCAGCTGGTCCGGCGCCTGCTATCCCCGGACGCCGTACCGGGGAACCCCCGCCTGGCAGCTCCCCGGCCAGGATGTCGTCGGACGCCTCGGGCAGGAGGCCCGGCTCGCGTACGCACGGCTCGTCCTGCACGGCCTGTCCAACTGGGAGGATGCGATGTTTACCAGCGTCTGGACCAGTGTCGGCAGCCAGAGTTCCCCGGACACGGAAAGGGTTCCGACCCCTCTCGGCGCCTTCGTCCGGCAGCAGCCGTGGCTTCCGGTGAGGAGTCGCGACCGGGCCGTCCGGTTCGTCCGGCCGGCCGACGCCTGGCACTGCCCGCCCGGTCTGGAGGAGGAGCCCTCGTACGCGCAGACCGTCGACCATCGGCTGCGCCACCTTCTGGAACGAGGGAAGGCGGGCGTCCGTCTGCGGGAGATGCGGCTGCCGACCTGGGACGACGCCCGCGACAGCGCCCGCCTCATCGCCGCGCTGGGACGGCTCGCGGCGGAGGGCGCGCTGGGGGCCGAGGACCGGCCCGCAGCGCAGCGCGCCAACGAACGCGCTTGGAGGCACCTCGTACGGCGGCCCAGTCCCGCACTGCCCGCGGGCACCAGTCTGCTCGCCGAGTCCGGGAACCGGCTGATCGGCGTACCGCTGTCCGCACTGGTCGGTGGGGAGAAGACTGGCAATGGTGATGCCGAGACCGTGCTCTACGTCAGCGGTGAACGCGACAGTCTGACGGCTCTGCTGATACGGGAGATGGAACGCCCCCTGCTCACCCTTCCCGGCGTCTCGGCGGAGGCCGCCGAGCTGCTGGCGGCCGAACACCCCGCCAGCGTCCGGCACACTGACGACCTGATGTTCACGGTGACCGTGGACGGCACACGGCTCGACCCCGCGGCCGTGGGAGAGCCACTGGTCCAGCATCTGCCCTGGCTCACGCTGGCCGTGGGCGTCCTCTGTGACCACCTGGCGCGGGCCCCCCGGGCGAGCGAGGCCGAGCTGAGCGAGCTGACGACCCTGGTCCGGAGCATACGTCTGCACCGCTACCGCTCCTGGGATATCGAACTCGACGGCCAGCCGGTGACGTTGCCGGGCCGCCTCGGCGGAGTGCTGCCGCTGCCCGATCCGAAGCATCCGCTCGTCCTCGCCCCGGCAGGCGAGCCGGGCTGGCCCGAGACCACTCGCATCGTGGTGGCAGTCGCGGAGCTGCTGGGACGGCGGGAGTTCGGCGATCGGCTGCGCCTCGCCGCCCACCAGCTCGCCTCCCGCCACGCCGACCTGCGCGACCCGGGCCAGGAGGGGCTCGCCGACGCCCTAGAAGTGACGGAGCATCAGGTTGAGGAGACGAGCCGCCGGATCGACGGGGCCATCAGCGTGGTCCTGGAGCGCTGCCGGCCTTTCCTTGTGCACCTGCTCGGCACAGAGACGGCGAACTCGCTGTTCCTGCCGCCGCCGGACGACACCCGAGAGTTCCAGACTCACCTTGATGAGCACGCCGCCGAGCTCCCGGTCCTCGTATCCGAGTTCATCGCCATGGCCCGAGCGACCCGTAGTACGGACGAACTGCGGCGCGACCTGGGCATCGGATTCGCCGACCTGAACGACACCCTGCGCGCGATGAGCCCGCCCGTGGAACCGGTCAGCCACGCCGACGAGCACGAGGAGGCGCTCCGCACCTACCTGGATCTGCGCAAGAAGGACCTCGTCAACCGGCTGCGCTGGGCGGTACTGGAGGACTTCGACGCGGGCAGCCCGATGCCCGACTGGCCCTCGGTCCGGACCCTGGACTGGATCACGGCGCCGGAGGCATGGGAGTACACCCTGGACACGGCCGACACGGGGATTTTGGAGGCCCTCGTGGAGGAGCAGCTGGCGCTGCGCCTCGGGCGCCCGCTGCCACGGTCGGGTGAACGCCTGTCCGCCCTCGACCAGGTACGCGGCGCGAACCACCGTACGATCACCGGACTGGCCACCGACCTCGCGATCCTGGTCAGGGCGGCCGAACACCCGTTGCCCGCGGCCCTGACCGGAGCCGAGCCCGCCGAGGAGGTCACCGCGCGGCTGGACGCCGCTGGCGCACTGGACTTCCGACCTCTGTCCCCCACCGAAGTCGTCGCCTGGCTGGCGGCCCTGGGCCAGTGGCCCCACGGAATGGCGGTGGCGGCGGATCCCGACCAGCACGGGCTGTCCGAGGCCGACCTGGACCGGGTGCGCAACGCGGCGGAAGACGAGCGTCGCGAACGGGAACGCAAACTTCGGTCAATCTCCTTCGGAGGCCGCGCCTTCGACGTGTACTCCGGCGACTTCACCGCCCTCACCCGCGAACTCGACCGGGTCCTGCAGAGCGGCTCGGCACCAGGCATCGCCGCCGCCGGGCCGCTCCGCTTCACGGACCCCCGTCGCCAGACCGGGCGCACCCAGGCCACCGGTCGCACGCGCGGATGGCGGTACGGGGGCGGCACGGACAGCGGGCTGACCACGGCCCAGCGGGAGGCAATCGGGTACGTGGGCGAGTGGTACGCCTACCAGTGGCTGTGCGCGCGCTACCCGGACCACATGGACGCGACCGGCTGGGTGTCGGGCAACCGCCGCAAAGCCTTCCCCGGCCCGTCCGGCGACGATGGCCTCGGCTTCGACTTCCGGGTCGGCTCCGGCAGGCTGCCCTATCTTTACGAGGTGAAGGCGACCGGGGGCGAAGGCGGCCGCTTCGAGCTGGGAGAAAGCGAGGTCCGCGCGGCCCGCCAGCACGCGGGCAACGACCGCTGGCGCCTCCTCGTGGTCACGCACGCCCTCACCCCTCACAAGATGGCCATCCAGATGCTCCCCAACCCCTACGGAAAGCGCGGCCAGGACCGCTACCGCGAGGAGGGCGGAGCACTGCGCTTCTCGTACCTGCTGTGACCTTGACGTTTAACCCGGCGCGAGACGAGCCGGGTTAAACGTCAAGCCAAGGGGCCCAGGAGAAGGGCAGTGAAGCGATCTTGGAGACGTGAGAGTGGAGGTCCCCGGACGCCGCTACAGCCGTGGACACTGAGAACGAGCCCGCTCCAGAGGGGTACTTACGGTTCGTGGGGTGAGGAAGTCGGCAAGCTGCCAGAGGTACTCGCCACCGCTGTGACCAGCGCTCCGCCCCTGGCCCTGGCGGCGGTATGCGTTCAGCGGCTTGATCAGCCCGTGGCAGCCAGCAGCCTTGCCGACGTTCACCACTGCGGCGCCAGGCACCCAGGCGCTGTTCAGGGTGGCGGTGGCCGTGGAGGGGTCGCGGCCCTTGCGGTGGCCGGGAGGGCTGCCTGCGAGAAAGACCGAGGGTGAGGCCGCAGGGCGCAGCCCGACA
Source organism: Streptomyces sp. NPDC104313 (assembly GCF_055583985.1). Taxonomy (NCBI): domain Bacteria; kingdom Bacillati; phylum Actinomycetota; class Actinomycetes; order Kitasatosporales; family Streptomycetaceae; genus Streptomyces; species Streptomyces sp. NPDC104313. The sequence goes on from NZ_JBVJMW010000002.1 coordinate 713,973, forward strand.
TAGATGCCTTGCTTGACAGGGGGACGGCGCTGCGCGGGAGGTCGACAAACGGCACGAGGCCGACGAAGGCGGACTCGGCCCGTCTCGTGAGGGTTTGCCTAGGAGGGCCCGGACTTCCCCTGGCAGCTAGCCAACCTTGGTGCCTCCTCGCACGGACTGGTGCCGTCGCACGTTGTCCGTGCCAGGCAGCGGTAGTCACTGACAATCGGCATCCGCCGAGCTCGCGCTGATCACTCAGCGCGAGCCCCATCGTGGCTCGGGCGCGGACAGGCGACGCCTGAACATGCGAGCTCACCAGCCTCGATTCCGACGTAAGGAACTCATCCCTCGGTTTCCATCACCCGCAGTCGGGCCTCGGCGTCGGAGGCGACCCGCCCCCACTCCTCGGTCATCCGTCCCTCCATGTCAATGATCGAACATTCCATGACCATGACGGCGAGGCCGTCGAGTTCCACCATCGCCGCAACCTCTGCGCGCTGACGGGAGTCGTAGCGGGCAAGGTCGTCGCACGTTTCGACCAGCGCGGTGAGTGACGGGAGCCGTCTCACCAGTTCGGACCTGAGGCATTGCAGGATGCGTTGCATGTCCTTGCTGCGCTCGTACAGCGCGGGCGCCGCGTCCTGCTTCTCGCTCATCTTCCTCTCGCGTAGCTCCAGGTCCCGCGCCTTCTCCTGCCGGCCGTCGCTGAGCATTTGGATTTGGCACTTCAAAAAGGCTTTGTGCGTGAGCTCGGCCGAAGTCTTGCCGAGCTCGGAAAGCCTCTTCTCTCCGGCCGCCACCCCGCCACCGCCCGTGACGATGGAGCCGCCGCCAAACCGTGCGAACGTGGCGCTGCGGGCCGCTGCCCCGTGAAGCGTCTTTATCGCCTTGCCGGTGGAGTCGGAGCCGAAGTTTCGCACCGCCCGATAGGCGACTGCCGGGGTCACGTGACCAACGGCGAGCGGGACGGCTACTACGAGCACGACGCCTGCAAGCGCTTTGACAGGGGTGGGCACGGTAATCTTGCGCGGCTGCCGAGGGTCGATGATTGCCTCGGCGCCGACGTTTGGCCTCTCGATCGCGGCCAGCTCGATCAGATCGACGTGCTTGAGACGCTGAAGAACGGCGCGGGAGGGGACGAGCGCCTCGTCATAGAGCCGCTGCTGTGCCTTCTGCAAGGCGTTGTTCTCCTTGGCGGCCCTCTGATCGAGCTCCTCCTGGAACTCAATCAGACGCTTGTCCCTCTGTCGGTTCGTCCTCGCGAGCCTGAGCCTGACAGTGTCGGCTAAGTCAATGGCCACGTTGCCCCCTAGTACTCGGTTCGGAGATCCTAGTGGCGCATAGGACCGTTTCGCTGCGTTATGACGTGGCCGGAGCAGCCTGGGCACCTTCTGCCTGGCGGCCCGCGCCCGAACCGACGATGCTCCGTTTACCGAATGGCTGAAGTGGGGCGAGGCGTGTATGCCGCACAACTCAACTCGCTGCACTACCCACTGAACCTCTCCCAACCTCACGGGCAGTTGAGCTGGCAGCCCCGGCGGCGGGCATGAAGGAAGCTCCTGGTAGACGGGCTCACGACCAAGATCACCAATCCGCCAGGAGCTTTCGCGTGCTTGTCTACCCGTCCGGCAACTATCTGTCCAGCCGCACTCTGGGGCATCTCTCCGGTCTTCTTGCAGGTCACCGTCGTCGGATCGGTTCACGCTGACGTCGCCTGACCTGCGGCCGGCAGGCCCTGCTCGTCCTGGCCCACCTGCGCTGCGGCTCGCCTTGCCGCAGGCTTCCGCATCGGGATCGCCACGGCCTACCACTACATACGCGAGGCCGTCGACCTACTGGCCGCCCTCGCGCCCACGCTGGAACAGGCCATGACGACCGTCCGGAAGAAGGCGTACGTGATCCTCGACAGCACCGTGCTACCCATCCACCGCATCGCCGCCGACCAGCCGTGCTACTCCGGGAAGAAGTAGCACCACGGGATGAACGTGCAAGTCCTCGCCGATCCCGTCGGACGCCTGATCTGGGCCTCGGACGCACTGCCGGGAGCGACAGACGATCTGACCGCCCGGACCCACGGCATACCCGCCGCCCTCGCCGCAGACGACATCAAGTGCTGGGCCGACAAGACGTACCAGGGCGCCGGCCCTGCGATCCGTGTCCCGGTCCGTGGCAAGGACCTGCGCGGCTGGTGCCGACGTCACAATCGCGAGCCTCGGCGAACGCGCCATGCCCATCTTCAAGTCTTGGCGGCTCCTGTGGAAGCTTCGCTGCATCCCCACCCGGATCACAGCTGCTGTCCGTGCCGTCGTTGCCCTCGGACTCGCCACCTGGTCAGGATGGGAAGGGCTCCTTGCGCCGATGGCTGGTCGGCACGGTGACGGTCCGCTCGCAGGATGCTCGTAGGCTTGTATGCCATGACGACGCGGATAGCGGGGGGTCAGGTGCTCAATCCGTGGACCCGCACGACCAGGAACGCACCGTATGCGGTCCCCGAAGACCTGCCGCACTTGCAAGCCTTCGCCGACACCCAAGTCCACCCCTCGCACACGCCGTACCAGCTCAACCTGACACTGCCACCGGAACCGTTCATCGGCCTCCACGACGCGCCCTTCGTCATGCTGCTGGCCAACCCAGGCGTGAGCGACGCAGACCCGGCCGCCTACGCCCGGCTCGGCGTGACCGAGCGCACTTTGCAACACATCGCGAACGCCGGCGGGACCCCCAACCACTTCCTGACGCACCCCGACAAGGACCATCCAGGACTCCGGTGGTGGTCCCGGACCCTGAACGGCGTGACGAAGCAGGGGCACAGTCACGACGAACTCGCCCGGCAGATCCTTGCCGTGCAGTTCCACGGCTACCATTCGCAATCGTGGCGGCCGATCCCGTACACACTGCCCTCCCAGTCCTTCGCCTTCTACCTGGTGCGCCGCGCCATGTCCCGTGACGCGGTGATCGTCCTCGGGCGCATCGCGGCCACCTGGAAGATCGCCGTGCCGGAGCTGGCGTCGTATCCGAATGTGGTGACGCCGAAACAAAACCGGAGCGTGCAGATCAGCCGGGGCAACTTCAGCCCTGAGAACTTCGAGCGGATCGAGCGAGCCCTCAAGAGGTGAGCACGCACGGCGATGCGGTGCGCGCCCAGCGGGAAGTACGGTCAGAGGTTGGCACGCGCTTCGGCCAGCTTCACATCAGCCGCTCGCATCTCCCCGCATGCCTGCGGGTGCTTCTGATCCATCTCCTCAAGCCGTACCGGCGACTTGGACAGAGCCGTGGTCGCCTTCAGGTCCAGTTCGGCGTCGAACTCGTACGGCTTTTGCGAACCGATCGGCGCCGGTCGCGGCGACGACTTCACATGCGCCATCGCCGCGATCTTTCCTTCGACTCCGCCGAAGTAGATCCACAGCCGGTCGCCGTCCCTCATTCGCTTCAGCGGCTTCCCGAGCCACCACTCGGTCGGACCGGAGTCTTCGCGCGCCAGCCTCGCGACCCGCGCTGGAGTGGAAGGGCCGTTCTCGATCGTGTCCCGCTCCGGGTCCAGGCAGTACAGCCAGTCCCGAGGGCCAACGACCTGGTAGACGGCGCGTCCGCCTCGGTTCGGAATCTTTTCCAGCACGTCCTGCTCGGTCAGCGCCCGCAGCAGTGCGCGGGCCCGCTTGTCGTCGGTCTCCCAACCGTAGCTGTTCATGGTGGCAACGACGCGGGCCGGGTCCCACTCTCCGTCCTCGCTGGTCACCCGGCTCTCCAGCACATCCACCTGGGTCAGCCGTGTCTGATTGCGTGGCCGGCCGTGCCGTTCCAGCAGGTCGTACAGCTTTGCCGCGCCCATGCTCGCGGCGATGCCGAGGGCGTTCCGGTCCACGGTGCCGCTTTCGTCGACCGCCACGATGGCCCTCTCCCGCCAATCCTCCAGGCCCTCCAGCAGTCTGGTCACGGCTGCGACGTCCCGCCACAGGTCATGAGGCGCGGCCTGCTCCGACAGCAGCACCTTGTCTTGCAGTGCGGCGCGCACCACTCGGGCGAGCTGGTCGGAGGAGATCACGACGCTCTCCTGGCTTCCGTCGTCACCGAAATTAAAGTCAACCCGCGCCACCATAGCGACTCCTCTTCTCTGGATTGGAGAGGAGGTTACATTCTGCTTCTGGTGGTGCGCCACCGCTTTCACACAGCTAGGCAGTTGGGCATCCCGAAGCGACCGGTCAGGTCGCGGGCGCGGCCCGGCGTGAGGCCATCGAGGTCCTGGCCGCCCGCGCCCCGACCTTGGCCGAGGCCATGAAGACCGCCACAGCCAAGGCATGCGTCCTTACACCGACGTCGAGCCCCGAAGCACGGCCCACGGATTCCGCTGCTGACATTGGCCCCGACCCAGGCCATGGCCGGGACGGGCGTCCAGTCCACTCGACTGAACGCCCGTCCACAGGGCCCGGCTCGACCGCTCCGGGGGCCCTTGCCCGCCGGGAATGGGCGGATCGTTCGCAACTTCAGCCGCATAACGAACCGAACAGGTGACCCAACGCACGGATCACGGTAGCTCCCCGGCCACAGAAGAGTTCCTGTGGCTGAGCGCGATAGTTGGCCCTTGAGCACGCTGCTTGGCCCCTGTGCGCGATAGATGGCCCACGCGAGAGCGGTAGGGGCATGCTGAACTGGTGGTTCATGGGTCATAAGACGCAGTGGCGTGCAGCGCTCTGACTGCCGAGGTGGCTTCGCGACGTACGGATCGCTCATGATCGAACCTCAAAGAATTCGACGGTGTGGGTGGTGTGGGGGACTGGCGGACCGATCCGACATTCGCGATGTGCCGGGCTCTGGTGGACGGGGCGGATCTGGCCTCGTTCGTAGGAGGTCCGTTCGACATACGGGCTGTGGTGGCGGCCATTCGGCCCGAGAAGATAGAAGGAGCCGTTCTCGACGACGTTCCCTGGGAAAACTTTCCTCACGGGGAGAAGGTCCGCGATGCGGTTCGCCTGCTGTGCGCCGGCCACGGATCCGCACGTCTCGCAATGGGAGTGCTGATCGGCATGTGTGCCAACGACAGCCGGGCCTCCGCCGCTCTCGCCGTTCCATTTCTGATCCGGATCGCCACCGACCCCCACCACCCGCACTACACCGACGCCCTCGGAGGTCTCGCCGCCCCGGCCCGCGCCCGTCATGTCGGTGTCGCCTCCCGCGACGAACTCCTCCTTCACCGATCGAGCCCCCAGCACCGCGTCCTTGACGGCTATGACGGCTACGGAGCGGAGGTGACCGGGTACCCGGCGGGCTGGTCCGTGGCTGCCGCCCGAACCGCGATCACCGCCGCGACCCCCATGCTCTTGCCTCTCCTCAACGACTCCGACGTCACCACGCGCATCAACGCCTCCTACGCTCTCGCCACCGCGGCCGACCCCGACCGCAGGGTCCGAAGCGCCTTCGCCACCCGGTTCGACAACGAGCAGGACCCCGTGGCCCTGGCCGGCTTGGTGCTTGCCACGGCAGAGAGCACCCGTGCCCACTCGCACCGACCGGACACAGTGTGGATCCGCGGGCTGTGGCAGGACCGTGCACAGGCTCCAGAAGTCCGCCTTGCCGCTGCGATCGGCTGGCTCTGTCTCACCAATGAACCCGTCCCCCGCGCCCTGCACACCACCGTCGACGCCCTGGCGACCGAAGAGCGCGCTCGCGCCATGGACGCGCTGCCATGGATGACCGCCGTCGGCTGCAGCGAATCGGGACTCCTGCGCTGCGTCCGCCGAATGCTCCACCCGGAAAAGCCCGAACCGTGCGACGACCCCTGGGCCCCGCTGCCCTGAACGACGACCGGCCGGCCCTCGACCACGTCGCCCGCGTTTGGTGCGCCCCAGTTGGCCTCTTAACACCGTGGTTGGCCGGTCGGAGTGTTCTGGTTGCCCTGCGCAGTCTTCGTCCGGCACATCGTGCCCCCGTTGCGGGACGCCACAGCACCGCTTTCGAGCCGGGTCACCGCAAGGTGCAGCGTGACGGGACGGAGCTGTGGTTGGCGGCGTTCAGCAGCGAGGTGAAGCCGGTCGGTGGGTCCGGCGGCTCGGCGCGTTGTCGTAGGCATGCGCGATCATGCCGTCATCGGGCCGAAGGTCATTGGGAGGGGTTTCGATGAATGGCTTGGTGAGGGACTTGGGCTGTCCGGACCGGTGCGTCGCGGCGGCGGAGGTACTGGTCGGCGGCGGGGTGGTGGCGGCAGAGGCCATCGTGCGTGAGCTGGGGGATGAGCTGTCGCCGGTGCAGTGGCTGGATGCCGTGCCCGTGCTCCAGCGGATCGGGGACGCGGCGTTCGACTGCCTGGTCCAGGGGCTCCTCGACGCGTCCACGGCGGAGGCCAGGGACAGGGTCGGCCTCGCGTTCACATGGCTGGGCGCGGGTTTTCTGGACCAGTACGTCACGGCGATGTCGCATACTGCGGCGTTCGTCCGCTGTCAGGCGGTGGTCGGGGTACGGCTCTGTGATGGGGTCGGTGTGTCGACGGTCACTGCTTTGTTGCCGTTGCTCGGCGACCCCGACCCTGAGGTCGCCCGACAGGCGCAGGACACCTTGGTGATCCGTGGCAAGGAGATCGAAGCCAGCCTTGTTCCTCTGCTCCAGCAGATCCGGCGGGCGGGCCCCGGCCGACAGCGTGCTCGGGCGCTGGCTGTCCTCGCGGCGCTCGGCGGTGAGACTGTGCTGCCCGCGCAAGACGTGGCAGCAGTCGAGCGCCTCATCTGTGTGAAGCTCCCGGATGACCGGCCGACGGCGTCGGGGGCATGCTGGAATCACTGGATCGCGGTGCCGAGCGGGGATCAGGCCGGGATCATCAGCATCCTGGGCCTCACCGACCCGAGACCGGTGACCTTCGCGCTCGGCAACGATATCGTGGACTCCGACGGACATGACGCCGAGCCGGGGAGTCACGGGCGCTTCACCAGGGTCTTCGTCACACCGGAACTCGACGGCTGGACCTTCGTGCTCGGCGCATGGTGCGACCCTTGCAACGGGGAACGGAGCGAGGACGTCCTGAGGCTCTGCACGCGCCTCAGCTCACGCTACGGACGCGCCGAGGCGTACTACTACGGCGCTCAAGGCGATGGCTCCGCGTGGCTCGTCACTGAGCACGGCAAGGTGCTCCGACGCTACAGCGAGACCGGCGAAGGCGAGGACCATCTGCTCACCCTGGGCGATCCCCTGACGTTCGAACAGAAACGCAGAGAGGAGCTCGGCCTCCAGCCCGTATGGGACTCCGCGCTGGAATCCGAGGACGACGCCGACGCATGGCAATGGGCAGCATTCGAACTCGCACCCCAGATCGCCCAGCATCTCGGGACCAGCCCTCTCCGCATCAACTCGGAGATCACCTCACGCGGGGTCGGCGTCATCGCCCTGACCCCGTACGGAGTTGCCCACGGCGTGCCAACAGGAACGTACTTCATCTAGAGACTCTGCAGGCCGTGGACGACGTCGACCCTCTCGCGCCCGGCGTCCCCGTGGCGCAAGACTGAGCCCGCAGTTGGCCAGGCGGGCCATCTAAAGCACTCAGCCCCAGTTCCGCCTGGCCTCGATGGTGCCACCGCAGAATCTTCGCTGACTGGTGGAAGGGGAAAAACCGGAGACACGGTCCACGAACTCGGCGAGCAGATCGGCCTGCTGCAACCGCACCTACAACGGCCAGGCCCGCTGGCTTGTTGGCTACGTGGCCTTCGACTTATGCCGCCAAACGGCATGCTCCAGCCCACCTTTGTCGTGCCCGAGAAGCGCGGCGGCTTCCTCATACACGGCGCGCAACTGGGCGTATGGGAGGTCCGGAACACCAGCATCCACGGCGAAGGCACGCAGGTGTACGTCAACGGCGACGTGCGAACGGCCGACGAGATTGCCTATGTAGTCGATGCTCTTCGGCCCCACTCCCTTCACCGCGCGCAGAGCGGCGCGATTGGCCCGATGATCGAGCCAGGCGTAGAGATCCTCGCGGGTATCGACCCCGTCGGCAGCGAGGAGGTCGGTGATGGCGTGAGCCGTCGCGACCTTCTGTGCGTGGTTGAACTTCATGGCCACGGCGAGGTCTTCCGTGACGAGCCGGCGCTGGAATCCGCGGACTGTTCTTGCATCAGCCCAGCTCAGTTGCAAATGGAGGAGCCGCGGTCGGAGAGTCCTCTCGTAGTTGCACCGTGGCTGGAAGCTGACGTCGCAGATGACAGCACCCATGTGGGTCCATCCGCCGGGTTGGAGAAACGGTCCGCTGCCAAGGAAGTGTCGAATGTGGTCGGCGAGCCGTTGGGCAGGGCTGGATGCGAGCATGGGTCAAGGATGGCGCTACCGTCTGGCAAGCTGGTGGGAAAGTTCAAAACTCTCGAATGGATGGAGCAGGGGGCCGTTCCCTTGGGCAGCTCCCTCCATGATGGGAAGGCTGGCCATCTCGGCTACCGGGTCTCCGTCGAGACCGGGGCGAGGCGGAATAGGCACTGGGCCGTGTTGAACTCGATCACCTCGGCGATGAAGCGGAACTTGTCGCCAACTGCAATGGTGTCAGGAACATCCTTGCCGGTCAGGTGGAGGTTGCCGGTGTTGACGTCCTCGTACTTGAAGTTCGGGCCGTCCGTCGTCTGCGGCCCCTTGTCGCCCGGGCCGAGAAGGAAGTCGTAGCGGGTCTGGTCATCCGCGTGGGCCGCCATGTGCCTGATAGACCCGTCGAAGGCGACCGTCTGCCCCTCGTGCTTGGTGGCGAAGTTCACGTTCGCTTCACCACACGGATCCGCCTTCAACAACGTGGCGAACTCGGGACTGTTCTGCGCCGTGATCACCTCAGCGGTGGTCGGCTCGTTTGCGGGCGGCGTAGCGGAAGGCTTCTCACTAGCGGCCGGCGAACTGGCTGACGCGCCCTTCTCCTCGTCGCCGTCGCCGAGCGCAACGCCCGTGCCGATGATGGCGGCCAAGACCACGAGGGCGGCAGCCCCTGCCCCGATCAGACGCCAAGGCAGTGGCCTCTTCGACCGACGGAAGTTGAGGGTGGTGCGAAGTCTGCCTGGGAGCTGCTCCACAAGTTCCCATCCATCCTTCTGCATCTTCGAGATCACCAAACCGTCGGTGCCCCGAACCGTCTGCACGACCTTGTACTCGTACTTGATCTCATCGGCCATACGGCTCTCCGCCCCCTGAAAACGAACCGGTCATACCAACTGGGCGCGAGCATAGATGACTCCGCGAGAGACGAACGTCGCGTTCAGCCCCTGCTCCTCTGCTTGATCGGGTCGTTCGCGGCCACGCCTGAGCAGCGCGTCCCGATGGCGGATGCAGGGCACCAAGACGATGTCGAACAGCGAACTCCGGGCAGATCTGTCCTGTGGAGGATCAGCAGGGCTTTACACCAGATGCCGCCGGCCGTGGTCGAGTTCAGCCTTGGCACCACCCGTATGAGGGGCCAAGGCACCTCGGTCGCCTCTCTTCCCCCTTACCTTGGCAATCCCATCTGCACCCTCGAGTGGAGCCGGAGTGGTGAAGTACGCGGTGTCTGCACCGCAGGCCGACTTGCTGCGCGAGCTCGCGGCGGTCTCCGATGCCGTGCGTATCGCACCCGGCCGTACACAGGTCGCCTGGGCGCTGGAGCAACGGGGGCTGATCAAGAGGACCTGGCGCGGCAGTGGTCACGTCGCCGTGGTAACTGCGGACGGCCGCTACTACCTCAAGCACGGCAAGCATCCCCGGCAGGTCCAGACGGAGAAGGAGCGGCTGGCGGGTGACAGCGCTCAAGCCGCGCTCGCTCCGGCCGGCGGGGCTGAACTGGTTGCCCGACTGCATTCGGCATCAGGGACGATCACGGTTGCTGATCCTGCGCCTCGGACCCGGGGGCGGTGGCGGGCCGCCTATTACGACGCGCTCCACCACGGGCACGTTCCGGAAGGTCACAAGGTGCGGTGGAGCGGTCGTCAACGTGGCGACTGTGTCTTCACGCTGGTCAACGAAGAGGCCGAGAAGGCTGCACAGCCTGCTCCGGTGCCGCGCATCGATGTGCCGGAAGTTCTGGATCGGCCGCACCCTCTCGTCCGTGCGACGCGTAGAGCCATGGGCCGCTCTCAGGGCACGGTCGACACTCGCGGCAGAGCGGGGGCTATCCCGTTGCATGTGTCGCGTCCGCTTGCCGACCGCGCCCTACGGATCATGCATGCGCTACTGGCCGAAGCTGAGAGCCGCGGCTATACGGCTGAGCCTCAGACCGACCTCCACCGCGGGGAGGCCGTGCACACACTGGCGATCGTGATCCGGGGTCGAGCCTTTCCCCTCGTCCTCACGGAACGGACGACCAAAGTCCCGCACGAGCCGACTCCGAAGGAGGTACGCCAAAGGGAGCGCTATCCCTGGATCCGGTTCCCCAAGTACGACGAGGAGTTCAACGGACGCCTCGCCCTCGGTGCACCCGCCAAGGGCCAGTACCAGCACTCGTACGCGCACAGCGACGGGGCCCGCTGGACGCTGGAGTCGCGCCTGGGACACCTCCTACAGGACCTCGAACGTCTCGCTGCTGAAGGCGAACGCCGGGACCGGGAGCAGGAACTCCTCGAAGCCGAGCGGCGGCGCCGATGGTACGCGGCTATCGCACAGGCTCGTGAGCAGCAGATCGACCAGCAGCGCGCGAAGGTACTCGCCGAACAGATGAGTGCCTGGAATCAGGCTGCCGAGATCCGCGCCTTCTGCCAGGCAGCCCACGCTCGAACCGACAGCGCTCCGCTTCCGGCTGGCGAGGCGGAATGGCTGCAGTGGGCGGAGGCGTATGCCGCACGGCTCGACCCGCTGCACCACGCACTGGTCACTCCGCCCCCCCCGGCCAGACGGGAGGTTCTTCGCGAGCTTGCAAAGGTCGACGTCTACGCCTATCCGTGGCCGTTCGATGCTGACGGCCGCTGGCTGCTCCCCCAGGAACAGCCGCCCGACTCGAACTCGTGATCGTGACCTCGTTCCACTCGCAACCGGCTTCGCCCCTGTCCAAGCAGGACAGGGGCGAAGGAACGCTTATGCGGCGATCGTAAGCGGGGTTTCCATCCGCTCCCAGGCCCCGAGGACGGCCTTGTGCGCATCCGGCTGCAGGTGGGCGTAGCGCTGGGTGGTCTGGAAGCTTTCGTGGCCGAGGAGGTGCTGGACCTCGTAGAGGGAGACTCCTTTCTGGACCAGCCATGAGGCGCAGGTGTGGCGCATGGAGTGGGGCGGGTAGTGCGGGACGAGCTGCTGCTCGCCGTCGTCATCGAAGTAGCGCGCTCCTTCGACGGCTGGCCACCATGTCTGTCGACGCCAGTTGCCGTCATCGAGCAGTCGTCCAGCCCGGCCCCTGGTGACGGTGGTGAACACCACGGCGTCCCGGTCGAGCCGGTAGATGTGACGTTCAAGTGCTTCCAGGACATGGGCCGGGAGCGGGACCTCCCGGCGGCTCCTGGAGCTCTTGGGATACTCCTTGATGCCCCTCTTGGTGTTGACCTCGACCACGAAGAGGCGCGAGCGGCGCTGGTCGATGCGGTGACGGTGAAGGCCGGAGAGTTCGCCCCAGCGCAGTCCGGTGTAGACGCCCAGCAGGCACATCGTCTTCCAGGGGGCGGGAAGCTCGTCGAGGATGCTCTGTGCCTGGTCGGTCGTGAACCACTGCGGCGGCTTGATGGCGATCTGGGGCAGGTCGATGCGGCGGCACGGGCTCAATGCGATCACATCGTCGTCCACGGCCGCGCGCATGATGGACGAGGTCAGGTTGTACGCCCGCTTGATCGCGGCAGCGCCCACGCCCTTCTCCACCAGGGAGCGGACCCAGCTCTGGACGTCCATGCGAGTAACCACCCGCATCTCCCAGTCCGCCCAGTGGGACATGACGTGGTTTTTGATGGTGGAGGCGTCGCCGCGCAGGGTGCGGGGCTCAACGATGCGGGCGTCCCACCAGCGGTCGTGCCACTCACGGAACGTGATCTCGCCGACCCGCGGGTCGCGCATGCTTCCGCGGGTGGACAGTGTCTCCATCTCGATGCCCCAGGCGCGGGCCTGCGCCTTGAGGGGGAACGACTCGCTGTACCGATCTCCTGCCCGGTTGCGCACGGTCGCTTGCCAGTTGCCGGACTTCAACTTGCGTAGGTACAGGTTCTACTCCTTGTTCGACGACGAGGGGGCCGCCAGGCGCGGGGTCAACGGCGGGCTGTCGGCATGGCAACGGCGCGGCGGCTGAGGAACTCATCAAGGCTGGCCGCCGGGACCCGCACACGGGAGCGGCCTGGCCCGGTACGGAGGTCGACGACAGGCAGGTCGCCGGCTGCGATCAAGCGGTAGACGGTCCGGCGGTCGACGTCCAGGGCGGCGGCGACGGTCGGTATGGACAACAGGCGTACGGACATAGCGGGGCCTCGAAGTACTGGGGAAGGGATAGTCGTCCGGCGAGCCAGCCATCAGAGCGTCGGCCGGTGCAAGGGGCTGGTCAAACAGCCCTGCGGGGAACCGCGTAGGGAGAGCCTCGGCCGAACGGAGTTTGGTCACACGGCGGCTGGCGTCGCGCTCAGGAGTTCATACCAAGAGGGCGGTTGCGCCCCGTGCGCCCCGCGCTCTGGACCTGAGCCAGAGCGCGGGGCGAAATTCACGACTTCAGTGACTCTGGAAGGCCCATGACGTCCTCCAGACGGTCCCAGTCGATCCCGGCGTTTTCCACACGGAAGCAGTGCGGGTAGCGCAGGGCCAGCCAACTCGAAGTCACACCGGCCAACTCAGCCACCGCGAAGGGTGAGATGCCCATCAAGAGCCACTTCACCAGGCAGGACTCCCGGAGAATGGAGATGGGCTCCCCCAGCCGCCACGAGTACCGCTCGTCCCGTGGCAGAACGGCCTCCTGGGCCTGCTCCCACACCTGCTGGTATACCGGAGTCGAGGCTGAACGTCCGCGCAGGTCGGGAAAGAGGAGATCATCCTCCCGCAGCCCGGCCTCGCTTATCCATGCCCGCAGAAACTCGACGGACTGCGAGCGGAGGGGAATTTCCCTTGCCTTCCCGCTGTAGCGGACGGTCAGCTTGCCCAGGCCACGCTCCGGGAGAACCAGGTCGCTCATTCGCAGCCCACGGGCTTCGCCCGGGCGCAGAGCCTGCTCGGCCACAACCCGCATGAAGGGGTACACCGAATGTTCAACACCCTCCCGTCCACGCACCCACTCGAGCAGCCCTCGAACCTGCTCCTCGGAATACAGCCACTCTTCTTCCATGACTTCGACTTCGACCGACATAGTTTTGAACTCCTCACGGGAACGACGGAACACACCCCGCGGATCGGCGGGTAGTTCAATGGTCTGGAGAAACGCCGGTTTGGCTAACCGGCGATCGTCGGTTAGCTTGCGCCCGACACGGCACGTACAACGCTCTGGCCCATAGACGCGTAAGCAGCGCGTAGTCGCGTCGCTGCGGCCTGTTCTAGGTTTGCTTGCTTCGGCGCGTCATTCCAGTCCATTGCGCGCTCAATGTGTCTGCCGTCGGCGAATCAGCACAATCAAGCACCGCGTCGGGGTACTGCCAGCTGCACCAGCGCCGGGCAGTGAGGAGCCAGGGACAGAGCAGGCGCCTTCTAAGCGCTTGGCCGCAGGTTCGAGTCCTGCCGGGGCACCACCGAAAGCCATCCCCGCCGGGAGGGCTTTTCGCTGGTCAGGGCAGGTTTCGGCGGGGACGGCGAAGCCCCGGGCCGTCCCCCGATGATCAAGGAAAAGTCCGGGGCCGTACGGCTGTCACCGAGGTTTTGCGGGTGGCTGTGTATACGTGCCGAAGTTTTCCGCCGTCCCGTCAGCCTGCGGACAGCGGTTCCGGGAGGTCTCCCGCAGCTACGAGCCGCCTCGGTCGCGCTCTTCGTGAATCATCCCGGTGTCGGCCCACTGCTTGCCCACCTCCGCGCAGTGCAACTTGGGTTGTTGAGGGTTGCAGGCGGGCTGCGGAGAGTCGGCCGTCGAAGGCGTTCAAGGCTGTCTTCCAGCGCATGGTCCAGCGAGCCTGGCTCTTGCCGGTCGAGTCCAGCGACATGACCGATGTAAACGCACTTCAAGGCGGCCTGGCCATTCGGGAAGTGGCCGCAGTCTGACTGCATCCGCGTTCATCGCATCGCCTTGTCCCTCAGTCGTTGTCAGAGGTATGCGACAAGATCGTCCTTGTAGACAACGCCAGACAACAACGAGGTAGCACCTTGGACGACGATGTCATCCTGCGAGGACCGCTCGGGGAAATGGCCACGGCCGAAGCCGCCCTGGCAGGGTTGAACCCGACGGACCTCTATGCGGGAGCGATCAGCTGGTGGTCCGCAGCTATCTCCCCCGCCGTCTCGATCGTCTCCTGGCCCAGCGCCCCCCTGACGGTCTGGATGTCACACATACATGACGGCGCGCCCGACGGGTCCAGACTCGCGGGTACCCTTCGCCGTCTCCTCGGAGGCGTTGCTCCGCTAGCGACCCACCACGATGTGACGAACGAACGGATGTATAGCTCAGCGGTGCATTCCACCCGCCGGGCGGAGAGCGCCGGTATGGGCACCTCCGCGCTTCTGCTGACCGGTTCTCCGTTCGCAGCTGGTCTCGGCGGTTCCTGGAGAAGTCCTCTCCTGGAGAGTCATACGCGCATGGCGTGGGACGGTCGACATTTCATTCCCACGCGGGGCTTCAGACTCCCCCGAGCCACAGGGAGATCCGCTCCACCGCACGTCGGCGCCCTGTGGACTCCGTCCCGCCGGGCGTGGCGCGGCTTTCTGTCCATGGATGCCGCCACCTGGTCTCGAGTCCTGCACTTTGCTCAGCGTGGCGCCCCTGCCGCGCGGGGGGCAGTGTCAGCGGACAGTTGGAAGTACGACCTGGCAAAGGCATACCGGTGGGCTTTCCACACTCGACCGTGCTTGACCTACACCCCTCCTGCAGGGGGGATGCTGAACGTGATCCGTACGGCGGAGAACAAGTGGGACAGGGCTCTGCCCGAGGATCACGGCGGCTTCTTCCTCCGAGTCGGCGACCACGTATCGCGCATGGCCGGCGCACTCGCTGCGGCCGAACGCGCGGCCATCAACTACACCCACGTCGAGGCAGCATGGTCACTCGCCCGCCGTGCCGTCCACGACACCTGCTGTCTTGTCACGATGGACTGCGACACGGTAAATCAGATCCTCGAGGACGTGGACTACACCTTGCGCGCTATGCCGAGGTCGGAGAGCCAAGTCTCTCCTCCCCTCTCAAACAGCCCCGAAGGAAACGTTTTTAGCGGAGACACCGATGAGAGTCGTTCGCAGAACAGCGAGAATACCGTCCGCAAGCTCAAGCAGTGGTACCAGGACTCCTGCCAAATATGTTCCACCACGCTATTCCTGCCCGCCCCCCGCCACCGCTACAGCGAAGCGGCTCATATCCGGGCAAGAGAGCACGGCGGACCCGACCTCACGGAAAACCTGCTATGCCTCTGCCCCAACTGCCATGTTCTCTTCGACACCGGTGCGTTCGTCCTGACCGACGACTTCGGAGTCGTGGACACCGTGACGGGCCGCCTGCAAGGCGCACTCAAACGCCACCGATGGCACTACATCAACCCCGATGACGTTCGCCACCACCGCCACCACTGGACCAGCCGCAATCCCGGGGCACGTTCCACTGGCGGCAGTACGGGCCAAGGAAGGCAGTAGCGTCCTGACCCAGCCCATTCCAAAATAGGTGCCCCCGGCAGAGTCTTGCCATCTCCGGAGCCCCCTTCGCCCCAAGCGGCCCGACCCATGAACGCATGCAGGTGCTCCCACGGAATGCTGGTGCGGTTCACATAGAGGAATGCGTTGACGATCTCCCGCAGGCCATGGACTCGAGCTGCCGTTCCCGGTCCAGTTCGCCTGGCTCGCCAAGCGGTGAAAACGCGTCCGGTCAGAGCCCGACGGGCGTCGGAGACATCACCGCGGTACGTGCCGCGAGCGTTCACGCCTCGTCCAACGACCACCAACCCCAGCAGTCACATAATCATCCCGCCTTACCACCTGCATAGTTCAGATGCCCTCTTAGCGGACGAAGTGGGCGACAGGGGTTCTCATTACGCGTGTCCGCTCCTGTCAGTGTCGGCACCTACCATCCGACAATGGCCTCCCTTTCTGCACAATCCGTTTCATGCCCCCGTCCGAACGATGAGCGGATGCGAAATCTGCTCGACCAAGCCCTGGCGTCGGCCGGACCAGACGACCTGCTCGCGGCCTTCACGCAGGCCGCCGAAGCCGAGCTCACGACGCGGATCGGGCGGCAGTTGCACGCACACCGTGAGGTGACCGAACGCGAGCTGAGGGAGGCACGCCGACGAGCAGACCATCGAGCCTCGGCCTATGACGCCTCGCACGTCCACGCCCTCTGCGCCGAAGCGGCCGAATCGCTGGTCACCGCTTTGACGTTGGAAGAGGAAGAGGCCCGGCAGGCGGCGGAGGAGTGCGACGTTGTACTGGCCGAGATGCACAGAGATCTCGACGCAACACGGTCGTGTTCGCTCTTGGAATCGGTCTTGCCCTTGTCTCGGCATCTCGGCGCCGCCAGGGAGCGACTCGACGATCTCCTGGCCCTCGACCGCGAGGTGCTTCACGAGCTCGCACTTCAAGAAGCCAGTAGGCGACAGGCGAAGACGGCGGACGGCATCACCTTGTCGCGGCTGGACCGTCTCCTGCACGACGACTTGGGCGAATGGATCGAAGAGCTTACCGACGGGTCCATGGAGCCGATGGTGCAAGGGGGCATCAGGAGCACGCCCGTCCTGACGAGCCTGCCGGACGGCAAAAGCCTGGTCATCCAGCCCGAACAGGTATCCGTCCCTCACTCCTTCTTCAACCTCTTCCCGGTGCCCACCGTCGGGCTGCCTCGCGTCCAGCAGCTCAGCCGCACGGCGGGCGACCGTTTCCCTGATGCGCTCATCGCCGTCGCCTCGAACGGACGGTTCTCACGCCCCGCACGCCGCCATGCCCGGGAACACCGGATCCTCCTCATCGACAGGGACGATCTACGGCGCTGGATGGAGTGGGGTACCCCCCTGTCCGAGATCCTCGGCTCCGGCAAGCCTCCCCAGGCGTCTTCCGGCAGGGCCCTCCGGCAGGGACCGCCCACCGCGCTGCACATCCTGGAGCCCGATAGGGACGGCCTTCTCGCCGCGTTCACCTGGACCACCGAAATGGGGCTGATCCAAGACGCAGCGGAGCAACTCCAACTTCACCACGACATGATCGATCGGGAGCTCGCCCACGCAGGACGGCGGGAACTGTACCGACCTGACTTCCATGAACCGTGGTGGACGCCACTGGACGCCCCCTGCCGACTTGCCGCCGGTCACTTGCGGAAGATCCTCGCGGACGAACTGGAGAACGCGCGAACGGCGTGCGCGGCGGTTAAGGAAATCTCGGACGCGCTGCGCCGCTGGTACGGACGCGACCTACGGGAACGCTACCGCCGCGGCGCCTTGAACAGTCCGTCCGAACTCGACGAGGCGGCACGCCACCTCGACGGGATACAGGGCCGTGCACCGCACATCTTCGAAGCACTGGCCCGGGACCGCGAATCTCTGCACGACCTGGCCATGCGAGAAGCACAGGGCCTGAGATTCACCACCTCGCCGGGCAGCGTCTCGCTGGCAGCCATCCTTTCCATGTCATCGCGCGGGTTCGAGGAGATGGTCGCCGCTCTGCTCCAACGCGACGGATTCAACGTCCTGCAAAGACACGGCGGAGCAGGCGACCGCGGCGCCGATGTCATCGCGGTCGCGCCCACCGGCGAGAAGCTCGTCGCGCAGTGCAAGCTCATCACGACCGCTCGACGCGTCGAAGTGGGCGTCCTGTACGCGTTGAACGGCACTGCACGTCCGGTACACGGCGCGGATCTCGTCGTGGCCGTCACCAGCAGCGAGTTCACCAAACCCGCATTGAAGTTCGCTCGGCAACACGCCATAGTCCCGTTCGGCAACCAGGAGCTGGCGCACTGGGCCACATGGGGTGAATCTCTGCAGGAGATCCTCGGCCTGGGCAAGGCGAACGGCACGGACACCGCTCCACATTCACCGTGAAGCTCCCCTGTCCAGGAACCGCGTCGAGTGAGCGACCTCCACGGGCGCTCCACCTTTTGTGATGCCCGGCTGCTTCTCTGAGGGACACCCGGCTTGGCTTCCCAGCCGGGCAGAACGGACCGGACTTGGCGGAGAAGACGGAACCAATCGCCTCGGCGGGGCCGGGGGCTAAGTGGCCGAGGGGGGCATAGAGAGGTGCTCGGGGCTCGGCCACCATGAGGGTGCACGAACGAAGGCGCGTAGCCAGTACCGGCTGGTTGCTGCCTTGAACGCGCAGCTGAAGGCCAGGCCGTGTGGCTGGGTCTTCGCCATGCGCTCCCACGACCAAATAGGCTTCGGCCCGCCCGACTTGGCAGAGTGCGTCGACCAGAACGCAGCCCACGCGCCTTGCTGGACTACAGAGCTAGAACCGGAGGCATATGAGAACGCAACCAGCACCGGGCAGGATGGGGCGTCGATGCCTCCAAGCCCGACCAGAGGACCGACCTGTCCAAGCGGCGAACTCAGGGCCTAGCGAACGCGCGTGCGGGATTCGACGGCGGACGAGCGGCTACGGAAGGAGGAGAGCTGACTGCGGCCAGGTGTCGCGTGGGAGTGGGTGCGGTTTGCTGTCCACCGCCGGCGACGGTTGTGAGCGTGAGGCCGAACAGAAGCCTGTTCATCTCCTCGCTCGTCAGCCCCAATTCCGCGGCTACGGCGGATGTCCTCACACCCTTTGTGCGCAGCGCCGCGAATACCTTGGTCAGCACCTGCGAAGTTTCCCGCTCCCCCATGCCCTCGGGTTCGGCGGAACGGTATCCCAACCGGCTCAGTTCCGCGCAAGTCGACCTGTACTGCCATTCCGTGAGCAGGCCCAAATCGTGCAGGCGGTACGTCAGGGCCATGGCGGAGACCTTCCAGATCCGCTTGCCGCGGATGATCTGGTCGACGTGGGCACCCGACGGCATGTGGCCCAGGACGCTTGCCCTGGGCATGAGGAACGCGGATGCGAAGGTGTTCGCCTGGCGTTCGGCTTCGGGACCCGAGCAGGCGTGCTCGCTCCCATGCATCACGAGGTGCCCGAGTTCGTGAGCGGCATCGAAGCGGCCTCGTTCGGCCGATTTCAGGGTGTTGAGGAATACGAAGGGCACGCCTTCACGCCAGACGGCGAACGCGTCGACCTCGGCGTGATCGGGGTCCAGGGAGAACACGCGCACTCCATGGGCTTCCAGGAGGTGCACCATATTGGGTGCCGGCGCTTCCCCAAGTTCCCAGCGTGTGCGGACCATCGCGGCGGCCGTTTCCGGATCCGGCCTGCCCAGAGATGGCACGTCCACGGTTGGAAGGCGGAAGCTCTCGGCGATCCAGGCGTAAAGCGTCGCACCGAGCGTTCCTGCGGCGCGGGCGGCATCCAGCACCCGTGGTGAGGTCTTGCTGCGTGCCCGCCATGAGATTCCATCGGCGGGGAGTTCCTCCAGTGGCGGCCCTTGGAAGAAGGCTGCGGGGAAGTCCAGGGCGGATGCCAGCTTGTTCAGGGTGGTGGAGCGCGGAGCGGTTCGCCCGGTTTCGTAGTTCGACAGGCTTTGCAGCGAGATTCCAGACCGGTCCGACAACTGGGCGAGGGTCATCCCTCTGCGCTTGCGTGCCAGTGCGATGCGGGACGGGGTCACCATGTGGGGGCTGCCTCAGCTATCGGTGGTGCCTGGTGGGGGCGGCGGACTCCGACGCCCCCACCATCGGACTCAGCGGAAATCGACAGGGATGTCGATCTCCCCAGGTCCATCATCGTTCAAAGGTTCGATTCCGTCCATCGTCAGCGCGGGAAGCGGAATCCGTCTTCCCCATTCGACCACGAATCCGTCCACGAACCTCTTAGGCCGCGACAGCTCGCAGTCGACGCGCACCGCGTCCCCGACCTTCGTGCGGTACGACAGAAGAAACCATGTCTTCAGCGCGGCGGCTTCCTCCTCGCTGAGCGACACACCCCTGGGCCCTGCGCCCGCCACGAACAGAGCGGTCTGGACGTGTGCCGCCCCCTCGCCCTCGTTGGCTTGAGTGACCTGTCCGGTGGCGGTGCCCCGGCGGCGCCCGTTCTTCGGGAACAGGCTCGCCTGGCCGGTGGCGGCGTCACCGACCATGACGCCCATCGCCATCGACCGATCGGCGCTGCAGACCAGTTCCAAGCGGCCGTGCACGAGCCGCGCCCACCCCTCGCGCTCGATATGCAGCTCTCGAATGGTGCGCACGTGGGCCTCATAGGCCCTCCGCCCCCCAGTCCCCATCGGGTCGTTGGGGACTGCTGTTCGCCGCGCCGCCTCGCCCGCGCGCAGAACGTCGTGCAGGTACTCCAACCTTGTCCCCATTCCGCCAAGTTGTGCCCGAACATCGTCGGGATCCAAGGGGGACATCGATAGGGAGAACGGCAAGAGGACCTCCGATACACGGCAGTTGACTGATGGGAACCCTACCTCAGATAAGGGCCCATCTTTATAAGATTTTGCGGCTTCGTCGTTGCGGACTGCGTCACTGGTTGCGAGCGAAGTGACCAGCCGCGACCTGCCTTCCGCGAACCTGCGCCCTCCCCGCCACGGCGGAGGGCAGCGGTGCCCATGCGCCCGAGATAGAGGTGCCGTCGCCCGACTAGGAAGATCCGATCACGCCTCCGGCGACTACCTGACGTCGGACACCCGATGAGTTCTGAACCGCTCCTTCTGCCGTTCAGCTGACTCCCGCACGCCTTCCTCGGAGATCGCGTGCCGGGTCCCTCCGCCCCATTGGACGAGGCTATTTCCCTTCCCACCTGGAACGTTATTGATGTGAGAGATGAACAGGCAGCCACCCGCGAACTCTCCGAACTCGGGCCCCAGCTCTTCACCTTCTGGGCCTCGTCCGGCAGCGAGCCGTTTGCCGTCCTCGTCGTAGATGACGCGCTCCTCCTCGGAGGCAGCCGTCCGTACGCAGGTCCCCCGCGATCAGTCGCGGGCCGCCGCTCGTCCAACCCTCAACCCGGCTGCCGCCCGACGGACGTTCGCAGCCGTTCACGAAGCACTCCCTCACGCCCCGAACTGGGCGTGGAACGGCAAAGACGATCTCCGCCCGCCGGGAGGGACGGCGGGCAGATGCGGTCAGTGCTCGGTGAGGTCCCGGATGTCCCAGCCAGCGCCGGTCATCGCGTCCGCGTACTTTTTGCTGCGGTCGCGATGGGCGGCGAGCACCAGCAAGTGAGTGGGGCGTGTCGCGCCGACGAAGACGAGCTGCACGGCGGCCTGGACGCTCTTCAGTTCCCGCAGCGGGTCGCTACTTTCGGCGATCACGCGCAGCGCCTCGGTCACGTCGAACTTCCTGCCTGTCTTCTCCAGGCACTCCAGGATCAGTGTTGCCGCGTGGGTCTCGCCCTTCGCGCTCTGGATGGTCCCGGGTACCGCCCGCGCCGCCGGTACTGCGGCGACGGCCGCGGGAGCGAGCCCGGGAGCCGCGCCTACAGTAGCAGCGGGGGTGAATTCCATTACAGCCTGGCGTAGTTGGCAGCCGTCGAGGAGCTTCAGCTGGATGGTCAGCTGCTCGGTGGCCTCTCCCCCAGCTCGCTGCGTCGAATTTGTCCGCGTTGAGGAGGAGTTCACGCAGCAGGATCCGCACCCTGCCTCCGGTCGTCGCTATTGACCTCTCCAGGCGGCTGAGGGCCGGGAGCCCGTCGCCGGTCGGTGCCGAGACGGACGCGCGCACGGCGTTCCACAACTCGGTGGCCGCTTCGTGGCTGTCCGGGCCCGTTTTCCACCGGGCGCTTGCCGCGCGGGCCGCGCCGATCAGGGTGCGGTGAGCCGTCGGGGTGCTGGTCGGTGTGTATCCGGGCAGGTAGCAGGAGATCGACTGCGGGTAGACGGGTGAAGTTTTCGGGTTCTGTCGCGCACCCAGTACACGCGGTGGACGCCGCACCAGGACGTCCTCGGGGACGCTCACAGCGGCCATGCGCTCGAAGGTCGGTACGACGTCGGACACCGTGGTCTCGTCGAACAGCAGAACCGCCACCTGGCCGTCGGGGCCGACTCCGCGGACCTGCTGGGGCCGCCGGACGGCCAGGCGGCTGGCCACGGCCGCGATCTGCGGCCCGAAGCGCCGGCTGACCGGCAGCTCCGGGGCCCCCGGCAGCGGGAACAGGGAGGCGGGCCCTCCTGCGGAGGCCGCGTTGCTGTAGATGCCCTGGTTGGTGTCACCCACCCGCTGCACGACGGTGGATGAGGAAGCGAACACGAGGTCCAGCAGTTCGTGCTGGGTGGCGCTGGTGTCCTGCGTTTCGTCGAGGAGAATGAACGGGAAGCGCGTGGTGACCGCGGCAGCGATACCCGGATGCCGGGCGAGATACTCCTGGGCGATGGCGTACATGTCCTGGAAGCGGAAGACGCCCCGGCGTGCAAGAGTCCGTTTGAGGTGGTCCAGTTGCTTTCCGCTGGGAGACTGGGCACTGAAGCGCGGATCCCTGGCCGCTCCGGTGACCGCGAGTTCGCCGTCCCGGTAGGTGAACGTCGCCCCGGTGACGATGCCGGTGCCCTGGTGCTGGTGCTCCACATAGCTGCGCAGGGTGGAGTATTCGGGGCGCTGCAGGAGCCGGAGGGCTGCGGTCTCGAAGGCCGCGTCGTCTATGGACCGGACCTCCACTTTTCTGTCCCGCACGGCCGGCAGCGCGAGGAAGGTGTGCACGAAGGACTGGATGGTGCCGATGAAGTGTGGATAGCGCAGCAGGTTGCGTCCTGCGGCGAGAAGGCCCACTCGGTCGGCGATCTCGTTCTTGGCCGTGTTGGTGTGCGACAGCACGCACACCCCGCGGGTCGGGGAGGTCCACGCGTCGGCCATCAGCGCGAGCTTGAGCCCGATCAAGGTCGTCTTGCCCGACCCCGGGGCGGCCTGGAGATCCTGCGTGCTCTCGCTCTGCAGGAAGTCCCACTGCTCGGCATCGAGCGGGTCCAGCCCCAGGACCTTCACCATGGCCTCCACCTTGTCGGTGGCGAAGGCATCGGACAGGTAGGTGCGGGTCACGGGGCCACCTCGCCGCACAGGTACGTGAAAGCATCGAGCAGGTAGGGCGGGACGTCGCTGCGAACCAGCGGCGTCGAGGCGAGCAGCTGGGCGGCGAACTGTGCGGTGATCGGCTTGCTGACGTTGTCCAGCTTGAGCGGCCGGTAGATCTTCAGGGCGGCCTCTTCTAGGGAAAGGCCCTGCCCTATCCACGTGTCGACCACCCGGTCGGCCCGTGCGATGGCCTTCTCGGTCTTGTCGGCGTCCGGCCAGGACCGTGCTGCGGCGGATGCCAACTTGACCGCGCGGTACATCAGCCTGGCCATGGTCCAGGACGTGACCGCGAGGTCGTACTCCAGCGTCCACCAGTCGGACACGAACGTCTTCACGGGCCCGTCGTCGCCGGTGGTGAGGTTCGTGACGTACGCGGAGATCTCCTCCTCCGTCATATCCGTCCAGCGCACGAGCTTGCCCCTCATGACCTCGGGAGTGTCGGCGGGAACGAGATCACGGTCGCGGATACAGGCCACGCGGACCGGAATCTGCTCACCGTCGCGCTGGAAGACCCGGCTGTAGCGGAACAGGCCGACGTGGCCGACGTTGACCACGCTGATCCCGTGTTCGTTGAAGGGCATGCCCAGGGCGTCGGCGAGCGCGGGCAGGAAGATCGCCTCGGCGTCTCCCTCAACCATCGCGAGCCCCGGGCGAAGAACATGTTCGCCTTGGTGACGTCCAGGAACCGGGTCAGGAACGCGTAGTCCCCCTCGGTCAGGCGCGTCATACCGCGCCGCAGCGGAAACGTACGCCCCCTCGCGACGAGGGTCAGGCACTCGACCGGCGTCGAGGAGGCGAGGTTGGGGCTGTGGGTGGTGAGGATGACCTGCACAGGTGACCTGTCACCATCCTGCGACCCCTGCGCCTTGTCCCGCAGCAGGTCCATGATCCGAGTCTGCAGCTGGGGATGGAGATGCGCCTCGGGCTCCTCGATCAGCAGCAGAGGAGCCAGTTCGTTCTTGCCCAGCAGGAGCAGCTCCGCAGCCATGAACAGGGCGTTGTTGTAACCGAGTCCGCGGCGCGTCCACTCGTCGGATGCGGTGAAGAGGTTCAGTTCCAGCCGCTCCAATGCGCGGACCAGCGTCGCGTCCGTGGCAACGCTGATCTTGGCGCGCAGGACGTCGTCACCGATCGCGAACCGCTGCAAGTAAGCCGAGTTGATGTCCTCACTCACCTCCGCGACAGCCTTGTTGTCGCGGATATCGCACTCAGCTCGCCGCAGGATTCCCCGCAAAGTCGACGGAGGTTCATCACCGGTCGGGTCGAAGTCGTCGACATCCTGGTCCTTCATCGACGGGTAACCTGCGAGTATCTGGGACAGCCGCGACCCGCGGCCCGAGCGCAGTTCCGCCTCTGCATCGCGAAGGGGGCGCAGGTAGGTTGCGCGCAGGAGTTCGCGAGCAGCGCCGTCCAGGGCGGGGCCGTTGCCGTCCGGTCCGGTCCGGGTGGTGACCGAGACCCGGTTGCGCAGAGGATCCATCCGCTGGGCCTTGAACGTGACACACAACCAGGCGGTGCCGTCGCGGTCGTGGGTGAGCAGTTCCAGGAAGACCGCCTGCTCCTCGGTCGACAGGTCGGTGAAGGCGCACCCGATAGTGAAGGTTTCCGCCCTCCCGTCCTTCCCGAGGTGGAAGTCGTCCTGGGAGACCCGGTAGTAATCCGATGCTGCGGACTGCAGGCACAGCCGGATCGCGTCGACGATGGCCGTCTTCCCGCTGTCGTTCTCCCCCACGAGCACATTCGTCCCGGCCGTGAACGACACACTCAGCGCATCATCCCGCTCGCCCTCACCCTGCGCTGCGGGTCCAAAGACCCGAAAATTCTCGACCCGCAGATGCGCCAAGTACACACAATCCCCCGCCGGCAGAGGCCGCGACACCCTCTTTCTCCGGGAAGGAGCCCCCGGGCAGCACGGCCCTTGATCGATATTTTCGGAATCCTACGCTCTTCGTGGCCCCCGCCCGGGGAGAATCCGGCAGGCCGGTGGGCGCCACGCCGCGAGGGCAACTCCCCCGGCGACGGCAACGGAGAGCCAGGCGCTGGTTGCAGACCGCGCGGCGCGGAGGGGTGCGTCACAAGCCGACGGGGTCTCTAAGCAGGGGGTTTGCTCTCCGTGAGCGAGTAGTCGTACGGTGTGCTCACCGCCAGGGCCGCCAAGGGCCGCCAAGGCTGGCGGCGAAGGTAAGGGGCACAGGAGTGTGCCCAGCGAATCCTTTGTTTTCTTCGCCACCGGTTGTTCGACAACCGGGGCGATGCCCCGGGGAGTTGCTCCCCGGTACCCGCGCACTGCTGGAGTTACTGCTACAAGGTCTTCCGACCTCAACGAATGCCGCGTGTGATTCCTGCACACGGCGCACAGCCCGCGGGTGCTGTGTTTCATGTCAGGCATCCGCCTGTCTTCGTTGAGGTCTTCGCCTCGGCGAAGCCCCCGAAGTCAGCGGCCAACCGCCTCGGGAGGCGCCCAGTGTGGGCAGTACTAGAACAGGCAGCGGTCGCGGCACCGGACACATTCATGAAGGTGTTCGTCGTGTGCTTCGTGACCGTGGTCCTGGCTTTTTTGGTGGCGTTGGCTATCGCTCTTCGCAACACTCCGGCGGGGCAGCGCCCGGAGATCATCAGAGCCCTGGCCGAATACATGCCCTTCTGGAGGAAGAAGCGGTGACTGCACGGCTTCCCAGGGGCCGAGGGCTACCGCGTCCGAACTTGCGCTGGAACCGAGAGGCCGCCGAGCCTCTCAGTTCCAGCGCGGCGGTTCACTGATCCCCAACCGACTAAGGGTTGTCCCTTAAATGATCTTCTGGTTGCCCCGGGCACGGTTGGTGGGTGATCCCCCATCGTCTTCGTAGGATCACTCGGCTATGGCCCTGTGTCGTACTCCTCCAAACGGTTCCGGGGAGGACTGATGAGGGGTGGGGGGCAAGTCGTGGCTGCTCGGCTTGGACGTGCTGCGTGGGTGGTTGGGATGGCGGTGACCTTGCCACTGTCCGGTTGCGTCGCGACCGATAACAGCGCGGGCGGTGGTGAAGGTAAGGAGCGTGCGACAGCTGCGATCGAGGCCGCTCGGGCCTATCAGCAGGCCCAGTTGGACCACGATTGGGAGCCCACCTGCGAGGCCATGACGGAACGCGTGCGGCGGAGTCAGGGGATGGACACCATAGCCGAGTGCGTCGAAGTTATTACGGCGCCCAAACCTCGCGACAACAGCGACACGCGCGTGAGGACCAGTGAGGCGATCGAGGTCCCGGCCTTGGGTCCACACCCGGCCGGAATCGGAGTGGGGCTGGGGTGATTGTGGACTCCAGGCGGCCTCCCCTGGTCGTGCAAACCGCGCTGCGACTTGTCCCGAACGAACACGGGACCTGGCTCGTCGACCAGACGGTCAACATCTTCGAGAGCGAGAGCGCAGACTCCCAGGCTGTGCGTGCAGCGCTGGCAGAGAGGGAGCGGCTTCGCGATGTCTTGGCCGCGCCGTCGAATATCCGTGCTCTGCCAAACAGTTCAGGAGCGAGCGCGCCGTACGGATCGTGTAGCTGACTGCCTATGTACTCGCCGAGAGATCACACAGTTACGCGGACAGATCGTAGTCCACTGAGCCGCCGTGACGACTGGGTCGACTGCGCCCGGGGCGGAGCGCCGCAGGGGCAGCCAGCCGGCCAAGCGGCGGCTGCCGCGGCGCGGTGCGCGCGACGGGCGGCCAGGGCCGGCGTTGGCCACGAGGTCCAGGTCGCTGAGGTTGTCGATCACGCCGTGCTGGCACTGCTGCTGGGCGCAGGTGGGCGGCTGGTAGTTCTACCACTGGATGCTGGTTCCGGCCGCGTCGAACAGGACAGTGTCGAGGTATTGGGCGCGGGAGCCGTCGCTGGCGAGGTAGGTGGTGGCCCTCTCGACCGGACACGGCGTACGCCCCGCTTCGGGCCGTACGAACCCTCCAATCCCATCGGTTTGATGGGCTGACCCCCACGGCTTTCCGGGGCGTCATCAGCCGATAGTCAGGCACCGGTGGCCGAGATCGGCTGTCGCCGTCTTGCCGATCGCGGCGAGGGGCCTGGTGCTCTGGTTCCGCCCTCCCTGATCGAGCCGATCAAGCCCAGTACTTGGCTGCCGGCCAGGAGAACGCGGTCTACCTGGCGACGCTCTTGCTCCTACTGCGCCCGTGTCGCGAGACCCCTGCCCCGACCGGGCTTCTCAGGCGTCCACTAGGTTGCGGCGCCTACATTATTGGCGCTGCATTCGCAAGAGGATAGGCCCCCCTCTTGAGCTATGGCATGCCCTACGTATAGGCCGGGGGCATGCGTCAGCGCCAGGCCCGACCTTCCTTCATACGCTCAGGGGCGGTACCGATGGCAATGTGCACGCCTCGGGAATGGACCCCGAGCACTGACGTCCGGAAGCGCATTGACCCCGGGCGAGTGGCAGGTAATGCCAATTTGCCTTGTATACGCACATAACCCCATTCCCCCCCAAGTAGGATCACGAAGTGATAACGCCACGCGTGGAACTGTTCATTCCAGCGTGCATGCACGGGTAGCTTCGTGAACAATTAGTTGGGCCACCCAACTTCTTCGCCTCGATGTTCATTCGACGTCGCTTGATTTGGGTCACCGCAATGCTGCACGGGGGGGGTACAGCATGGGCATGATCCTGTTGCGTCCGGCTTGAGTTTTCCTCGCCGCTGATGCCGCTTGGGTGTAACGTATTCGACTTCCGCCTTCATAGGGCTTGGGTCAACTTCCGGTTGGGTCATTCGGCAGCTGATTACTTTTGCGTCAGGCTATCCTGGTTAGCCCAGAATACTCTTTTGAGTGTGCCATTTTTTGTCTCATGGGGGGGGCAATGGACGAGGTAATGGTGAACGGTGCGATGCTGCCGAGCGTTCTTTCGGTACAGGAGCGGCGGCGGGTGTTGGTGGAGTTCAACGACACCGACCGGAAGGTTCCGGCGGAGACGTTGCCGGAGTTGTTCGAGGCGCAGGTTGGGTTGGTGCC
>NZ_JBVJMW010000003.1:0-190227 GCF_055583985.1 Streptomyces sp. NPDC104313
CGCTCGTTTGCGCAGCTCAAGGGGATAGGAGGAGGGGCGTGCCATGACTCAATCCTTTCACGGAATCGAGTCTCTACCGAACCCGGAACGGTTCACAGGGTGATGAGTGTTGCGAGGATTGTTAGAACCCAAGAGCTTGCTGCGGGGGCCTTCGACGTTGGCGGTCACACGCCAATGGCCGCAGCGATCAGGCCAAGACTCAGGATCGCGCTGCCTGCGAACGCCGAGCCTGCCACGAGGGCAGCGTCGGCTGCTCGTGTTCCGGTGCGCGTCTTCAAGATGAAGGCCGCTAACGCGACGACGACAGAGAACAGCAGGACGACCAGGAGCCACGCGAACCTCGCGGCGGGGGGCAAGCCACTCATCGGGAGGTCCTTTCGGGGAAGGTGCCGGCCGAGGCAGGCGCAGTCGGGCCTTGGAGGGCGACAAGTCCGACCAGTTGCTCGGCGAGCTCCTTGTGCATCTGGGTTGCTGCCCGCGCGACCTCCGAGTGCCTGGCGATCTGCTCGTCGAGCGCCCCGAGTGCCCCAGCGATCCGCTTCTGTTCGGACCATGTGGGCAGATACACCGGCAGCGCCTGGAGGTCGGCTTTGCTGATTGAAGGGACTGTGGTCTTCTCGGAGCGGCTCTTGATCCACTCAGTGGTCCGTGAGAGCGAGAGATAGGCCAGCAGGTAAGCGGGGCAGACCTCGGGCGCGAACCGGTGAAGACGGATCAGATTACTGCCGAACAACCAGCCCACCTGGTCGGCCCGCACCTGCGCCACAGGCCCCACCGTGCCCGTTCGGGCGCACAGGATGTCTCCCTCCTGCAGGGCGAAGCGCCGCAACCTCTGCGCCTTGTCGTACGGAACAGCCGTACCGCGCACATCGGCGACCCGGCGATCGCGTAGATGCTTCGGCTGGACAACCGGAACCACGCCGCCGGGCACGTAGGCGTCCTTCGGCAACAGTGAAGGAGAGGGGCCGGCTTGGAGCTCGCACAACTCGCCGAGGCTCCGCCATTCCCAGTCATCTGGTGCGGTATCGATCAGCACACCGAGCCCGCCTTCGACTTGCCGGAACCCGGCAACTCGGGATTCGGCCAGGACATCGGCCCGCTCAGCCGCCTCCCGGGACCTCAACAGGGCGCCGTAGGAATCTGTCGGCTCTTCTGCGTCTACGTTCGACCGCCCTGCGGGCCGCGCGTAGTCGGCAGGGCGCAACGAGGAGCCGGCTGCGTTGACGGCGTCTCTCCGGACTGCCGCACAGGGAAGCCGGGAATCCGGGAGGACCGCGTCGTTTCCGCCCGTCCCACGCCACGAGTGGTAGGCAGCCGCGATAAGCGCACAGTCGTCAGCCTCCAGAACGGACAGCTTCCTGGACACCTTGGTCGCCAGGCCGGAGGCGTCAATGAACAGAACCTCTCCCGAGCTCCGTTCCTGTGCTTCTGGCTTCAGGATCCAGACATTGACAGAGATCGCGGTTGCGCTGAACATCTTCGCCGGCAGCGCGATGACGCATTCCACGGCTCCGCGATCCACCAAGGCGTGCCGAATGCGCTGCTCCTTGAGATGGGAGGAGGTGGCAGCACTGTTGGGCATCAGAACGGCCGCCCGGCCACCTTCGTTGAGTGACATGACCGCGTGCTGAGGCCACGCCAGGTTGGCGTTGGACGCCGGCGGTTCTCCGTAGGTCCACCAGTCGGCATCAACCGGTACCGCAGAAACATTGAACGGCGGATTGGTGAGAACGAGGTCCGCCCGGCGGAGCCGGGGGCCCTCCGTCCAGGGGCGGGTGGCGCCTGTAAGGTTCAGCAACTCCGGACGAGCACCGTGCACCATGAGGTTCATGGCCGCGAGCTCGCGCGTCTCCGGATGGGCACTCCCGATCGTGACAGCCGGGGTCCCTCCACCGGCCTCATCCCCCGGCTCCGGCCTGGCGGCCAATACGGCTGACAGGAGTTCGCCGCCCCGGCCGTTCGGGTCGTACAGGCTTTGAGCAGAAGAGCTCTCCCCGAGCAGCGCTGCCAGAAGACGTGCGACACCTGGCGGGGTGAAGGCATCGCGACTTCCCAGCCCGGCCTCAAGCGCGTGGTGGCCCAACAGCTCTGTAAAACTTCCGCGCCCCGAACTTTCGATCTTGTCCAGAAGGCGGACGATGGCTTGGTGGCTACGGGGGGTGAGGTCCTCCAGCCTTACTGCCATGGCACTGGTCACACCCTGCGCCGCGAGAGTCTGTTCGACCTGCTGCGCGACTGCGGGCAGGAACCTATGGATGTGCGTTCCCGCCTGACCTTGTACGGCGGCCCGCCGCACCACTGCCCACCTCCTCGGCTGGGCCCATCTCAGGTAGACAAGGGAAAACAGCAGATACAGGAAGCTGACTCGCGCCCCTGAGCCCCAGTGCCCCTCGTCCTGCTCACGGAGCAGAATGTCGGCCGAACTGAGGTGCTCGCCGTCGGGATCATCATGTGCGGTACCTCGGGCAGCCGGAAAGCCCTCCGCTTCGAGGTCCTCTACGGCTTCGGCCTCTGACGCCGCGATGAGAGCCGTCCGAGCCCGGTCGGCGTACGTGGCATCTGCCCTCTCATCATCCCGCCGCGCTCTCGGCGGAACCGAGCGGCCCTTCAGCCAGGTGAGCACGTCGGACAAGTAGTAGTAGTCGGTGCCACCGGCCCTCGTAGGGCTCGGGAAATCCGTGTACCTGCGCTCCCAATTGGTGATCGCCGAGCGCTGTACGCCGGCCATTTCTGCGATAGCCGCCCTCGACACCAGCTGCTGCTGCTGGTATTTCGTGATTCTCATGCTGCCCCGTTCGACCGTGCGAGCCGCCACTGCAGCGGATCCGATGGCTGTGATGCTAGGGAGGCGATCGTGTGGCAGCAACTGAGCATTGCAATGCTCAGATAGGCATGGCGTCCCCTCAGGTGCAGTTCAGCACGGGAGAACATCGGCAGATTGCCCCTATATATCTCTCGATAAGGTCACATAATGGCCATGAATGCCACCTCCACCATCTACACGCCTATGACTAATCTCGTGAAGCCCATCAACATGGATCGGTCACTACCCAGCCCCGACACCTCTCCGCCCGGCATCCCACAGCCATACTTCGTCTGCGATATACTCGATGCCATAGTTGATATCTCAGGAGGTCATCGATGAGTCGTACAGTGATCGATCTCGACGACGAGCTGCTGGCCGACGTGGCTCAGGCGCTGGGGACCGGCACCAAGAGGGAGACGGTCAACTCCGCTCTGCGCGAGGTGCTCGACAACCGCCGACGGGCTCTCGCTCTCACTCGGCTGCGGGCTGCGGCCGGCGAGGGCGCGTTCGATCTGGATGTCTTCGAGGAGAAGAGGGACTACCGGCGGTGAGCGCGGCACAGTTCCTGATCGACACCAGTGCGCTCGCCCGATTCTTCCGCGACGACGCCGAACAGTACGGATGGGATCAGGCCGCCACAGCAGGGCTCATCGCGACCTGCCCTGTTACCGAGCTGGAGTTCTTCTACAGCGCCCGCTCCGCCGCGGACCGTGCGCGCGGCATCGAGGACATGCGGCTGCTGTTCGGTTGGGTGCCCGTCGATGACCGCGCGTACGACCGCGCCTGGCAGGTTCAGGAGCTGCTGACCCAACGCGGTCAGCACCGCAGTGCGGGAGCTGTTGACCTCGTCGTCGCCGCCACAGCGGAACTGCAGGGACTGACCCTCCTGCACCGCGACCACGACTTCGAATGTATCGCCGCAATCACCGGTCAAGCCATGCAGTGGTACGGCCCGGTGTCCGGCAAATAGACGAGTGCCTGGTCTCAGTTCCGGTCTCATTCGCAGGTGTTCACCACAGTTCACCAAACCTGTATCCGCCGGCTCCGCCACAGGTCCAGGCGCCCGCGACTGCTGCCGAACGGCCGTCCACGCAAGACGCTCGGCTGGGATACACCAGCCGAGCGTCTACGTGATCTACTCGCTGCCTGAGCCAGTGTTGCGATGATCGCTAGAACCCAAGGAACCCAAGGGCTCCAGGGGCCTTCGAAGTTCCCCAGCCGTCCGGCCGCGCTCCGGACCGTGTCGGGCGGCTCGTCGTCCCGTGACCGCGGATGCCCAACTGGCCATAAATAAGCGGCGGTTGCGGCCTTCCTCCTGGAGCATGGGGGCCGGAGACGGGTCAGCGGACCTGAGCCTGACCCGCCCTGTGCGCATCGCCGTGGCGATGCCGGATGACGAGGGGCATCTGCGTGAAGCTTCGAAGAACCGTTGCCGTGCTGTTCGGTGCGGCGCTGGCCGTCGTCACATTCGTGACGCCGGTGGGCGCGCAGTCGACGCAGACCGGATCCTCGACCACCTACCAGATCAACGCGCGGCACGACGGAAGCCTCGTCGATTCCGCCGTCGGTGCTCCGCCGCTCAGCCAGAAGTGGTCCCGTGACCTGGGCGGAAGCGTCTCCTACCCCATCGTGGCCGGCGGGCGCGTCTTCGTGACCGTCGCCTCGCCGGACGGGTACGGCACCGTCCTCCACGCCATGAACGCGGACACGGGTAAGAACGCCTGGGAGCCGGTCGCCCTCGGTGGCACCTACTGGTGGTCCGCGCTCGCCTACGGGGGCGGCCGGCTCTACGCCCAGAACTACGACGGGGTGCTGACGGCCTTCAATCCGGTCACCGGGGCGCGGCTCTGGACGGTCACGCTGCCCGACCAGTACTCCTTCTCCTCCCCTCCCAGCTTCTCCGGCGGTGTGGTGTACACCGGCGGGGCCGGCTCGGGCGGCACCTTGTACGCGGTGGACGCCGCCAGCGGTGCGGTGCGGTGGACGCGGCCCGTCGCCAACGGGGACAACAGTTCGCCCGCCGTCACGGCCAACGGGGTGTACGTCTCGTACGCCTGTGAGCAGGCCTATGCCTTCGACCCGAAGTCGGGCGCCCCGGTCTGGCACCACCGGACCGACTGCTCCGGCGGCGGTGGCCGCACTCCTGTCGTCGCCGACGGCGGTGTCTGGATACGCGACGGCGGCGGGATGGCCCCTGCGGTGCTCAACACCGCCGACGGGAAGGTCCGCGGCACCTACCCGGCCACCGGCTGGTCGCCGGCGCCCGCCTTCGACGGACGCCAGGGCTACTTCGTCGATGACGGTGTTCTGCGGGAGCGGCACAGCCGGACCCTGGCCACCCGCTGGACGTTCGAGGGGGACGGCCGGATCAGCACGGCCCCGATCGTCGTCAACGGTTACGTCTACGTCGGCTCCCTGAGCGGCCGGCTGTGGGCGGTCAACGGCGCCACCGGTCAGCCCGTCTGGTCCACCGACGTCGGCGCGCCGATCAACGAGCCCGACGAGCACAACGTGTCCCAGCCACTGACCGGCCTCGGAGCCGGCGGCGGACTCGTGGTGGTCCCGGCCACCAACCTGTTGGTCGCGTACGGGCAGTGAGCCGCAGGGGTGGCGTCCGGTCCCTGCGGCCCGGATGCCACCCCCCTGCCCGTCCCGTAACCACCGGGCCGTGCCCCGCTTCCGTCAGGGTGGAGTGCCGCAGCGTGAGCGGGCCGCGCGCCCACCTGGCCGATGAGTTGGCCGCACCGCACGGCATCACCCGCATCGAGAGCGCCGTGACCCGGCGCCGCACGAGACGAGCCGGTCCGTTGCCGGTGCCCCTGGCCGAAAAGCGAGCAGGGGCGCCGCACGGCAGAGCCGCAGCGCAGGAGGCACGTCGAGGCTTCCCGCCCGACTCCGTCATGGAGGCCCGGGGGGTACTTTTCAGACAACTGTGGGCCGCCCGGGTGAGGACAGACAACCTACGGGCCCCCGCGCCGCCTCTCACAGTCCGGACACAGCGTCGCCACAGGTGAGTTGGGGCCGTGCTGCGCGTCCACGTTCCGCCAAGCACCCGGAATCCGGAAGTACGAGGAATGATGACCAGATCCCCGCAGGGCCGCACGAACCGCCTGACCCGCCCCTCGATCGCTGTCGCCGCGGCCGTCGCCGTGACCGCGGGCGTCGTTGCCGCCGCGCCCGACGCCAAGACGGCGGAGCCGACGCCGAAGCTCAGCCTGATCGCCGCCTCCACCTCGGTGACGCTCGACTCGTGGAAGGAGGATCCCGGCGTCTATCTGGATCTCGGGACGTACCTCACCTCCGAGAACGCCTCCTTCGAGCTCAAGGTGACCCGGAAGTCCTACAAGACCCCGGTCGTCGCCTCGCAGGTCTTCCGGAACGGGAAGAAGACCACGACCAAGGCGCTTCCCGCCGGGCTGGTGAAGGACTTCTCCGGGCTGCCGGACTTCGCGCAGATCCAGCTCACCGACGCGGCGGGGAAGAAGGTGCTGACCAAGACCGAGGCGTTCTGCCCCAACAACGCCTCCGGGCGGGTCCGGCCGGACGCTCCCGCCAACTCGAAGTATCCGCAGAGCTGTCCGGTGAACCCCTTCACCCTCGGCTCGGTGTGGGGCGTGGAGAACGGCTGGGCGTCCAACACCTACGCCGGCTACTACTCCAAGCCGGTCCAGCTGGCCGCCGGTAAGTACACCGCCAAGATCAACGTGACCAAGAAGTACCGCGATCTCTTCGGCATCGCCAACCAGACCCGCACCGTCAAGGTGACCGTGCGCGAGCGCAGTTGGGAGGAGCCGCCCCCGGTTCCCGCCGGCAGCAGCGGCGCCGCGTCCGCGCACGAGGGTCACGGAGGGCACGAAGGGCACGGGAAGGCGACCGCGCCCGCCGCGCCCTCCGCCCACGCCGGGCACGGCGCCCCGGCCCGCACCGAGGCACCCGCCACCCGGACGACCGGCGCCGGCTCCACGTTCAACGTCGGTCACGGGCCCTACCCGCCGGCTCCGGCCGCGCTGCCCTGGGCGCTGAAGAAGGAATCGCTCCAGCGGGAGGCCTTCTCCGCTGCCAGGACCGGTGACCGCGCCGGGCAGACCGACGGTTCGCGCCAGGCTCCGGGCTCCAAGCCCAACGCGAAGCGGCCCACCGGCAAGGCGGCCGTGCCCGACGTGCCGAAGCCGGACCTGCGCTCGCTGCCCGCGTACGGCATCACCGTCAGCGACGGGTACGAGGAGGTGCCCGGCAAGGACTACCTCGCCTTCAGCGCCAACGTGTGGAACGCGGGCCCGGCCAAGCTCGTCGTGGACGGCTTCCGCTCCCCCGGCAAGGAGCTGATGGACGCCTACCAGTACTTCTACGACGCCAACGGCAAGCAGGTCGGCTACACCCCGACCGGCACCATGGAGTGGGACCCGCGCCCCGGCCACGAGCACTGGCACTTCACGGACTTCGCCAGCTACCGGCTGCTGAAGGCCGACCAGAAGGAGTCGGTGCGCAGCGGCAAGGAGGCGTTCTGCCTGGCCAACACCGACGCCGTCGACTACACGGTGAAGAACGCCAACTGGCACCCGGGCAACACCGACCTGTCCACCGCGTGCGGCCAGGAGAACTCGATCTCCGTGCGCGAGGTGCTGGACGTCGGCTCCGGTGACACCTACACCCAGGACCTGCCCGGCCAGTCCTTCGACATCACGAACCTGCCGAACGGCACGTACTACATCCAGGTCCTCGCCAACCCGGAGAACCGGCTCAAGGAGACCAACCACAACAACAACAGCGCGCTGCGCAAGGTCGTCCTCGGAGGCAAGAAGGGCGCCCGCACCGTGACGGTCCCCGCCCACGAACTGGTGAACGCCAACTAGTTGTCCCACGCGGCGCGTTGACCCGCTCCGCACCGTACGTTCCGCAGGCCCCGGGAAGCTGTTCCCGGGGCCTGCGGCGCGGGCCCGTCAGCCGAGCGCGTCGACCGCCGCCCGCACGGCCCCCTGCCGCCCGAGGAAGTCCGTGCTGTCGGCCCACTGGTCCACGCTCCCGGTCAGCGGCAGGGCCCGCAGTTCCGGGTCGGTGATGCTCCGGGCCAGGGCCCCGGCGAAGCGCTCGGCGTGCAGCACCTGGAACGGGCGGCCGTGGTACGGCCGCCGCCCGGGGTCCACCGCCTGCGCGAGGCCCGAGCGGTTCTGGAGCGCGGCCACGGCCTCGTACGCGTCGCAGAGGTGTCCCTCGCGCGCCGGATACTCCGTGGCCGTGACGGCTCCCCGCAGGGCGGGCAGCAGCGCGTCGGCCCCGGGCAGCCGGGCGAAGGCGCTCCCCAGCCACTTGCCGTACGGCGCGTACTCCCGCGCGAGGAGCAGGCACAGGCGCATCAGGTCGCGCACGAGCCGCCCCGCGACCACAGCGGACCCCAGCTCGTCCCCCACCTCGGCACAGCGTCCGGCGAACGCCTCCTCCTGGGAGATCCGCTGCCACTGGCAGGCCAGCAGATAGCGCCACACCTCGTCCGGGTACCAGGCCAGCTCCTGCCGCGCCCGGGTCAGTGTGCCCACGTCGTCGCGGAACACCGCGCCGCCCGTGGTCTCCGCCAGCTTCTGCTGCGGCATGGCCAGCCAGTCGTGGACCGTCGGCGCCGGGGGCTTCCCGTCGGGGCCGGGACGGAGGCCGAGCCGGTCGTGCAGCCACCCGCCGACGTCGGCGACGACGACGCGGTGGTCGACCGGGCCGTCGGTCGGTTCCATGTGCCCGACCGGGTCGGCGGGGTCGGCGTGCCGGAAGTGCGTCGGCCAGCCGCGCACCCGCTTGGGCAGCCGCTCGGCGAGCAGGCGGTGGATCCGCTCCCCGTGCGCGGCGGCGTCGGCCGGTTCCAGGAAGAGGTCCAGGCGCGGGCCCCATTCGTGGTCCGCGGACCGGGCGGTGTCGAAGCCGAGCACCTCGGAGCCGGAGCCGATCCGGGCGGCGGCGTACCGCAGTCCGGGGTACGCCGCGTCGAGGACCGGCCGCACGGCCTCCTCGTAGAGGATCCGGGACAGGTCGAGTCCGGGCAGGAACGCGGGGGCGGGGGTCGTCATCCGCCCACTGTGCCCGGACAGACGCGCCGGTTTCCAGGCGATTACCGTGTCGCGCGGCCCCAGCTCACGGCCGATCCCGGAACAGCGGCCGGGGAGCGAGCGCTACAGCAGGTGGTCGGCCTTCCCGGCCTTGATGTCCCGGATGAGGGTGCTCAGCGCCTCCCGGGTGTCCGTGAGGTAGGCCCCTTCCTGCCCGGCGACCGCTATGTAGGCGTTGCCGTCGGCGTCGGTACCCAGGCGGAAGCAGTTGGAACTCTCCGCGCAGAAAGGCTCTTCCCACGTGATGTCGGTCATGGCCACGTCTCCTATCGGGTGCCGGTGAGGGCGAGTATGCAGTCCCGGGACCTGTCGGGACTGAGGGAGGCCCGTTCCATCCAGTCCAGTTGGGAGCGGTACTTGTCGAGTTGTGCCGTCGCGTGGGTGAAACCCGGCCCGTGGGCCGAATCGAGCTGCACCGTGTCCAGCTGCGGAACGACTCCTCCGGCGTAGGACAGGGCCTGTCCGGCTCCGGGGAAGGCCCCGGAAGCGAACGGCACCACCCTCACATCCACATGGCGGAGTTGGCTCATCTCACACAGATGGTGCAACTGTGCGCGCATGACCTTCATTCCGCCGAACTCGATGCGCAGGGCCGCTTCGTGGATGTAGGCCGCGTACGCGATCGGATCGGGCCGATGCAGCACCTGCTGACGCTGCAGGCGGAGCGCGACGCGAAGCTCGATCTCGTGGTCCGACAGCGGCGGCAGCGCAGCATGACCAACGGCCCTGACGTATCCGTCTGTCTGGAGCAGGCCGGGGACGTGGAGGAACACTCCGGCCCGCACGGAGGTGGCATGCCATTCCAACTCGGTGATGTCGAGCAGTCCGGCCGGAAGCTGCCCCCGATAGACCTCCCACCAGTCCTTCGGGCGCGGCTCGGCCATGGCGACGAGAGCATCGACGTAACGCCTCTCGCCACACCCGTAGTTGCTTGCCAGTGTGCGTACGCGCTCAGGCGTGATCGCCCGGACGCCTGACTCGATGTTCGAGACCTTCGCCCTGTCCACCCCGAGCAGCCGGGCGGCGAACTCCGTGCTCTCGCCCGCGTCGTTCCTCATCCTGCGCAGTTCGGAACCGAGTCGCTTCTGACGTTCGCTGGGGACACTCCGTGGCGGCATGCGGCGCTTCTCCCGGATCGGTAAGTGAACAGTGTGCCTGGCAGTACGGCTTCAACCAGACACCAGGCCGGGGCATTTTCTCGATTCAGGTGGTAAATGCCACTCACCTTCCTCTACCGTAAGTCACGCGACGCTCACGCAAGGCGAGAACGAAGAGCATCGCGCGGGCCTGCCCGCGTCCTCCTGCCCTGGGAGGGGCGCGCCCGCGCCAGGGAGACGAGCCACCGCACCGCTACGCGGACGACGCATCGAACGGCCCGCAACCACCTCACCGTCGCACCGAACGGCACACCTTCCCCTGAGCGGAGTCCCCATGCCCGAAAGCACGCCCACACCGGTACCGGCCACGCAAGGCCCTGCCACCGAAACGCGGCCCGCTCCCCGAACCGGATACGGATACGGACACGGAGACGGGAACCGGCCTCACCTCGCGCCGCTCTCCCTCCGGCCCGTCGCGAGGTTCACCCACTGTCCGCCGCCGCCTCCGGACCTCTCCGAGCCGTCCCTGGCGAACCTCGTTCACGGCCTGACACTGCCCTCGGCTCTCACGACGCCGGCCATCGCCGAGGAGGCCGTCGAGATCATCCTGGACACGCACCGCGCGGGGGCGGAGCTGACGGACGCGGCGATCCTGCTCACCCACGACCTGGTGGCGTACGCCTGCGGGTTCACCGGCGCCGGCGAGCAGCTTCACCTCTCGTTGCGCTCGGCTGACAACACGCTCCGGTTCACCGTGTACGACACACACGCCGCTCACCGTCACCCCCGCCTTGCAGCCGCCTGCGACGTACGGCGTCGGGACCTGCTCGCCCCCGTCACGACACTGGTGGAGACACGTCTCGGCGTCTGGGGCTTCGCCCCCGCCCACCCGCCGGGTGTCGGAACCCGCACGTGGGCCAGCCTCCCGTACGGGCAGGCCGGGGAGGGTGCCCGCGCTCCCGCTGCCCGGCCCACGGGGAGCTGAGAGGATGCGCACGGTGAGCAACGATGATCTGGCCGATGTCCTGGGCATCTGCGAGAGCACGACGTTGGAGTTCAAGCGCACGGCGAAGCGGGAGGGCAAGCCCGGTGACGCCATCGCCACGGCCGTGTGCGCCATGGCCAACGACCTCTGTGGCCGTGGAGGCGGTGACATCCTTGTGGGCGTGAACGACGCCGGAGATCCGGTGGACGATGTCGACACGAGCGATCGCGCGCTGCTGGCCCTGACCGAACTCCGGGACGACGGCCGCATTCTCGACCGGCCCTCGCTCACCGTCCGCGTGGCCCGCTACAAGGGCAAGCCGGTCGTACATCTGCGCGTGGAAGCCTCGGCCGCGCCGCCCGTGCGGTGCGACGGCGTGGTCTGGGTCCGGCCGGGTCCCACCACCCGACGGGCCGGGCGGGAGGACGAACGCGTGTTGTCCGAGCGCCTCCGGTCGGGAGACGGGCCGTTCGACGTCCGGCCGATGGTCCGCGCGACGCGTGAGGATCTGGATCTCGACCTGTTCCAGCGTTCCTACCTGCCCTCCATGGTCGACCCCGAGGTGATCGAGGAGAACGGCCGCCCGCTCGACGTCCAGCCGGCCTCCTGTCACCTCGCGACACCGGACGGCATCCCCACCGCTCTGGGCCTGCTGACCGTCGGGCTCGACCGGCTGTCTCCGCGCGGGCGATGCGACAGGAACGGACCATCACCCGTGCGGACGAGCCCTCAGCCCTTCTCCCCCACCGGCCGCCGCTCCAGGATCCGGGCCGTCGCGTCCGCGTCCAGGTGGGCGGTGCCCTCCTCGCCGGTCACCGTGACGCGGACCCGGGGGCCCACTCCGGTGCCCGCGCCCGGCGTCACGTCGATACGCCAGCTCTTCGGGTCGCGCACGCCCAGGGTCGTGCGGGCCTCGCGGACCAGGGCGGGGAACAGTTCGTACGGGAGCATCTGGAGGTGCACGGTCTCGCCGGGCGGGCGGGCCGAGTCGCCGCGGATCTCCATGCGGCGTTCCTCGATGGTGATCGCGGTGACGTCCGAGGTGCCCGCGCGGGCCTCCAGTTTCGTGGCCGTCTCCCGCATCCGGCCGAGGACCAGCAGCGAGGAGGAGGGCCCGGAGACCGTGGTGGACGTGGTGAACGTCCGGGAGGA
Source organism: Streptomyces sp. NPDC104313 (assembly GCF_055583985.1). NCBI lineage: Bacteria > Bacillati > Actinomycetota > Actinomycetes > Kitasatosporales > Streptomycetaceae > Streptomyces > Streptomyces sp. NPDC104313. Next base: position 12,133 of record NZ_JBVJMW010000003.1, read on the forward strand.
GGACGCGGAGGAGGTGGAGGACGGCTGCTTCGACGAGGTCCCCGACGCGTCCTCGGACGTGAACAGGTCCGCCCGGAACAGGAGGACCACCAGGGCCCCGCCCGCCAGGAACGCGAGCAGCGCCAGCACGCACCAGGAAGCCTCGCCCGGCCCGGGGTCGTTCACCAGGGTGGACTCGGGCGCGGAGTCGATCTCCGCCTCCTCGGCCCGGCGGCTCCACTCCGGGGTCGGGCGGGTGACGATCCGCACCTTCCAGGGCTCGTCCGGGCGGTACTCCACGACCGCGATGCCGCGCGGCCGGTAGGCGGGGATGTCGACCAGGTTGATGGGCTGGCTGAACTTCACGCGGTACGCCGGCCGGTCGTCCGGCGCCACGGTCAGCCGGAACTTCACCGGTACGTCGGCCATTTCGCCGCCCGTCGCCCGCAGGTCCTCGATCCGGGCGAGGGCGATCTCGCCGGTCGGCGGCGTGACGGGCCCCGAGGGCCGTCGCCCGGTGACGACGCCGATCAGGATGAGGACGACCAGGACTCCGCCCCCGGTGATGACGACGGGCAGCTCCTCCAGGATCGCGCCGACCACGACAGCCGCGATCGCCGCGCCGGTCACCCCCGACACGACCGTCAGACGCAGGGCGTCGAAGAGTCCGCTCAGCACCGAACGCCCGCGCACAGTACGCCCGTTGATTTCAGCGGTGTCCTGCTCCGTCCGCTCCGTCCGCCCCTGCCCTGGTGTCCCCATGACCGTGATTGTGCCGGGCGGGGGCGATCCGGGGCAGGGGTGGACCGAAGAAAAGGGGTGGACCGAAGAAATACGACGAGGTCAGTCCTCGCCCTCCAGGTTTCCTTCCGTCTCCAGGTACACCTGGCGCAGCGCGTCCAGCACCGCCGGGTCGGGCTTGGCCCACATGCCGCGCGACTCGGCCTCCAGGAGGCGTTCCGCGATGCCGTGCAGCGCCCAGGGGTTGGCCTCCTGGAGGAACCGCCGGTTCTCCGGGTCCAGGACGTACGTCTCGGTGAGCTTGTCGTACATCCAGTCGGCGACGACGCCGGTCGTGGCGTCGTACCCGAAGAGGTAGTCGACGGTGGCCGCCAGCTCGAACGCGCCCTTGTAGCCGTGGCGTCGCATCGCCTCGATCCACTTCGGATTGACGACCCGGGCACGGAAGACCCGGGACGTCTCCTCGACCAGCGTCCGCGTGCGGACGGTCTCGGGGCGGGTGGAGTCCCCGATGTACGCCTCCGGGGCCTTGCCCTTGAGCGCGCGCACGGTGGCCACCATGCCGCCGTGGTACTGGAAGTAGTCGTCGGAGTCCGCGATGTCGTGCTCGCGGGTGTCGGTGTTCTTCGCGGCGACCTCGATGCGCTTGTAAGCGCTCTCCATCTCCTCGCGGGCCGGGCGGCCGTCGAGCTCACGGCCGTAGGCGTAGCCGCCCCACACCGTGTAGACCTCGGCGAGATCGGCGTCGGTGCGCCAGTCGCGGGAGTCGATGAGCTGGAGGAGGCCCGCGCCGTAGGTGCCGGGGCGGGAGCCGAAGATCCGGGTGGTGGCCCGGCGTTCGTCGCCGTGTTCGGCCAGGTCGGCCTGGGTGTGCGCCCGTACGTGGTTCCGCTCGGCCGGCTCGTCGAGTGAGGCGGCCAGCCGTACGGCGTCGTCGAGCAGCCCGACCGTGTGCGGGAACGCGTCGCGGAAGAAGCCCGAGATGCGCAGTGTCACGTCGATACGGGGGCGGCCCAGCTCCTCGTACGGGATGGGCTCCAGGCCGGTCACGCGGCGGGAGGCGTCGTCCCAGACGGGGCGGATGCCGAGCAGCGCGAACGCCTCCGCGATGTCGTCGCCCGCCGTGCGCATCGCGCTGGTGCCCCAGAGGGAGAGGCCGACCGAGGTGGGCCAGTCGCCGTTGTCGGTGCGGTAGCGGGTCAGGAGCGATTCGGCGAGCGCCTGGCCGGTCTCCCAGGCGAGCTTGGAGGGGACGGCCTTCGGGTCGACGGAGTAGAAGTTGCGGCCGGTGGGGAGGACGTTGACCAGGCCGCGCAGGGGCGAACCGGAGGGCCCGGCGGGTACGAAGCCGCCGTTCAACGCGTGCACGGCGTGGGTGAGTTCGTCGGTCGTGGCCGCCATGCGCGGGACGACCTCGGTGGCCGCGAAGGTGAGGATGTCAGCGACCGCGTCCGGCAGCCCGGCGGCGACACCGGCGACGGCGGCCGGGTCCCAGTCGGCGTCGTCCATCGCCTGGACGAGCGCGCGGGCCTGCTCCTCGATCTCGTCGGCGGCGGTGCGGGTGGCGGCCGACTCGTCGAGGCCGAGCGCCTCGCGCAGCCCCGGGAGCGAGGCGGTGCCGCCCCAGATCTGGCGGGCGCGCAGTACGGCGAGGACCAGGTTGACCCGGTCGTTCCCGGCGGGCGGGCTGCCCAGCACGTGCAGGCCGTCGCGGATCTGGACGTCCTTGATCTCGCAGAGCCAGCCGTCGAGATGCATGATGAAGTCGTCGAAGCCCTCGTCCTCCGGCCGGTCCTCAAGACCGAGGTCGTGGTCGAGTTTCGCGGCCTGGATCAGCGTCCAGATCTGCGCGCGGATCGCGGGCAGCTTCGCCGGGTCCATCGCGGCGATCTGGGCGTGTTCGTCGAGGAGTTGCTCAAGCCGGGCGATGTCGCCGTAGCTGTCGGCGCGGGCCATCGGCGGCACCAGGTGGTCGATCAGCGTGGCGTGGACGCGACGCTTGGCCTGCGTGCCCTCGCCCGGGTCGTTGACCAGGAACGGGTAGACCAGCGGCAGATCGCCGAGGGCGGCGTCCGGGCCGCACGCGGCCGACAGGCCCGCGTTCTTGCCGGGCAGCCACTCCAGATTGCCGTGCTTGCCGAGGTGGATCATCGCGTCCGCGCCGAAGCCGTTGTCGTCGGCGGAGGCGGCGATCCAGCGGTAGGCGGCCAGGTAGTGGTGCGAGGGCGGCAGATCGGGGTCGTGGTAGATCGCGATCGGGTTCTCGCCGAAGCCACGCGGCGGCTGGATGAGGATGAGGAGGTTGCCGCGCCGCAGGGCAGCGAGGACGATGTCGCCCTCCGGGTTCGCGGACCGGTCCACGAACATCTCGCCGGGCGCCGGGCCCCAGTGCCGCTCCACCGCGAGCCGCAGTTCCTCGGGGAGCGTGGCGAACCAGCGGCGGTAGTCGGCGGCCGGGATCCGGACCGGGTTCCTGGCCAACTGCTCCTCGGTCAGCCACTCCTGGTCGTGGCCGCCCGCCTCGATCAGCGCGTAGATCAGCTCGTCGCCGTCGCCGGAGACCAGCCCCGGGATGTCCTCCTCGGGGCCGAAGTCGTACCCCTCGGCGCGCAGCCGCCGCAGCAGCGCCACGGCGCTGGCGGGCGTGTCGAGGCCGACCGCGTTCCCGATCCGGGAGTGCTTGGTCGGGTAGGCGGAGAGCACGAGCGCGATCCGCTTCTCCGCGTTCGGGATGTGCCGCAGCTTCGCGTGGCGTACGGCGATCCCGGCGACCCGGGCCGCGCGCTCGGCGTCGGCGACGTACGCCGGGAGCCCGTCCTCGTCGATCTCCTTGAAGGAGAAGGGGACGGTGATCAGCCGGCCGTCGAACTCCGGCACCGCGATCTGGGTGGCCGCGTCCAACGGGGAGACGCCCTCGTCGTTCTCCTCCCACGCGGCGCGCGGGCTGGTGAGGCAGAGCGCCTGGAGGATCGGCACGTCGAGCCCGGTGAGCGCGCCCGCGTCCCATGACTCGTCGTCGCCGCCGGCCGAAGCCTCGGCGGGCTTGGTGCCGCCCGCCGCGAGGACGGTGGTGACGATGGCGTCGGCGGCGCGGAGAGCGTCGATCAGCTCGGCCTCCGGCGTACGGAGGGACGCGACGTACAGCGGGAGCGGCCGGGCCCCCGCGTCCTCGACGGCGGTGCACAGCGCGTCGATGAACGCGGTGTTCCCGCTCATGTGGTGGGCGCGGTAGTAGAGGACGGCGACGGTCGGCGCACCCTCGGGCACCGTGCGGGCCTCCCGCTCCAGCGGGCCCCACGCGGGGGCCGGGGCGGGCGGCTCGAAGCCGTGGCCGGTCAGCAGCACGGTGTCGGAGAGGAACCGGGCCAGCTGCTCCAGGTTGGCGGGCCCGCCGTGCGCGAGGTAGGCGTGCGCCTCGGCCGCGATGCCGATCGGCACGGTGGAGGCGGCCATCAACTGGGCGTCGGGGGCCTGTTCACCGGTCAGCACGACGACCGGGCGGCCGGTGGCCAGCACCGCGTCCAAACCCTCCTGCCATGCCCGTACGCCGCCGAGGAGGCGTACGACGACGAGGTCGACGCCTTCCAGCAGCTCCGGCAGTACGTCGAGGGCGACGCGGGAGGGGTTGGCGTACCGGTAGCTGACGGGTCCCTCACCGGCGCGGGCGCTCAGGAGGTCGGTGTCGGACGTCGACAGGAGCAGGATCATGCTGCGTCAGGCCTTCCTCGGGGTGTCCACGCCCCGGGCGGTGTCGGAGGGTCTCCCCACGTCCGGCTCGGAGACCGGGCGCTCGGGGAAGGGAGTTCCTGACTCGCCCGGCCGGTGGTGGCGGCCGGGCTCACAGTGGCGGGACCGCGCCGGAATCTCACCGGGCTTCCTCCCCTGTCGCCGTCTGGCGATGGCGGCCTGAACGGACCACCGCCTGCATCCTAAGCGGCGGGGGCGGGTTCGGGCAGGGGGCGGGGGTGCGGTGGTGATCACTGTGCGCGGAGCGCGCCGGCTCTCCGACCCCGATCCCCCACAGGCCGGCCGTACCCGTGTCCCGCAGGTGGGCCCTACCTGTGCCCGCAGGCCGGCCGTACGTGTCCCGCAGGTGGGCCGTATCTGTCCCGCAGGCCGGCCGTACCCGTGTCCCGCAGGTCACAGGAGCGGGCCCGCCGACGGGGTCGGCCCGGTCGGTATGCTCGCCGCCATGCCCGATTCCGCCCCCTCGCCCCTTTCCGCGGGCGGCACAGCCCGCCGCGACGGCGGCGACGCCTGCCCGGGGACGCTGCGGCTGCACCGGGCCGACGACGGTGCGCTGGCCCGGGTACGCGTCCCCGGCGGGGTGTTGAGCGCCGACCGGGCGGACGCGCTGCTCGCGGTGGCCGGCCGGTTCGGGGACGGTGAGCTGCATCTCACCTCGCGGGGCAACGTACAGCTGCGCGGCCTCGACGCGGAGTGCGGCGGCGAGCCGGCCGAACTGCTCGGCGCCGCCGGGCTGCTGCCGTCCGCCGCGCACGAGCGGGCCCGCAACATCGTGGCCTCGCCGCTCGCCGGACTCGACGGATCGCCCTCGGTCGGCGGCTGGTTGTCCCAGCTGGACGGCCTGGTGTGCCGGTCGGCCGCCGCCGCCGCGCTCTCCGGCCGCTTCCTCTTCGCCCTCGACGCGGGCAGTGGTGACGTGGACACGCTGGGCGCGGACGTGACGCTGATCGCGCACGGCGGCGGCTGCCTGCTGCGGGTCGGGGCCGCCGACGAGGTGTTCCGCCTGCCCGCGGCGGACGGCCCGCGCGCCGCGCTGCTGGCCGCCGAGGTGTTCCTCCGCGCCGCCCGGGACTCCGGCGCGTGGCGCGTGAAGGACCTGCCCGACGCCGTACGCGCCGCGCTGCCCGGCGAGGTCGCCCGGGCCGTCGGAGCGGCGGCGAGTGCGACCGTGCACCACCCCCGTCCGCGTACGGCGAAGGCTCCGGCCCCGGGTACGGTCACCGCGCCGGACGACAGCACTACAGCGACAGCGGCAGTGACTGTGACAGCGATCAGCGTCGGCGTACCGCTGGGGCGGCTCACCCCCGCCCAGTGGCGGCTGCTCACCGAAACGGCCCGGCGGTACGGGAACGAGCTGCGGCTCACCCCGTGGCGCGGGATCGTCATCCCCGGCCCCTTCGGACCGTCCGGACCGTCCGGATCTTCCGCGCGGCCCGGGCGGCGCGGGCACGCGGCGAAGGCGCTCGGCACCCTGGCGGCGGCCGGGCTGATCACCGGCCCGGACTCCCCGTGGACCGGCGTCGGCGCCTGCATCGGCCACCCCGGCTGCGCGAAGTCGCTGTCCGACGTGCGGGCCGAAGCGGGGGCCGCTGTCGGACCGGTCGGACGGCTCCCTGTGTACTGGTCCGGGTGCGAACGCCGCTGCGGCCACCCCCACGGGGAGTGGATCGACGTGGTCGTCACGCCCGACGGGCACCGGATCTCGCACGTACGGGGCGAACACCGTGCCCCCCGGGCGGCGGCCCTGAACGACCCGGCGGCACTCGCCGCGGCGGTGGCCGAGGCCCGCGCCTGAGCACGCCCCCCCAGCTCCCCTCCCCCCTTCCGGCAGAAGAAAGCGACAGCACTGTGCACCAGTACGAGAAGGACGGACCGGCGATCTACCGCCAGTCCTTCGCCACCATCCGCGCGGAGGCGGATCTGGCCGGGCTGCCCGCCGATGTGAGCCAGGTCGCCGTCCGGATGATCCACGCCTGCGGCATGGTCGACCTCGTAAGGGACCTCGCCTTCTCACCGAACGCCGTGGCCGACGCCCGCGCGGCCCTGCGCTCCGGCGCACCGATCCTCTGCGACGTGGCGATGGTGGCCAGCGGGGTCACCCGCAGGCGGCTGCCCGCGGACAACGACGTGATCTGCACACTGTCCGACCCGTCCGTGCCGGAGCTGGCCGCGAAGATGGGGACCACGCGCAGCGCGGCGGCCCTGGAGCTGTGGCGGGACCGGATGGAGGGGGCGGTGGTCGCGGTCGGCAACGCCCCGACCGCCCTGTTCCGCCTGCTGGAGATGATCGAGGAGGGCGCCCCGCGCCCGGCCGCCGTCATCGGCGTCCCGGTCGGTTTCATCGGCGCGGCCGAGTCCAAGGAGGCCCTGGCCGAGCACGCGTCGGGCCTGGAGCACCTGATCGTGCGCGGCCGGCGCGGCGGCAGCGCGATAGCGGCGGCGGCGCTCAACGCCATCGCGAGCGAGGAAGAGCAGTGACCTCTCCAGTGACCGGGCTCAGCGGCGGCGGTACCGGCCGGCTCTACGGTGTCGGGCTCGGCCCCGGCGACCCGAACCTGATGACGCTGCGGGCCGTCCAGGCCATCGGCGAGGCCGACGTCGTCGCCTACCACAGCGCCCGGCACGGCCGCTCGATCGCCCGGTCCATCGCGGCGGCGCACCTGCGGCCCGACCACATCGAGGAGGCCCTGGTCTACCCCGTCACGACGGAGACCACGGACCACCCGGGCGGCTACCGGGGTGCGTTGGAGGAGTTCTACGAGAAGGCCGCGGCCCGCCTCGCGGCGCATCTGGACGCGGGGCTGACCGTCGCGGTGCTCGCCGAGGGCGACCCGATGTTCTACGGCTCGTACATGCACATGCACAAGCGTCTGGCCGACCGGTACCCGACCGAGGTGATCCCGGGAGTGACGTCCGTCAGCGCGGCGGCGGCCCGGCTCGGCACCCCCCTCGTCGAGGGCGAGGAAATCCTCACGATCCTGCCCGGCACACTGCCGGAAGAGGAGCTGACGGCCCGTCTCGCCGCCACCGACACGGCCGTGGTGATGAAGCTGGGGCGTACGTTCCCGGCGGTGCGCGGGGCGTTCGAGGCGTCGGGGAGGCTGGCGGAGGCGCGGTACGTGGAGCGGGCGACGATGGCCGGGGAACGCACGGGCGACCTGGCGGACATCGACCCGGCGTCCGTCCCGTACTTCTCGGTCGCGGTCCTGCCGAGCCGCGTCGACGCGCCGCGCCCGTCGCCTTCCACGGGCGGCGAGGTCGTGGTGGTGGGCACCGGCCCGGCGGGCCCGCTGTGGCTGACACCGGAGACGCGCGGAGCACTCGCCGCCGCCGACGCCGTGGTCGGCTACACGACCTACCTGGACCGGGTGCCGGTCCGCCCCGGCCAGGCGCGGCACGGCTCGGACAACAAGGTGGAGTCGGAGCGCGCCGAGTTCGCCCTGGACCTGGCCCGGCGCGGCCACCGTGTCGTGGTGGTCTCCGGCGGCGACCCCGGGGTCTTCGCGATGGCGACGGCGGTGCTGGAGGTGGCCTCCCAGGACCCGTACACGGACATCCCCGTACGGGTCCTGCCCGGCGTCACCGCCGCCAACGCGGCGGCAGCCCGCGCGGGTGCGCCGCTGGGCCACGACTACGCCACGATCTCCCTCTCGGACCGGCTCAAGCCGTGGGAGGTCATCGCGGAGCGGCTGCGCGCGGCAGCCTCGGCGGACCTGGTGCTGGCCCTGTACAACCCGGGCTCCGCGTCCCGTACGTGGCAGGTCGGCAAGGCCCGCGACCTGCTCCTGGAGCACCGCTCGCCGGATACCCCGGTGGTGCTGGCGCGCGATGTGGGCGGCCCGACGGAGTCCGTCCGTACGGTGCGGCTGGCGGACCTGGACCCGGCGGAGGTGGACATGCGGACGCTGCTGATCGTGGGCTCGTCGCAGACCCGGTGGGTGCGCAGGGGCGGTTCCGGCGCCGACCGGTCCATCGTGTGGACGCCCCGCCGCTACCCGGAGGCGTAGAGCCGGCGTACCCACCGAGCGGCCTCGTCGGGCGTACGGGCCACCGGTACCCCTGCCGGTACCGGTGGCCGCCGGACCACGACGACGGGAATCCCGGCCTCACGGGCGGCGGCGAGCTTGGGGGCGGTCGCGTCCCCGCCGCTGTCCTTGGTGACAAGGACGTCGAGGCGATGGCGGCGGATGAGCTCGCGCTCCCCCTCCAGCGTGAACGGCCCCCGGTCGAGCAGGACCTCCATCCGGGCCGGGAAGGGCGGCCCGGGAGCATCGACCGACCGCACGAGGAACCACAGCGCGCCCGGTCCCGGTCCCGCTCCCGCGAAGGCGGCGAGCCCCATCCGCCCGGTGGTGAGGAAGACCCGCTCACCCAGCGCGGGCAGCAGCCCGGCGGCCTCGGCGAGCGATCCGGCGGGGTGCCAGCGGTCACCGTCCTGGGCGACCCAGCCGGGCCGGCGGAGGGCGAGGAGAGGAACATGGGCCTGTGCGGCGGCCTCGGCCGCGTTCCGGCTCATGGTCGCGGCGAAGGGGTGGGTGGCATCGACGAGGGCGTCCACACCGTGCTCACGCACCCAGGCGGCAAGCCCCTCGGGCCCCCCGAACCCGCCGACGCGCACGTCACCGGGCGGCAGCCGGGGAGCGGCGACGCGCCCGGCGAGCGAGGTGGTCACCCGGACCCCCGGATCATGGGCGACCAGGTGTTCGGCCAGCCGGCGGGCCTCGGTCGTACCCCCCAGAACAAGAACGTGCACAGTCATCGGAACGGACTCTTCTCGTGAACGCTGAGGCGCGGGGCGGTCGCAGCGCCCAACTCAAACACACCGGCCTGCGGCCCGGCTGGACGACCGGCGCCTGTGCGACGGCGGCGACGACGGCCGCGTACACGGCGCTGCTGACCGGCGACTTCCCGGACCCGGTGACCATCACCCTGCCGAAGGGCCAGACCCCGGCGTTCGCACTGGCGGTGGAGGAGCTGACGGCCGGACCGGGCGGGGCGGTGGCGACGGCCGGAGTGGTGAAGGACGCGGGCGACGACCCGGACGTGACGCACGGGGCACTGGTCCGGTCGACCGTACGGAGACTGCCGCCGGGCTCCGGCGTGGTGTTCCGGGCGGGCCCGGGCGTGGGCACCGTCACCCTCCCCGGCCTGCCGCTGGACGTCGGTGAGCCCGCCGTGAACCCGGTCCCGCGCCAACTGATGCGCGAGCACGTGGAGCGGGTGGCGGCGGAGCACGGCGGGACGGGGGACGTGGAGGTCACGGTCTCGGTCGACCACGGCGAGGAGATCGCCCGCTCGACGTGGAACGGCCGGCTCGGCATCCTGGGCGGCCTGTCGATCCTGGGCACGACGGGGGTGGTGGTCCCGTACTCCTGCTCGGCGTGGATCGACTCGATCCGCCGGGGCGTGGACGTGGCGAGGGCGGCGGGCCTGACCCATGTGGCGGGCTGCACGGGCTCGACGTCGGAGAAGACGGTCGTGTCGGAGTACGGCCTGGCGGACATCGCGCTGCTGGACATGGGCGACTTCGCGGGCGCGGTCCTGAAATACGTACGCCGGCATCCCGTGGCCCGCCTCACGATCTGCGGCGGCTTCGCCAAGCTGTCGAAGCTCGCGGCGGGCCACCTGGACCTCCACTCGGCCCGCTCCCAGGTCGACAAGCCCTTCCTGGCCGGCCTGGCCCGGCAGGGCGGCGCGGACGAACCACTGGCCTCCCGTATCGCCACCGCCAACACAGGCCTGGAGGCACTGCGCCTGTGCGAGGCGGCGGGCGTCCCCCTGGGCGACCTGGTGGCGGCCCGAGCCCGCGACGAGGCCCTGTCGGTGCTGCGGGGCGCGCCGGTGGCGGTCGACGTGATCTGCGTCGACCGGGCGGGGGTGGTGGTGGGTCGGGGGTAGCGATTGCTACGAAGCCCCGGATCCACCGGGTCCCCCCGACGCGGCGGCAGCGAGCCGCGCCCGCCAGCCGTCCGGATCGCGCCCGGCCTCCACGGCCACGGCCGCGTCCACTGCGAGGTCGATCCCCTGGTCGGCGATGCGGTGCTCGGCCCAGCGGGCCCAGGCGGCGGCCTGCCGGCAGTCGGGGCACTCGGTCTCCCCGGCCATGGCCCGGAAGACATGCTCGGTGCCGGGACCGACGCAGGTGACGAGGGGGGCGACGTACCGGGGGGCGGCAGGCGGGGGCGGCTGATCCGCGTGCGAGCGCTCCGGTTCGACGTCGCGTGCGGAGGCGGCTGCTTCGGGCATCATCAGCTCCAGCCGGTGCCGCAGGAACCCCACGGCGGACCGGACCCCGTCCTGCGGCAGATTGCTGCTCAGCACCCGCCGCAACTCGCCTCCCGAGACCCCGCGCCGCATCCACTCCACCGCCTGCGCGACCAGCGGACGAGCCTGGAGAACGCCGAGCCGAAGCTCACGGCTGGCATGGCAAAGCGACAACAACACCCGCTCGGCTTCGGCTTCTTCAGCCGTCAGCGGACCCGACCTCCGCGCCTCGTACGCGTTCGCGTCCGGGGTTTCGGTGGGTGGGTGGGGAGAGTTCTTCTCCCGTTCTTCGTCTACCGGTGGTTGATGACCGACGCTCCGGGCCCCCGGCTGGCCGACGGCCGGAGAACGCATACTCGGAGGCGAACCGGAACCGAGACCGGCATCGCACCACAGCGCGAGAACCTCGCCCCCGCCCAGGGGCACGTTGGCGAACAGCTGCTGGGTCGCCCACCGCCCCCGCTCACCGGGGACCCGGCGCTCATGCACGAACCCGCACAGGACCAACTGCTCCTTGGCCCGCTGGAACGCCCGCCCTTTGATGCCCAGCCTCCGGGCATGTTCGGACAACGCCAGATGTGTGTCGCCGTCCGGCAACCCCTGGACGTAGAGAATCAGAACCTTCGCGTCACTGCACAGACGCGGATGACGCACGACGTCGTGCGAAGCCTTCGTGTAGCGCCGGGACGGCGCGATAGCATGCCAAAGCATCCCGGTGGGACCTGTGCTTTCCACTAGTTGGATGAAGGCCCTCGGCTCGGTGCTGTGAACACCACCGGGGGCCGCTCCATGCGCGGGAGCACACAGAGCGTGATGACGCGATCACGGTACCGCAGCCGGGAAGGTGCGAGGACCAGAAGACGGAACACCCCACCCGACCAGGTGACTTACTGATTCCGTGGGTACATGCGCGACGACGACCACACCCCCGGGACACACCCCCCACGCCCGCTGCTCCTCCTGGACGTGGACGGCGTACTGAACCCCTTCGCCGCCCCGACCTGCCCACCCGGCTACCGCGAACACGGCTTCTTCCCCGACGACGACCCCCCGGTCCGGCTGAACGACGCCCATGCCCCCTGGCTGGCACGGCTCGCGAACCACTACGACCTGGCCTGGGCCACCGGCTGGGAGGACGAGGCCAACACCTACCTGGCCCCGGTCTTCAACCTCCCGCCGCTACCGGTGATCCGCTTCCCCCCGGTCCCCTTCGCCCCGGCGGAGAAGGTCCCGCCGATCGCGGCCTTCGCCGGGGACCACCCCACGGCCTGGGTGGACGACGCGCACACCCCTCAGGCCCGGGAGTGGGCCGCCTCCCGCCGGGCACGGACACTGCTGGTCGCCACGGACCCGGCGAGGGGGCTGACGGAGGAGACGGTGGAGGAGCTGCTGCGCTGGAGCTAACCCCCTTGCTGCACCCGGGCGATGACCCGTTGGGCCTCGGTGCCGAAGACCGCTGATTCGCGCAGGAGGTTCCACGTCCGCTGGTAGACGGCGACACTGTCGGCGTCGTCGATCCAGAGTTCCGCGTGCCAGTCCTCGGCGACGACCAGCCTGTCGTCGTAGATCCAGAATCCGTTGGCCGGATGGATCTTCAGCGGTGCCGCGAACGGGACGATTCCCAGTTCCACGGTGTCGAGTCCGGTCAGGCTCGCGAGCCGGTCGAGCTGCGCGGCCAGCACGGCGGCCGGACACACCAGGGCGCGCAGCGCTCCTTCCCACATGATGATGCGGTGTCTCTTGCCGGAGTCGTACAGCGCTTCCTGCCGCCGCACTCTGGCTCGTACGGCCTCCTCGGTGTCCTTCGGTGAACGCATCAGCTGGGCGTGCCGGGTGAACACCGCGCGGGCGTAGTCGGGTGTCTGCACCATCCCCGGGATCAGGCAGTTCTCCCAGATGTACAAGGTGGCGGTGCGGGCGTGCTCGATGGTGATCGCGTCCTGGACCGGGCGGTGTCCCGTAGCCAACTGACGTCGCCACGAACGTACGTGGGACTCCATCCCCTGGAGGCGGGACTGCAGTTCCGGCGCGGCATCCGGCGTTCCTGTGGCTTCCGCCCAGGCGCGGAGGTCGGCGGCGGTCGCGGTCTGCCGTCCGTTCTCCAGTTTGTAGATCTTGGAGTGCGGCCAACCCAGACGTTCGCCCAGCTGTGGACCGGTGAGCCGCCCGGCGGGGCCCGTGGTGCGAAGCTCCCTGAGCCGCGCCCCGAGGGCGTCCCGCGCCTTTTGAAAATCTGTGCTCACCGGTCACACGCTAACTACTGAGGAGGGTTAGAGGTTCGCCGCGAAGGCGTCATGGCCGATGGCGTAGTGCCACGCCGCGTCCCGTGCTTGCGCGTACCGGTTCACCTCGGCCGGCTCGGTGATCAGCTCGACGTCGACGAGGTCGTCGTCCGCATCGAAGTTGAGGAGAGCCACCAGCCGGGAATCGAAGACCCAGAAGTCTTCGGAGGGCAGCCTCAGGCGTTTCGCTTCAGTGCGCCACAGGTTCCGGATGTCCTCCCCGACAGCGCAGTTCCGGCGCGCGTTGTCGAGCAGGTACAGCTGCCCTGGAGTCGGAGGGTTGTCAACGACCCTGACCCGCTCGAACCGCTTCCCCTGCGCTGTCTGCGCCCGGACGTTCCGGCACCAGCCGTCCTCGTAGTCCCACTCGACCGACTGCCCCGACGCGAACTGGCGGTAGGTGGTGGTCACTTCGTCGGAGGCGAATCGGCGACGCGTCTCCAGCCGCCAGGCCGTATGCTCGAACGTCTCGAACAGCTCCCCGAACGCGTCCAGGTCGACGATGCGCGGCGTCCGGATCTTCGGGGCGAAGTCCACCAGCAGCTCGCGCGGTACGACGATGGGCACCTCACCTTCGTTCAGATGCTGGAGCTGGGCAACGTCGTCGGGATCGGTGAGCGGCGGACCGTGGACGATCACCTCGCCACTGTCCAAGTCCTCGTGCACGGAAGGGCATCCGCCGCCGCCCGATCCTGTCCCGTTGAAGCGGAGATTCCGAGTCATCGTCCCCACGTCCCTCTTCGCCGTCCCAGATGCTTCTGTCGACAAGAATCATGACCAGGGCCGCACGTACTGAGTAGAGATTCCCGGCAGCAGATGAGAACACTCACGAACATTCCGCTCATGGGCGAGAACATTCGAGAACACGGCGTAGAACCGCTCAACTCTGCTTTCTAGCGTGACCGTCCATGAGCGATGAGAAGACGGCGACGGCTCCACCGGTGTGCGTGATGAACCGATTGGGCGGCTCAGTCCCTGACGGTGATGGAGCTGTGTACCGCGCCTCCGTCGATGTCCTGCGGATGGTGTCGTGATGCGGTGCAAGCACTGGCGCCGGGTGCCGCTGGACCTGGCGCAGGAGGCTCGGCAGAAGGCTCCGGCCGGATGCGTCGACCGGGCCGTCCAGTGCCAACTGTCCGCCCACGAAGGCGACGAGCACCATGGCCTCCTGTCCGGACTCGACACGTACGGCACCGCCCTCTGGCTCCGCTGGCGCGGGGCCTACCTCGACCTGGTCGTACTGCGGGACTGCCCGGTGGCCGGGCCGGGTCCCGACGGTGACGGCTGCTGTCTGTTCGCCGGCCACGTCGAACAGCACACCTGGGAAGACACCTCGGAGGAGGTCCTGTGCACCAGCTGATCGCGACCCCGTACAACGGAACGTTCCTGATCGCCCGCCCCGCACCACTGCGCACCCACGTGCCCCATCCGAGGAAGTGTGAAGCCCCATGGCGACCACCCGCATCGGCCTCGACCGGGCTGCCGCCCGCCGCCCGCGCCGTAGTTCGATGCCGGGGCAGGGGGTTTCGGCGAGTCGGCGTAGGAGGGCGGCGACTTCGGGGAGGTAGGCGGAGCCGGGGGCTTCTCGCCCTACTCCGCCCCCGCCTCCGCCTTGGCCAGCGCCTCCGTGATCATGCGGGTCGCGAAGTCCTGGTCCTCCGTGATGCGGTTGATGTGTTCGGCGAGGAGGAACGCCGTCGCCTCCAGCGGGGTCAGTTCCGCTTCGGTCCAGTCGCCGTACTGCTTGCGCCACAGGGTGGGGCTCAGGCCGGTACAGGCGGCGACGACCAGACCGGCCATCGTGGGGACGGCCTCGGTCGGGATACTCCTCGGCATCCGCAGCAGCGAGGTGACGAGGGTCGGCACCACATACTCGATGACGTCCTTGTCGTGGTCCTCGTGGGCCTGCCGGAGCCATTTCGCGTACAGGTAGATGAGCGTGCACACGCCGTCCAGCAGGTCGTCCACGTCCTCCGGCCCCAGGGACGCGGAGAACTGCTCGGCCAGCTTGTCCCGTTCGGGGTCGGTCCCGGCCCCGCCCGCGTGGATGGCCCTGAGCCGGGAGTCGATCAGCATGAGCGCTCCGCCCACATCACCGGCGGGAGCATGTCGGGGTTCGTAGAGCGACAACACAGGGTCCTTTGTCGGGTGGCTGCGAAGGTCAGCACGCGGTGCCCGAGTGCGCTCCGTACCTGTGCGCACTCGGGCGACTACCCGATCGACTCTCCACGATCCCCGGTGACACCGCCGGGGACTTCACAAAACTGGCCGCCCCCCAGCTGTCACTTTCGCCAGAACAGGTGATGTGTCATGCCACTCGGGCTCGGAACGACATCCAGGTGGTACCGGTCGAGCAGTTCGTCGGGCGACTCCCACAGGCGCAGGCCCGTTTCCAGCTTCACCGGGGAGACCGCCACGTGCAGGGTGTCGACCAGGCCGGCGTCAAGGAACTCACGGATCGTGGTGACGCCGCCGCCAAGTCGTACGTCCTTGCCTCCCGCCGCTTCCCGCGCCCGGTCGAGAACGGTCGCCGGGGCGTCGTCGACGAAGTGGAACGTGGTGTCCGACAGCGTGAACGACGGGCGCTTGTGGTGGGTCATCACGAACACCGGTGTGTGGAACGGCGGTTCGTCGCCCCACCAGCCGCGCCACTCGTGGTTCTCCCAAGGACCGCGCTGCGGGCCGAACTTGTTGCGCCCCATGATCTCGGCACCGATGTTGTGCTCGAAGTCCCGCGTGAAGTAGTCATCCAGGCCCCGGGTCCCGCCGGTGTCCTTGCCCATGGGCCAGCTCGCCGTCGCCCCCGCCCAGGAGAAGAGCCGCTGGGGGTCGACGTGACCGAACGGCCGCTCCAGCGACTGCTCCTCACCGGCGGCGATACCGTCGCTCGACACGGTGAAGTTCTGGACTCTCAACAGCTGGGTCACGCGTTCCTCCGACTGACGGGTGCGGTCGATGACGGTGGTGAGACTTCCCGGAGAGGGAAAACTCATCGGTCGGGAGCAGAGATCACCTCACGTCACGTCACGTCACGTCACCTCATCACACCGCATCCGCTTCAGCGATCCAGGAGAGTCCTCGTGGGCGACCAGTCCGGCCGACAGGCCCGTAAGCCGTTCCTGTACGTGGTCGTCTGCGCGGCCGGCGTCGCCCGTGACGTCGACCGGCTGTTCGCCGCCGCGCAGGACGCCGGGTGGGAGGTGGGCGTCATCGCCACCCCGCAGGGGCTCGGGTTCCTCGACGCGGCGGCCGTCGAGGAGCGGACCGGATACCCGGTCCGCTCCGCCTGGCGCTCCCCCGGAGACCCGCGCCCGCTGCCGGACCCGGACGCCATCGTTGTCGCGCCCGCCACGTTCAACACCATCAACAAATGGGCGGCCGGGATCTCGGACACCCTGGCCCTCGGCATCCTCTGCGAGGCGTACGGGCTCGGCGTCCCCACCGCCGTCCTCCCGGCCGTGAACTCCGCCCTCGCCGCGCACCCCGCGTACGTCGAGAGCCTGCGGAGGCTGCGCGGCATGGGCGTCCTCGTCAGCACCCGCGCCCCGCACACACCCAAGTCCGGTGACACGGCCCCCTTCCCCTGGGAGAACGCCCTGGAGCTGCTCGCGGCCGAGCCCTCCGCGCGGACGTGAGCGGCGACTGCCGCCAGGGCCCGGCGGGAACCCCGCGCCACTGAGGAAAGTACTTTCCTCAGTGGAAAGTGGATGTCATCATGAAGATCCGCAGCTCACCCGCGCTCCCGGAAGGTCCTCGCACGCCCATGCCCTCTTCGCCGTCGCCCTCACCGTCACCCTCACCGTCGCAGGAGAACGAAGCCGAGCGCCCCGGCACCTCGGCGGAGTACGCGGCCGAGGCGCTGAGCGACGTACGGCTGGCGCGGGAGCGGGCCGGTCTTCGGGCGGGGATGACGCCTGCCTGGTACGGGCCGGCCGCCGCGGTCGCCCTGGTGGGGCCGAGCGTGGTGCGGGCCTGGAGCGACGGCCGGGGCGGAGTCGCGACGGCCGTCGCGCTGCTCGTGTCGGTGCTCGGGCTCGGCGTCGTCATCGCGCTCGCGCGGGCCGCCCGGCGGGGGGCCGGGGTCCTGGTGGCGCGGTCCTGGTCCTCACGACTGTGGCGGAGCCGGGTCGTGCTGCCCGTCGTCCTCGCGGCCGGGGCGATCGCGGGGGTCGTCTGCTGGGCGGCCGGGGCGAGCCACACCGCCACCCAGATCTGCGTGTTCGGCGTCTGGGGGCTCGGCGTCTGGGGTGCGTGCCTCGTTCGTAACGCGGCCGTCCGGCGAGCCCTGCGGGAGCTCGCGTGAGCCGTAAGGCCGACCGGGCCGACCAGGGCGACCAGGGCGACAGCCCCGCGCGCGGCGGCAGCCCCGCCCGGGACAGGAGACCCGCGCGGAGCGTCGGACCCGAGCAGAGGAGCGTCGGACCCGCGCCGGGCGTCGGACCCGCGCAGGGCCTCGGACCCGCGCAGGGCCTCGGACCCGCACCGGACGAGGCCCCCGCACTGGACGGCGTCATCCACCATCCGACCCGGCTGACCCTCGTCGCCTTCCTCTCCGCCTGCGACGAGGCCGAGTTCGCCGCCGTGCGCGACGGGTGCCGGGTCTCCGACTCGGTCCTCAGCAAGAACGCCTCCACGCTGGAGGCCGCGGGCTACCTCCACGTACGCAAGGGGCACATCGGCAAACGGCCCCGGACCTGGCTCTCCCTCACCCCCGCCGGGCGACAGGCGCTGGCCCGGCACCTCGCGGCGCTCCAGGATCTCGTGGACGCCGCCCGCCGCGCGGCGGGCTCGGCCGGCGTGTAGCGCCGCCCCCTTCCCGCCCCCCGCGCACGAACGGCCAGGGGCGTTTTTCGGCCAGGACGGCCAAGGCTGCGAGAGCGACGGGAGCAACCGGGAAGGGGATCGTGAGGGGCCCTGTCCCGCCGCCCCTGCCGTACACCCCTTCCCGTACACCCCAGGCCGCGGCCCATGGACGGATTTTCGTCGCCCGATAAGGTAATGGCCGAATAAAGAGATCACCAAGTGCGCGCGTACCGCCGCACTCTCGGGAGGAAGCCATGGGAACCCGCCGCACATCACTGCCCGGAGTGGGTGCTCAGTACGACTTCACCACCGAGACGGGCCAGCACATTTCGGTCGTCGTCCACCACGACGGTCGCCGGTTCATCGGCTTCTACGAACAGGACGACCCTGATTCGTGCCAACTCTCCGTCCCCCTGACGACGTCCGAGGCCACCGCGCTCGCGCACCTCATCGATCCGGCGCCCATCGACGCCGTACGGACCGAGGGCATCGACCTCGTCACCGAGCACATCCCGCTCGGGACCCGCTCCCCGTACGGCGGGCGGCTGCTGGGGGAGACGCGGGCACGGACGCGGACCGGGGCGTCCATCGTGGCGGTGCTGCGCACCCACAGCGCGCACCCGTCGCCGGAACCGGATTTTCGACTGGCCATCGGGGACACGCTCGTCGCCGTCGGTACGCGTGAGGGCGTCGACGCGCTCTCCGAGATCATTGCGGAGGGCTGACCGTGCATGACACGACTGCGTTGCTGGTGGAGCTGGGAGCCGTCATCCTCGGGCTGGGGCTCGTGGGGCGGTTCGCCGGGCGGATAGGCCTCTCCCCCATCCCGCTCTACCTGCTCGCCGGGCTCGCGTTCGGGCACGGAGGGCTGATCCCGCTCAAGGCCAGCGAAGAGTTCACCATGGTGGGCGCCGAGATCGGCGTCATCCTGCTGCTTCTCCTGCTGGGGCTCGAGTACAGCGCGTCCGAGCTGGTCACCAGTCTCAAGACGCAATATCCCTCCGGCGCCGTGGACTTCGTGCTCAACGCGACGCCCGGTGCCGTCGCGGCCCTGATCCTCGGCTGGGGCCCTGTGGGCGCCGTCGCGCTCGCCGGGGTCACCTGGATCTCGTCGTCCGGGGTGATCGCGAAGGTCATGACCGATCTCGGCCGGCTCGGCAACCGCGAAACCCCGGTCATCCTCGGCGTCCTCGTCATGGAGGACCTGGCGATGGCGGTGTACCTGCCGCTGCTCACCGCCATGCTCGCCGGGGTCAGCCTGGCCGGCGGCAGCCTCGCGCTCGTGATCGCGCTCGGGGCCGTCGGGTTCGTCCTCTACCTGGCGCTCCGCCACGGCCGCCTGATCAGCCGCGCCGTCTCCTCCGACAACCCGGAGATGCTGCTCCTGGTGGTCCTCGGCCTCACCGTCCTGGTCGCCGGCATCGCCCAGCAGCTCCAGGTGTCCGCCGCCGTCGGCGCGTTCCTCGTCGGCATCGCGCTCTCCGGCGAGGTCGCCGAGGGCGCCCGCAAGCTGCTCACCCCGCTGCGGGACCTGTTCGCCGCCGTGTTCTTCGTCTTCTTCGGGCTCTCCACGAACCCGGCCGACATCCCGCCGGTGCTGCTGCCCGCGGCCCTGCTGGCCATCATCACCACCTTCACCAAGATCGCCACCGGCTACTACGCGGCCCGGCGCGCCGGAGTCGGCTCGCGCGGTCGCTGGCGGGCGGGCGGCACCCTCGTGGCGCGCGGTGAGTTCTCCATCGTCATCGCCGGTCTGGCCGTGGCCACCGAGCCGCGCATCGGCCCCATCGCCACCGCGTACGTCCTGATCCTCGTCATCGTCGGCCCGCTCACCGCCCGGTGGACACAGCCCCTCGCGGCGAAGATCGAGGCCCGTCGCGGCGGGGACGGGAAGAGCAAGGACGCGAGCGGCACGGAGAAGGAGCCCGCCGCGAAGTCCGCTCCCGAGCGCCGGCTGCCGTCGCACGACGACCTCACCCCCGAACCGGCGGGCGAGACGCGCGAGTAGCCGCCTCACGGCCGCTACGACCTCCCGGCCCCCGCCGCTCGCGGCCCACGACGAAGCCCCCGGACACCCGCCGCACCGTGTCCGGGGGCTTCGTCGTGGGAGGCGCCCGAATCGCCTATCTCTACACGCCTGTAGAGTTGCATCGGTTCCGAACTCGCACCGCAACGTAGGGAGACGTCATGGCTCTGTGGGATCGCATCAAGGAATCCGCGTCGTCGATGCAGACGCAGCTGGAGGCGAAGAAGAACGACCTGAAGTCGGGGTCGTTCCGGGACGCGAGCATGGCCATGTGCGCCCTCGTCGCCGCCGCCGACGGTTCCATCGACCTGTCGGAGCGCCGGCGCGTCGCGACGCTCATCTCGACCAACGACGTCCTGCGGAACTTCCCCGCGGACGACCTGCGACGCCGCTTCAACGCCTACGCCGACCAGCTCACCGCCGACTTCGCGTTCGGCAAGGTCAGCATCCTCCAGGAGATCGCCAAGGCGAGGAAGAAGCCGGCCGAGGCCCGTGCCGTGATCCAGATCGGCATCGTCATCGGCGGCGCCGACGGCGACTTCGACCCGTCCGAGCAGGCCGTCGTGCGGGAGGCGTGCTTCGCGCTCGACCTGCCGCCGCACGAGTTCGACCTGTAGGCGGACACCCGGACCGCCGGTGCGGTCGCGCGGTCCGGCCGACCGCCGGTCCACGTCCCCGTCCCCACCGGCAGGCCGGGGGTGCATCACCCCCCTGAGCACCCCCGGCCATACCTTCCCCGCGGCCCCTCTCTGGCGGCGGCCGTCACAGCTCCTTGGCCGGCCAGTCCAGCAGCCGGGCCCCGATGACCGCCGTCTGCAGGCTGTAGCGGTGCATCGGGTCCGAAGGGTCGGAGCCGGTCAACTGATGGATGCGCTCCAGGCGGTACGTCAGCGCCCGGACGCTCAGCGCCAGCCGGCGGGCGGTCTCGGCGGCGACGCAGCCCGCGTCGAAGTAGACCGCCAGCGTGTTCAGCAGCGGCTCCGCGCCGCCCCTCGCCTTCTGGAGCGGGCCCAACTCGCTGCGCACCAGATCGGTCATCGCCTGCCGGTCCCGGGTCAGCACCGGGTAGACCATGAGGTCCGAGGCGTACAACACGGGGTCGTCCATCCCCATCCGGTCCGCCAGGTCGAGGGCTTCGAGCGCCTCGTCGTACGAATGGACCACCCCGCCGGGGCCCTTGTGCGGACGGCCGACCGCGACCTGGCCGCCGTCCGTCGCCGCGTGCGCCTGCTTGGCGAAGTAGCGCAGGACGTCGGGCTGACTGCCGGGCGCGATGCAGACGATCCGGCCGCCCTTCGTCGTCAGCAGGATCTTGCGGCCGCTGAACCGCGTCAGCAGCGCCGCCTCCACCTTGCGCGGCACCATGTCCGTCTCCGTGTACGCCTCCGGACCGGAGGCCACCGCCACCGCGTGCGCCCGGGAAAGCCGCAGGCCGAAGCGGGTCGCCCGCTCCGCGAGCCGCACCAGATCGCTGCGCCCGTAGAGCAGGTCGTCGATGAACTCCCGGCGCGCCGCCTCCTCCCGCCGCACCGTGAGCCGCTGGGCACGCTCGAAACCCTCGGCGAACGCGTCGACCGCCTGCTGCACCGCAGCCAGGACGGCATCGGCCACGGCAGGGGAGTTTCCGGCAGCTCCACCTGGCCAGGCCTCACGGGTCTGCGCCAGATGCATCGTCACCAGCGCACGCAACTGGTGGCCCGCGTCCGCCGCCGCACGACCCAGCGCGCGGCGCGCTTCCAGCTCGTCACGTGTCAGACGACGGCCGGTGAGGGCGACTTCGGCCAGAATATCGGCATAGTTGCCCAGAACTTCCTCGGGGATCCTCAGCTCGGCCACGCACTCTCCTCCAGCCTTGCAGCAGTCTTGTCATTTCCCCAACGCACACGGAGCGGTGCCGGTGCCCAGCATTAGCGAAGCGTAAAGATTGCCGGGATCCGGCAATGTGCTGAGCGGGTCCCGGCTGACACGATGAGGTCAGCAACAACACGGGGGAAGCACGGGGGAAGCGGGGAGCGCGGGTAACGGGGGGCGGAAGCCCCGCTCGGATCCAGGGTCCGGACCCGGATCCGGGGTCCGGGGTCCGGGGTCCGGACCCGGCGGGGAGTCCCGAGGGGTCGGCGGCCCGGACGGCGCCCCTTCCCCAAGCTCTCAGCCGCGTTCGAGCAGGAAGACCCCGTCTCCCGGGCCGTGGCCGCACTCGGGCTGCTCGCGGACCGGATCGCGGCCCTCGAGACAGCGATCCGGGGCGCGGCGGATCCCCGGCCCCCGCTGACGGGCCCGGGTGCACCGGTGAACGACCGGGCGGTTGCGAACCACCATGCGAAGATCACCGGCACTTCACACTGATACTTCACATCGACCGGGAAGACCGAGCCGGAAGGATCACGGCATGCTGGGTTTCGTGCCTCCACTTCCTCAGCAGCCGGGACGCCCGCCGTCGGCCGGCCACATGATCGTCTGCGGTGACGACGCCCTGGCTCGCCGGCTCGCCGTGGAACTTCGCTACGTCTACGGGGAACGGGTCACCCTGCTCCTGCCTCCGGGCCGGGACACGAACAGCCCCGATACGCCGCTGACCCAACGGGGGCGGGCGGCGGCCCTGTTCGGCCGGATGTCGGCGGCGATGAACCGCACGGGCAACAGCGGCGGGACCACCGGCGGCGGCAGCGGAGACACCAACGCCGGAGTCGAGGCCGTCCGCATCATGGAGGCGCCCGAACCCTCCGACGACGTACTGGAGGAGGCGGGCGTCGACCGGGCCGCCGCTCTCGCGCTCGTCTACGACGACGACGAGCGCAACATCCGCGCCGCCCTGACCGCCCGTCGCCTCAACCCCCGTCTGCGGCTGGTGATCCGGCTCTACAACCGCAAGCTCGGGCTCCATCTGGAGGAGCTGCTCGACCAGGCGGCGGCCGTCGCCATGCCCGGCATCGACCCGGCGCTACTGGACGCCTCCACCACCGTCCTGTCCGACGCCGACACCGCCGCCCCGGCGCTCGCCGCCACCGCACTCACCGGCAGCAGCAAGATCATCCAGGCCGAGGGGCTTCTCCTGCGCGCCGCCGAACGCCCGCCACCGCGCCCCGGCGAGACCCTCGACCCGGGCCTGTGCACCCTCGCGCTGCTCTCCTCCACCACCAACGATCCGGCGGGCGCGGAGGGTTCGGACAGCAGCGGCGACGAGGCCCCGCAACTGCTGCCCGACGAGAGCGCCGTCGCCGCGGCGAGCGGGCGCGGGACCGTCGTCCTCGAAACGATCAGCCGGGCCGACCCTGACCGGCCCGCGACCCGCATGGGCGGCAGGGGCGCCCCGCTCTCCCAGGTCTTCTCCCGTCGGCTGCGCTGGTCGGCGCTCGGCGTCGCGGCCGCCGCGGTCGCCCTCGTGATCGCCTCGGTCGTGACCACCAAGGACAGCCTGCTGCACTCCGCCTACCTCACCCTGCTCGATCTGCTGGGTATGAACGACCCGGCGGAGGAAGCGCCGCCGGCCCGGCAGATCATCCAGCTCCTCTCCGGCGTCGCGGGACTCCTCCTGCTCCCACTGCTGATCGCCGCCGTCCTGGAGGCGTTCGGCACCCTGCGTACCGCCTCCTCGCTGCGCCGCCCGCCCCGTGGCCTCTCGGGGCACGTGGTGCTGCTCGGACTCGGCAAGATCGGCACGCGCGTCCTCGTACGCCTCCGCGAACTCGACATCCCCGTGGTCGTCGTGGAGGAGGACCCCGAGGCGCGGGGCATCCCGCTGGCCCGCTCGATGCACGTGCCGACCGTGATCGGCGACGTCACCCAGGAAGGCGTCCTGGAAGCGGCCAAGATCCGCCGCGCCCACGCCCTCCTCGCGCTCACCAGCATCGATACGACGAACCTGGAAGCCACGCTGTACGCCCGCTCGGTGAAGCCGGACCTGAGGGTGGCGCTGCGGCTGTACGACGACGAGTTCGCCACCGCCGTCTACCGCACCCTGCGCACCGCGCACCCCGGGGCCCTGACCCGCTCCCGCTCGGTCTCCCATCTCGCCGCCCCGGCGTTCGCGGGCGCCATGATGGGCCGCCAGATCCTCGGCGCGGTCCCGGTCGAGCGCAAGGTCATGCTGTTCGCGGCCCTGGAGGTCGCGGCGCACCCGCAGTTGGAGGGCCACACCGTCGAGCAGGCGTTCCGGGCGGGCGCCTGGCGGGTCCTGGCCATCGACACCACCCCGCCCGCCGACCGCAACCCCGACCTCGCCGCCCTCCCGCCGTACGACCCGGAGGGCGACGCGACGCCGCCGCCCTCCGGCCTGGTCTGGGACCTGCACCCCGGCTACGTCCTGCGCGCCCAGGACCGGGTGGTGATCGCCGCCACCCGCCGGGGACTCGCGGAGCTGCTGCGGCGGCAGCGGTCGGTGGCGCCGAGGCGGTAGCACCCCCTGCCCGGGCCCCCACCGGAACGTGCCCGGGCGGCGGCGCCGGGGCGCGGGGGCCGCCGCTGCCGGGGCGCGGGGCCCCGCTCGGGTTCCGGCTCGCGCGCCCGGCTACCGGAACGCGCCCATCGCCTCCCGCACCTCGTCCAGCGTGGCCTCCGCCAGCGCGTTCGCCCGCTCGTTGCCCGCGCGAAGCACCGACCTCACGTACGTCAGGTCCGTCGCGTACTCCGCCCGCCGGGCCCGGAAGGGGGCCAGGTGGCTGTTCACCGCGTCGGTCACCGTCCGCTTGAGTGCGGCGGACCCGCCGTCGCCGACCTCCGCCGCGACCTCGTGCGGTTCCCGCTCCAGGCAGAGGGCGGCCAGCAGCACCAGGGAGGAGACGCTGGGGCGTGCGTCGGGGTCGTAGGTGATGTGCCGGTCGGCGTCCGTGACCGCGCCCTTGATCAGGCGGGCCGTCTCGTCGGCGGTGGCGCCGAGCGGGACGGAGTTGGCCCGGCTCTTGCTCATCTTCGTGCCGTCCGTGCCGAGCAGCAGGGGTGCGGCGGAGAGCAGGGCATCCGGCTCCGGGAAGACCGTGCCGTACCGGTCGTTGAAACGGCGGGCGATCGTCCGGGTGACTTCCAGATGGGGCAGCTGGTCCTGGCCGACCGGGACCAGGTTGCCCTTGCAGGACAGGATGTCGGCCGCCTGGTGGACCGGATAGGTGAGCATCAGCCCGCTGACGGCCGACTGCCGGGAATGCGCGATCTCGTCCTTGACCGTGGGGTTGCGGTTCAGCTCCGCGACGGAGACGAGGCTGAGGAAGGGCAGCATGAGCTGGTTGAGCGCGGGGACGGCGCTGTGGTTGAAGACGGTTGACCGGGCGGGGTCGATGCCGAGGGCCAGGTAGTCCAGGAGCAGCCCGTCGGTGTACTCCCGCAACCGCTCCGCGGTGTCACGGTCGGTGATGACCTGATAGTCGGGGATGAGGACCATGACGTCCACGCCGAGGTCCTGAAGGCGGACCCGGTTGCGCAGGGAGCCGAAGTAGTGACCGAGGTGGAGGGCGCCGGTGGGGCGGTCCCCGGTGAGGACCCGGAAGCCGCCCGGGTCCTGGGCGATGCGGCTCTCCAGCTCGGTGCTGCGGAGCCCGGCGGCGGCGGCCGGGGCGATGGGCGGGGCGCCGGCGGCGGGTGCTGTGCTGGTCATGGGGTCTGGTCTCTCCTCGCGTGGGTGGATGCGTGGAGGACGGCCCCGCCGGTGAGCGCCGCTGCGCCTCGTCTCCGTGTCCGTGCCGTACGAGGGCAGCGAAAAGGGCCGTCCATGTCGAACGGCCCTGGTTCCGTGCAGATGCGGTGGCCGCTCCTATGAGGAGCGCCACCAGTTCCGGCAGGGGATGGAGGTCATGGGCCGAGTGTAGCGGCCACCGGTCCGGGGCGGGGAAAGTCGGCGCTACTTCGAGGCGGGTCCGCCCGCGTAGAAGAGGAGCCGGATGAACCCGGCGAACAAGTGCGTCGCGAAGGCGTAGAGGTGAAGGTGGAGAAGACGGAGACGCGCAGGAACACTCCGCGCGCTTTCCACTCCCCGCGGTCGCTCGTCCGCTCGCTCACCGTTGCGGATACGTGCGCCCGGGAAGGGCGCCGGGCCGCGTGGAATAGGACGGAGAGAGGTCCCGTTGTAGGATGTAGTTCAACGTTCAACCAAATTTCGGCCGAGGCTTCCGAACCCGGAATCCCTGACCTTTGGCCGGCACCCAGGAAGGCGGACGCCATGCAGTTCGGGATCTTCACCGTCGGGGACGTCACGACCGACCCGACCACCGGCCGGACCCCCACCGAGAACGAGCGGATCAAGGCGACCCTGGCCATCGCACAGAAGGCCGAGGAGGTCGGCCTGGACGTCTTCGCGACCGGCGAGCACCACAACCCGCCGTTCGTCCCGTCCTCCCCGACGACCACCCTCGGCTACATCGCCGCCCGCACCGAGAACCTCATCCTCTCCACCTCCACCACGCTGATCACCACCAACGACCCGGTGAAGATCGCCGAGGACTACGCCACCCTCCAGCATCTCGCGGACGGCCGTGTCGACCTGATGATGGGCCGGGGCAACACCGGACCGGTCTACCCCTGGTTCGGCAAGGACATCCGCCAGGGCATCCCGATGGCGATCGAGAACTACGCCCTGCTGCACCAGCTGTGGCGCGAGGACGTCGTGGACTGGGAGGGCAAGTTCCGTACGCCACTGCAGTCCTTCACCGCCACCCCGCGCCCGCTGGACGGCGTCCCGCCGTTCGTCTGGCACGGCTCCATCCGCTCCCCCGAGATCGCCGAGCAGGCCGCGTACTACGGCGACGGCTTCTTCCACAACAACATCTTCTGGCCCATGGAGCACACGAGGAAGATGGTCGACCTCTACCGACGCCGCTACGCCCACTACGGGCACGGCACCGCCGAACAGGCCATCGTCGGACTCGGCGGCCAGGTGTTCATGCGCAAGAACTCGCAGGACGCGGTGAGGGAGTTCCGCCCGTACTTCGACAACGCGCCGGTCTACGGCCACGGCCCGTCCCTGGAGGACTTCACCCGCGAGACCCCGCTGACCGTGGGCTCCCCGCAGGAGGTCATCGAGCGGACGCTGACGTTCCGGGACGCGGTCGGCGACTACCAGCGCCAGCTGTTCCTGATGGACCACGCGGGGCTCCCGCTGAAGACGGTCCTGGAGCAGCTCGACATCCTCGGCGAGGAGGTCGTACCGGTGCTGCGCAAGGAGTTCGCCAACCTGCGGCCGGCCGGAGTACCGGAGTCCGCGCCCGTCCACCCGGCGGTCGCCGCGGCCCGCACCGCCCGCACCGCCGACACCACCAGCACCACCAGCACCACCGGCACCACCGGCACCACCGGCACCACCGAGAAGGAGGCCTGACCTCTGATGTTCGCCACCACCCCCCTGCGCATCGTCGCCGTCTCGGCCGGGCTCAGTCAGCCGTCCTCCACCCGGCTGCTGGCCGACCGGCTGGCCGCCGCCACCCGCGAGCGCCTCGCGGCCGAGCAGGACCGGAGCGTCGTGGTCCAGGTCATCGAGGTGCGCGACCTCGCCGTGGACATCGCCCACCACCTCCTCAGCGGCTTCCCTTCGGCCACGCTGCGGGAAGCGCTCGACGCGGTGACGGAGGCCGACGGGCTGATCGCCGTGACGCCGGTGTTCACCGCCTCGTACAGCGGTCTGTTCAAGTCGTTCTTCGACCTGATCGACAACACCGCGCTGACCGGCAAGCCCGTCGTGATCGCCGCGACGGGCGGGACGGCCCGGCACTCGCTGGTCCTGGAACACGCGCTGCGCCCGCTCTTCGCCTACCTGCGGGCCGTCACCGTGCCCACCTCCGTCTACGCGGCCTCGGAGGACTGGGGCTCCTCGGGCGACGAGTACACCGAGGGCCTGCCGTCCCGGATCCGGCGCGCGGGCGGCGAGCTGGCCTCCGCGGTCCTGGGCCGTACGGTCTCCGGGGCCTCGCGGGCACCGGGCCTGGACGACGGGGAGGACGCGATCGTCCCCTTCGAGCAGCAGCTCGCGGACCTGCGGCTGGACTGATGCCGTGGGAGTGGTTCGCACCGACCTGCTCCCACTTGTCCGATGTGATTACAGTGAGATCAAACGCTGCACAAGCGGAACAGAACGTGACAGAACGGGACCGCGCCGTACCGAGCTACCGAGCTGTACCGCGCTTACCGAGCCACTGGGCTGTACCGAGCTACTGGGCTGTACCGAGCTGGAGGCAGAAATGGGCAGGATCGTTGTGGGCGTCGACGGCTCCGACTCCTCGATCAAGGCGCTGCACTGGGCCGTGCGCCAGGCCGAGCTGACCGGCGCCGAGGTGGAGGCCGTGAACAGCTGGGAGTACCCCGCCACCAGCTGGGCGTCGATGATGCCGGGCATGCCGGAGGACTTCGACCCGCAGGCCCTGGCCACCGTCTCCCTCACCGAGGCGCTGGAGGAGGCCCTCGGCGCCGGGGGAGCCGCCGCGGTCAGCAAGGTCGTGGTCATCGGCAATCCGGCCCAGGCCCTGCTGGACCGCGCCGAAGGCGCCGACCTGCTCGTCGTGGGAGCCCGCGGCCACACCGGCCTCAAGGCCACCCTGCTCGGCTCGGTCAGCCTCCATGTCACCCAGCACGCGCCGTGCCCGGTGACGGTCGTACGCGACTGAGCCGCCGATACGCGGCTGAACCGTCCCGGCGGTAGAACGAAGGGGTCGTTGTCAGTGGGTGCTCCTATCGTGTGGTCATGACCCCTGCTCTCTTCGGGCGCGACCACCCCGCAGGCGTTCTCCGCTCGGAGATCGCCCGGGCCACGGACAGCCACGGCGGTCTCGTGCTGGTCACCGGCGAGGCCGGGATCGGCAAGAGCACGCTCGTCACCGACGCCGCGCACGAGGCACGACGGCGCGGGGCGCTGGTGGTCGGAGGTTCCTGCTGGGACTCGGACAACACCCCCGGCTACTGGCCCTGGGTCCAGATCCTGCGTGGCCTCCGCCGGTCCGCCACCGCGGCCGAGTGGGCGGCGGCCCAGGAGGCGTCGGACGGCCGGCTCGCCGTGCTCCTGGGCGACCCGGTCAGGGTCGCCATGGGCGGTACGGACGGTCCGGGGCCCAGCACGCCTCCGGCCCCGGACACCGCCGGCGGCCCGGGTCCCGACGGGGCGCGGGGCGGCGAGCCCGGCACGGAAGCGGGCACGAGCCCGCCGGGCGGCGGTTCGCCGGAGGGCGCCGAGGCCTTCGGGCTCTTCGACGCGGTGACCACGGCGCTCGTCACGCTCTCCCAGAGCCGGCCGCTGGTGGTCGTCCTCGACGATCTGCACAGCTCCGACCCGGCCTCCCTGCGGCTGCTCGAATTCGTCGCCCAGCACGCCTGGTTCGAGCGGCTGCTGCTGATCGGCACCTATCGGGACGTCGAGGTGGAGGCCCCCGGGCACCCGCTCCAGCGGCTGATCCTGCCGCTGGTCTCGCGCGCCGCCGCGACCCTCACCCTGACCGGCCTCGGCCGGGACGAAGTGGGGGCGCTGATGACGGTGACGACGGGCCGCGAGCCCGCACCGCAGCTGATCGACGAGGTCCACCGGCGTACCGGCGGCAACCCCTTCTTCGTCGAGCAGACCGCCCGGCTCTGGCACAGCGGGAGCCCGGTCTCCACCATTCCGCCCAGCGTGCGGGAGGCGGTCCGCCGGCGGCTCGACCTGCTGCCCGAGGCCGTCGTCTCCCTGCTGACCAGCGCCGCCCTGCTGGGCCGGGAATTCCGCCGGCAGGTCCTGGCCGTGGTCCACGGCTCGCCGGTCCCCCACGTGGACCGGCTGCTGGAGCCCGCCGTCGTCGCCCGTGTCGTCGTCCCCCGCCCGTCCGGGCAGTACGCCTTCGCCCACGACCTGCTGCGCGAGACGCTGTACGCCTCGCTGGACGACGCCGAGGCCCGTGAACGCCATGCCGCCGCCGTACGGTCCCTGGACGCGCACGGCGGCCTCGGCGACGCGGTGCGGCCCGGCGCTCTCGCCCGGCACGCCCACCTCGCCGGCGACGCCCTGGACCGCGACCGCCGGATCGACCTGCTGCTGTCGGCCGCCCGGGACGCCTTGGGGCGCCTGGCCGACGAGGAGGCCGTCGGCCACTACCGGCGCGCCCTCGCGGTGGCCTCCGGCGAGTCGGGGGATTCAGCGGGGCCGGAGGGACCCGGAAGGCCGGGAGGACCCGGAGGACCCGGAGGACCCGGAGGACCCGGAGGACCCGGAGGACCGCAGGAGTCCGCCGGAGGGGCTTCGGGGGGAGTCCCGGCATGCGGGCCCGGCGCGGCGGGTGCGGAGGGCCGGGGTCCGGATCTCCGGCGGGCCGCGCTGATCGGTCTCGACCTCGCCGGACAGCTCCGGCACGCGGGGGAGGCGGCCGAGGCGCAGCGTCTGCTGGACCGGTCGGTCACCCTGGCCCGGGAACTGGACGAACCGGAGCTGCTGGCCCGGGTGGCGATCACCCTCCACCGGGACGGGTCCTTCGGCGGCCACGGTGTGGCCACGACGGGCCTCCTCGCCGAGGCACACCGAAGGATCACCGGCAAGGAGGCCCAGGCAGGCCTCTCCGACGACCGGCTCGCCCAGGAACTGGCCATCCACATCATGGCGCTGGCCCGGAGCGGCTCGGACGACGAGGCGCTCGCCTTCTCGCTCTGGGCGCGCCACGACTCCGTGTGGGGTCTCGGCTCGGCGGTGGAGCGACTCGGGCTGACCGACGAGATGACCGTCGTCGGCAGGCGCACCCGGCACCAGGACATGGAACTGAACGCGACGTCCATGCGCTGGGTGGCGCTGCTGGAGCTGGGCGACCCGGCCTTCCTCGACCAGTTCCGTACGTTCGTCCGGCTCGCCGAGCTGTCCGCGCTGCCCCGGTTCGCCCTGGGGATCGCGGTCGACACCAGTCTGATCGCCGCCCTCCAGGGCCGGTTCGCCGAGGCGTCCACCGCGCTGGAGTACGACGCACTCGCCCCCGAGAACAACGACCAGGCGTCCTTCAGCTTCATGGGGCACCACCTGCGCTGGGCCATGCACCTGCTCCAGGGCCACTTCTCCGAGGCCGAGGAGACCATCGGCGAGCTTCCGGGCTCCGGGTATCCCTACCCCGGGCTGCTGGAGGCGGTCACCGCGGCGGAGCAGGGCGACGCCACACCCGCGCTGCGCCTGATCGCCGAACAGGGGGACCTCTCCGCTCCCTACCCGCGGGCGTTCATGCCGCTGTGGCTCCGGCTGCTGGCCCAGACGGCCGCGATCACGGGCGACCCACGGCTCATCACCCGTGCGGAGGACGAGCTGACGCCCTACACGGGCCAGTGGGTCGTCTCGCTGTACGGGTGCGACATCAGCGGCCCCGTCGACCTCTGGCTCGGGATGCTCGCCGCCGCGCGCGACGACCAGGACGCGGCGGTGGCGGCGCTCACCGAGGCCGCCGCCTCCTCGGACCGCCTCGGCGCCCGCCCCTGGGCCGTACGCGCCCGGCTGTGCCTGGCCCGTTCCCTGCTCACCCGCGCCGACGCGGCCGGTGACGGTGCGGCCGGTGACGGTGCGGCCCGGGCCGAGCGCGCCGGTGCCGGTGCCGGTGCCGGTGACGCCGGGCAGGCCCGTCGGCTGCTCGGTGAAGTGGAGCGGGAGGCGGGCGAGCTGGCCATGGCCCATATGAAGGCCGAGGCCGCAGCCCTCCGCACGACCCCGCCCATCACCGCTGCCGCTGCCGCTACCGCGATCGACGCCTCCACCGCCCCCCGGCCCGCCTCCGGTCCCGCCGTCTCGCGGGCCCAGGACCCCGTCGCGGCTCCGAACCGGGGCACAGCCGGGACATCGGCAGGGACATCGGCAGGGGCACCGGCGGAGGCGGTGGCCGGCTCATCGGCGGGGACCCGGGCCGTGCCGTCCGCGGAGTTCCGACGGAACGGGCCTGTATGGCAGCTGCGTTGGGACGGTGCGACCGTGCACGTCCCGGACGCCAAGGGCCTGCGGGACCTGCACAGCCTGCTGGGGCTGCCCGGTGCCGACGTCCCGGCCGTCCGGCTCCTCGCGCCCGAGGGCGGGGACCTCGTCGTCGCCGCCGGGCAGCTCGGCGCCGATCCGGTGCTCGACGAGGAGGCCAAGCGCCGTTACAAGGAACACCTGGCCCGGCTGGACGCCGAGATAGACCGTGCCGCCGCCCGGGACGACGTCCGGGGGGTCGAGAAATACGACCGGGAGCGACAGGCCCTCCTCGACGAGCTCCGCACCGCGGCCGGGCTCGGCGGCCGGACCCGCCGACTGGGCGACCAGACCGAGCGTGCCCGTAAGACGGTCACCGCCCGGATCCGCGACACCCTGCGCAAGCTGGACACCCTGCACCCCGCGCTGGCGGCCCATCTGAAGGCCTCCGTGACGACCGGGACCACCTGCGCCTACCGTCCCGAGCACGCCCCCGACTGGCGACTCTGACCCGCCCCCGGCCTCACGGATCACCCTGAACACCTGCCCCCGGCCTCCCGGAACACCTGGCCCGTCCTGCCTGGAAACCGGCCGGCACCGGCCTCCCGGGAAGCCCCGGTCCGGCCTGCCGAAAGGACTGCCCGGCCCGGGCAGCCCGGACATCCGGCCCTGCCGTTCCCCTATCGCCCGGCACCCCGGTCGCCTCCGGCCCGCCGCCCGTCCGGTTGTCGTCGCCGCGCCCCGTGCCGCTACTCCTCAGCGCCGACGTCGGCGACGACACACGCCACGTTGTCGGGTCCGCCCACCTCCCGGGCCAGACCGACCAACCGGCGTACGGCCTCCTCCGGGTCCTCCGTCGCGATGACCGCCACCCTCAGCTCCGCCTCGTCCACCACTGCGGACAGCCCGTCCGAGCAGAGCAGATAACGGTCCCCGGCCATCACCTCCCGCAAGCGGACGTCGGGGCGGCTCGCCACGGCCACCGGGGCGGACCGCACCTCCCCGACCAGCGCCTTCAGCAGCAGCGCCCGCCCCGGGTGGGAAGCCGCCTCCTCCCGGCCCAGCGAACCGTCGTCGATCATCGACTGGACCAGGCTGTGGTCATGCGTGATCCGAAACAGCTCCCCGCCCCGCAGCAGATAGGCCCGCGAGTCCCCGATGTGCACGAGCCCGAGCCGTGATCCGGTCCACAGCATCGCTGTGAGCGTGGTCCCCGAACCGTCCGGGGCCGCACAGGGCGCGACCGCGTCCCGGACCGCCCGCGCAGCGGAATCCGCCGTGTCCTCCAAGGCGTTCAGCAGATCCGCGGCGGACAGCGCACCGCTCCGGGCGCCCCACGCGGAGAGCTTGAGCGCCTCGATCGCCGCGGCACTCGCCTCGGACCCGCCCTCTCCGAAACCGTCGGCGACCGCCAGCAGTCGGGGCCCCGCGAACGCCGCATCCTGGTTCGTCGTACGCACCGTCCCGGTATCGGTCAGCGCGGCGCACCGGATCGCGAGCGGCACCGCCCCGGGCCCGCCCGGCACCCCCGAACCCGAGCTCCCCCGCCCGCCCGAGCTCCCCGTGCCCTCCGTGCCGCCTGTGCCGCCTGCGTTGCCCGTGCTTCCCGTGCCTACCGGTTTCCGCGACATGGTCCTGCCCTCCGCTGACAGATGGTCGACGAGGTACATCGCCAGATCGCGCCGGGCCGCCGTCTCGGCCTCCACCCGCGCCCAGTAGGCCCGGATCTCCACGGCCGCGGCGCCCGCGTCGAGCGCCACGACCCGGCCGATCCGGCTCAGGGGCATGCCGATCCTGCGCAGCCACGCCACGAGCCGGGCCCCCTCCACCTGCGCCGGGTCGTAGTACCGGTAGCCGTTCACCGGGTCGACCAGGGCGGGCCGGAGCAGACCCAGCTCGTCGTAGCGCCGGAGCGCCTTGGCGGAGAGCCGGGACAACCGGGCGAACTCCCCGATCGTCACCAGCTCTCCGCTCGCGGCACCCGCCGCGCGGCCTTCGCGTTCCACCCCGTACCTCCTCGTACCGGGCGCCTTCCGCCCGGCCCCACCGATGCTGGGGCCTCCCCTGCGGGGAAGGTCAAGGATGCGCGGGGCGGGCCCGTCCGCGGTCGGTCACTTCCGGTTGTAGATCCGCATCGTCGCCGAGCCGAAGACCACCAGGAGCACCCCGGTCCAGCCCAGCGTCCAGGCGATCTCGGCGGCCGGCCATTCGCCCTCCATCAAGCCACGCACCGCCGTGGCGAGATGCGTGACCGGGCTGTTGTTCACAAAGGCCTGGAGCCAGCCCGGCATCGTCTTCGGGTCGACGAAGACATTGCTGAGGAACGTCAGCGGGAAGATCACCATCATGCTGACGCCCATCACCGACTTCTCGGAGCGCAGCAGCAGCCCGAGCATCGTCCAGATCCAGGAGAACGCGAACGAGAACACGACCAGCAGCGCGACACCCGCCAGCACGCCGAGCACACCGCCGTCCGGGCGGAAGCCGATGGCCATACCGACGGCGAGCATCACCAACGACGCCAGCACATAGCGGAGGACATCACCGAGCAGATAGCCGACCATCGGAGCGGGCCGCCAGATCGGCAGCGTACGGAACCGGTCGAAGACGCCCTTGGATATGTCCGTGTTCACCGCGACGCCCGTGTACATCGTGATCATCACGACGCTCATCACCATGATGCCGGGCAGCAGGAACTGGATGTACTCCTCCGTGGAGCCGGCCAGCGCCCCGCCGAAGAGATACGTGTACATCAGGACCAGCATGATCGGAAAAGCCGTCACATCGAAAAGCTGTTCCGGCACATGCTTGATCTTCAGCATGGCGCGCCAGCCGAAGGTCACCGATGCCGACAGGGCACTGGGCCTCGGCGGGCGGCTCCGGCTCACCAGAAGCGCCGAGAGGCGTTCCTGGTCCGGCGCGGCGAGCGCGACGCCCTCCAGCTCCGTCTTGGCGGTCGCGGTGCTCATACCGCCACTCCCTTCTTGTCCGTGAGTGCGAGGAAGACCTCGTCGAGGCTGGGCTGCCCCAGCGAGAAGTTGTCGACCGTGATGCCACAACGCGCCAGCTCGGCCAGGGCGCGCCCGGCCTGCTCCGCCGCGCCCTGCTCGGTGCTCTGCCCGTCGACCCTGGCGGTCAGCGCCACCGGGTCCGCGTCGAGCTGGACCTCCGTGTTCAGCGCGAGCGCCAGCAGCTGCTGCGCCTCGCCCCGCTGACCGGCGTCACGGAGCCGCAGATGGACGGTTCCGGCACCGACAGAAGCCTTGAGCTCGCCCTTGGTTCCCTCGGCGATGACCTTGCCGTGGTCGATCACCGCGATACGCGAGGCCAACTGGTCGGCCTCGTCCAGATACTGAGTGGTCAGCAGGACCGTGGTGCCGTGGGCGACGACCGCCCGCACGATGTCCCACACCTGGTTGCGGCTGCGGGGGTCGAGTCCGGTGGTCGGCTCGTCCAGGAACAACACATCCGGGGTGTTCAGGATGGACGCGGCGATGTCGATGCGTCGCCGCATGCCTCCCGAGTAGTTCTTCACCTGCCTGCCCGCCGCCTCGCTCAGCCCGAATCCTTCGAGCAGCTGGGTCGCCCGGTCGCGGGCCGCCGGCTTGGAGTGCCCGAGCAGCCGGCCGAGCAGGACCAGATTCTCCGCTCCGGTCAGGTCCTCGTCCACCGAGGCGTACTGCCCGGTCAGGCTGACCCGGCTGCGGACCGCGTCGGCATCCTTCACGACGTCCTTGCCGAACACCCGGGCCGTGCCGCCGTCGGGGCGCAGCAGGGTCGCGAGCATGCGGACGGCGGTGGTCTTCCCCGCGCCGTTGGGTCCGAGGACGCCATAGACGGTTCCGGTGGGGACGGCGAGGTCGATGCCGTCCACCGCACGGTTGTCGCCGAAGACCTTCACCAGCCCCGTGGTCTCGATGGCCAGTTCAGTGCTCATGGTCCATTCCTTGTGAGTCGCTTTGTGGGTCGTCGGTGGGAGCCTGTGATCGGTGGCGGCTTTCCGGGGCTCATGAGACGTACGGGCGGACGGCGCGCGCCTCGCGCAGGGCCCAGCCCCACCAGCCGAGCTGGTCGAGCATCAGGCCCACTGACCGGTCCCGGCCGGTGTCGCCGGGGTGCCCCTCCAGCGGCTGCCGGAGGAAGTCGAGCGCGACCCCGTTCCTCAGGGTCACCGTGTGCAGCTCGGTGAAGACCGAGCGCAGCTGCTCCACGGCGTACAGCCCGGCGGAACCGTGTCCGTAGCTCACGAAGGCGACCGGCTTGGTCTGCCACTCCTCGTAGGCGAAGTCGATGGCCTGCTTCAGGGAGGCGGGGAACGAGCGGTTGTACTCCGGAGTGACCACGACGAAGGCCTCGGCCCTGGCGATCTCCTCGGTGAACTCCGTCATCTGCCCGGTCGCCCGCTCCGGGTAGTGCACCGGGAAGTCGAAATCGGCGAGGTCCAGCACGACGAGGTCCAGCTCGCTCCGGTCCTGGGCCCGCTCCATGAACCAGCGGCCGACCGCATCGCCGATGCGGCCTTCGCGGGTGCTGCCGATGATCACCGCTACGCGCAGGGGAAGGCTGCTACCCGCGTCCCGGAACCCGCAGGCGCTCTCGTCGGCGCTCTCGTCCGTCGTCATCGCTCGTTTCTCCTCCTCCCGCGACCCTCCGCGCCGTCCGGCCCGGCCCGTTCCGCTCCCTCACCTCTTGGGCGCCAGACGCGGGGGCGCGACCGCCAGATTCAATCTGGCGGTCGCGCAAGCGGTCGGACCAGCCCGGAACCCGGTCACGGAACCCGATCACGGGGCCGGGTTCCGCAACCCGGCCCCGCGCATCGGATGGACTTCAGGTCTCCCGCGTGTAGAAGACGTAGAACGAGACGCAGAGGACGCCCGCCCCGACCACCAGACCGAGAACGGTCGACCTCAGCACGCTGGTGTCGGTGAGGCTCACCAGGAAGCCGATGGCGCACGCGGTCAGCGCGCCGTACACGGCTGCCCGCAGCTCGCGCGGCAGCGAGCGCTGGATCCGGCCCACCGCGAAGCAGAGGACCGCCAGAGCGACACCGGAGACGAGCCCGAGCAGGACCTGTCCGCCGGTGCTGGGACCGCCGTCACGGCGGATGAACGCCGCGTAGAACCCGTAGGCCACACCGAGCACCAGGGGCAGCGCCCAGGCGAGCGGGGTGTGGTGGCGGGGCCGCGCAGGGGCGCGGGAACCACTTCGGCCGGGCATGGCTGCGTGTGTGGCCATCGCGGACAGCTCCTTCCGTCGC
This sequence comes from Streptomyces sp. NPDC104313, assembly GCF_055583985.1. Lineage (NCBI taxonomy): Bacteria > Bacillati > Actinomycetota > Actinomycetes > Kitasatosporales > Streptomycetaceae > Streptomyces > Streptomyces sp. NPDC104313. The sequence continues at coordinate 49,083 of NZ_JBVJMW010000003.1, forward strand.
CCCCGTCGCACGCCCCCGTTCCTCCAGAGCACACCCGACCGCGCCACCCGGCAACTCGGATGGCGTACGGCCCGGAGCGGCCCGGCCCCGTACGGGATTCCCTGGAGGAGTGCGCACCTCTCCCTCAGCGATCTCGGCGGCCTCGGCGGCCTTCTCGGCGGTCCTGCTCGTTCTGCTCGCCGTCCTCGTGCCGTTGAGCGCGCTCTCCGCCTGGGTCGACCTGGAGATCGACGACACCGACCGGTACGTCGCCGCCGTGTCCCCGCTCTCCTCCGACCCGGCGGTGCAGAACACCGTCGCGGACCTGGTCACCGATGAGGCGATGCGGCAGATCGATCTCGGTCCGCTCCAGGACACGGTCCGGGAGTTCCTGCACGGGACCGTGCGGTCGTTCACCACCACCCAGGCCTTCCGGAACGCCTGGGACACCGCGAACCGGGCTGCCCACAAGGCGGTGGCAGCCGCCTTGGACGGCGACAGCGGGGAGGCCGTGACGATCGATCTGGCCCCGGTGATCGACCAGGTCAAACAGGACCTGGTACGCGACGGCGTGCCGTTCGCCGACCAGATCCCGGTCGAGCGGACGGAGATCACCGTGCTCGGCCCCGGTCAGGCCGACGACCTCAGGAGCTCGTTTCGCCGGCTCCGCTCCTGCGGCATCTGGCCGGCCGCCGCCACGCTGGTACTTATCGTCCTGGTGGTGGGCATCGCGACCGTACGGCGCGGGCTGCGGGCCGGGCTGTGGGCCACCGCGATCGTGGGAGCCGGGTTCGTGCTCGGTGCGATCGTGCTCCGGGTGCTGGTCGCGGCCGGCCGCAGCCGGGTGCTGGACCAGGTGCCGGACAGCGACCGCGACGCCGCCGCCGCGGTGGTCGACGCCCTGACCGCCTCGCTGCGGACCACGGTGTGGGTGGTGCTGGCAGTCGGCGCGGTCCTGCTCGTAGGTGCGGTACTGGCCCGGTTGCTCCTGTGGGGCAGGCGGTCCGCGGCCGACGTGCGATGAGGCGGCGCTCGGGTGAGAGTGGGATCCGTGACCGCCACCGAGCGACCCGAGAGAGGCGTCATGGCCGACCGCGACATCTTCGAGAACATCGACGACCTGGTCTCCGAGGAGCGCGGTCTGCGCGACCGCTCCGTAGCGAAGATGGGCCTGTCCACGGACGAGAAGGCCCGGCTGCGAGCGGTGGAGGTCCAGCTCGACCAGTGCTGGGACCTGCTGCGTCGGCGGCGGGCGCTCAGCGAGTACGGCGAGGACCCCTCGACGGCGAAGGTTCGCCCCGCCGACGAGGTGGAGGGATACCAGAGCTGACCAGGGCCCCGGAACGTGCACCGGGCGGCCCGCCCGGTGTTTCACGTGAAACACCGGGCCGGAAGCGCACAACGAACAGCCGGGCCGAGCCGGGAAGCCGTGCGGCCCGGGAAGCCGTCCGACCCGGTCGGGGGCCTCAGTTCTCCGGCGGGCGTCCCTGAAGACGTTCCATCTCCCGGCGATCGCGCTTGGTCGGACGCCCCGCGCCCCGTTCCCGTACGGGCACCTGGATCGCGATCTCGCGGGGCGGTGGGGGCGGACTGTTGTCGACGAAGCACTCCACGGCCACCGGCGGGCCGACCCGCTTCTTCACGACCTTCGAGACGACGACCACCCGGTCCCGCCCCGCGTGCCGGAGCCTCACCTCGTCGCCGACGCGTACGGCCTGTGCGGGCTTGGCCCGCTCGCCGCCGACCTTCACATGTCCCGCCCGGCAGGCGGCGGCCGCCTGGGCGCGGGTCTTCGTCAGCCGGACCGACCAGATCCACACGTCGACCCGGACGCTTCCCTCCGCCTGCGGCGCGTCACCGGAAACCATGCTCCGACTCTAATGCGGACCGGGTCACGGGCGGGAACCATTAAGCCCCCGCCCGCCGGACCTCACACGCCGATGTCGCGCCCGTCCTTGCGCCAGACGGCGACGACGGAGGGGCGGACGATCCTGCCCGGACCGTCGGGCCAGACGCTCGCCGGCTTCTCGACGGAAGCCCCGTCGATCTCGCCCGGGTGCTGGACCGCGACCAGGACCCGGCGGTCCTGGATGACCGGCCCGCAGGTCTCGGCCCCGGCCGGGACGGTGAGGAACTGCTTCAGTTCGCCGCGCCGGTCACCGTGGGTCGCCACGCCGAACAGCCCGTCGTGCGAGCCGAGCGCGTTGCCGTCCGTGGAGATCCACAGGTTGCCGTGGGCGTCGAACGCCACGTTGTCCGGGCAGGAGATGGGGCTGACGTTCTCCTTGGGGAAGCCGGAGAAGTACGTCGCCGGGTCGTCCGGGTCGCCCGCCACGAGGAACAGTCGCCAGGCGAAGCCGTCACCCGCCGGGTCGTCCCAGTTCTCCGCGAGCTCCAGGATCTGCCCGTGCTTGTTGCTGTTGCGCGGGTTCGCCTCGTCCGCGCCGGGCTTGCCCGCCTTGCCGCGGTCCGAGTTGTTGGTGAGCGCGACATAGACCCGGCCGGTGCGCGGCGAGGGCTCGACGTCCTCGGGGCGGTCCATCTTGGTCGCGCCGACCTTGTCACCGGCGAGCCGCGTGTAGACGTACACCTCGTCGGCAGTCATGCCGGGCACGTGCGAAGTGGTGCCCGTGGCCAGCGGGATCCAGACGCCGCTGCCGTCGAACTCCCCGTCCAGGGGCAGCTTCCCGGTGCCGTCGACCTCCGTGACCGGCGAGTCGCCGGTCAGCTTGGCGACGTACAGGGTGCCCTCGTCCAGCAGCGTCAGGTTGTGCTCGCGGGCGGCCCGCGAGTTGCCCTTCTTCATCCGCTTGCTGGAGACGAACTTGTAGAGGTAGTCGAACTTCTCGTCGTCGCCCATGTAGACGACCGGGCGACCGTCGGAAGTGAGCCGGGGCTGTGCCGCCTCGTGCTTGAACCGGCCCAGCGCGGTCCGCTTGCGCGGGGTGGAGTCCGGGTCGTACGGGTCGAGTTCGACGACCCAGCCGAAGCGGTTGGCCTCGTTGGGTTCCTTCGCCAGGTCGAACCGACGGTCGAACCGCTCCCACTTGCGCTCGGTGGCGCTCGTGCCGATCCCGTACCGCTTGTGCATGTCGGTGGTGCCGTTGGCGAAGTACTGGTTGAAGTTCTCCTCGCCGTGCAGCGTGGTGCCCCACGGAGTGGTGCCGCCCGCACAGTTGTTGAGGGTGCCGAGCACCTTGCGGCCGGTTCGGTCGGCGGACGTGCGCAGCAGGGTGCTCCCCGCGGCCGGGCCCGTCACACGGAACTCGCTGGTCGCGGTCAGACGCCGGTTCAGCGGGTGCCGGTTGACCGGCCCCAGCTTGCCGGTGCGGTTCTCCTCCTGCACGACGACCACGGAGAGTCCGTGCGCCGCCCAGCCGATCTCCACCTGCTCACGGGTCGGGTTGGCCGGATCGTAACCGCGGAACATGAGGGTCTCGTCCGTGTACTCATGGTTGGCGACCATGACCTGCCGACCGCGCTCGCCGCGCAGCGGGAGCAGGGACAGGAAGTCGTTGTTGTAGCCGAACTGGCCGGCCTGCGCCTTCGCCGTCTGCTTGTCCGGGTCGAAGGCGGGCGCGCCGCGCAGGATCGGCTCGCCCCAGCGGATCACCACGTTCTGGGCGTACCCGTCGGGGACCGTGACCTTGTCGTCCTTGTTGGGCGCGACCGGCGAGAACCGCAGGCCACGCGCACCGGACGGGGTCGGTTTGTGGGGGTGGCCCGGTTTGTGCCCGTGCCCGGCGAGCGCGGCGGCCTCGGCCCGCGGGGCGCTCGGGCCGCTCAACGCCGCGGTACCGGCGGCGGTGGCGACGGTGACCACGGCGGCGGCGCGCATCATCGAGCGGCGCGACACGGCACCGGCGATGATGTCGCCGGCGTACTCGTTGTCGCTGTTGTTGGGCGTCTCCTTGAAGCAGGCGTCCCCGCAGCGGAAGCGGCAGGTCAGCGCGGAACGCCCACCCGGATGCGAGCTGATGAACGGCAGCAGATTGCGCACGTGGATTCCCTCCGTCTGGTTTCGTGCGTGACGGTATGTGTGCATTGACGCGGTCCGAGGGACTCCCGGTGAACGGCGGGTGAAGTCCGGGCCACCGCTGTTCGCTCGGGGGCCGGTGGGAGGCACCGTCGTGGACTCGGTCCGGGAACGGTTTCGGCTCGGTTGACGCGGGGGTGGGCCGCACCGGCGAACGGCCGGATCCGGCCGCTAACCTTACGTATCCGTCCTGGCCAGGGATGAATGCAACCAGGTCGGACATTCACCGCACCCAACTCATGCGAAAGGCCTCGCCCATGGGCATTCGGAGCTTGCTGCGTAAGGTGTTCGGCCGCACGGAGCAGGACGAGCCGACCACGGCCACCGTCCCGCCCCAGGCCGAGCGCGCTCAGCCCAAGAAGCCGGAGCCGGAGACCACTTCGGCGGCCGAGCCCGCGGCGGAGCCGAAGGCGTCGATCCCGGCCCCGGCCTCGCCCTCGTCCCCCTCCGCGTCCTTCACGGAGAAGCCGTCCACCGCGTCCACGGCCTCCCCCGCCGACGCCACGGAGCGTAGCGGCTCGCTCGCCGCCGACCTGGTGGCGGAGGCCTTCGACAAGGCCGCCGCGCCGACGTCGCCGACCGTCCCCGCACAGAAGTCGGCCCCGGAAGACGCTCCGAAGGCGGAGAAGCCCGAGGAGCCGGTGCCCGCCGAGGAAGCCGTCAAGGCCGCCGAGGAGCCGGTAACCACCGAGGCACCCGTCAAGGCCGCCGAGGAGCCCGAGTCGACGCCGGAGCCGATCACGATCGACCTCGACCTGGACGAGGCGCCGGCGCCCGCCCCGGAGCCGAAGGCCAAGCCGGAGCCGGCAGCAGAAGCGGAAGCGGAGGAGGAAGCAGGAGCCGTCCCCGAAGCAGCGGAGGCAGAGGCCCCTGAGACCGCCCCCGAGGCACCTCAGACCTCTCCCGTCGCCGAGGCCCCCAAGGCTCCTGAGGCCTCAGTGGCACCGGTAGCACCGGAGGCACCGGAGACCACAGCGACGCCGGTCATCGAACTGACCCCGGAGACCCCTGCCGCACCGGAGCCCGTCACCGCGCCGGAGCCGGTCATCACCGCAACCGAGCCGGTCATCAGCGCAACTGAGCCCGTCGTCACCGCGACCGAGCCCGTCGTCACCACCGCGCCGGAGCCGGTCATCACCGCAACCGAGCCCGTCGTCACCACCGCACCCGAACCCGTCACCGTCGCCCCGTCGGAGGCCGCTCCCGGCAAGCCCGCCACCACGCTCGCGCGGGTCAAGTCGCATGCTCCGCAGCTCGTCGCCCCGTACAAGGCGGCGCAGACGGCGCTCAAGGCACACGGACTGACCGGGCTCCGCGCCCGCGTCTACCTGGTGCTCGACCGCTCGGGCTCGATGAGGCCGTTCTACAAGGACGGCAGCGCCCAGCACCTGGGCGACCGGGCGCTCGCGCTCGCCGCGCACCTGGACGAGGACGCCAACGTGCCGGTCGTCTTCTTCTCGACGGACATCGACGGCACCGGAGCCATCGAGCTCTCCGGACACGAGGGTCGCGTCGACGAGTTGCACGCGGGCCTCGGCCGGCTGGGCCGGACGCACTACCACCGTGCGGTCGAGGAGATCGTCGCGCACTACGAGAAGACGGAGGCCACCGGCCCGGCTCTCGTGATCTTCCAGACGGACGGCCCGCCGGACGCCAGGCAGGCCGCCCGGCAGGCCCTCACGGAGGCGGCACGGCTGCCGCTGTTCTTCCAGTTCGTCGCCTTCGGTGAGCAGGACGCGAAGGGCTTCGACTTCCTGCGGAAGCTCGACGCCCCGAACGCCGGCTTCTTCCACGCCGGCCCCGCGCCCCGCGAGATCGCGGACGCCGAGCTCTACCGGGAGATCCTCGCCGGACTCCCGGCCTGGACCGCCACGCGCACGGCCGGCTCCGGGGCCTGATCGGCCGGCAGCCGCACGGTCACGGCGAGACCGCCGCCCTCCGGGCCCGGTATCGCCGTGACCGTACCGCCGTGGGCCACCGCGATCGACCGGACGATCGAAAGCCCGAGGCCCGACCCCAGGCCCATCCGGTCCCGGCCCTCGCCCCGCCGGAACGGCTCGAAGAACCCCGCGATATCGGCCTCGGAGACCCCCGGTCCGGTGTTGCGCACCAGCAGGGCGCCCTCCCCGGTCAGCGAGACCTCCACCGAGCCGCCCGGCACGTTGTACGTGACCGCGTTGGCCAGCAGGTTCGCCACCAGCTGGGCGAGAAGCAGCCGGTTTCCGCGCACCGAACAGGCGGCCACCGCGACGTTCACGGCCGGTCCGCCGCCCGCCCCCCGGCCCTCCGGACCGGCGCCGACGCCCGCCCCTGCGCCCAGCGGGTCCCCGCTCATACCCCGTACCGCCGGGCGCCGGGCCACCTCCTCCCTGACCACGTGGTCGAGACGGACCGCCTCGCGCTCGTCCGCGGCCAGTCCCCGTTCGCTGCGGGCCAGCACGAGAAGTCCCTCGATGAGCCGCTCGCTGCGCCGGTTGGTGTCCAGCAGGGTCTGCCGGGTGGTGACGAGGTCCTCGGGGGACGGATCATCCAGGCCGATCTGGATCGCGGCGCGCTGGGTGGCCAGCGGGGTTCTCAGCTCGTGCGACGCGTTCGCGATGAACCTCTGCTGGCTGTCGAACGCCTTCTCCAGCCGGGCCAGCAGCGCGTCCAGCGTCTCGCCCAGTTCCTTGAGCTCGTCGTCGGGCCCGGTGGGCGCCATGCGCTCGTGCAGGGTGTGCGCGGAGAGCTGGCGGGCCTTCTCGGTCATGTCGTGGATGGGGCGCAGCACCCGCCCGGCCGTCCACCAGCCCACCGCGACCGCACAGCCCGTCATCACGAGCAGAGCGGCGATCGACCAGTACAGGAGCTGTTGCCCCGCCGCGTTACTGACGTTGTCGGTGAGGTCGTAGACGGTGGGCGGCCCCAGGTGCCGACGGGAGATCAGCGGACCGTTCACCGCGTAGCCGGGCTGGGCGACCGCGGCGGACGAGGCGATGGAGCGCGCCTCGGTCTCCGTACCGACGCGGGAGGCCAGGTTGACGGTGGTCAGCAGCGCGGTGCCGAGCACCAGGAAGACACCGCCGTACACGAGGGCGATACGGGTCCGGATCGTCGAATGCGGCAGCTTCGAGGCGTCGACCAGTCGCCGCAGGGAAGGCCGCCTCACAGGGCGTACCCGACGCCCTGCACGGTGCGGATCAGCGCGGGCTCGCCGAGCTTGGCGCGGAGTTTGCTCATACAGACGCGCACGGCCCCCGTGAACGGGTCGGCGTTGGCGTCCCAGGCCCGCTCCAGCAGCTCTTCCGCGCTGACCGTGCCGCCGTCCGCCTCCAGGAGCAGTTGCAGCACGGTGAACTCCTTCGGCGAGAGGTCCAGGTCCCGGCCGTCGCGGAGCGCGGAGCGCCGTACGGTGTCGAGCCGGATGCCGTGCCGCTCCAGCTGGGGCGGCACGGGTCTGGCGCTGCGCCTGCGCAGGGCGCGGACCCGGGAGACCAGCTCGGGGAACTCGAACGGCTTGGCCACGTAGTCGTCGGCCCCCAGGTCGAGCCCGGCGACCCGGTCCTCCATGGTGCCCGAGGCGGTGAGCATCAGGATCCGGGTACGGGAGCCGGAGGCGACCAGCCGGCGGGCCACGTCGTCGCCGTGTACCCGGGGGAGGTCGCGGTCGAGCACGACGACGTCGTAGTCGTGCAGGCCGAGGTAGGCGAGGGCCGCGTCCCCGCTGTACACCGTGTCGACCGCGAAGCCGGCGCGGCGCAGTCCGGTGGCGACCAGTTCCGCGAGGATCTCCTCGTCCTCGGCGACCAGTACCCGCATGGTGATGTCCCCTGCCTCGTGCACGCTTGTCCGCTCCCTCCCAGGATGCGACTTTCCTACGGGAACCATTACGGGAACGGATGTTTCGCAAAGCTCTCCACCGGAGTGCTGCCCTCCGCCCGCACACGGCCTCCTCTTATCGATGTGAGTCGATCGTGGTCGGGCCGTTAGGATTTCGACCATGGCGGCCACTGGATCCGAGAAGCAGGGGGCGACGGCGTACTACGTCTCGACCCCCATTTACTACGTCAACGACGCTCCTCACCTGGGCCACGCCTACACGACCGTCGCAGGCGACGTGCTCACGCGCTGGCACCGCCAGCGCGGCGAGAAGGTGTGGTACCTCACCGGCACGGACGAGCACGGTCAGAAGATCATGCGCACGGCCGAGGCGAACAACGTCACTCCGCAGGCTTGGTGCGACAAGCTCGTCGAGGAGGCGTGGAAGCCCCTCTGGGAGCATCTGAACATCGCCAACGACGACTTCATCCGGACGACGGAGAAGCGGCACACCGACCGTGTGCAGGAGTTCGTACAGGACCTCTACGACAAGGGCGAGATCTACAAGGGCGGATACGAGGGCCCGTACTGCGTGGGCTGCGAGGAGTACAAGCTCCCCGGCGATCTGATCGACGGCGAGGGCGAGTTCGCCGGGCAGAAGCTCTGCCCGATCCACAAGAAGCCGGTGGAGCTCCTCAAGGAGGAGAACTACTTCTTCAAGCTGAGCGAGTACGGCCCGAGGCTGCTGGAGTTCTACGCGGCGAACCCCGGCTTCATCCAGCCCGAGTCGGCGCGCAACGAGGTCGTGAACTTCGTCGAGCAGGGCCTCCAGGACCTGTCGATCTCGCGCTCGACCTTCGACTGGGGCGTCCCGGTCCCGTGGGACGACCAGCACGTCATCTACGTCTGGATCGACGCGCTGCTCAACTACGCGACGGCCGTGGGCTACGGCGCCAACCAGGAGAAGTTCGACGGTACGTTCCCGGCGAACGTGCACCTGATCGGCAAGGACATCCTCCGCTTCCACTCGGTGATCTGGCCCGCGATGCTGATGGCGCAGGGTCTGCCGCTGCCCGGCAAGGTCGTCGCCAACGGCTGGCTGATGGTCGGCGGCGAGAAGATGTCCAAGTCCAACCTGACCGGCATCAAGCCGCAGGACCTGACCTCGCACTTCGGTGTGGACGCGTACCGCTGGTACTTCCTGCGGGCCATCGCGTACGGCAGCGACGGGTCGTTCTCCTGGGAGGACTTCACCGCCCGCTACACCTCCGAGCTGGCCAACGACTACGGCAACCTCGCCTCGCGCGTGGCGGCGATGGTCGGCAAGTACTTCGACGGGGCGCTGCCGGAGGCCACGGCCGCCGGTGACGCCGAGCGCGCCGTGCGGGAGGGGCTGGCGAAGGCCGTCGCGACGGCCGACCTGAAGATCGGTGAGGAGCTGGACTTCCAGTCCGGCATCCTGGCGGTCTTCGACTTCGTGAAGCAGGTCAACGGCTACATCACGGAGCAGGAGCCGTGGAAGGTGGCCAAGGACACCACCCCGGAGGGCCAGGCCCGCCTGGCGACCATCCTGTACACGGCAGCCGAGGCGCTGCGCGGGGTCGCGGTCCTGCTCAACCCGGTGATGCCGGAGACCTCGCAGAGCCTGTGGGAGTCCCTGGGCGCGGAGGAGTCCCTGGGCGCGCTGGCCGACCAGAGGGTCCAGGACGCGGGCGCCTGGGGCATCCTGCCCGCGGGCGCGACGGTGACGAAGGGCGCGGTGCTGTTCCCGCGCCTGGAGGAGAAGCCGGCGTAACGCGTTCGTCCGTACGCGAGGAGCCCGGGACCGCCGTTCACGGTCCCGGGCTCCTCGCGTATCGCGTCGGGTCAGCGCGTCCAGTTCTTGAGCGGCTCGGTGTCCAGCTCGATCCCGACCGGGTCGGGGAGTGTGACGGTCCTGCCGTACGGCACGGTCACGACCTGCTCGTAGCGCACACCGTCGGGCCCCGAGTGGACCTTCACCTCACAGCTGTCCCGGTCGATCAGCAGGTAGACGGGGATGCCGGTCTCTGCGTAAGCGCGGGGCTTCTCGACGCGGTCGCGGCGGTCGGTGTCCTCGTCGTACGAGGTGACCTCGACGGCCATGAGGACACCGTCGGAACTGGCCCATTCTCCCTGGCCGACGAAGGCACCACTGCGGGCGAAGGCTCCGCCGGGGCGGGCGTTTCCCTTGCGATACGTCTCGACTCGCAGCCCCTGCTCGGGATAGAGCCATCGGTTCGGATCCGCCTGCATGCACAGGCGGGTCAGCCACTCGATGATCCGCCCGTGGTCCCCGTCCGGAACAGCCTTGACCCCCAGTTTCCCGTTCACGAACTCCAGCCGCAGTGCCTCCTCAGCACGTAGGGCGCTACGGGCCAGCTCTTCGAAGACGTCCTGCGTCAGGACGTCTTCGAACACGCTCACAACGACCTCCTCCTGCACCGGGCCACCGATTCACTTGTACCGGGGGACATCATCAGCGTATGGGCAAGGGGCCCCGCCCGTACGGCCGATCAGCCCCTCACCGCCCCAGCGTCTCCGCGTCCCCCATCACGATCACCGGCTTCATCTCCGGGTCCAGCATCCGCAGCAGCTCCTCCATCCGCTCCTCCGGGACGGAAACACAGCCCTGGGTGGGGCCACCGTGGTCGACGTGGACCCAGATTCCGCCGCCGCGTTCGAGGCCGAGCGGGCGGGTGCGGTTCAGGGGGCTGACGCCCTCCGTGCGGTTGTAGTTGATCGCCACGACGTAGTCGAAGGAGCCCTCCAGCGGCTCTCCGAAGAAGCCCTCGCCGTCCACCGCGAACCGGGGGTGCTCGTCGTACGGCAGCAGCGCTCCCGGGTCGGGGAGCCGGCCACCCGCGTCGGTGAGGGAGTAGACGCCTTGGGGGGACCTCAGGTCGCCCGCCACGTGGTAGTCGGTCCAGCCCTCCATACCGTTGTGCGCGTCCCACGGACCGGCCACCGACACCCACCCCTCCGCCGGGTCCTCGCGGCTGTAGAGGACCGCGCTGGACCGGTTGGAGTCGGTCTCCTCGCCGGTCACGACGAACGCCTGCCGGGCCTCGGCCGGGATCTGGGCCAGGGTCTCCGGCCCCAGACCGGGGATCTCGGCGGGGCTCGGCGCGGGCTCCGGGCCGGGTGATGCCCGGCGTGCGGAGGCGGCGTCGGACTCCGGGCCCGCGGCGCCCAGCCCCGGAGCTCCTACGGGAGCCTTCGCGGGAGCGGCGTCGGAGGCGCAGCCGGTGACCAGGAGGGCCAGGACGAGGAGCGGTGCGGCGAGCAGGGCGGGCGGGCGGCGCGGGACGGACACGGTGGCGGGCTCCTCGGGTGGCGGCGGACGGCGCGACGCGGCAAGGCGGGATGCGAGGGGAATCTCGGTGCCAGTCCTTGCCGGGCCCGGCCCGGCCGAACCCGAACCGGGGCCATCCGGCCGTACCCCGTCGCCCTGACCGCGTAGCCCTGTTGTCACCGGCTCTCCGGCCTGGGCAACGAAACAGCCCCCGATCGGGTGATCGGGGGCTGTTTCACGTGAAACATCCACAGAGCGCGAGCAGCCGCGAGGGCTGCTTCTCCGGAACTACTTCTCCGTGGGCTCCGGAACTACTTCTCCGTGGGCTCCGGAACTACTTCTCCGTGGGCTTGTCCGTGGTCTTCTCCGACGCTCCCGCACCCTTCGCGGTGACCGGCTTGCGCAGCTGGATGTTCAGCTCGCGCAGGCGGGTCTCGTCCAGCTCGGTCGGGGCGCCCATCATCAGGTCCTGGGCGTTGCCGTTGAGCGGGAAGGCGATCGTCTCCCGGATGTTGGGCTCGTCGGCGAGCAGCATCACGATGCGGTCGACGCCCGGGGCGATGCCACCGTGCGGCGGGGCGCCGAGACGGAACGCGCGGAGCATGCCCGCGAACTCGTGCTCGACGGTCTCGCGGTCGTAACCGGCGATCTCGAAGGCCTTGAGCATCAGCTCGGGCTCGTGGTTACGGATGGCGCCCGAGGACAGCTCGATGCCGTTGCAGACGATGTCGTACTGCCAGGCAAGGATGTCCAGCGGGTCCTTCTCCTCCAGGTCGGCGAGGCCGCCCTGGGGCATCGAGAAGGGGTTGTGCGAGAAGTCGATCTTCCCGGTCTCCTCGTCCTTCTCGTACATCGGGAAGTCGACGATCCAGCAGAACCGGAAGACGCCCTCCTCGAAGTGACCGGCGCGCTTGGCCGCCTCGACCCGGACAGCCGACATGATCTTGGAGACCTCGTCGAACTCGCCCGCGCCGAAGAAGACGGCGTGGCCCGGGACCAGCGAGAGGCGCTCGGTGAGCGTCTTGACGTCGGTCTCGGTGAGGAACTTGGCGATCGGTCCGGCCAGCGTCCCGTCCTCGCCCACGCGCACCCAGGCCAGGCCCTTGGCACCGTGCTCGACGGCGTACTCGCCGAGGCCGTCGAAGAACTTCCGGGACTGACCCGCGGTGTCCGGGACCGGCAGCGCGCGGACGTGCTTGCCGGCGAACGCCTTGAACCCGGAGTCGGCGAAGACGTCCGAGATGTCGACGAGCTCCAGCTTGGCGCGCAGGTCCGGCTTGTCGTTGCCGTACTTCAGCATCGACTCGCGGAACGGGATGCGCGGGAACGGCGAGGTGACCTCGCGGCCGTTGCCGAACTCGGTGAAGAGCTCGGTCATCAGCTTCTCGATCGGCTGGAAGACGTCCTCCTGCTCGACGAAGGACATCTCGACATCGAGCTGGTAGAACTCGCCCGGCGAGCGGTCCGCGCGGGCGTCCTCGTCGCGGAAGCAGGGCGCGATCTGGAAGTAGCGGTCGAATCCCGAGATCATCAGCAGCTGCTTGAACTGCTGCGGAGCCTGCGGCAGCGCGTAGAACTTGCCGGGGTTCAGCCGGGACGGGACGACGAAGTCACGGGCACCCTCGGGGGAGGTCGCGGTGAGGATCGGGGTCGCCATCTCGTTGAAGCCGAGGGCCACCATCTTGGAGCGGATGGAGGCGATCACGGCCGAGCGCAGCAGGATGTTGCGGTGCATGCGCTCGCGGCGCAGGTCGAGGAAGCGGTACTCCAGACGCCGCTCCTCGTTGACGCCGTCCTCGGTGTTGATCGTGAAGGGCAGCGGGCCGGCCTCGCCGAGCACCTCGACCTCGGTGACCTCGATCTCGATCTCGCCGGTCGGCAGCTCCGGGTTGACGTTCTCGGCGCCGCGCGCGGAGACCTTGCCGTCGATCCGGACGACGGTCTCCTTGGTGAGCTTCGCCAGGGCCTCGTTACCGGGGGTGCCGGGGCGGGCGACGAGCTGCACCAGACCGTAGTGGTCGCGCAGATCGATGAAGAGGATGCCACCCAGGTCTCGGCGATTGTGCAGCCAGCCGCTCAGCCGGACGTCGGTGCCGACGTCAGAGGCGCGGAGCTCGCCGCAGGTGTGGGACCTGTACCGGTGCATCGTCGTTCATCCAGTCTTCGCGGTTAGGGGTGGATCGAGCGCCCCCAGGCTACCGCCCGGGGACGGGACGCTTCATTTCCTTTGCGCCGCGGCCCCGGCCGGGCGCCGCAGCAGGTGGCGGCCCCTCGGTGGCGTCCACCGAGCACATCTTCCTAAAGTGGGGCAATGCGCACCGAGGAAGTCCTGGCCGCGATCGCGACGGGCCTGTGGCGCTGGGACAACGCAGCCGGCACGGTCACGCTCGACGCGGAGGCGGCCCGGCTGCTCGGTCTGCCCGCCGAGCCCGGCAGCTACCGCGAATCCGCGGTGCGCTCCCGCTTCCACCCGGTCGACTGGAACGAGATCTACGGGGTGGTGAACCTCGCGGTCACCGAGGGCACCCTCGCCGAGGCGCGGCTGCGGATCGTGGACGAGCGCGGCCGGGTCCTCCGTACCGTGCGCAGCCGCTCCAAGCCGGTCGTCCCGCCGGACCGGGACGCCGGGGACTACGTCCTCCTCGGCACGCTCCAGGAGGTCGCCGAGCCGCAGCCCGGCTCCACGGACGCCGCCCACACGCCGATCACCGGGGACTGGCGCCGGTCCCGGGAGGCGTTCCTGCTGGACGCCGGGCGGGCGCTGGCCGAGGCCCGGTCCACCGCGGAGGTGCTGCGGGTCGCCGGATCGCTCTCCATGCCCGGCTTCTCCCCGGACGGCCTCGCGGTCTTCGGTCCCGCCGGGGGGCGGCTGACCATCATCGGGCACCACGGGCACAACCCGGGGGACGAGGAGCCCTTCATCGACATGCCCCTGGAGACGGACTACCCGGCCGCCGAGGTCGTCCGCACCGGCCGGGCGATCTACCTGCCCTCCCCCGACGAGTACCGCCGCCGCTACCCGGCCACCTGGCCGCTCGTCTCGCGCTTCGGACGGCAGTCCTGGGCCTTTCTGCCGCTGGTCTCCTCCGGCCGCACGATGGGCGCCTGGATGGCGGGGTTCCGGCATCCGGTGGCGTTCTCCCCGGACGAGCGCGCGGTGCTCTCGACGGTCGCCCGCATGCTCGCCCAGGCCCTGGCCCGCGCCGGGGTGGCCGAGACGGAACGCGAGCTGTCGCTCGGGCTCCAGCGCTCGATGATGCCGACGCTGGGCCCGGAGATCCCCGGCATGACGGTGGCCGCGCGGTACGTGCCGACCGGCGGCGGGCTCCAGGTGGGCGGCGACTGGTACGACATGATCCCGCTGCCCAACGGCCGCATCGCCCTGGTCATCGGCGACGTCCAGGGCCATGACGTGCGGGCCGCCGGGCTGATGGGCCAGCTCCGCATCGCCCTGCGCGCCTACGCCTCCGAGGGGCACCGCCCGGACGCCGTGCTCTCCCGGGCCTCGCGCTTCCTGGCCGGGCTCACCGACGCGTACGAGAGCGTCGAGGGCGACGTGGAGCCCGCGGCGCCGCGCTTCGCGACCTGCCTGTACGCGGAGGTCGACCCGGAGGCCGGGACCCTGGACATCGCCCGCGCGGGCCACCCCGACCCGGTGGTGGTCAGCGCCGACGGGACCGCGGTGATCCGGCAGACGGCCGGCGGGCTGCCGCTCGGGATCGAGACGGACTCCGACTACCCCACCACCCGGGTGGTCCTGGAACCCAGCGAGACGATCATGTTGTGTACGGACGGCCTCATCGAGACCGGCGGGCACGACATGGCCACCGGCTGGGCCCGGCTGCGCCCGGTCCTGGAGGAGCCGGCCGAGGACCTGGAACAGCTGGCCGACGCCCTGGTCCAGGCCGTGCACGGGCCGGCCTCGCACTACACGACGGGGCCGCTCGCGGACCGGCGGGAGGACGACATCGCGGTTCTGGTGCTGCGGCGCGAGAGCGTCCACGCCCGGGAGACACCGCCGCGCCGCAGCGTCATGACCATCGCGCAGGCCGAGCCCGAGCGGGTCTCGGTCGGCCGGCAGCTCGTGCGCGAGCTGCTGCACGACTGGAGCGATCCCGAGCAGGTCGACTCGGCGGTCCTGATGGTCTCCGAGATGGCCACCAACGTGCTTGTCCACACGGACGGGGACGCTCTGATGGTGGCGCAGGTCTCCGGCGAACAGGGGGAGCGGCGTCTGCGCGTCGAGGTCGCCGACGCCAGTGACGAACTGCCGCACCGAAGGCGGCCGGGCGAGATGGCGTCCAGCGGGCGGGGGCTGGTGCTGATGGAGATGCTGGCGGACGCGTGGGGGGTGGATCCGCGCGGGGAGGGGAAGTCGATCTGGTTCGAGCTGCACGAGCCGGACGAGCCGGACGATTCGGTGGAGCCGGACGAGTCGGTGGAGTCGGGGAAGGCCGCCAAGTCCTGAGGGGGCCCAGGGGCTCACGTCCTGAGTGCCGGGCCCCCGGGCCCTTCCGCGGCCCCACCCTCCGGTGTGCCCGGCCCCACCCGCGTAACGGTTCCGCCCTCAGGCACCGGAAGGGCCGGGATCGCCGTCGACCCGGCTGGAACCGCCCGAGGCCGGACCAGGACGTGCCGCGTACCCCCTCCGCAGCTCACCCAGGACACCGAAGGCCGCCGCGCACAGGGGCACGGCCAGCAGCATGCCGAGCAGGCCCGCCACGCTCGCCCCCGCCGTCAGCGCGACCATGATCATGGCGGGGTGCATCTGGACCGTGCGGCTCTGGATCATCGGCTGGAGCACATGGCCCTCCAGCACCTGGACGGCGAGGACCACCCCCAGGACCCACAGAGCGATCACGAACCCCCGGTCGGCCAGGGCGACCAGCACCGCCACCGCGCCGGAGAGGAACGCCCCGAGGTAGGGGATGTACGCGCCGACGAACACCAGTGCGCCGAGCCCCACCGCCCCGGGAACGTCCAGGATCAGCAGGCCCACCGTGATGCACACGGCGTCGATCAGGGCGATGAACGTGGTGCCGCGCATGAAGCCCTCGACGGCCTCGAACGCCCGGCGCCCCATGGCCTCGACCAGGTCCCCGGTGCCGCGCGGGGCCACCGAGTGGGCCAGGTTCACCGCCCGGTCCGAGTCGCGCAGGAAGAAGAAGGTCAGCAGCAGGGCCAGCACACTGGTCGCCACCAGCGAACCGACCAGGCTGATGCCGCTGAGCAGACCGCCCGCCGCGCTCGCCCCGAACTTCTCGACCAGGTTCTTCGCGTTGTCGGCCAGATTGTCGACGTTCGTGGCCCCCGCGATGTCCAGATGGTCCACGACCCACTGGCCGGCGGCCTTCAGCGAGTCGACGATCTGGGAGCCGGAGTCGACGAGGGCGGTGACGACGATGTACCCGGCGCCCCCGACCACCGCGACGAGAGCCGCACAGGTCAGCCCCGCGGCCAGCGACCGGTTGAGCCTGCGGTCGATGAGCCACCGGTGGACGGGGCCGAGCAGGGCGGTACCGAGCAGGGCGAGCAGCACCGGGGTGACCGCGGTCTTGAGGACGACGACCAGCCAGATCGCGACAGCGGCGACGCCCACGACGAGCAGGACGACACCGCACCAGGCGGCCGCGCGGCGGGCGCTCTCGGGAAGGAGGGGCTTGGGTGCGGGCACCCTCCCACCCGATCACGGGGCGCGGCGGCTGTCCCGCCCACCGCCCCCGTACGAGTGACGGGACGTCAGAGGGCTTACGGACACGAGGCGGCGTGGAGGACCTGCCAGGAAACCGGGCCGGAGAGCGGGGCGCCGGGGCGGCCTCGACGCGCTCCGGCGGAGGACCGCGGGTTCACACAGCGCACTGCGACGTTCGATGGATACGCGCCACGGACCGACCGGATTCCGGTCCGTCGAACGGTGTATCCCCGTTCGTTCTGCGGGGTGAGGACGGGGTCACGCTCCGTTTCTATGCTGATCAGGACCCGTCAACGGTGCGCGGCGCGCCGGCGCACGTTCTCGAAGGAGAGTGGCCGCTCATGAAGCAGGCGTCGAAGAATCTGCTGGAAGGTGTCATCACTTTCGCCGTGGGCTTGGCCCTACGGCTGTTCACGGACGGCGTGGAGACCCCCGTCATCACACTGACGAAGGTCGGCGTCGTTCTGATGGCCATCGGCGGAGTGCTCATCGTGATGGGCTTGTTCCAGTCGACGCGCGGCTCGAACCCCGTCAAGCGCGACTGACGGCGCCCTACGGCGTCCTGCCGAACACGGCCGGACCCACTGGTGGGCCCCGTGATGCCCGACGTGACACGCCGGTTGATCGCCGAGTTCGCCGCGCGCGGTCCGCAGCCGGAGCGCGCGGAGGTCGGGCCCGGACCGCCCGGCCGCGGAGCGAGGTGAGCCTGGACCGCGCGGTCCTCCCATCGCTTGACCCCGCGCGAGCGCGAGGTCCTGTCCTGCCTCGGGAAGGCCCGACCCATGCCGACACCGGCCTGCCTCGGGGAAGGCCTGTCCCATGCCGACACCGCCGCTCGTCCCGACACGGCGGAGTCGACGGTGAAGGCCCACGTCAGCCGAGTGCTGGGCGAGCTGAAGTCACGCAACCGGGTGCAAGCTGCGGTGCCGGCAGAGGCGTTGCGTGCCTGCGCCAGCACCGCCGCCAACTCCTACCGTCCGCCCTCGGCCATGCCGTGGACCGCGGGGACCGTGCCCAGACGGCCGGCCTGGAAGTCCTCGAAGGCCTGCTTCAGCTCGGCCTGACTGTTCATCACGAACGGTCCGTAGTGCGCCATCGGCTCCCGGATCGGGCGGCCTCCGAGGAGGACGACCTCCAGGTCCGGGGTGTTGCCGTCCTGTCGCTCGTCCGCGCGGACGGTCAGTGAACCGCCGGTTCCGAACACCGCGGTCTGCCCCATCGCCACGGGGCGGCGCTCCGCGCCGACCGTGCCGCGCCCGGCCAGGACGTAGGCGAGGCCGTTGAAGTCCTCGCGCCACGGCAGGTTCACCTCGGCGCCGGGCCGGACGGTGGCGTGGATCATCGTGATCGGGGTGTGGGTTATCCCGGGCCCCTCGTGTCCGTCGAGTTCACCGGCGATGACCCGGAGCAGCGCGCCGCCGTCGGGGGAGGCGAGCAGCTGGACCTCGCCGCCGCGGATGTCCTGGTAGCGCGGGGCCATCATCTTGTCGGCCTTGGGCAGGTTCACCCAGAGCTGGAGGCCGTGGAAGAGCCCGCCGGACATGACGAGCGACTCCGGCGGGGCCTCGATGTGCAGCAGTCCGGATCCGGCGGTCATCCACTGGGTGTCGCCGTTCTCGATGGTGCCGCCGCCCCCGTTGGAGTCCTGGTGGATGAAGGTCCCGTCGATCAGGTACGTGACCGTCTCGAAGCCGCGGTGCGGGTGCCAGGGGGTGCCCTTCGGCTCGCCGGCCGCGTACTCCACCTCACCCATCTGGTCCATCATGATGAACGGGTCGAGGTGCCGGTAGTTGATCCCCGCGAACGCGCGGCGGACGGGGAAACCCTCGCCCTCGAATCCGCTCGGCGCGGTCGTGACGGCGAGGACGGGTCGGGATGCGGCGTCACCCGAGGCGGCCACCTTGGGCAGGGTCAGCAGGTTGTCGACGGTCACTGCGGGCATGGGAGCCACCTCCGGGCGAGTGTTCTGCCATCAATTTAGTTGAATGGTGAACATCCCGCAAGGCGTCGCGTATTCCCGGGCGGCCACACCGATGGGCCCACCCGTGACCCGACAGCGAAAAGGGCCCGCGCCACTCCTGGCACGGACCCGTGTCCGAAGAACGAGACAGCAGGTCAGCGACCCACCGAGAGAGCACGCCTACCCGTACATACGGCGCATCGCGAAGTCGACCATCTGCTCGACGGCCTTGGCGTCGAAGACCATCCGGTGATCACCCTCCATGTCCAGGACGAAGCCATAGCCCGTCGGCAGCAGGTCGATCACCTCGGCCCCCGTGATCACGAAGTACTTGGACTCCTTGCCCGCGTAGAGCCGCAGCTCCTTCAGCGTGGTGAACATCGGGATCACCGGCTGCTGCGTGTTGTGCAGCGCCAGGAAGCCCGGGTTGTCGCCGCGCGGGCAGTAGACCTTCGACGTGGCGAAGATCTGCTGGAAGTCCTCGGCGGAGAGGGAGCCGGTGGTGAAGGCCCGTACCGCGTCGGCCAGGGAGGGCGGCGACGGTTCGGGATACAGCGGCTGCTCGCCGTAGCCGCCGCCCATCTGACCCATCTGGCCCATCTGACCCATCTGGCCCATCTGCTGCTGAGCACCAGGGTTCTGGTCGTAGCCGTACATGCTGCAAAGAGTAATCGGACACATCTACGGCTTGAGGGGTTGCGCCTTATTACTGACGGGTAGCATCATCGTAGAGGTCAGCTGATAGACCTACGCCTGCCTGTCGCCCGACCCGCATCACTCCCCGGGGCGCTGTGCGCCACTGCTATGGATTACGGAGCCTTCCCATGGGGCACTACAAGTCGAATCTCCGCGACATCGAGTTCAACCTCTTCGAGGTCCTCGGGCGCGACAAGGTGTACGGCACCGGTCCGTTCGGTGAGATGGACGTCGACACCGCGAAGAGCATCCTGGACGAGATCGCGCGCCTCGCGGAGAACGAGCTCGCCGACTCCTACGCCGACGCCGACCGCAACCCGCCGGTCTTCGACCCGGAGACCAGGACCGCCCCGGTCCCGGCGAGCTTCAAGAAGTCGTACCAGGCCTTCATGGACTCCGAGTACTGGCGCCTGGGTCTCCCCGAGGAGATCGGCGGCACCACATCGCCCCGCTCCCTGATCTGGGGCTACGCGGAGCTGCTGCTCGGCGCGAACCCGGCCGTGTGGATGTACTCCTCCGGCCCGGCGTTCGCCGGCATCCTCTTCGACGAGGGCAACGAGGAGCAGAAGAAGATCGCGGAGATCGCCGTCGAGAAGCAGTGGGGCTCGACGATGGTGCTGACCGAGCCGGACGCCGGCTCCGATGTCGGCGCCGGCCGGACGAAGGCCGTGCGGCAGGAGGACGGCTCCTGGCACATCGAGGGTGTGAAGCGCTTCATCACCTCGGGCGAGCACGACATGTCCGAGAACATCATCCACTACGTGCTGGCCCGCCCCGAGGGCGCCGGCCCCGGCACCAAGGGCCTCTCGCTCTTCATGGTCCCGAAGTTCCACTTCGACCGGACCACCGGCGAGCTGGGCGAGCGCAACGGCGTGTACGCGACGAACGTCGAGCACAAGATGGGCCTCAAGGCCTCCAACACCTGCGAGATGACCTTCGGCGACCGGCACCCCGCCAAGGGCTGGCTGATCGGCGACAAGCACGACGGTATCCGCCAGATGTTCCGCATCATCGAGTTCGCCCGCATGATGGTCGGCACGAAGGCGATCGCCGCCCTCTCCGCGGGCTATCTGAACGCGCTGGAGTACGCCAAGGAGCGCGTCCAGGGTCCGGACCTGGCGAACTTCATGGACAAGTCGGCCCCCAAGGTCACCATCACGCACCACCCCGACGTACGCCGCTCGCTCATGACGCAGAAGGCGTACGCCGAGGGCATGCGCTCCCTCGTCCTGTACACCGCCTCCGTCCAGGACGCGATCCAGGAGCAGGAGGCCGCGGGCGAGGACGCCAAGGCACTCAACGGCCTCAACGACCTGCTGCTGCCGATCGTGAAGGGCTACGGCTCCGAGAAGTCCTACGAGCAGCTCGCGCAGTCGCTCCAGACGTTCGGCGGCTCCGGCTACCTCCAGGAGTACCCGGTCGAGCAGTACATCCGGGACGCCAAGATCGACACCCTCTACGAGGGCACCACGGCGATCCAGGGTCAGGACTTCTTCTTCCGGAAGATCGTCCGCGACCAGGGCGCCTCGCTCAACACGCTCTCCGAGGAGATCAAGAAGTTCCTCGCGGGCGCCCACGGCAACGAGGAGCTGGTCCCGGCGCTGGACTCGCTCGCCAAGGCCGCCGTGGACCTGGAGGCGATCGTCGGCACGATGATCACCGACCTCACCGCGACCGGCGAGGACGTCAAGAACATCTACAAGGTGGGCCTCAACACGACCCGCCTGCTGATGGCCTCCGGCGACGTCGTCGTCGGCTACCTGCTGCTCAAGGGCGCGGCCGTGGCGGCCGAGAAGCTGCCGACCGCCTCCGCCAGGGACGTCCCCTTCTACCAGGGCAAGATCGCCGCCGCGAAGTTCTTCGCCGCGAACGTCCTGCCGGGCGTCTCGACCGAGCGCGCGCTCGCCGAGTCCGTCGACAACTCCCTGATGGAGCTGGACGAGGCCGCGTTCTAAGGAATCGCTCGCCCGTTTCGTCAACGCGTGCCGCCATCCGGACTTCGTTCGGGTGGCGGCGCTGTCGTATCAGCTGGGTACGCTGAGTACACGGCCCGGAATCCCGTCCATGGGAGGAACCATGACCGCCGAGGCACTGCCCGAATCGCTGCACCGTCAGTCGGACGGCTCCCAGTGGCCGGTCCCGCCCGCGGACGGCTACACCGTGGACGAATTCTTCACGCTTGACCTCCCGCCGCACACCGAGCTGATCGACGGGAGCCTGGTTCTCGTGAGTCCGCAGCGGAAGTTCCACACGCTGGCGATGTATCTGCTGGAACAGGGGCTGCGCGTCCATGTCCCCGGCCACCTGCGAGTACGCCGGGAGATGGCGGTCGTCCTGGGCAAGAGGAGTGTGCCGGAGCCGGATCTGGTGGTGGTGTCGGCGGAGGCGGACGGCAACCAGCTGCAGACCCGCTACCGGGCCGCGGACGTCCTCCTCGCCGTCGAGGTCGTCCCGCCCGACTCCGAGGACCGCGACCGGGACACCAAGCCGCACACGTACGCGGCGGCGGGCATCCAGCACTTCTGGCTCGTCGAGATGACCGGCGAGATGGACCGCCCCATGGTCATCACCTATGAGCTCGACCCGGTCAACAGGACGTACGTCTCCACCGGCGTCCACCACGACCGGCTCAAGCTCTCCGCCCCCTACGACATCGACATCGACCTGACCGCGATCGACGAGCTGTAGGGCGGCCGAACTCCCCGGTCACCGGATACCGGACCCCGAGTCCTCGTTACAGTGAAGAACATGAGTTCCCCTCTCCGGTTCGACCGCGCGCACACCGATGACCTGATGTCCTTCCTGGCGGCCAGCCCGTCCCCGTACCACGCGGTGGCGAACGCCGCCGGGCGCCTGGAGCAGGCCGGCTTCCGGCAGGTCGAGGAGACCGCCGCCTGGGACGCGTCGGCCGGCGGGAAGTACGTGCTGCGCGGCGGGGCGATCGTCGCCTGGTACGTGCCGGAGGGCGCCGGGCCGCACACCCCGTTCCGGATCGCCGGGGCGCACACCGACTCCCCGAACCTGCGGGTGAAGCCGCTGCCCGACACCGGGGCGCACGGCTGGCGCCAGATCGCCGTCGAGGTCTACGGCGGCACCCTGCTGAACACCTGGCTCGACCGGGACCTCGGCCTGGCCGGACGGATCTCCCTGCGGGACGGCACCCACCGGCTGGTCAACATCGACCGGGCGCTGCTGCGCGTGCCGCAGCTGGCCGTGCACCTGGACCGTTCGGCCAACACCGAGGGGCTCAAGCTCGACCGGCAGAAGCACATGCAGCCGATCTGGGGGCTCGGCGCCGTCGAGGAGGGCGACCTGATCCGTTTCGTCGCCGAGGAGGCGGGCGTCGACGCGGAGAACGTCACCGGCTGGGACCTGATGCCGCACGCCATCGAGCCGCCCTCCTACCTGGGCCGGGACCGGGAGCTGGTGGCCGGGCCCCGGATGGACAACCTCCTCTCGGTGCACGCCGCGACCGCCGCCCTGGCCGCCGTCGCCGGGCAGAGCGACGCCGACATCCCGTACATCCCGGTGCTCGCCGCCTTCGACCACGAGGAGAACGGCTCCCAGTCCGACACCGGGGCCGACGGTCCGCTGCTGGGCTCGGTGCTGGAGCGCTCGGTGTTCGCGCGCGGCGGCACGTACGAGGACCGCGCCCGCGCCTTCGCCGGGACGGTCTGCCTCTCCTCCGACACCGGCCACGCCGTGCACCCCAACTACGCGGAGCGGCACGACCCGACGCACCACCCGGTCCCCAACGGCGGGCCGATCCTCAAGGTCAACGTCAACATGCGGTACGCCACCGACGGCAGCGGCCGTGCGGTGTTCGCCGCGGCCTGCGAGAAGGCGGGCGTGCCGTGGCAGAGCTTCGTGTCCAACAACGCGATGCCCTGCGGCACCACGATCGGACCGATCACCGCGGCCCGGCACGGCATCCAGACCGTGGACATCGGTGTGGCGATCCTCTCGATGCACAGCGCGCGTGAGCTGTGCGGCGCCGACGACCCGTATCTGCTGGCGAACGCGCTCGCCTCGTTCCTCGCGGGCTGAACCGCCCGCGCAACCGCCTCCTCACACATGGTTGTTGCCGGGCCGGGTACGCGACACGTACACCGGCCCGGACTCACCGGGCGGTCGAGGAGGCGGGATTCATGGGACTCGGAGGATGCATTCTCCTGATCGGTGGGGGCGCGATCCTGGCGTTCGCCACGGACTGGCAGATGGACACCGTCAACGTCGACCTGGTCGGCTGGATCATGATGCTCGTCGGCCTGGTGGGGGTCTTCGTCTACATGAGCATCGCGCGGCGTCGCCGTATGATCGTGCCGCCCACCACCACCGTCGTCGCGGACGACGAGCACCGCTACCGCTGACGGACCGCGCGACGGCCGGTCCGCGCTACCGCTGACAGTGCGCGCGACGAGGGGTCCGCGTGGCCGAGCGGTCCGGCTGTCGGACCTCCTCCGCCCTCTCAGCTCTGCTCGTCCATGCCCGCCAGCACCAGCGGCAGCCGGGGCGTTCCCTGCGCGGTCACGCGGACGGGGACGCCCCAGTCCTGTTGGTGCACATGGCAGGCCGGGTACTCATTGGCCGGGTCGTCGTCGCAGGACGCCGCCATCGCGGAGACGTGCAGCACACCCTCGGTGACCCCGTCCGCGAGGACCAGGTCGCGCCCGAGGTCCGTGCCCGCGCCGGAGCCCTCCGCCAGCAGCTCCGGAGGGGTCGCGGAGACCAGCAGCCGGGTCGAGGGGCCGTAGCGCGTGTCCAGCTTCTGGCCCGCCGGCGCCTGGAAGACGACGTCGAGGCGGAGGGCGCCCGGGGCGATCTCGGTGGCGGCCCGCCGGGTGCGGTGCGCCTGGTCGGCGACCCGGACCGCCTCCTCCGGCAGCCGGAGCCGGGTCAGCCGGTGGCGGGCCGACTCGACGACGATCAGATCGCCGTCGACCAGCACCGCGTCGCTGGGCTCGCGGACATCGGTGACCAGCGTGGTGACCTCGCCGGAGACCGGATCGTACCGGCGCAGGGCGTGGTTGTACGTGTCGCTGATCGCGACCGACCCGTCGGGCAGCGCGGTCACGCCGAGCGGGTGCTGGAGGAGCGCCTGGGAGGCTGCCCCGTCGCGGTGGCCGAAGTCGAAGAGACCGGTGCCGACGGCGGTGCGGACGTGCTCGGCGCGGTCGACCCAGCGCAGCGAGGAGGTCTCCGAGTCGGCGACCCAGAGCCGCTCCCCGTCGGCGGAGACGGCGAGCCCGGACGGCTGGGCGAACCAGGCCTCGGCGGCCGGCCCGTCGAGGCGGCCCTCGTTGGTGGTCCCGGCGGCGACGCGTACGGTCGCGCCCTGCGGGTCGTACGTCCACAGCTGGTGCACGCCCGCCATGGCGATCCACAACCGGTCGCCGAACCAGGCGACGTCCCACGGCGAGGAGAGGTCCACCTCGCGCGCCGGACCGCTGGTCGGGGTCCCCTGCCACCACTGGCGGCCGGTCCCGGCGAGGGTGCTGGTCACGCCGGTCGTGAGGTCCAGGGCACGGATGGCGTGGTTGACGGTGTCCGCGACGGCGATCCGGCCGTCCGGGAGCACGGCGAGCCCCTGCGGTTCGCTGAACCGGGCCTCATCCGGGCCGCCGTCGTTCAGGCCGCGCTCGCCCGTGCCGAAGTGACGGCGTACGGTCTCGCCGTCGGCGTCCAGCTCGACCAGACGGTGCCGGGTGGTGTCGGAGACCAGGAGGCCCCCGTCCGGCAGGAGCAGTGCCTTGCCGGGGAAGCGCAGATGTGTGGCGACGGGCTCGGGCGCCACGTAGGGGCCGTCGCCGCGGCGGAGCGTGCCCTTCGCCCCGTGCTCGTCCTCCAGCTCCTCGACGAGCTTCTCGATGGCGTGCGCATGGCCCTCGCCCGCGTGCTGGGCGACGACGTATCCCTCGGGGTCGATCACGACGAGCGTCGGCCAGGCGCGTACGGCGTACTGCTTCCAGGTGGCCAGCTCGGGGTCGTCGAGGACGGGGTGGTGGACCCCGTAGCGCTCGACGGCGTCGACGACGGCCCGGTGCTCGGCCTCGTGGACGAACTTCGGCGAGTGGACACCGATGATCACCACGGTGTCGCGGTGCTTCTCCTCCAGCTCGCGCAGCTCGTCCAGGACATGCAGACAGTTCACACAGCAGAACGTCCAGAAATCCACAACAACGCACTTACCTCGCAGGTCGGCGAGGGTGAGCTCATTGCCGCCGGTGTTCAGCCAGCCGCCCTTGCCGATCAGCTCGGGGGCACGGACACGGGCACGCTTGCGGGGTGCGGGCGCGGGAGTGGGCGCCGGAGCAGCATCGTTCATCCTTCAAGCTTGCCATCCGCCCGTGAACGCAGGATCACGCCGGTGCGAACCGCCTGCTCAGGGCATGCGCTCCACCACAGCGACTTCCGAGAACTCCCGCAGAAAGGTCATGTGACCGGTCCGGCCCGTGTGCTCGATGCACATGTCGGTACACACGTCCGCGATCCCGGTCGGCGCGGCAGTCCACTGGCAGTCCGGGTTCAGGCACCGCGCCGTGGCCGTCGTCTCCGCCGAGGGGTGGCGGTGCATGACGTAGCTGACGTACCGGAGCACGGCCCTCACGGTCATGCCGATTCCCCAGGGTGCGGGTGGTTCCGAAGCTCCACGTTGCGATCGCTGACCGTGGAGTGGTCGCCCCGGTGACGGGCTTCCCGGCGCTGTACGGCCAGGGCAGCGCATACGCCGCAGTCGGCCGCCGGTACGGGGTACGGGGCTGTTCGCAACGGCAGCTCTACCGGGGGTTGCGCATACGTGATCGTCTTCACGGCCCCGCTCCTCTTGTCGTCCGTGTAGCGACCACGCTAGGAACAGTGAAGCCGCAACTCCCAGAAGATTGCATGAGGTTGCACGGTTGTCACCTGAGGGCCTGAATGGCGCTGGTGATCAGCGCGCGGGCCTTCGCCCCATAGACCGCCATCTCGGCCAGTTCCGTGAATGTGTCCGCGTACGCGGCAACCTCGCTCGGCTGGGTCAGCGTGAGGTAGCCGGAGACCAGCTCGACGTTGACCTGTGCCGTGTCGAAGATCCAGAAGCCTTCCACCGGCATCCGGGACCGATCGGTCCGCGTGGGCACCACGCCCAGGCTGACGCTGGGCAGGGAGCCGACCGTAAGCAGGTGGCTGAGCTGCTCCTCCTGCACGTCCGGCCCGCCGAGACCGTTACGCAAGACCGACTCCTCAACCAGGAACGCGAACCGGCGGTCACCCTCGTAGAGGACGCGCTGACGCTCCATGCGCACGGCGACGGCATCGGCCACGTCATCGACCTCGACCCGTCTCCGCTGCACGGCACGCAAGACGGCTTCCGTGTAGCCGTAGGTCTGGATCAGGCCCGGAACGAACCACGAGGAGTAGGAGCGGAACCGGCGGGTTCGTTCGAAGAGCGGCAGACGGGCTTCCTGGGCGTGCCTGAGCCCAGCGCGCTCCATGCGTCGCCAGCCGATCCACATGTCTTCGACGGTCCGCAGCGAGGCGATCAGGTCGTCCGTCTGCCCTTCGGCCCCGCACGCGTGGCACCAAGCCCGGATGTCGTCGGCGGACGGAGGCGTACGGGCGTTCATGATCCGGGATGACTTGGACGGGTGCCATCCGCAGAGCCGGGCGAGATCGCGCCCGTTCAGGCCGGAGTCCCGGCAGAGCTCAGCGAGTCGGTTCGCCAGCGCCTGCCGGGCCTGCTGGGCACTCGAAGAGGGAGAGACAGCCATGGTGGTGATCGGTCAGCGCGGCTTGTACTCCTCGTGCGGGATGGCTCGTTGCCAGACGGCCTCGAACGCCGTGGTGCACAGCTGGACCCGCGCAGGATCGTCGGTGTACTCCCGCCCGTCCTCGTCCAACTGGCCCTCTCCGGTGAAGTGGTGGAAGAGGGATTGGCTGCCGTCGAAGACCCAGAAGTCCGTACCTGGCAACGCCAAGTCCGTCGTCTGCCGGCGGGGCAGCCACCGGACCATCTCACCCGCAGCGAGATTGGTGAAGGTGCAGTCGTACTCATAGCGCACGTAGTCACTGATCGGCTCGGACACGATGCGGACCCGGCGAACCACCACTCCGCGCGCCGTGGCAGCACTCACCGCGTCGTGCCAGCCGCCCCACCACGACGACCGATCAGCCGGGTCCAGCCGTTCGCCCTGCTGCCAGGCAAGGAACTCCGGGTCATCGAGCATGTAGCTGTCACGCAACTCAAGATGCACGGCCGACTGCTGTGCGCGGGACAGTGCGTTACGCGCGGGTGGCTGCACTTCCGGCTTCTCCATTCTCGTCTGGGCGTGGGATGTACTTCAGCATCACCGCGGGAAGCCTGATGATCGTTTCGTGGTCCGGCACGTCCGTGGAATGCCCGGGGACCGAGCCGATCTCCTGGCAAGCCTTCACCTCTTCCACCGTCGCCTTGTACGACTGGATCAGCAGGTCACCGGTCTCTTCATCGAGCCAGATGGTCGGGGACTCGTCGGTCGGCGTGTTCGGGATGATGCCGAGGAACCTTAGGTTCACGATCACTCCAGGTGTCGAGTCGGTTGCACCAACGTGCACGAGCCTCACCCCTGTGGCTGACCAGCGCAAGAGGGCGTCAGGACAAGCTTGTTGGTTCACGGCGCGGGTACGACGAAGCCCCCGAAAGCCACCCAGCACGGGCAGCCACCGGAGGCTCCAGCAACCCTTCGCACAACCTATGCCCCCTTTAACGGGGGCGTTCCCAGGGTCTCAAAGAGGCCGTTTCCCCGTGGCCGCAAGCGTCGGCAGTCCAAAAACGGAGCCGCAACCAGGGCGCATTTTCCGAGCTGGGGCCGGGGGCGCAGTGAGGGCCGCGCCTGAACTTTGGACATCCCGGTGACGAAGTGACGGAATGACGATTAGTTCTGATCCACTCATAGAAACAACAACACTTCTATAAGAGGTAACGGAGAGAGAGCGTCACTTCGTCACTTCGTCACGCGTGCCCGCTGCCGACAGCTGGAGGGGTTACGCCGGCGCTCAGATGACGCTGTCGGTACCCAGCTTCGCCCAATGGATCTGGATGCGTTGCTCAGGGATGATCCGCTGTCCGCGCACTCCCTTCGTCACTTCGACCCGGTCTATCGCGAGTGACAACCGGCCGCGCCGGTCTTCGTTCGTGGCCTCAGCCCACGCCTCACGCAGGATGAGGCCGTCAAGCATCGGCGACACGTCCACAAACGGCATGGGGAGCTTGCGAAGATCGGCGCCAAGCCCTTCGATGCGCCCCCTCAGACGCTCTGCAAGCCGGTTGTAGCGCTCCACAGCTGCGGGGCCACTGAACTCACCGCGCACGTATCGCGCGTCCTCCAGATCGGCGAGGCGGGCTTCCTCATCCTGGATCTCAGCAGTAAGCGCATCACGTTTCGCGAAGGTCTCCGGGTCCACGCGGTGGACCCAGCGGTCTGCGATCGCGACAAGCAACGGGTCGTCCGGTTCGAGCGCTGGGAGCTTCGTGAGGAACTGTTCCGTCACGTACTGGTCAACCGCATCAGCCAGCGCTGACGCTCCGATGCACTGGTTGCCCGCGCGGCGAGCCATGCACTGGTAGCTGCCTCCCACCCGGTGCATCCGGCGACCACAGCCGGGTACCGCGCAGTAGACGAGTCCTGTGAGCAGAGCCGTCCCCTCGGGCTTCGGCCGCCGTTCCACCGGCGCGCTGGGATACGTCCTGGGCTCGCTCATGAGGCGATCCTCCAGCCGTCGCCGAGACGCGGGGGGATCTCGTACGTTTCCCACTTCGGGACGTCCCGCAGCAGGTGAGACCGAAGATCCCGTCCACCTCGTCCGTGTCTTCGGAATCTCGATCACCACTGCCATGAAGCACATCCACGCTGCCCACCCCCACCGCGCCGGCCCTGTTCCTCGCCGAGGCGGAGGCAGCCGGCCTGCCCCGGCCGGCATGTGCACCCCCGAATAGCTTCGCTCCAGGACCCTGACCTGCCTTCACGATGGCGGCAGCTCGGTGTTGAGTCCCTGGGCAGGCACTCGCTCGATGCGGGTCCAACCCCTCCAGCCCCGCTCCTCCAGGATCGCCAACAGCCGCGCGGCGTGCGGTGAGGACTCGGCCATGGTCGAGTCCAGCAGGTCGACGAACTGATCGTCGATGCCGTCGTCGGCACCCACGTCGCCGGCCTCCACAGCGCGAACCATCAAGCGCTCCATGATGTCGGCGACCTCGGCGATCCGCGGATCGCCGGCCGTCCAGTCGAGTGCCCCGCCGAGAAGGCTGTAGAGCTTCACCATGTCGGGGTCGTCCAGCTCCTCGTGCTTCTTGGCGATCACGGAGTCGATCGAGTGCGGCACCTGGGCGGCGATCATGATCCAGGCGTCCCGCTCCATCTCGATGTACCGCTCCTCGACGCCGAGACCACGCAGCCGGTCGAGGTAGTCCACAACGCTCTGCGGAAGCGCCAGGTGCTCTCCTGCGGCGAGCCTGGCGAGCCGGCTGCGAGTGTCCTGCAGCCGCCGGATCTCGGCGCGCAGGGCCTTGTCGATCTCCTGGGCGCCGCCGACGAACTCCTCCGGGCCGGCGGTGAGGAGTTCCTGCACCCGGGCCAGCGGCACGCCGGCGTCAGCGAGGGTGCGGATCCGGATCAGTCGCACGACCGCGGCGGCGTCGTAGGTCCGGTATCCGGACCGGTCGCGCTCGGGCTCCGGCAGCAACCCGATCCGGTGGTAGTGACGCACCGCCCGCACTGTCACCCCGGCGTACGCCGCGAGCTGGCTGATGGTGAGCATGGGTCTCAGCCTGCCTCAGGCGATCTTCCGGCGGTAGGCGGCCATCGCGAAGACGTACGCCACGACGAGGATGCCGACGCACCACGCGAGGGCGGTCCAGATGTCGTCGCCGACCGGCTGCTGGGCGAACAGGTCGCGGATCGTGTTGACGATCGACGTCACCGGCTGATGTTCGGCGAACCAGCGCACCGGGCCGGGCATCGTCTTCGTGGGCACGAACGCCGAACTGACAAACGGCAGGAAGATGAGCGGGTAGGCGAACGCGCCCGCTCCCTCGACCGACGACGCGGAGAGCCCGGGGATCACGGCGAGCCAGGTCAGCGCCAGGGTGAACAGGAACAGGATGCCGGTGACCGCGAGCCATGCCGACACTCCTGCCCCTGAGCGGAAGCCCATGAGCACAGCGACGCCCATCACGAGCACGAGCGCGATCAGGTTGGCGACCAGAGAGGTGACGACGTGGGCCCACAGCACACCCGACCGAGCGATCGGCATGGACTGGAATCGTTCGAAGATCCCGCTCTTCACATCGGTGAACAGCCGGTACGCGGTGTAGGAGATGCCCGACGCGATGGTCATGAGCAGGATGCCGGGCAGCATGTAGTTCACATACGAGACCGACCCGGTATCTATGGCGCCGCCGAACACGTAGACGAACATCAGCATCATGGCGACCGGCGTGATGGCGGTCGTGATGATGGTGTCCATGCTGCGGGTGACATGGCGCAGAGTCCGCCCTGTCAGCGCGGCAGTGTCGTTAAGGAAGTACCCGGTCATCCTCGTCCCCCGGTTGTCGTGCCAGTGGCGTCGCTCTTGTCGCCGCCGCCGATGACTGCGAGGAAGATCTCCTCGAGAGTCGGCTGCTTCTCGACGTATTCGACTTTGGCGGGCGGGAAGAGCTGTTTGAGCTCGGCGAGGGTGCCGTTCACGATGATCCGCCCCTGGTGAAGGATCGCGATCCGGTCCGCCAGTTGCTCGGCCTCGTCCAGATACTGCGTGGTGAGCAGCACCGTCGTTCCGTGGCCGGCCAGCTCCTTCACCGCGTCCCACACCTCGATGCGCGCCTCGGGGTCGAGACCGGCCGTCGGCTCGTCCAGGAAGATCACCGGCGAATTACCGACGAGGCTCATCGCGATGTCCAGTCGGCGGCGCATCCCACCCGAATACGTGGACACTCTCCGCTCGCCCGCCTCGCTCAGCGAAAAACGCCTGAGCAGGTCATCCGCGATGGCGCCGGGGTCCTTGGCGTGGCGCAGCCTGGCGACGAGGCGGAGGTTCTCCCGACCGCTGAGGATCTCGTCGACGGCGGCGAACTGTCCGGTAAGACTGATGGACTCACGCACGCTCGCCGGTTGCGTGGCAACCTCGAAGCCCTTGACGCTCGCCACCCCCGCGTCGGCTTTCAGGAGCGTGGCGAGAATCCTCACGGTCGTGGTCTTGCCCGCCCCGTTGGAACCGAGCAGGGCGAAGATACTGCCCGGCGCCACGTCGAAGTCCACACCGCGCAGCACTTCGAGCTTCCCGTACGACTTCTTGAGACCTTGCACGCGAATCGCCGGACCGGCGATCGGTTGGGCTGTCATGGTCATTCTTTTCCTCCTTCGCGAAGCAGTTCCAGGCGATTGCGCGGAAGCTCCTCCCGGAAGAATGGAGGGTTGACCCTGCGTCAAGGTCAAGCCTGTTCCGATCACGGCATCCAGATCACCGGTCGGTCAGACACATCGCAGCGACGACGGACTGCTTGCCCCGAGCTCCGTAGGCCGCGAGCCCGCCGTACTCATAGCTGTCGGTGAACCAGTCACGCGTCGGTTCCTGCCACTCACCGGCCAGAAACGGTCTCGGACGAGAGCACGGGGCTCCGATTCGTGGACCGGGCGAGGTGAGCGAACTGCCTATGCACCACACCCAGCGGCTGCGCATCCAACCCACGGTCGAGCTTGCACACGACCAGCACAGCCATGGCACCGGTCGACACCGTGACCGCCTGCGCGCATTCCGCCGGGCCCCGGGGGAACCTGTGCCCCATGAGACTTCTCGTACGTGAGCGGCTGTTCGCCATCGGCGACGACTACTGGATCGAGGACGACGGGGGCCGCAAGGTCTTCCTGGTCGACGGCAAGGCGATGCGGCTGCGCGACACCTTCGAGCTGAAGGACGCGGACGG
Organism: Streptomyces sp. NPDC104313; assembly: GCF_055583985.1. Taxonomy (NCBI): domain Bacteria; kingdom Bacillati; phylum Actinomycetota; class Actinomycetes; order Kitasatosporales; family Streptomycetaceae; genus Streptomyces; species Streptomyces sp. NPDC104313. The sequence goes on from NZ_JBVJMW010000003.1 coordinate 81,494, forward strand.
CCGGGTCCTGGTCGAACTGCGGCAGAAGCTGATCAGCCTGCGCGACACGATGCTCATCGAGCGGGGCGGCGAGGAGCTCGCCAAGGTCAAGCGCAAGCGGCTTTCGCTGCTCCGCAACCACTACCGGGTGACGCTGGTGGACGGCACGGAGCTGGACGTCAGCGGCAGGATCCTGGACCGCGAGTTCGCCATCGAGTACGACGGCGAGCTGCTGGCCCGGATCTCGCGCCGCCTGCTGACCATCCGGGACACGTACGGCATCGACGTCGTCCGGGACGACACCGACATCGCGCTGCTCATCGCGGTGGCCATGTGCGTGATCGTGCTGGCGGACAAGGAGAACGGGGGCTGAGCGCCTGCCCGCGCAGAGGGCCTGAGCGCCCACCCCGCACGGGGGGCCTTCAGAGCGGCGGCGCGAGCCCCAGCCGGCGGTCCTTCAGCGCCGGGAACTGCTCCCGGGTCGCGCGCACCTTCGCCGGGTCCAGTTCGACGGTCAGGACCTCCTCGTCCGCGCCCGCCTGGGCCAGCACCTCACCCCACGGGTCGACGACGATGCTGTGCCCGGCCTGCTGGACGTCACCGTGGGTGCCCGCCGTCCCGACGGCGAGCACGTACGCCTGGTTCTCCACGGCACGGGCCTGCGTCAGGAGCGTCCAGTGGGAGCGGCGGCGCTCGGGCCAGCCCGCCGCGATAACCAGCGTCTCGGCGCCCGCGTCGACGAGCCCCCGGAACTGCTCGGGGAAGCGCAGGTCGTAACAGGTGGCGAGGCCCAGGGTGGTGTCCGGCAGCGCGACGGTCACCAACTCCTCGCCGGCGCCCATCATCACCGCCTCGCCCCGGTCGAAGCCGAAGCGGTGGATCTTGCGGTAGACAGCTGTGCGCTCGCCCTGGGGCGAGAAGACCAGGCTGGTGTTGTACAGGGTGCCGTCGTCCGCCCGTTCGACGAAGGATCCGGCGTGCAGCCAGGTCCCGGCCTCGGCGGCGGCCTTCGCCATCACCTCGTGCGTGGGGCCCTCCAGCGGCTCCGCCTCCGCCTCGAAGGCGGTGTAGGCGAATGCCCCGACCGGCCATAGTTCAGGGAGAACCACCAGGTCAGCGCCCCGCTGGGCGACCACCAACGAGGCAGCTCGCACCCTGCGGGCATCGATGGATTCGTCCGGTTCCACTGCGATCTGGATGAGGGAGGCGCGCACACTACCACCGTCCTGGCATTCGAGCCGTCAACACGGGCCTACGATCGTCACACGAAAGCACTGCCGGGGTGCCTGCTCGCAGCGTAACTTAGCGGTCGAACCTCCCACGCAGCTCGCCGACAGCGCCGTCGGTGTCGGCCCTCCCGCCGGCACTCCTGCCCATGCACCGCAGAACCGCACGAGGGGTCCCGTGACCGTCCATCCCAGCCTCCAGCCCTACACCGACGCCGCGACCCACTCCATCGAGGCGATAGCCGAGCTGGTGAAGCCCCTCGCCGAGGGAGAGTGGAACCGCCGTACGCCCTGCCCGGGATGGTCGGTGCGCGACGTCGTGTCGCACGTCATCGGCGTGGAGTGCGAGATGCTCGGCGACCCCCGGCCGATCCACACGCTGCCGCGCGATCTGTACCACGTACAGAGCGACTTCGCCCGCTACATGGAGATGCAGGTCGACGTCCGGCGGCACCACACCGCCCCGGAGATCACCTCCGAGCTGGAGTACGTCCTCATCCGCCGGGCCCGCCAGATCCGCAACGAGTCGCGCAGCCCCGAGACCAGGGTCCGCGCGCCGCTGGGCACCGAGCAGACCCTCGAAACAGCGCTGAACCTGCGGGCCTTCGACCTCTGGGTGCACGAGCAGGACCTGCGCGCCACGCTCGGGCAGCCCGGCAACCTGGACTCCCCCGGCGCCCTGATCGCCCGGGACATGCTGCTCTCCGGGCTGCCGAAGGTGGTGGCCAAGGGTGCGGGCGCGCCCGCGAATTCGGCGGTCGTCTTCGACGTGCACGGCCCGGTGGAGTTCCTGCGGACGGTACGGGTCGACGCGGAGGGCCGCGGTTCGGTGGACGGCGCGCCCTCGCTCGGCCCCGCCGTGACACTGTCGCTGGACTGGGAGACGTACGTCCGGCTCGCCTGCGGCCGGGTCCGCCACACGGCCGTCGCCGACCGGGTCAAGGTCGAGGGCGACCAGGAGCTGGCCACCGCGATCCTGGACAACTTCGCCGTGACCCCGTAGCACCGTCCCCGCACCCCGGCGGCGCCCGTCCCGGACCATGGGCGACGGGCGCGCCGCCGAGCGCGTACGGAACGGCTAGACCGGTACGTGCACGGCCTCGACGCGGCTCACCACGTGGTGATCGCGTTCCCTGAGCGCCGCCCGGCGGCGCAGCCGCAGGATCTGGGTGATACCGAGCGCCTCCAGGACGAAGACCGAGGCGAACGCGATGCGGTAGTTGTCGCCCGTGGCGTCCAGCAGAACCCCGACGGCGAACAGGGTGGTCATCGAGGCGACGAAACCGCCCATGTTGACGATTCCCGAGGCGGTGCCCTGACGCTCGGGGGGATTGGCCGGCCGGGCGAAGTCGAAGCCGACCATCGAGGCCGGTCCGCAGGCGCCGAGTACCACGCACAGGACGACCAGCAGCCACATCGGCGTGTGGTCGGCCGGGTAGAGGATCGCGGAGGCCCAGAACAGGGCCGTCGTCGCCACCGTGCCCAGCGCGATCGGGACCCGTGCCTCGTGGTGGCGGGCGATGATCTGCCCGTAGACGAGCCCCACCACCATGTTGGACAGCACCACCAGGGTGAGCAGCGTGCCCGCCGTCGCCCGGCTCAGCCCCTGCGCCCCGACCAGGAACGGCATCCCCCACAGCAGCAGGAACACCATCGCCGGGAACTGGGTGGTGAAGTGCACCCACATCCCGAGCCGGGTCCCGGGCTCCCGCCAGGCGGCGGCGATCTGCCGGCGGACGTACACGGCTCCGGCGTGCTCGGCGGGCGGCGGCTCGTGGCCCTCGGGGTGGTCCTTGAGGAACAGCACGAGCGGCACCAGCACCACGACACCGGCCAGCGAGCTGCCGACGAACGTCGCGGTCCAGCCGTAGCTGTGCAGCGCCCGGGCGATGAACAGCGTCGAGACGAGGTTGCCCGCCATCCCGAACAGCGCCGCGACCTGGCCGATCAGCGGCCCGCGCCGGGCCGGGAACCAGCGGCTGCCGAGCCTCAGCACGCTGATGAACGTCATCGCGTCGCCGCAGCCGAGCAGCGCGCGGGCCGCCAGCGCCATGCCGTACGAGGGGGAGAGCGCGAAGCCGAGCTGCCCGACGGTGAACAGGACGGCCCCGATGGTGAGGACCTTCTTGGTGCCGAGCCGGTCGACCATCAGGCCGACGGGTATCTGCATGCCCGCGTAGACGAGCAGTTGGAGGATCGAGAACGTGGACAGCGCGGAGGCGTTGACGTCGAACCGGTCGGCGGCGTCGAGTCCGGCGACGCCCAGGCTCGTACGGAAGATGATCGCGACGAAGTAGACGGCGACGCCGATGCCCCAGACCCAGGCGGCACTCCTGCCGCCGGGCGGGTCACCGGGCAGCGACAGGGTGGGCGCGGCGGCCGAACTCACCGGTCCTCACCCCGCACCAGCACCCGCACCCGGCCGACATGGCGGCGCACGACCAGGGCCGCTCCCTCGGCGTCCCCGGCCCGGATCGCCTCCAGCAGCTCACCGTGCTCGATGATGTTGGCCTCGATCCTTCCCGGGTGGGCCTCCATCACGGCGACGCCCATCCGCAGCTGACGGTCGCGCAGCTGGTCGTAGAGGCGCGAGAGGATCTCGTTGCCGGCGTTCTTCACGATCTCGGCATGGAAGCAGCGGTCCTTCACCGCCACCTCCGCCAGATCGCCGTCCTCCGCCAACTGCCGCTGCTCCTTCAGGAGCTGTTCCAGCCGGGCGATCAACCGCGCGGAGGCGGGTACCGCCTTGCGCGCGGCGAACTCCTCGACCAGCAGCCGGGTCTCCACCACGTCCTTGATCTCCTGCGCGGAGACGGCGAGCACGAGGGCGCCCTTCTTCGGGTAGAGCTTGATCAGCCCCTCGACCTCCAGCCGCAGCAGCGCCTCGCGCACCGGCGTCCGGGAGACGCCGACCGCGTCCGCCAGGTCCCCTTCGGTGAGCAGCGTCCCGCCCTCGTAACGGCGGTCCAGGACGGCTTCCTTGATGTGCGTGTAGACGCGCTCGGCGGCGGGCGGGCGCTTCAGGGAGGAGGTCGGCGGCTGTACGGGGGCGGAGGGTGCGGCAGGCATGCGCACAGCATAGATACAACATGTACGCATGAGGAGCTACGTCCGGATTCTGGACGGCGTCCAGCTGTCTGCGCCGGGGCCCTTGCGTTACGTTGAGCGGGTGACAGGTCACGCCATCGAAGAGGTACGTCTCACCGCGTTCAAGAGCTTCAACGGCGCGGTGCTCCCGCTGGCACCTCTCACCGTTCTCATCGGGCGCAACAGCAGCGGCAAGTCGAACGCGCTGGACGGGCTGGAGGTCCTCTCCCGGCTGGCACACGGGGACGACATCAGCGAGGCACTGGAGAGCCGGCGCAGCGCGGGCGGGCCGGTGCGAGGCGGGTTGAACGGGTGCGTGCCGCACGGCTCGGACCGGTTCGCACTGGGTTGCACGGTCAGCACGGAGTACGGCCCCATCGGGTTCGACGTGACGATCACGGTGGATCCGGGCGTGCGGATCATCGAGGAACGGCTCACCGGCCCGACCTCGAACGGCACCAAGACGCTTCTCTCCAGCGGCGAACTCCACGTCCAGCGACCCGACATCGAAGCCTCCTGGCACAACGGCAAGCCGGGGCGAAACCCGAGAGCTCTCTTCCGCGGCAATCGGCTGCTGACCTCCCAGCTCCCGCAGCGCGTGCCCGGTGACAGCGGTGGAGAGATCGACACGGTCTGGGCTGCCGAAGCACTGCTGACCGCCCTCACGGGGGCTTTCCACCTCGATCCGGTCCCGCACCTGATGCGCCAGTACGTACCGGCGCGCGACTCCCGTCTCCGCAGAACAGCAGAGAACCTCTCCGCTGCGATCGGCGACATCGAACGGCACGACGAGGAGATCTTCGAGAGCCTCGTCGGCCTCCTCCGAGGCTTGGCCGATCACGACATCGAACGGCTGGTCGTCACCAGGTCGGAGCTCGGGGACGTCATGCTCGCGCTCGACGAGGGGCCGCTGGGGCTCACCCCCGCCCGCGAGATGAGCGACGGAATGCTCAGGTTTCTCGCGATCACGACTTCGCTGCTGACCGGTGGCGGCGGACTCGATCTCGGGCCCGCGCCGGAGAGCGACTTCCGTCGATCGCTGACGCTGGTGATCGAGGAGCTGGAGAACGGGCTGCATCCCTCTCAAGCGGCGGAAGTCCTACGGCTCGTCCGTGGAGCGGCGACGGAGAACGCGACCCGAGTCCTCATCACCACCCACAGCCCGGCCCTGCTCTCCGCCCTCAGCGGTGACGATCACCAAGGCGTCATCGTCTGCTCAAGGGACCGGGCCACCGGCACCAGCCTCCTGACCCGGCTGACCGAGCTGGAGGGCTACGCCACGGCGATGGGGTCGGGCCCGCTGGGCGACGTGGTGACCCATGGCCGGCTGGTGCGGGAGGAACGCGGCGAACGGGACTACGCGGAATTCGACCGGCTCCTCGGGATCGGATGAAGCATGGCGAGGGGGGTGGAGTTCGTCGACACGTCGATCCTGCGCAATCTGCTGGAGGTCCCCGGCAAGTGCCAGGACCGCAAGCAGGTGATCGACGAACTGAAGAGAAGACGTGATCGCCGGAACACGGATCTCCTGCTGCCGGTCACCGCGATCATCGAAACGGGCAACCACATCGCCCAGGTGTCCGACGGACGGGCCCGCCGGTCCTGCGCGGAACGGCTTTCCGCAGTCCTGACCACGGTCATCGAGGGCAAGGCGCCCTGGGCACTCAACGAGGTCGAATGGGACGCGGCCCACCTGCGAGCCCTTGTGGACGGCGGCCGTACGGGAAGCAGCCTGATCGAGCACGCCTGCAACAGACTCGGCTGCGGCGATCTCAACATCCTCATTGAGCGGGACCGCTATCTCGCACGTACGTCCGGGGTACGGGCCACGATCTGGACGCTCGACGAACTCCTCTCCTCCTACGCCTGAGCGAACCGCTTACGGCGCCGCCCTGACCGCCACGGTCAAGGCTGCGCAAATTCACCCCATCAGCAACACATCCATTGCCCGCCCTCAGGAGTCTCACCTCCGAGCGGCACCCTTATGTGGCCGCATATCAGGGGCATTTGGAGCGTTCAGTTGAAAATCGGCATCAAGCGCATCAATCGCACCACCGTCACGGCCACCGTGACCCTCACCGCCGGTGCGGTGCTCGCGGGCAGCGCCTTCGCCTCCACCGCGCAGGCCGCCGCGCCGCCGACCCCGAAGATCGTCGCCAAGGGCGGCTTCGTGATGAACAACGGCACCGGGAAGACCCTCTTCACCAAGTCCGCGGACACCCGACGTTCCACCGGCTCCACCACCAAGATCATGACGGCGCTGGTGGTCCTGTCGCAGAAGAACGTGAACCTGAAGTCCAAGGTCACGGTCAAGAAGGCGTACAGCGACTACATCGTCTCGAAGAACGCCTCGTCCGCCCGGCTGATCGTCGGCGACAAGCCCACCGTGGGCCAGCTCCTCTACGGCCTGATGCTCCCCTCCGGCTGCGACGCCGCGTACGCCCTGGCCGACAAGTTCGGCTCCGGCAAGACCCGTGCGGCCCGTGTGAAGTCGTTCATCGGCAAGATGAACTCCACGGCGAAGAGCCTCAAGCTGAAGAACACCCGTTTCGACTCGTTCGACGGCATAGGGGGCGGCAACAACTACTCGACGCCCCGTGACCTGACGAAGATCGCCAGCAAGGCGATGAAGAACTCCACGTTCCGCTCGATCGTCAAGACCAAGTCGACGAAGCAGAAGGTGACCACGAAGAGCGGTGGCTACCGCAACATGTCGTGGAGCAACACCAACAAGCTGCTCAGCAGCTACAGCGGCGACATCGGCGTCAAGACCGGCTCCGGCCCGACCGCCAAGTACTGCCTGGTCTTCGCCGCGACCCGTAAGGGCAAGACGGTCATCGGCACGGTGCTCACGTCGTCCTCCGAGGCGAACCGCACCGCCGACGCGAAGAAGCTGATGGACTACGGGTTCAAGAAGTAGCCCGCACGCGTTGTACGGCGAAGGGGCCCGGGCCCGCACACATCGTGCGGGCCCGGGCCCCTTCGGCGTACGTACGGCTACGGCTGCCGGCGCAGGTCGGCCGTAAAGGCGTCCCACGCGGCGGGCGCGAGGGTGAGGACGGGGCCGCCGAGGCGCTTGGAGTCGCGGACGGCGACAGTACGGGGGATGTTGCGGGCCACTTCGACGCACTCGCCGTTGCCGCTGCTGTAGCTGGACTTGACGAATTCGAAGTGGGGCACAGCTACAACTCCTTGCGAATACGCCCTATGAGAGCGATGGAATCGCGGGGAGCGAGTCCACTTCTGGCAATGCGACCGAAGGTGACGTTGTGGCGGGCGGCATCCGTCTCACTCTCCAGCCACAGCGTAGACGACGTCGTGTCCATGTAGACCACGTCCATCGCACCGGGTTCCGCGAACGAGACAATGCTGAAAGCGCTGGTCATGCCCGGGTGCGAGCCCGCGAGGAACGGGACAACCTGCACCGTGACATTTGGCTCGGCGGCGGCGTCGGCCAAGTGAGCCAATTGAGCCCGCATCACTTCGCGACCACCGACCAGCTGGCGCAGAGCCGCCTCGGCGACAATCGCCCACAACACCAGCGGAGTGCTGTCCGAGAGACGTGCCTGCCGTGCGATCTTCGCTTCGACGAAACGCTCGATCTCGTCCGGGTCGTCCCAGTCCGCGTTCCCGACTGCGAGCGCCCTGGCGTAGTCCGGCGTCTGGAGCAGCCCTGGAACGAAGGCCCCCTGCCAGGTCCGCACGCCTCTCGCGATGTCCTCAAGCGCAACGTACTCGACCAGCGAACGCAGCTCCGGGTACTGATTCCACCAGCCCTTCGCCTTGCGGCGCTCCCGGTCCACCCGGGCGACTTCCAACAGCCGCCCGACGGACTTCGCATCCTCCAGACCGTAGAACTCGCAGAGCGTGCGGATGTCCGGGTCCCTCATGGGCACCCAGCCCCGTTCCATCTTCACGATCTTCGAGTTGGTCGCGCTGATGACCTGGGCGGCCTGCTGCTGTGTCTTCCCGGACGCGTCCCGCAGGCGCAGCAGCTCGCTACCGAGCCTGCGCCCAAGGACAGTTGACGACCGGTTCCCTTGCGGTGTCGCTGGATTCACGGCTCCAGTGTCCCGCTTCCCGGGACGAGCCGTCGACTGCCGTCACTCGTTGGGGACAATTGTCTCCGTTTCACTTGCACCGACTCCTGAAGGGTCAATACCGTCGGTGTTCCGCCGCTCGCACAGCGGAACCAACTCGGCGGAAGTGCACCGCCCTGCCCTGCGCCGGGACCGAAGACTCACGGGCCCGGCCCACCGCAGCAGCGACATCGCCACCGCCCACCCCACCCCGGAGGCACGCGCCCATGACCGCAGCCCAGGCGATCCCATCCCCCACCCCCGGCCCCGTCCTCCGCGAGGACCGCGTCGACTACACGCCCACCGCGCACAGCGTCGTCCTCAGCCGGCACCGCGCCGCCCGGCTCGTCCTCCAGTGGGGGCATCCCTCCCTCGCCGGGGACGCGGCGCTCCTGGTCAGCGAGTTGGCGACCAACGCCCTGCTGCACGGGGCGATCCGGGGCCGGCTCTTCCGGGTCCACCTCAGCCTCACCGCGAGCGCACTCCGTATCGCGGTCAGCGATCCGCGCGGGGAGCGGCTGCCCAGCGTCCGGAGGCCCGACGCCGACGACTGCTACGGGCGCGGGCTCCTGATCGTCGCGCAGCTCGCCGACGACTGGGGCGTCGAGCCGCGCACGGTGGGGAAGACCGTGTTCGCCGAACTCGCCGTGCGGTGAGGGCCGGACATGCCGGTGGGCCCGTACGCCGCAACGTACGGGCCCACCGGGAAAAGCACCTACGCCCAGGTGATCAGGCGCTTCGGCTGCTCCAGGATCGCCGCCACATCGGCCAGCACCTTGGAGCCCAGCTCGCCGTCGACCAGGCGGTGGTCGAACGACAGGGCCAGCGTGGTGACCTGACGCGGCTTCACCTTGCCCTTGTGGACCCACGGCTGGAGCTTGATCGCGCCGACCGCGAGGATCGCGGACTCGCCCGGGTTGAGGATCGGCGTACCGGTGTCGATGCCGAAGACGCCGACGTTGGTGATGGTCACCGTGCCGCCCGCCATCGCCGCCGGGGAGGTCTTGCCGTCCCGGGCCGTGGTGACCAGCTCGCCCAGGGCCGCCGCGAGCTGCGGCAGCGTCTTGTCGTGCGCGTCCTTGATGTTCGGCACGATGAGACCGCGCGGGGTGGCCGCCGCGATGCCCAGGTTCACGTAGTGCTTCCGCACGATCTCCTGGTTGGCCTCGTCCCAGGCGGCGTTGACCTCGGGGTTGCGCCTGATCGCGACGAGGAGGGCCTTGGCGATGATCAGGAGCGGGTTGACCCGCACCCCCGCCATCTCCTTTTCCTCCTTCAGCTCGGCCACGAGCCTCATCGTGCGCGTCACGTCGACCGTGACGAACTCGGTGACGTGCGGAGCGGTGAACGCGCTGCCCACCATCGCCTGCGCGATGGCCTTGCGAACACCCTTGACCGGGATCCGGGTCTCGCGGGCGGAGTCGGAGACCACGGCGGCTGCCGGGGCCTCGGGGGCCGCCGGAGACAGGGCCCCGGCAGCCACAGGAACCGCGGCCGGAGCCGCCGCGTGGACGTCCTCGCGGGTGATGATGCCGTCCTTGCCGGTCGGCATCACCGTCGCCAGGTCGATGCCCAGGTCCTTGGCGAGCTTGCGGACCGGCGGCTTGGCCAACGGACGGCCTCCGTCCGGCGCACCGGCCTGATCCGGCACCACGGGAGCAGGAGCGGGAGCAGCCGGCGCCGCGTGCCCGTTCAGCTCGGCCTGCACCGCCGCCGCGACGGCGGCGGCCTCCGGAGCGGCCGAGGACCCCTTGCGCGGGCGGCGCTTGGTGGAGGACTCGGCGACCCCGTAACCCACCAGGACCGGCGTGCGGCCCTTCGGCGCGTCACCGTCAGTCGAACCGGCGGCCGCCGCGGCCTCCTGGACCGGCTCGGCGGCCGGTGCCGGAGCAGGCACGTCGCCGCTGCCCGGGGCCACGTCGATCGCGATGATCACCTGGCCGACGTCGACGGTCGTGCCCTCGGGGAAGCGCAGCTCGTGCACCACCCCGTCGAACGGGATCGGCAGCTCGACGGCCGCCTTCGCGGTCTCGACCTCGCACACGACCTGGCCGTCGGTGACGGTGTCGCCGGGCTGGACGAACCACTTGAGAATCTCGGCCTCGGTCAGTCCTTCACCCACGTCGGGCATCTTGAACTCACGGAAACGAGCAGACGTTTCGGTCATCGTCGTCACGAACCCTCTCCTCAGAACGCCAGCGAGCGGTCGACGGCGTCGAGCACCCGGTCCAGACCGGGCAGATACTCGTCCTCCAGCCGGGCCGGCGGGTAGGGGACGTGGTAGCCGCCGACCCGCAGCACGGGCGCTTCGAGGTGGTAGAAGCAGCGCTCGGTGATCCTGGCGGCGATCTCCGCGCCGGAGCCGTAGAAGACGGGCGCCTCGTGGACGACCACGACCCGGCCGGTCTTCTCGGCCGAGGTCTGGATGGCGTCGAAGTCGATCGGGGACATCGAGCGCAGGTCCAGGACCTCGATCGACTTGCCCTCCTCCTGGGCGGCCTCGGCCGCTTCCACGCAGACCTTCACCATGGGCCCGTACGCGACGAGCGTCAGGTCGCTGCCCTCACGGACGGTCACGGCCTTGTGCAGTGGGCCGGGGACGGACCCGGTGTCGACCTCGCCCTTGTCCCAGTAACGCCGCTTGGGCTCGAAGAAGATGATCGGGTCGTCGCTCCGGACGGCCTGCTGCATCATCCAGTACGCGTCGCTCGCGTTGGACGGCGAGACCACCTTCAACCCCGCGACGTGCGCGAAGAGCGCCTCGGGGGACTCACTGTGGTGCTCGACCGCGCCGATGCCGCCGCCGTACGGGATGCGCACGACGACCGGCAGTTTGATCTTGCCGAGCGCACGGGCGTGCATCTTGGCGAGCTGCGTGACGATCTGGTCGTACGCGGGGAAGACGAAGCCGTCGAACTGGATCTCGACGATCGGTCGGTAGCCGCGCAGGGCCAGGCCGATCGCCGTGCCGACGATGCCGGACTCGGCGAGCGGGGTGTCGATCACCCGGTCCTCGCCGAAGTCCTTCTGGAGTCCGTCGGTGATGCGGAAGACGCCGCCGAGTTTGCCGACGTCCTCACCCATGATGAGGACCTTGGGGTCGTTGTCGAGGGCGAGGCGGAGCGACTCGTTGAGCGCTTTCGCGATGGACATCTTTTCCACGGCCATGGCTACTTGCCCTCCTCGGCAGAGTCGGCGAACGATGCCTGGTAGGCGGCGAACTGGGCGCGCTCCTCGTCCACGAGGGAGTTGCCGTCGGCGTAGCCGTGATCGAACAGGGCCATCGGGTCCGGGTCGGGCATCGCGCGCACCGTCTCCCGCACCCGCTTGCCGAGGGTCTCGCTCTCCTCGTCCAGGGCGGTGAAGTAGGCGTCGTCCGCGAAATTCTCCTTCTCCAGGTACGCACGCAGCCGCAGGATCGGGTCCTTGGCCTCCCAAGCGGCCCGCTCCTCGTCGGCCCGGTACTTCGTCGGGTCGTCGGAGGTGGTGTGGGCGCCCATCCGGTAGGTGAAGGCCTCGACGAGGGTCGGGCCCTCGCCCCGGCGCGCGCGCTCCAGCGCGGAGCGGGTGACGGCGAGGCAGGCGAGGACGTCGTTGCCGTCGACCCGGACGCCGGGGAAGCCGTAGCCCTGGGCACGCTGGTAGAGCGGCACCCGGGTCTGGCGCTCGGTGGGCTCGGAGATGGCCCACTGGTTGTTCTGGCAGAAGAAGACGACCGGGGCGTTGTAGACCGCGGAGAAGGTGAACGACTCGGCGACATCGCCCTGGCTGGAGGCACCGTCACCGAAATACGCGATCACGGCGGAGTCCGCGCCGTCCTTGGCGACGCCCATGGCGTAGCCGGTGGCGTGCAGCGTCTGCGAGCCGATGACGATCGTGTACAGGTGGAAGTTGTTGCTGTTCGGGTCCCAGCCGCCGTGGTTCACCCCGCGGAACATCCCCAGCAGATTGGTCGGGTCGACGCCGCGGCACCAGGCGACCCCGTGCTCCCGGTAGGTCGGGAAGACGTAGTCGTCGTCGCGCAGGGCCCGGCCACTGCCGATCTGGGCGGCCTCCTGGCCGAGCAGCGAGGCCCACAGGCCCAGCTCGCCCTGGCGCTGGAGGGCGGTCGCCTCGGCGTCGAAGCGGCGGGTGAGAACCATGTCCCGGTACAGACCGCGCAGCTCGTCGGCGCTCAGGTCGATGCTGTAGTCCGGGTGCTCGACGCGCTCGCCCTCGGGCGTCAGCAGCTGTACGAGCTGGGGCTCGGAACTCTGCGGCTTCTTCGCGGCGCTGGTCCGCTTACTGGCGCGTCGCGGTTTACGCGCGGCGGCACTGCTCTCCACGGTCACGTGCGTGCTCCTCCGTCGGTCCGGCCCCCGGGGTCTGCCGGGAACCAGTGCGGCTCGCCTGAATCCGGCGACCGCGCACGGGGTGGGTGCCGGCCGGCCGGGATCAGGCGTGACAGGTGCCCCGGCGAGCGCCCTGTCATAGGCACGTTACCCAGTGCTTCGCATAACTGCGAAACCCTATCTGACCTGCGATTTTGCTTGGATTTCCAAGTAAATCGAAAAAATCGCGAAGCTCTGCTGGTCAGGGCACTGGAAACAGCTTTGCAGGCCGCCGGAACAACGGCACGCTATCCCGCGAATCAGCGCCAGGGAAGAGCGGAAGGCAGGCGAGTATGTGAGACTGCGATCGTGCGCGAAGATGGAAAAATCACGGTATTTCTGCTCGATGATCACGAGGTCGTCCGGCGTGGCGTCCATGAGCTGCTCTCCGTCGAGGCGGACATCGAGGTGGTCGGCGAGGCCGGTACGGCCGCGGACGCCCTGGTGCGGATCCCGGCGACGCGCCCCGACGTGGCGGTGCTCGACGTACGGCTGCCGGACGGCAGCGGGGTGGAGGTCTGCCGGGAGGTCCGCTCCCAGGACGAGAACATCAAATGCCTGATGCTCACCTCGTACGCCGATGACGAGGCGCTTTTCGACGCGATCATGGCGGGCGCCTCGGGATATGTGCTCAAGGCGATCCGCGGCAATGAACTGCTGAACGCCGTACGGGACGTGGCGGCCGGAAAATCCCTGCTCGACCCGGTGGCCACCGCCCGGGTGCTGGAGCGGCTGCGCGACGGCGGCGGCAGGGGCGACGACAAGCTCGCGGGCCTCACCGAGCAGGAACGCAAGATCCTGAACCTGATCGGCGAGGGCCTGACCAACCGGGTCATCGGGGAGCGCCTGCACCTCGCCGAGAAGACCATCAAGAACTACGTCTCCAGCCTGCTGTCCAAGCTGGGCATGGAGCGCCGCTCGCAGGCCGCCGCGTACGTCGCACGGCTCCAGGCCGAGCGCCGCTGAGCCAACGCCACGCCGCAGGGGGACTTTGGTCCCGGGCCACCCGGGGCAGGCGACTCTTACGCGGCCCCTACGGCCGGGGGACAGTGGAATCCATGTCCTTCGACGAACTCCCCGCGACCGGGACGATCCGGCGGGCCGCGACCGGCACGGCCGGACTCCCCGCGACCGGCACGATCGAGCGGGCCGAGCCGGTCGGAAGAGCCGAGCCCATCGAACTGCTCCGCCGCGTCCCTTACGGCCGCCTCGCGACCAGCATGCGGGCCCTGCCGTTCCTGACGGTGGCCCGGCACATCGTGTGCGACGGCCGCATCCTGTTGCGGATGCACAGCGGCTTCGGCCACCACGAGGCGTGCGACGGGAGTGTCGTCGCGTACGGCGCGGACAACTACAACGACACGGCCTCCGGCGACGGCGGCGACCTGTGGTCGGTGCAGTTCACCGGTCCCGCCGAGATCGTGCACCCCTGCCCCGAGCAGGAGCGGCTGTTCGGCGCCGCGCCCGTCTCCGTCAACGGGGAGCCCTTCGCGCCGGCCTACCTCCGGGTCGATCCCCACTTCGTCACGGAACACACGCTGAACTTCTGAGGCGTCGAGGCGCCGGCAGGCCTGCGACAGCCCCCCGGCCAGGGCCTGCCGTCAAACTGCCGCCTGCCCCTAGCGCACCTGCGGGCGCGACCGCAAGTCCGCCGAACGGCCACACAGAGTGATCTAACATCTGGTAAGTGCCGCGCTCATATGTCACTCGTCCACCTGTTCCCCCGGTCGGCAAGGTGCTGCGCCATTACTCGAACGTGGGCGAGCCGCTCGCCTGCGAGCCGATCACCAAGGGCCTGCTGAACCACGGATACCGCCTCTCCACCACGAGCGGCTCCTACTTCCTCAAGCACCATCTCGACAAGAAGCACCTGGACGACCCCAGCGGCGAACGCGCCGCGATCGTGCGCCAGCACCGCGCCACCCAGCGCCTGCAGTCGCTCGGTGTTCCCGTCGTCCCGCCCCTGACGGACACCCGGGGCGACACCGTCACCGTGATCGGCGAACGGTGCTACGCCCTGCACCCCTGGGTCGACGGCCTCCACCGGGTCGGATCCCAGCTGACCCTCTCCCAGTCGCGTCGGCTCGGTGCGCTCCTGGGGACCGTCCACACCGGCCTGGAACAGGTGATGGCACCGCGCGACGGCTCGCATCCGGCGAGCCCGCCCGCCCGGCCGGGGCACCGCAGCCCGGACGCCGCCGACACCTTCGCGCTGATCGACGACCTGCTGGCCGCCGCGCGCGGGCAGGGCAGCCGGGACGCCCCCCGCGACGCCTTCGACGAACTCGCCGTGCACCGGCTCGTGGAGCGCCGCACCCTGCTCGAACAGCACGCCCACCGCCGCCCGCCCGCCCCGGACGGACCCGCCACCGGCTGGGTGCACGGGGACTTCCACCCGCTGAACCTGCTCTACCGGGGCGCCGACCCGGTCGCGATCGTGGACTGGGACCGGCTGGCCGTACAGCCGCGCGCCGAGGAGGCGGTCCGGGCGGCGGCGATCTTCTTCGTCCGCCCGGCCGGGCAACTGGACCTCGCGAAGGTACGGGCGTACGCCCGCGCGTACCGGCGGGCCGCCGGGGCCGGGGCCGCGGAGCTGGCGGCCGCCGTGCACCGGGTGTGGTGGGAGCGGCTCAACGACTTCTGGATACTCCGCTGGCGCTACCGCCTCGACGACCGCAGGGCCGACCCGCAGTTCCCCGCGGTGTCGGCCCTGGCGGTGTGGTGGACGCGGGAGTACGAGGCGGTGTGCGCGGCCTTCACCGAGTGAAGCGGTGGCAGGGGACCACGTGAGCCCGGCGCGCGCCACGAGGGCGCACGCCGGGCTCAAGGAGTGGTGCGGTGGAGCGTTATCCCGTCGTGGCACCGAGCGACGTATCGCCGGGCGTGGTGCCCGTACCCCCGTCGTCGCCGGCCCCGCCGTCGTCACCTGCTCCGCCCGGGGTGCCGGGGTCGGTGGTCGGGTTGGTGGGCTCACCGGTGGGCTCGCCGCTGCCGCCCTCGTTGGTGTTGCCGTCCGACGCCCCGGCATCCGTGTCGGTCGGGGTCGGGGACGGGGTGAACGAGGGCTTGCTCGGGGTCGGGTCCGGGGTCCACGGCGGCGGATCGGGCTGCGTGTGATCGCCGGTGGAGGTGTCCGGGTCGTCCGGCTCCTCGGTCTCCTCCTCCTCGGACGGCTCCTCGGAGGGCTTCTCCTCCGTCTGGCTGACCGAGGTGGACGGGGTGACCGGGTCCTTCTCCCCGCCGTTGTCCTTCGCGGCGTTGAGGGCGAAGGCGACCCCGGTGCCGATCGCGATCAGCGCGAGCAGCACGAAGAGCCACATCTTGCCGCGCCCGCCGGAGCGCCGCCGGCCGCCGCCGTCGTAGCCGCCGTCGTCCGGGTTGTACGGCGGCAGGATCGGCCCCTGCGAGGTGTCCCCGTGCGTCGGGTGGCCCATCGCGCGGGTGGAGCCGGACATCCCGTGCGGCGGGGTATGGCCTCCCTCGTGCAGCGCGACCGGGCCGGTGTTCCAGGTGCCCGTGTGGCCGCCCTGGACGTGGAGCATCTGCAGGCTGTACTGGACGAGCCCGCGCATCTCCTCGGCGCTCTGGAACCGGTCGTCCGGGTCCTTCGCCAGCGCGCGCATCGCCATCCCGTCCAGCTCCGGCGGCACCACGTCCGAGACCTCGGACGGCGGCACCGGAATGTCCTGGACGTGCTGGTAGACCACCGAGAGCGGGGTCTCGCCGGTGAACGGGGGCCGCAGCGCCAGCAGTTCGTAGAGCAGGCAGCCGGTGGCGTACAGGTCGGACCGGTGGTCGACGGCCTTGCCGAGCGCCTGCTCGGGGGAGAGGTACTGCGGAGTGCCCATGACCATGCCGGTCTGGGTCATCGTCGACTGCGCGCCGTGCAGCGCGCGGGCGATGCCGAAGTCCATCACCTTGACCGCGCCGGACTCCGTGATGATCACGTTGGCGGGCTTGATATCGCGGTGCACGATCCCGTGCTGGTGCGAGTAGGCGAGGGCTTCGAGCACCCCCGAGACGATGATCAGCGCCTGCTCGGGAGGCGGGGCCTCCGCGGTCAGGAGCAGATCGCGGATGGTGCGGCCCTCGACCAGCTCCATCACGATGTACGGAACGGTCTGGCCGCCCACGACGTCCTCGCCGGAGTCGTACACGGCGACGATCGCGTGGTGGTTGAGTCCCGCGACGGACTGTGCCTCGCGGGTGAAGCGCGCCTTGGAGACCGGGTCCTCGGCCAGGTCGGAACGGAGCAGTTTCACCGCGACCGTGCGTCCGAGCCGGACGTCCTCCGCCGCGTAGACCTCTGCCATGCCGCCCCGGCCGAGCCGGTAGGTCATCCGGTAACGTCCGTCACCGACCACGCCGCCGATACCCCAGGCGTCGGAGCCATCCGAAACTCCGCCGCCGTCTGCTTCGGAATCGGGTGCCATCAGTCCTCGCCGTCGTATCTGTCCGCGCGTCCGCGGGTTCTCACGGTGCCTTGCTGCATTGCCACGTCACGCTACAGCCTCCACCGGACACCACGGTTCCGCGGTGGCAGGACAGTCGGCCCGCCCGGCGCGTCCCGCACAGGGATTTGATGCGTTTCCTGTAACGCTTCCGAGACGCTTCCTGTGCTGAGGGTCACGGAACGGGCACCCGGCTTGACGTGTCGGACCCCTGGGGCAGACTTGGCGCGTAATCGCGTTGTACGGAACCGCTTCGCACGCAATCACGTCAGACAGCTACACCGCGTGCGACCGCGCGCCGCCGAGGGGGATGCAAGTCATGAGCCAGGACGGCGCACAGGGCCGCTACGCGGGCGGGGCGGTCGCGGGCGGCCGCTACCAGCTGCGCGACCTGCTCGGCGAGGGCGGGATGGCGTCCGTGTACCTGGCCTACGACTCCGCCCTGGACCGCCAGGTCGCGATCAAGACCCTGCACACCGAGCTGGGCCGCGAGCAGTCGTTCCGCGAGCGCTTCCGGCGGGAGGCGCAGGCCGTCGCCAAACTCCAGCACACCAACATCGTCTCCGTCTTCGACACCGGCGAGGACGAGCTCGGCGGTGCGCTGATGCCGTACATCGTCATGGAGTACGTCGAGGGGCAGCCGCTCGGCTCGGTGCTGGCCGCCGACATCCGCAGTCACGGCGCGATGCCGGCGGACAAGGCCCTCAAGGTGACGGCGGACGTGCTCGCCGCGCTGGAGACCAGCCACGAGATGGGCCTGGTCCACCGGGACATCAAGCCCGGCAACGTGATGATGACCAAGCGCGGCATCGTCAAGGTCATGGACTTCGGCATCGCCCGTGCCATGCAGTCCGGTGTCACCTCGATGACGCAGACCGGCATGGTCGTCGGCACCCCGCAGTACCTCTCCCCCGAGCAGGCCCTCGGCCGCGGTGTCGACGCCCGGTCCGACCTGTATTCGGTCGGCATCATGCTCTTCCAGCTGCTCACCGGCCGGATCCCGTTCGACGCGGACTCGCCGCTGGCCATCGCGTACGCGCATGTGCAGGAGGAGCCGGTCGCGCCGTCCAGCATCAACCGGTCGGTCACCCCGGCGATGGACGCCCTCGTCGCCCGCGCGCTCAAGAAGAACCCGAACGAGCGCTTCCCCAGCGCAGCCGCGATGCGCGACGAGATCGCCCGCGTGCTGAACGCCTCCGACGGCCGGACCGGCGCCCCGGTGATCGTGGCCGGCGGCGGGCCCGCCAACAGCGGCTCCGGTGTCGGCTCGGCGGTGTTCCCGCCGGTCGACCAGGGCATCCCGGCGCCCCACAGCGTCCAGACGCCGTACCAGCCGCATCCACAGCAGCAGCCCCACCAGCCGGGCCCGTACAGCCGGCCGACCCCGGCGCCCACGCCGAGCTACGGCTACCCGCAGGCGGCCCAGGGCTATCAGCCCCCGGGCCCACTGGCCCACCGGACCCCGCCGCCGTACGCGGTCGGCCCGCAGCACTCGACGGCCGTGGGCGCCACCGCCGGCGGCGGCTCCAAGCGGAACATGCCGGTCGTCGTCGGTTCGATCGTCGTCGCGCTGCTGGCCATCGGCGGCCTGATCACCGCGATCGCCCTCCAGGGCGGCAAGGACGACGAGGCGGGCAAGGGCGGCGAGGCGGGCACCGGCGAGTCGGTGGAGGGGTACCGCCCGCCGGAGCGCAACCGGACGATGAAGGCCACGGAATGCACGGACGCCTCCGAGGACTCCAACGACCCGGCGAAGGTCCAGGCACCGAACTTCGTCTACAAGGACATCCTGTCCGCGAAGGCCTGTGCGGCCGCCGCGGGCTGGACGATCAAGGAGATCGAGGAGAAGGGGAACACCTACGCCGAGGGCCAGGTCGTCGGCCAGTTCCCGTCCTCGGGCGCGGCCGTCTCCGAACGCGGCGCCCACTTCGAACTACAGGTCTCCACCGGCAAGCCCTCCTGATCCGTCGGCCCGGGACACCACCCGGCCGGGCGGTGTCCGAAGTTGATCGTTACGGGTCCACGGATCTCCGTCCCGGACCGGACCGACCTCCGTCCCGGACCGCTATCAGGGCCCGTATTTCCGGATACCGCGTCCGGGATGCCGGATGACAGGGCCCGTGTGACGCTGATCTCATGGCTCCAGGACTTCCGGCCTCATGGTCATCGAGGTGTGCGGTCTCTCTGATGGCGGCGGCCGGAGCGGCGCTGGGGCCACTGGGCGGCTTTGCCCACGGTTCACCGGCGCCCGAAGGCCCGTCCCGCGCCACCACGTCCCCCGGGTCGTCGAGCCCCGCCGCCACCGCGCCCAGGACCCCCTCCCGTACGGCCCCCGTACCGTCGGGCTCCGCGTCCCCCTCGGCGCTCCCCTCCGCCCTGCCGCCGCGCTCCGGCGTCCCGGTCTCCGGAGCGCCGGGAACCGGCCCGGTCCCGTCCTCCACGGCAGCGACCGGGCCCGGGGCGCGGGCCCCCGCCGGGCCCGGGGCCGACTCTCCGGATTCCGCCGCCGCCTCCCCTTCCGCTTCCCCCGGCGTGTCCGGGTCGACCGCCCCCCTGGCCGGGCGCGAGGCCGGGGCCGGCAAGGCGCGTCCCGGGCGTTCGCTGTCGCCGCTGGAGCTGGCGCGGGCCGAGGATCCCGTCGCGGAGGACGAGCCCGATGGGGGCCTCGCCGACCCCGTCGACCTGCCCGTTTCCACCCCGCCACCCAGCGCCTTCACTGATCCGGGGCACCGGTCCGGGCAGGCTCTGGACGCCGCGTCCGTACGCCGGGTGCAGCAGATGTCGCTCGGTACGGGCATCGCGCTGGTCGGGCTGGGGCTCGGCTTCCTCGCGTTCCGGATGCGCCGGGCGAACTGAGCGTCACGAGCAGCGGGTACGCCCGGCGGAACGGATCGCCGCGGCCCACGGGCACCTCCGGCGGGAACCGGGCTTCGCGACCACGGCCGACTCCGGCGGAACCGGGCTTCGCGGCCACGGCTGACTCCGGCGAGACTTGCCAGGACGAACATACTCGGTATACATACTCAGTATGTCCATTCGCCACGGCCTGCTGGCCCTGCTGGAGCGGGGCCCCCGTTACGGGTCCCGGCTCCGCACCGAATTCGAGTCGCGCACCGGCTCCACCTGGCCCCTGAACGTCGGACAGGTCTACACGACGCTCAGCCGCCTGGAGCGTGACGGCATGATCGTCCAGGAGGGCTCGGACGATGCCGGGCACGACCTCTACGCGATCACCGACGACGGCCGCGCCGAGCTGCGCAGCTGGTTCGAGACACCGGTGGACCGCACCAGCCCGCCCCGCGACGAGCTGGCCATCAAGCTCGCCATGGCCGTGGGGGCGCCGGGTGTCGACATCCGGGGCGTCATCCAGTCGCAGCGCCACCACACGCTCAAGGCCATGCAGGACTACACCCGGCTCAAGGCCCAGGCCCTGGCCGACGTCCCGGCCAACCGCGATGAGGTCGCCTGGCTGCTCGTCGTGGAACAACTGATCTTCCAGGCGGAGGCCGAGGCCCGCTGGCTCGACCACTGCGAGTCCCGGCTCGTCCGCCTCGCCGAGGCCGCGGCCACCGAGCCCGCCGCCGACCCCGGCCCCGCGGCCGCCCGCGGTCCGGTCCGGGCACCGGCCGGGCGCACACGGTCCAGGCGCTGACGCCGACACCCGCGGCACAGACGCCGACACCCGCGGCACAGACGGGCGACCGTCCCGGCACCACCCGCCCACAGCCCGGGCGGCGGTGCCGCCCCTACCCGATCCACGTTGTTCCCAGGGGGGAACCACCCACCATGCCTTCGTCCGCCACACCCCCGCCCCCGCCGTCCTCCGGGACGCCCGGCGGCAGCCCCGTACTCGAACTTCGGGCGCTGACCCGTACCCACGGCTCCGGCATCGCCGAGGTGCACGCCCTGCGCGGGATCCAGCTCGCCGTGTACCCGGGCGAACTGGTCGCCGTGATGGGCCCCTCCGGCTCCGGCAAGTCCACCCTGCTGACCCTGGCCGGCGGGCTCGACACCGCCACCAGCGGCCAGGTCGTCATCGAGGGCCAGGACCTCGCCGCCCTCGGCCCCAAGGGGATGGCCGCACTGCGCCGCCGCAGCGTCGGCTACGTCTTCCAGGACTACAACCTCATCCCCGCCCTGACCGCCGCCGAGAACATCGCGCTGCCCCGCGAACTCGACGGCGTCTCCGTGCGCAAGGCCCGCGAGGAGGCCCTCACGGCCCTGGCCGAACTGAAGCTGGAGGAGATCGCCGACCGCTTCCCCGACGAGATGTCCGGCGGCCAGCAGCAGCGCGTCGCCATCGCCCGCGCTCTCATCGGCGACCGGCGCCTCGTGCTCGCCGACGAGCCGACCGGAGCACTCGACTCCGAGACCGGCGAGGCCGTCCTCGCCCTGCTGCGCACCCGCTGCGACCAGGGCGCGGCCGGCGTCATGGTGACCCATGAGCCCAGGTACGCGGCCTGGGCCGACCGCGTCGTGTTCCTCCGGGACGGCTCGATCGTCGACCAGACGCTGACCACCGGGGCCGACTCCCTGCTCTCCGCCGGAACCGCCGAGGCCGCCACGTGAGCCCGCTCCCCGGCCTGCGCGCCGCCTTCCGCATAGCCCGGCGCGACGCCGCACGGGCCAAGGGCCGCAGCGCCCTGGTCGTCGCGATGATCGCCCTGCCGGTCCTCGGTGTGACCGCCGCCGACCTCACCTACCGCAGCGCCCTGGCGACCCCGGCCGAAAAGCTGACGGCGGGCCTGGGCACGGCCGACGCCCGGTTCAGGGATCAGGGGCTGGGGCCGATCCCGCTGGAGCAGATGCCTGACGCGAATCTCTGGGGGACGCACGAGGATGCCCCGGATCCGCTCCCGGAAGCCGAGCGCGGCCCCGTCGACGTACCGGCGACCTTCCCCAAGGGTTCGCGCTACCTCACCGAGCGATCCGTGCCGGCGTCCGTGACGACCCGTCATGGGATCGCCGACGCCCGGATCACCGAACTGCGCATCTCGGATCCCCTGTTGCGCGGCCGGATCGAACTGACCGACGGGGCTTTCCCGAAGGCGGCGAACGAGATCGCGGCGACCGAGGCGTTCGTGGAGGCCTCCGGGCTGTCCATCGGCGACCGTGTCACCGTGCGCGGCCCTCAGCAGCGGTACACCCTTGTCGGCGCGGTGGAACTGCCCGCCGAGCTGAAGCAGAAGTCCTTGTTCGCCATGCCGGGCGCGGTCATCGCCCCGTGGAAGAAGTCCTCGGAGCACGACAAGGAGACTCTGCCGCCGCAGGCCGACCGGCTGGAGTGGCTGGTTCAGGGCCCGCCCGGGGCAGGTGTGACCTGGCCGGACGTGCTCGCCGCCAACGAGAAGGGCGTGCTGGTCACCTCCCGGCAGGTCGTCCTGGACCCGCCGCCGGACTCCGAGGTCCCCATGGCGGACCGGATGGGCAGCCCGTACGACCCGAAGGCGGCGCTGACCGCGGCGGCCCTCACCGTGGCCGCCATGGCCAGCCTGGAGGTCGTACTGCTGGCCGGTCCCGCGTTCGCCGTGGGCGCCCGTCGTTCGCGTCGGCAGCTGGGCCTGGTCGGCTCGTGCGGCGGCAGCCGGGGCCAGATCCGGGCCGTGGTGCTCGCCGGCGGCGCGGTGCTCGGCGCGGTCGGCGCGGTGGCCGGCGTCGGCGCCGGGTTCGGCCTGACCGCCCTGTTCCGCCCGATGATCGAGGACTACACGGGCAGCCGCTTCGGCGAACTGACCGTACGGCCCTGGGAAATCCTCGGCATCGCCGTGCTCGGTCTGCTCACCGGTGTCCTCGCCGCGCTCGCCCCGGCGATCGTCGCGGGCCGCCAGCCGGTCCTGGAGTCGCTCACCGGCCGGCGCGGCACCCGCCGCAGCTCCCGTGTACTGCCCGTCATCGGTGTCGGCGCGCTCGCCATCGGTGTCGCCGTCGCGGTGTACGGCGGAATCGACGGCAACGTCAATCTCGTCGCCGGCGGATCCGTCCTCGCCGAGCTGGGCGTCCTCGGCTGCATCCCGGTGATCGTCGGCTTCCTCGGCCGGCTCGGCCGGAGGCTGCCGCTGACGCCCCGCATCGCCCTGCGCGACGCGGCGCGCAACCGGGGCCGCACCGCACCCGCCGTCGCCGCCGTGATGGCGGCCGTCGCGGGCAGCGTCGCCATCGCCACGTACACCAGCAGCAGCACCGCGGAGTCGGAGTACCGGCACCAGCCGAACCTCACCTCGGGCACCGCCGCGCTGATGACCGCCGGTGCGACCGGGAAGACCGAGCTGCCCCGTGCACGGGCCGCCGTCGAACAGAACCTCCCGGTCAGCGGCGGGCGCGCCGAAGTCGGACGCGTATGGGCGGGCAGCGACTGCTTCGTGTACTACGAGGAGGAGAACGGCTGCGGCACCCTCGAACTCGTCAAGCCCACCGGCAAGGGGCACTCCTGCCCCCTGAAGGGCAAAGGCGCGAAGGAACTCGCGCTCAGGATCTCGGCCGAAGCGCACAAGCGGCTGATGAACTCCCCCGCCTGCATCGACGTGAGCTCCACCATGACGTCGTTCCACACCGACAGCAGCAAGATCGTCGTCGGGGACGCGGCCCTGCTCACCTCGTACGTGAAACTCGACGACCCGGCGGCGGCAAAGGCCCTGGCCGCGGGCACCCCCGTCCTGCTCAACTCCGCCTACGCGAAGAACGGCGAGGTCACCCTCAAGGCCGTCCACACCTACAACGACCGCGACAAGAAGAACCGGGCCCTGCACCCCGGCAAGGCTCGCTCCACCACCGAGCAGCTGAAGGTGTACGTCGCACCGGAGCGATACGCGTCGACCCCGAGCATCCGAATGATCATGCCGCAGCGGACCGCGGACCGGCTCGGCCTGCACTCCGAGGAGATAGGCAGCATCTACACGCTGGAGAGCGAGCCGACGGACGCGGAGCGGCAGGCGGTCGACGCGGCGATCATGCTCACCGGTGACAGCACGTACGTGATGACCGCGAACTCCATGCGGCAAGAGGACGACGAGGTGATCCTGCTGATCCTCGCCCTCTTCGCCGGAGTGGTGACCCTGGGCGCGGCGGCCATCACGACCGGTCTGTCCAAGGCCGACGCGGAGGCCGACCTCACCACGCTCAGCGCGGTGGGCGCGCCCCCGGGCGTACGGCGTTCGCTGTCCGGCTTCCAGTGCCTGGTCGTCGCCCTGACCGGGGTGCTCCTGGGAACGGTGGCGGGGCTCGTGCCCGCGGTCGCACTGCGGCTGACCGACCTTCGCGCGGCGCTGGCGAACATGCGGGAGGACCCGATGCAGTCGGCCTACACACCGATCGTGATGCCGTGGGAGACCGTCGGGCTGCTGGCCCTGGTCGTCCCGGTGCTGGCCGGGCTGCTGGCCGCCGGCCTCACCGGCGCGCGGCTGCCCCTGGCCCGCCGCGCGGGGTGAGCGGCGCTTCCGGTGCTCCCGGAAGGCCTCCGGTGCCCCCGAGGACGGTGGATCTTCCGTTTTCGGGGGCACCAACGTGGGGTACGGCACGTGTGCGAGACAATGGCGGCATGGAAATGCCGAGGAATGACCGGTCGCAGGAGCACCCGCAGGTCCTTGTCGTGGGCCAGGACGGAATGGCTATCGGCGGCGGTGCCGGTGACGACGAGTCGCGCGAGGTCCCGGTGACGGAAATGGTGGAACAGCCCGCGAAGGTCATGCGCATCGGCAGCATGATCAAGCAGCTCCTGGAGGAGGTCAGGGCGGCCCCTCTCGACGAGGCGAGCCGGGTCAGGCTCAAGGAGATCCATGCCAGCTCCGTGAAGGAGCTGGAGGACGGCCTGGCGCCCGAGCTGGTCGAGGAGCTGGAGCGGCTCTCCCTGCCGTTCACCGAGGAGTCGGTGCCCTCCGAGGCCGAGCTGCGGATCGCCCAGGCACAGCTCGTGGGCTGGCTGGAGGGCCTGTTCCACGGCATCCAGACGGCGCTGTTCGCGCAGCAGATGGCGGCCCGCGCCCAGCTGGAGCAGATGCGCCGCGCCCTGCCGCCCGGCTCGGGGCACGAGGACGAGGAAGGCGGCGCGGACCCGCACGGCCCGATCCGTTCGGGCCCGTATCTGTAACCCGTATCCGCCTCCTGGAGTTCGAGGACCGACCGCGAGGGGCCCGGCACACATCACGGTGCGTGCCGGGCCCCTCGCCGTATATGTAGCTGTCTTGCCATATGTGTTGCGGTCACTCCGCCTTGCCGTACGCGTGCCGTCCTGACGTCCGTGTTGCCGTGTTGCCGTACGTGTTGCCGTGTTGCCGTTTACGGGTCAGGCGCCGGCCGACGGCGCGACCAGCAGCACCTTGCCGATATGCGCGCTGGACTCCAGCACCCGGTGCGCCTCGGCGGCGTCCCCCATCGGCAGCGCCCGGTCCACCACCGGCCGGACCACCCCACCGTCGATCAGCGGCCACACGTGCTCGCGTACGGCGGCGACGATGGCGGCCTTCTCGTGGAGCGGACGGCCCCGCAGGGAGGTCGCGGTGACGGCTCCCCGCTTGGTCAGCAGGGCGCCGAGATTCAGCTCGCCCTTGGCGCCGCCCTGGAGCCCGATGATCGCGAGGCGGCCGTTGACAGCGAGCGCCTGGACGTTCCGGTCCAGGTACTTGGCGCCGATGAGGTCCAGGATGACGTCGGCCCCCGCCCCGGCGGTGTTCTCCCGCATCTCCTCGACGAAGTCCTGCTCGCGGTAGTTGATGAGGATGTCCGCCCCCAGTTCGGCGCACCGGGCAAGCTTCTCCGGGCTGCCCGCCGTGACCGCGACCCGGGCGCCGACCGCCTTCGCCAGCTGGATCGCCATCGTGCCGATGCCGCTGGAGCCGCCGTGCACCAGGAAGGTCTCGCCGGGGCGGAGATGGGACACCATGAAGACGTTGGACCACACGGTCGCGGTGACCTCGGGGAGCGCCGCGGCCTCCACCAGGTCGACGCCCTCCGGTACGGGGAGCAACTGCCCGGTCGGCACGGCGACCTTCTCCGCGTAGCCGCCGCCCGCCAGCAGCGCGCACACCGCGTCGCCGACCGCCCAGCCGGTCACCCCGGGGCCGAGCGCGAGGATGCGGCCCGCGCACTCCAGACCGGGGTAGGGGGACGCGCCGGGCGGCGGGTTGTAGAAGCCCTGCCGCTGGAGCACGTCCGCACGGTTCACAGCGCTGGCGACGACCTCGACGAGGACCTCGCCGTCGCCGGGTACGGGATCGGGCACCTCGGCCCACACGAGCGCCTCGGGGCCGCCGGGTTCGGGAATCGTGATCGCATGCATGGCCGCGAGGCTACTCCGGCACGGCGTGCGATCAGGGGCGCGGCGGCATCGAGTTGTTCGGCACGGAGGTGGAGCTGGGACTCTTCCGCACGATAGTGATCACCCGGTCCGTCAGCTGCAACGGGCTGGCCGCCGGGTCGTCGTAGCCGAGCAGCCGGTGTCCGCGCAGGACGCTGACGACGAGGTCGTCCGTCTCCCGTACGTTCTTGCCCACCTCGGCCTTTATGACCGGCCGTTCCACCAGGTCGAGGCCGCTGCCCTGCTGGATCAGGTCCTCCATGACGGTGCCCGCGCTGGGGCTGAGGACGGAGAGGCCGAGCAGCCGCCCGGCGGCACTGGCGCTGGTGATGACGGCGTCGGCGCCGGACTGCCGCAACAGGGGAGCGTTCTCCTCCTCGCGCACGGCCGCCACGATCTTCGCCCCGCGGTTCAGCTGCCGTGCGGTCAGGGCCACCAGGACAGCGGTGTCGTCGCGCTGGGTGGCGATGATGATCTGACGCGCCTTCTGGAGCTCGGCGCGCAGCAGGACATCGCTGCGGGTGGCGTCGCCGAGCACACCGGCGAAGCCTTCGGCGTTGGCGGCCTCGATCACCTTGGAGGCCGGATCGACGATGACGATCTGGTCCTTCCGCAGGCCGGTGGTGCAGAGGGTCTGGATCGCCGAGCGGCCCTTCGTGCCGAAGCCGACGACAACGGTGTGGTCACGCAAGTTGGATCTCCAACGCTTCAGTCGGAAGTCCTCCCGGGTCCGTTCGGTGAGGACTTCGAGAGTGGTGCCGACCAGGATGATCAGGAAGAGGACGCGCAGCGGTGTCACGAGCACCACGTTGATCAGCCTGGCCCCGTCGCTGTACGGAGTGATATCCCCGTACCCGGTGGTGGAGAGGGTGACCGTCGCGTAGTAGACCGCGTCGAGCAGATCGACCTTGCCGTCGGCGTTGTCGTTGTAGCCGCCGCGGTCGAGCCAGACGATCAGCACGGTCGCGGCCAGCACGAGCAGGGCCATCATCAGGCGTTTGCCGACCTGGCGGGCCGGGCCGTCGACGACCCGGCGGGGGAGCATCACCCGGGTCGGCACGACCAGTTCGTCGGCTCGCCTGGCCATCGCATCGTGGCCGGGAAGTTTCACGTGAAACACCCTTCCGTCCACGGCGTCGCCGGGGCCCATGGGAGATCCAGAATCTCCACCTCGGTGCCGGACCGTACCCCGCCCGGCTCCACCACGGCCAGCCCGTCCGCCGCGGCGATCCCCCGCAGCATCGCCGGCCCGTTGTAGCGAAGCGGCGCGACATGGTCCCGGCCGCCCGCCCGGCCAGCGCGGTGGACCACGGGGACGAGGCGGGTGTCGTGCGGATGCCCGTACACCTCGGCATGGACGAGAGCCCGGTACGCGTCCTGTGCGGGCCGGCCCGCAAGGCCCGCGAGCAGCGGCTCCGCGAGCGTCAGCAGACCCGACACGGCCGCGAGCGGATTGCCGGGCAGCCCGACCAGAAAGGGCCCGTCCGGCGGTCCCTGCTGCCCCTGCGACTGTCCCTGTTGCTGTCCCTGCTGCTGTGCCTGCTGCTGTGCTGAGGTCGGCAGCCGCGCCAGCAGCATGGGGTGGCCGGGGCGGACCGCGGCTCCGTCCACCAGCAGTTCGGCACCGAGAGCGTCGAGGACCGGGTGCACATGGTCGACCGGGCCGGAGGCGGTGCCGCCGGTGGTGACGATCAGGTCGGCGTCGGAGGCGGTGAGGGCGTCGCGCAGCGCTGCTGCGTCGTCCCCGAGGCGGCGGGGCCCGGAGACCTCGGCGCCCAAGGCCCGCAGCCAGGGGCCGAGCATGGGGCCGAGGGCGTCCCGGATCAGCCCGTCGTGCGGCAGGCCGGAGGCGAGCAGTTCGTCGCCGAGGACGAGGATGTCGACGCGCGGACGGGGCACGGCGGGCAGCGCGTCGTACCCGGCGGCCGCGGCGAGACCGAGCACGGCCGGGGTCACGACCGTCCCGGCCGGGACGAGCTGTTCACCCGAGCGGCACTCCTGGCCCCGGAGCCTGATGTCCTGCCCGGCGGCCACGGGCCGACGGGCGTGCAGCAGCCCCTTGGCCTCGTCGGCATACGCGTGCTCGGTGCGGATGACCGCCGTGGTGTCGGGTGGGACGCGGGCGCCGGTGGCGATACGCACGGCGGTGCCGTCGGGCAGTGCGGTGGCGGGGCCGCGTCCGGCGAGGAGCCCCGCCCCGGCCCCGAACGCCCAGGGCCCCGGGCCGGCGACCGCCCAGCCGTCCATGGCCGAGGTGTCGAAGGACGGCAGATCGGTGAGCGCGCCGAGCGCCTCGGCCAGCACATGCCCCAGCGCGCGGTCGAGCGGCAACCGGATCGTCGCGAGCGGAGTGGCCCGCCCGGTCCTCGCCGCGACCGCCCGCGCCCGGTCCCAGGAGAGGGGCGGGGGCGGCGGCGGGGCGGCGGACCGGACACGGCTTCCGGACCGAGCCGCCGAGGCAGGGGTTTCCGTCGGCTCCTCCGCAGGGTCCCCCGGGCCGTTGCCCCGGCCCTCGCTCAGGCCATCGCCGGGGGCGTCCCACGTAAGGCTCGGACGCCGGCTCGACCCACCGACCAGGGCGAGCGCCTGCTCGAAGGCCCGCTCCGCCTCATCGTGAGCGAGGTCGCTCCCGCGTCCGGCCGGGGCGGGGTCGGGCGCGGGGATATCGCGTCCGACCGGGTCAGCCACGGGGCGGGTGACGTCGGTGGGGCTGGTGAGGTCACGCACGGGGCCGGTAGGTCCGCTCCGGTCAGGGCCGGTCATGGTTTCCCGGTCCCCTCGCGGCCCGCGTCGGGCTTCGCCCCGCCCGCCTCATCGCCCCTCGCACTCGGCTCTGCTTCTGCTTCGGCCTTGGCTTCGGCTTGGGTTTCGGCCTTGGCTTCGGCTTCGGTTTCGGCTTCCCAGCGCAGAGCCAGAGCGGTGGCCCTGCGCGTGGCCTCCGCGACTGCTGCCGCGGCCCCGTCGGGCCCCGCGCCGACGCTCGCCCCGGCCGCCGCGTACCCGACCAGGAAGGTCGTGAGCGGTGCGGCGGGGCGGGCGACTCCGTGCGCGGCGTCACGGGCGAGGTCGAGCAGGACACTGGTGTCGACGTCGAGTTCGATACCCAGTTCGTTCTTGACCGAGGTGATCCATTCCTCCAGCACGGCCCCATGCTCCCTGATCCGGGCTCTGGCGGCGGCGATGTCGTCCCAAGTGTCGCAGTCGAACGCGGCGTCGGGGCCCGCGTCGACCCGGTCGAGATCCAGCTCCGCCGTCAGGAGCCGGAGCGGTAGCCCGGCGAGGCTCCCGTACTCGGTGGCGAGCAGCGCCAGCTCCCGGCGGAGCGGCTCGGCACGGTAGGCGGCCACCAGCGGCTGGTCACGCCCGTCGGGGTCGGTGCACAGGGCCCCTTCCCGGCCGAGCCCTCCGGCGGCGGCGAGCAGCGCGCCGACCGTCCCCGCGCCGAGGAACGGAAGGTCGGCGGAGAGGACGAGAACGCGCTCCGACGTCGTCAGCCGCAGTCCCGCCCCCAGCGCCGCCAACGGGCCTCCGCCCTCGGGCACTTCCCGGGTCCAGACGACCGGTCTGGCAGTGGCACGGCGGCCGCCCACCACGACGGTGAGTGCCGCGCCGTCGCACGCCGCGAGCACCCGGTCGAGCAGCGCCCGGCCGCCCACCCGGACTCCTGGCTTGTCGGCGCCGCCGAGCCGCTTCGCGGCCCCGCCGGCAAGGACGATCACGTCATAGGCGGTCATACGTCGAGTATGGGCGGCGGCCCGGAGAGACGCGCCCGCCGGGGTGGCCGGGAAACCCGGTCCCCGCAGGGGCGCGTCCGGCACGACACCGGCCGTTCCGCTACAGGGTGCGCAGCAGCACCGCCGGCTGCTCCACGCAGTCCGCCACATACCGGAGGAAGCCTCCCGCGGTTCCGCCGTCGCACACCCGGTGGTCGAAGGTGAGGGACAGCTGAACGACCTGCCGTACGGCCAGTTCGCCCCGGTGCACCCACGGCTTGGGCATGATCCGGCCGACGCCGAGCATCGCCGCTTCCGGGTGGTTGATGATCGGCGTCGAACCGTCGACCCCGAACACCCCGTAGTTGTTCAGCGTGAACGTGCCTCCGGTCAGCTGGGCCGGGCTCAGCTTCCCGGTCCGTGCCAGCTCGGTCAGCCGGGCGATCTCGGCCCCGATCGACTCGACGTCACGGGCGTGCGCGTCCCGGACGACCGGAACGACCAGGCCCCGTTCGGTCTGGGCCGCGAACCCGAGGTGCACGCCGGGCAGCCGGACGATCTCCCGGGCCTCCGTGTCCACGGTGGAGTTGAGCTCGGGGAACCGGGCCAGCGCCGCCGTGCAGATCCTCGCCAGCAGGGCCAGGACCGACACCTTCGGTCCGGCGGACGGACCGGTGGCGGCGTTCATCGCTGCCCTGACCGCCATCAGCTCGGTGGCGTCGGCGTCGACCCAGCAGGTGGCGTCCGGGATCTCGGTCCGGCTGCGCGTCAGCTTGTCGGCGACCGCTCCCCGCACCCCGCGCAACGGAATCCGTTCGGCGGCCGGAGCAGCCGGGGAAACGAGGGCCTCGGCCGCGTCAGCCGGGGGAGCTCCGGTCGGGGCCCCGGGCGCCTGGGCCGTACAGGTCGTCGCCGGCGCGGTCTGTTCCGCCTGCCGGATCGCGCCGTCGACGTCGGCACGCAGGATCAGCCCGTCGGGCCCCGAACCCGCGAGCCGCCGCAGGTCGATGTCGTGCTGCCGGGCCAGTCGGCGTACCAGCGGAGAGACCACCGGCACCGGGGCTTCGGACACCGGCCCCACGGACACAGAAACCACCGGAGCCACGGACACCGGGGCTTCGGACATCAGAGCTCCGGACCGTGTCCGGTCGAGCCCGTCCGGCCGGATGCGCCGACGGCGTGCTGCCGGTGCACCCGTCCCGTACCCCACGAGCACGTTCCCCGAGCCGCCCGAGGACTCCGTGGCGGAGGAACCCGAGGACGACGAGGACGGACCGGAGGGGGCGGAGCCGTTCCGCGCGCCCGCCGGGCCCGGCGGGACGGGATCCGAGGTCTCCAGCTCCTCCCGTACTCCGACGGCGACCGTCAGCAGCGGTGCGCCGACGGGAAGTTCCGCGCCCTCCTCGCCGAACCGCGCGGTCACCACACCCCCGTAGGGGCAGGGCACCTCCACCATGGCCTTGGCCGTCTCGACCTCGACGACGGGCTGGTCGATGGCGACGACGTCGCCGACCTCCACCAGCCAGCGGACGATCTCCGCCTCGGTCAGTCCCTCACCGAGGTCCGGCAGCTTGAATTCGAGCACCTGGGCCATCAGCTGTCCGCCTCCCACTGCAACCGGGCCACCGCGTCGAGCACCCGGTCCACGCCCGGCAGATGGTGCCGCTCCAGCATGGGCGGCGGGTAAGGAATGTCGAACCCGGCCACCCGCAGCACCGGAGCCTCCAGGTGGTGGAAGCACCGCTCGGTGATCCGGGCCGCGATCTCGCCGCCGGGCCCGCCGAATCCGGGGGATTCATGGACCACGACCGCGCGCCCGGTGCGCCGCACCGACGCGGCCACCGTCTCGTCGTCGAACGGCACCAGCGAGCGCAGGTCCACCACTTCGAGGTCCCAGCCCTCGGCGACCGCCGCCTCGGCGGCCTCCAGGCAGACCGGCAGGGAGGGCCCGTACGTGATCAGGGTGGCGCTGCGCCCGGAACGGCGCACCACGGCCCTGCCGATCGGCTCGACCGTGGCGGGGGCCTCGGGCGACCAGTCGGCCTTGGACCAGTAGAGCCGCTTCGGCTCCAGGAAGATCACCGGGTCGTCCGAGGCGATCGACTCCCGCAGCAGCCCGTACGCGTCGTCCACCGTGGCCGGCGTGACGACGTGCAGACCGGGGGTGGCCATGTAGTACGCCTCGGAGGAGTCGCTGTGGTGCTCGACCCCGCCGATCCCGCCGCCGTACGGCACCCGCACGGTGATGGGCAGCGGCATGGCCCCGCCGGTGCGGTTGCGCATCTTGGCGACATGGCTCATCAGCTGCTCGAACGCCGGGTAGGCGAACGCGTCGAACTGCATCTCCACCACGGGCCGCAGCCCGTACATCGCCATGCCGACGGCCGCGCCGAGGATGCCCGCCTCGGCCAGCGGGGTGTCGGTGCAGCGGTCGTCGCCGAACTCCTTCGCCAGCCCGTCGGTGATCCGGAAGACGCCGCCGAGCGTGCCCACGTCCTCACCGAGCACATGCACGGTGGGGTCCTCGGCCATCGAGTCGCGGAGCGCGCGCCCGAGGGCCTGCGCCATCGTGGCCGGTTTCGCCTTCGTCCGGCGTCCGTCGGCCGTCACTGCCGCCGTGGTCATCGTCCTGCCTCCGCGCCGTACTCGTCGTGGTCCCGCTCGGCGTCCAGCTCGGCGCGCAGGGCGGCGGCCTGCTCCCGGAGCTGGCTGGTCTGCTCGGCGTAGACATGGGTGAACAGGTCCATCGGGGCCAGCTCCGGATCGGCGTTCATCCGGTCGCGCAGGGCGGCGGCCATGCGTTCCGCGGCCTCCTTCGCCCGGGCGATGCCCTCGTCGTCCAGCAGCCCGCGCCCCGTCAGCTCACGCTCCAGCAGCCGCACCGGGTCGTGCGCCTTCCACGCCTCGACCTCGCTGTCGACCCGGTAGCGGGTGGCGTCGTCGGCGTTCGTATGGGCTTCCATGCGGTAGGTGACCGCCTCGACCAGGGTCGGGCCCTCGCCACGCCGGGCCCGTGCCACGGCCTCGCCGAGGACCTGGTGCACCGCGGCGGCGTCGTTGCCGTCGACGAGGCGGCCCGGCATCCCGTATCCCACGGCCTTGTGGGCGAGGGAGGGGGCGGCGGTCTGCTTGGCCAGCGGCACGGAGATCGCGAAGCCGTTGTTCTGGACGAAGAAGACGACCGGGGCCTTCCAGACGGCCGCGAAGTTCAGCGCCTCGTGGAAGTCGCCCTCACTGGTGCCGCCGTCACCGACCATGGCGAGCGCCACCACGTCGTCGCCCTTGAGCCGGGCGGCGTGCGCCAGCCCCACGGCGTGCGGGAGCTGGGTGGCCAGCGGGGTGCACAGCGGGGCGATGCGGTGCTCGCGCGGGTCGTAGCCGGTGTGCCGGTCGCCTCGCAGCAGGGTCAGCGCCTCGACCGGGTCCAAGCCGCGCGCGACAGCGGCCAGCGTGTCGCGGTAGCTGGGGAAGAGCCAGTCGCGGTCCTGAAGGACCAGGGCCGCGGCGATCTCGCACGCCTCCTGGCCGGTGCTCGACGGGTAGACCGCCAGCCTGCCCTGCTTCGTCAGCGCGGTGGCCTGGGCGTTGTAGCGGCGCCCGCGGACCAGCTCGGCGTGGAGCCGGAGCAACAGCTCGGGGTCGACGTCGGCGACCGCGTCCGTACCGAGCACCCGGTAGGGCTCCGGGTCCGGGAGCAGCGGGGCGGGGTCGGTGATCGGCTTCCAGGCCGGGGGCGGCGTGGGCCGGTAAGCGGCCGCGCCGGGCAGCTCTTGGACCGTCATGAGAAGCACCTCCTGGCATCGAGGGAGATCGAGGGGTGATCGATCGGGGGTATCGATAGGGAGCGAGATGTCGCGGGGTGGACGAGGCACGGATGTGGTGTGCCTCACCTACCGATTGTTCGGTCGCGGAGGCATTTTGGCTACAGGCGCCGTCAGCCTGTGGACAAACGGTTCTCCACAGCCTGGGATAGGAACAGGTCGTCCACAACGGGGAGGCGCGGGCAGATGGCAGCTGAACAAATGGCCGACAGGGGCGAGGAGCCGCGCCAGGCCGCGCCCGCCGCCACGCCTACGACCGCCCCCGCGGTCGTACCGCCGGCCGGGCCCGCGGGCCCGGCGGCGGAGCCCCCGGTTCCGCCCGCGCGGCCGCTGGACGCCATCGACCGCGACATTCTGCGCATCCTCCAGACGGACGGGCGCGCATCGATACGTTCCGTGGCCGAACGGGTGCACGTCTCGCGCGCCAACGCCTACGCCCGGATCAACCGGCTCGTCGAGGACGGCGTGATCCGCGGCTTCGGCGCCCGGGTCGACCACGAGCGGGCGGGGCAGGGGGCGTCCGCGTACATCACGCTCAAGATCGTGCAGAACTCCTGGCGCACCGTGCGCGAGCAGCTTCAGGCGCTGCCGGGGGCCACGCACATCGCCTTGGTCAGCGGCGACTTCGACGTACTGCTCCTGGTGCACACGCCGGACAACCGGGCGCTGCGGGAGCTGGTCCTCACCCGGATCCAGTCCATCCCCGAGGTGCTCTCGACACGGACTCTGCTGGTGTTCGAGGAGACGGACCTCGGGCCGCGCCCGGACCGGCCGGCCGAGCTCGCCTGACCGCGACGGGCGGGCTCAGCGGCCGTTCGCCCGCAGCCCCTCGAAGGCCAGCTGGACGATGGTGTCCGCGAGCTGCTCCTCCCCCGGGAAGCCGCCCGGCTGCGGCCGGTACCACTCGACCAGCGAGTTGACCATGCCGAACAGCAGCCGGGTCGCCAGCCGTATGTCCACGTCCGCCCGGAGGTCGCCCTCGGCGACCGCGGCCTGGAGCAGCTCCGACACCCGCTGATCGAATTCGCGGCGCCGCTCCAGCGCCCAGCGCTCCGTCTTCGTGTTGCCGCGCACGCGCAGCAACAGAGTGACGTAGGGGACCTCGGCCATCAGCAGGTCGACGGTCCGGCGCGTGACGTACTCGACCCGCTCGACCGCGCGCCCGCGCAGCGCCCCCGGCTCGTCGAGGATGGCGAAAAGTCCGTCGAGCGCCCGGCTCACGGCCCGGCGCAGCAACTCCTCCTTGCCTGCCACATGGTGGTAGATGGAGGATTTCGAGATGCCCGCCGCCCGGGAGAGGTGCTCCATGGAGGTGCCGTCGTAGCCGCGCTCGTTGAAGACACGGACGGCGACGGTGAGCAGGGTCTCCGGTGTGTACGTGTCCCGCTTGGCCGTGGTCATGTCCGCGATCCTCCCCCATGAGGGATCATCCCCGCTCAGGCGGGGACCACTGAGTTGTCCACAGGTTCCCTGGAGCCCCTTGCCCCGACCGATCGTTCGGTTACTCTAACTCCATCCGTACGTCCCCGCCCGGCTCGATGAGGAGTTGGTCCGCCATGGCCGCCGCGCTCACCCCCCAGCAGCTGTCCGAGACCCACCGGCCCACGCTCGACCAAGCCCTCGACGTGATCAGTACCCGCGGGTACTGGTCGCCGCACCCCGAGCACCCGAAGGCCTACGGAGAGGGCGGCGCCCCGGGCAGTCTCGGCGCGGCCGAGGGCAAGGCCGCCTTCGACGCCGTCCTGAACACCCGTCTCGACCTGGGGCAGCCCGGCACCGACGGCTGGACCGGCGGCGAGATCTCGCCGTACGGGCCGGAGCTCGGCGTCGAGTATCCGCACGCCGACCCGGACGTCCTGCTTCCGGCGATGAAGGCCGGCACGGGCGCCTGGCGGGCGGCGGGACCGGAGACCCGGGCCCTGGTCTGTCTGGAGATCCTGTCGCGGATCGGCGCCCGCACCCACGAGCTGGCCCACGCAGTGATGCACACGAGCGGCCAGGCCTTCATGATGGCGTTCCAGGCGGGCGGCCCGCACGCCCAGGACCGCGGCCTGGAGGCCGTCGCGTACGCCTACCGGGAGCAGGTCCGCACCCCGGACACCGCGGACTGGTCCAAGCCGCAGGGCAAGCGCGATCCGCTGAAGCTGCACAAGTCGTTCATCACGTCCGGTCGCGGCATCGCGCTGCTCATCGGCTGCAACACGTTCCCCACGTGGAACAGCTATTCCGGCCTCTTCGCCTCCCTCGCCACCGGCAACCCGGTGCTGGTCAAACCGCACCCGCGCGCCGTGCTCCCGCTGGCCCTCACGGTGTCCATCGCCCGCGAGGTGCTGACCGAGGCGGGCTTCGACCCGAATCTGGTCGCGCTGGCCGCCGAGCGGCCCGGCGAGGGCATCGCCAAGACCCTCGCGGTCCGCCCCGAGATCCGGATCATCGACTACACCGGCTCCACCGCCTTCGGCGACTGGCTGGAGGAGAACGCCCGCCAGGCCCAGGTCTACACGGAGAAGGCCGGCGTCAACACGATCGTCGTCGACTCCACCGACGACTACCGGGGCATGCTCACCAACCTGGCGTTCTCGCTCTCGCTGTACAGCGGCCAGATGTGCACCACCCCGCAGAACCTGCTGATTCCCCGGGACGGCATCGCCACCGACGACGGCGCCAAGTCCTACGACGACGTGGCCGCCGACCTCGCGGCCGCCGTCACCGGGCTGCTCGGCGACGACGCCCGCGCGTCCGCCCTGCTCGGCGCGCTGGTCAACCAGGACGTCAAGGCCCGGGTGGAGGCGGCCGGTGAGCTGGGCGAGGTGGCCCTGCCCTCGCGTACGGTCGCGAACGCCGAGTTCCCCGACGCGGTCGTCCGTACGCCGGTCGTCGTGAAGCTCGACGGCACCAAGACCGACGACGGCGCGGCCTACCTCTCGGAGTGCTTCGGGCCGGTGTCCTTCGCCGTCGCCGTCGAGTCGACGTCCGCCGCCCTGGACCTGCTCCGCCGGACGATCCGCGACAAGGGGGCGATGACGGTCGGCGCCTACACCACGTCCCCCGAGGTGGAGCGCGCCGTCGAGGACGTCTGCCTGGACGAGTCGGCCCAGCTCTCGCTGAATCTGACCGGCGGGGTCTACGTCAACCAGACCGCGGCCTTCTCCGACTTCCACGGCTCCGGTGGCAACCCCGCCGCGAACGCGGCGCTCTGCGACGGAGCCTTCGTCGCCAACCGCTTCCGCGTGGTGGAGGTGCGCCGCCAGGCGTAGGCCCGCCGAACTCCTCCAGGCCCTTCAGCGCCTGGTCCAGCAGCGCCTGGCCATGTTCTGAGAGTGGTCACCGTTCCTCGCTCCGCACCCTGGATCGTCCGGATGCGGGGCGAGGCGATCTCCCGGACGAGCAGCGGACGGTCCGTCGCCACCAGGTTCGACGAACTCGGCGTCCGCCACGAAGTCACCGTCCTGATCACCGCGATCGGCGCATGGTCATGACCGCTCCGAGCTGTCGGTGCCACCTGCCATGCTGGCAGCGGCCAGGGTCGACCGGGTGAGGGAGTGGCAGCAGCGATGAGAGCTCAGTACTACGGCGCCGACAGCGAGAACGGCGACCGCATCGACGACCCCTCCGAGGACGCGCTGTTCATGATGATCAGTGACCTCGACGACTCCGACAACACCTTCGTGGTCGTCCAGCCCGATGAGAACGCCCCCGCGTGGTCCGCCTCCGTGACCGTCCTGGGCGAAGGCGGCTACGAGGTCGTCCGCCGCGACACCACGCGCGACGAGCACGAGGTCACCACCTCGACCAGCATCAACGACATCGCCCACGACCTCACCGTCTGGATGGCCGCCCGCGGTTTCAGCGCCTAGTGTCGGTCTCGCGTCGGCGTCGAACCGCGGCCTGTTCCCGTGCCGCTGTTGCCTCCGCCGCGGCCCTGGCACGGTCCTCCTCGAACACGAGCACGCGGGCCAACCCGTCCAACGCCCCAGCGATCCTCTTCCGCCAGTCGGCGAACTCGACGGAGCCGGCATCGGGCGGCTGCTGCGACTTCACCCGGCGGAGATGACGCAGTGCGTGCTTCGACTCAGGGCCAACCACCGGACTTCTTCCGATCGGTACGCGGTCGACCCCATCGTCCACCACTTTCGCAACCCGGCCGGGGCACATCGCCGGCAGGCGTCAGGGGCGGGGATCGGGGATGTCGGCGTGGCGCTGCACCCACGCGTGCATGGCGATGGCCGCGGCGGCGCCGGCGTTGATGGACCGGGTCGAGCCGAACTGCGCGATCGAGCACACCATGGAGGCGTGCTCACGCGCCTGTTCGGTCAGACCCGGCCCCTCCTGCCCGAAGAGCAGGACGCAGCGGCGCGGCAGTTCGGTGCGCTCCAGCGGCACGGCGCCGGGGAGGTTGTCGATCCCGATGATCGGCAGCCCCTCGGCCGCGGCCCACGCGGTCAGGTCCGCCGTGTCGGGGTGGTGGCGCACATGCTGGTAGCGGTCGGTGACCATGGCTCCGCGCCGGTTCCAGCGCCGCCGGCCCACGATGTGGATCTCCTTGGCAAGGAAGGCGTTGGCGGTCCGCACCACCGAGCCGATGTTGAAGTCGTGGCCCCAGTTCTCCACGGCCACGTGGAAGTCGTGCCGCCGTAGGTCGAGATCGGCGACGATCGCCTCCCGCGTCCAGTAGCGGTACGCGTCACCCACGTTGCGCCGGTCGCCCTGGGCCAGCAGTTCGGTGTCGTAGCGCTCGCCCTCGGGCCAGGGCAGCGGGTGCGGCCCGACACCGATCGGCTGGCCGTAGCCGTCGTCGTACTGGAGGGGTTCCGCCGGGTGGGGCTCCGTCGGAACGGCCCCCTCCGGAGCGGCCGTCGGCCGGGCGGGGTCCGAGGGGCGGTCCGCCGCTGCCGGGGGCTGATGGGTTCTGCCGGTCTCACTGCTCACCCGACGAGCGTAGGGCCCCCGCCGCCGCCCTGGAGCCGGGACTCCTCCGCACCGCCCCGGCCGTCCTTCACGGGCCCGGCCCCCGCCGGGTCCACGGGGCCGTGCGCGGCGTCGGGCGCTCCGGGCCCGACCGGTGTACGCGACCGGCCGGGCAGCCCGGAGAGCAGCCGTCGCCTGCCGGTAGTGGCACGGGCTCCCAGCCACATCAGGAAGGCCGTCGGCAGGAACACCGCGTCGGCCGCGATCATCGCCATGGAGAAGAACGGCAGCCCCAGCAGCAAGGCGATGCCCGCGTGCTCGCAGATCATCGCGAACAGCAGGACGTTCTTGACCCGTCGGTTGAACAGCGTGAACGGAAAGGCGACCTGCACGATGACCGTGCCATACGTCAGCACCATCACCATCAGCCCGCTGGCGCCCAGGATGTCCGACAGGGCGGGCCACGGGGTGAAGTAGTCGAGGTTGAGCGGGTAGTAGAGCGCGGTGCCGTCCTGCCAGCGCGATCCCTGGATCTTGTACCAGCCGGCGGTCGCGTAGATCAGGCAGACCTCGGCCATGATCACGGCGAGCGTGGCGTTGTGCGCGAGGTTGGCCAGCACGTCGAGCAGGGTGCGGGGCTCGCCGTGCGGTATGTAGCGGTTCACGGCCCACCAGGCGGCGGCGGAGAGCCAGATCGTCCACAGCAGGGCGGGAAGCCACCAGGTGCCGCCGAGCCCGCCCATCAGCGTGGCCGCCACGAGGACGGGGCCGAGGAGCACCCAGAGCGCCGGGCCCACGATGTCCCGCCGGGGCGGCAGGCCCGCCGCGACCCGGCGAGCGTCGCGCGCCGCGCGCCGGGCGTCCAGCGACCAGACCTGGGCGCAGCGCGTCAGCACCAGGTAGATCGCCATGAGGTGGACGACGTTGTCGCCGCCGTCGCCCATGAAGATGCTGCGGTTCTGCACCGAGAGCACGCCGACCATGAAGAGGACGGACATGGTCCGGGTCCGCCACCCGAGCAGCAGCGCGGTCGCGGACAGCAGCGTGAGGACGTACACGGCCTCGAACCAGAGCGTGCTGTCCGTCCACATCAGGACGGTGAAGGCCTCGTTGCCGTTCGTGAGCTGGCGGGCCAGATCCCAGTGCCACGGGCTGTCCGGGCCGTACAGCTCGTGGCGGTTCGGCAGCTCGCGCAGCAGGAAGAACAGGTAGGTAGCGGCGAAACCGATCCGGACGACGGCGCTCTGGTACGGACCGAGGGCCGAGGCGGTGACGCGTTGGAGGGCACGGGCCGGGCCGCCGCCGGGACCGCCGGAGCGGGGTGCGACCGGAGGTGGGGCCGCGGGCTGGGGGGCCGCGGGTTCTGGCGCCGCGGGCGAGGGGATGGTCACTGGTTCTCCTCCACGCCGTGCGCCTCGTCCCGGTCCTGGCCCGCGTCACGCTCGGGAAGATCGTCCGGGGTCACGGTCCACCAGGGGAGTACGCGGTAGACCGGCCGGGTGCTGATCTTCTCGTTGCTCCACGGGGGCGGGGCGATGGAGCTGGTGGCGGAGCGGAGCTGGATGCGTTCGATCGTGCCGCCGTAGTCGCGCTCGCTCAGCCGCAGCATCGCGATGCGCCGCACGTAGCGCTCGGACAGATCCCCGCGCAGGCCGTTCGGGCGGTTCTCGCTGTCGTGGGAATTGACGTAGAAGTCCCAGCCCCGGCGGAGCTCGTTCTGGTCCACATGGCTGGGAAAGAGGCTGCCGCGTATCCCCCTGCCGTCCTCGTACGTCAGGTTCATCCACCTGGTCGTGCGCCGGCCGTCGGCCTCCACCACATCGGCCCGCACGTGGACGGCGACGTTCTGCTGGAGCGGGTTGGGCGCGAAGAGCTTCCAGTTCTGCTCGAACTCCGGGTAGATCCAGCGGTCGATCGTCTTCCCGTGCTGTTTGGTCAGCGTGTTGGACGGGGCGACGTGCAGGAACACCATGGCCACCTGCGTGGTGGCAAGCAGCCCGATCAGGGACAGCGCCAGGGCCGCGACCACCTGGTAGGGGAAGGAGAGCCCGGCTATGCCCCGGCCGGTGGCCGAGGGCTCCGCCACCGGCGACGAGGGCGTCGGCGGTAGGGCTTCGGTGGTGTCCCGCGCTTCCGCCGGCCGGTTCAACGCCTGCGGCCAGACGCCCTTCCCCCCGCCCGCAGAGCTCCTGTCGTGGTCCGAATCCATCCCGCCCCGATCACCGTCGATCACCACTCAGTTATCCACAGGGTTGACACCCTACGGGCCTCCGACTCACCATTGAAGTCAAGGAACCGAACGATCGGTCGGTAGGGAGCCCGGGATGGCGGCAGTGACTGCGGACCAAGCGACGCGGAAGACGCTCGACACGGAGGATGCGGTGGACGCGGACCGCATCGCGGCTTTCGACGCGGCCGTGGCGGCGGACGAGCGGATCGAGCCGCGCGACTGGATGCCCGACGCCTACCGGGCCACGCTGGTCCGCCAGATGGCGCAGCATGCCCACTCGGAGATCATCGGCATGCAGCCCGAGGCCAACTGGATCACCCGGGCGCCCTCGCTGCGCCGCAAGGCGATCCTCATGGCCAAGGTGCAGGACGAGGCAGGCCACGGCCTGTATCTCTACAGCGCCGCCGAGACCCTGGGCACCAGCCGCGAGGAGCTGCTCGACAAGCTCCACGCGGGCCGCCAGCGCTATTCGTCGATCTTCAACTACCCCACGCTGACCTGGGCCGACGTCGGCGCGATCGGCTGGCTGGTGGACGGGGCCGCGATCACCAACCAGGTGCCGCTCTGCCGCTGCTCCTACGGCCCCTACGCCCGTGCGATGGTCCGCGTCTGCAAGGAGGAGTCCTTCCACCAGCGCCAGGGGTACGAGCTGCTGCTCGCCCTCAGCCGCGGCACCGAGGCCCAGCACGCCATGGCCCAGGACGCGGTAAATCGCTGGTGGTGGCCCTCGCTGATGATGTTCGGCCCGCCGGACGACGCCTCGTCGCACTCCGAGCAGTCCATGGCCTGGAAGATCAAGCGGCACTCCAACGACGAGCTGCGCCGACGCTTCGTGGACATCTGTGTGCCCCAGGCCGAAGTACTGGGCCTGGAGCTCCCCGACCCCGACATCCGGTGGAACGAGGAGCTCGGCCGACACGACTTCGGCGCGATCGACTGGGCCGAGTTCCAGGCGGTCCTCAAGGGCAACGGCCCCTGCAACGAACAGCGGATCACCCAGCGGCGCAGGGCCCACGAGGAGGGCGCCTGGGTCCGGGACGCGGCGGCCGCGTACGCCGCCAAGCACACCCCGGCGCAGTCATCGCCCCAGACGTCGGCACAGTCGACAGCACAGAACAGCGCGCCCGCGCACCAGGTGGAGGAGACGGCATGAGCAGCTCGACCGACTGGCCTCTGTGGGAGGTGTTCGTGCGCTCGCGGCGCGGACTGTCCCACACCCATGCGGGCAGCCTGCACGCGCCGGACGCCGAGATGGCCCTGCGCAACGCCCGCGACCTCTACACCCGCCGCTCCGAGGGCGTCTCGATCTGGGTGGTCCCGTCCACCGCGATCACCGCCTCCTCCCCCGACGAGAAGGACTCCTTCTTCGAGTCGGCCGGCGACAAGCCCTACCGCCACCCGACCTTCTACGAGATCCCGGACGGGGTGAAGCACCTGTGAGCGCCGCACTCGCCCTCGGCGACGACGCGCTGGTGCTCTCGCACCGGCTGGGGGAGTGGGCCGGCCACGCCCCCGTCCTGGAAGAGGAGGTGGCCCTCGCCAACATCGCCCTCGACCTGCTGGGACAGGCCCGGGTGCTGCTCTCGCTCGCCGGCGACGAGGACGAGCTCGCCTACCTCCGCGAGGAGCGGGCCTTCCGCAACCTCCAGCTGGTCGAGCAGCCGAACGGGGACTTCGCGCACACCATCGCCCGGCAGCTCTACTTCTCGGTCTACCAGCACCTGCTGTACGAGCGACTGGCGTCCGGGGACAGCGAGTTCACCGGCCTCGCGGCCAAGGCCGTCAAGGAGGTGGCCTACCACCGTGACCACGCCGAGCAGTGGGTCCTGAGGCTCGGTGACGGCACCGAGGAGAGCCACGACCGGATGCGGAGCGGCCTGGACTCGCTGTGGCGGTTCACCGGGGAGATGTTCCAGCCGGTCGAAGGACTCGGCTCCCCGGAATCCGGTGTCGACTGGGGGGCGCTGCGGAATGGTTGGCTCGCCGCCGTCACCGATGTGATCGATCGGGCCGGCCTGACCCTCCCGGCGGGCCCGCAGTCCGGGGGCTGGGCGGCCGGAGCGGGCCGACAGGGCCTGCACACCGAGCCGTTCGGCCGCATGATCGCCGAGATGCAGCATCTGCACCGCAGCCATCCGGGGGCGTCATGGTGACCGACACCCGGCTGGAGGCGGAGCTGCGCGATCTCGCCGGCTCCGTGCCCGACCCCGAACTACCGGTGCTGACCCTGGCGGAGCTCGGCGTCCTGC
Organism: Streptomyces sp. NPDC104313; assembly: GCF_055583985.1. Classification (NCBI taxonomy): domain Bacteria; kingdom Bacillati; phylum Actinomycetota; class Actinomycetes; order Kitasatosporales; family Streptomycetaceae; genus Streptomyces; species Streptomyces sp. NPDC104313. The sequence goes on from NZ_JBVJMW010000003.1 coordinate 124,896, forward strand.
GGGACGTACGGCTGGACGGGCCGGGCCGGGTGACCGTACAGCTCACTCCGACCTACACCGGCTGCCCGGCGATCGAGGCGATGTCCGCCGACATCGAGCGGGTGCTGCACGACCACGGCATACCGGACGTCTCCGTGATCACGGTCCTGGCGCCGGCCTGGTCGACGGACGACATCAGCGCCGAAGGACGCCGCAAGCTCGCCGAGTTCGGCATCGCCCCGCCACGCGCCCACAGCGCCGGCGGCGGACCCGTGCCGCTGACACTCTCGGTGCGTTGCCCGCACTGCGGCTCCACGGACACGGAACTGCTCAGCCGGTTCTCCTCCACGGCCTGCAAGGCCCTGCGCCGCTGCGTCACCTGCCGTGAACCGTTCGACCACTTCAAGGAGTTGTAGATGTTCCATCCGCTCCGGGTCAGCGCGATCGAACGGATCACGGACGACGCGGTGGCCGTGACCCTCGCCGTACCGGCCGAGCTGCGCGAGACCTTCCGCCACACCCCCGGCCAGCATCTGAACGTGCGCTACACCGTGGACGGCCAGGAGATCCGCCGTTCCTACTCGATCTGCGCACCGGCCACCGAGCAGCCCGGCGAACCGGTCCTGCGGGTGGGCATCCGCATGGTCGACGGCGGGGCGTTCTCCACGTACGCCCTGAAGGAGCTGGCCGTCGGGGACCGGGTGGAGGCCATGCCTCCGATGGGCCGCTTCGTCCTGAAGCCGCGTCCCGGTCTGTTCGCGGCGGTGGTCGGCGGCAGCGGCATCACGCCGGTGCTGTCCATGGCGGCCACCCTCCTCGACCGGGAGCCGACAGCCCGGTTCTGCCTGGTCCGCAGCGACCGCACCGCGTCCTCGACGATGTTCCTCGACGAGGTGGCCGACCTCAAGGACCGGTATCCGGACCGCTTCCAGTTGGTCACCGCGCTCTCCCGGGAGGAGCAGTCGGCCGGGCTCCCCTCCGGACGGCTGGACGCCGAACGGCTCACCGGTCTGCTGCCCGCCCTGCTTCCGGTGGCAGAGGTGGACGGCTGGTTCCTGTGCGGGCCACTCGGCCTCGTACGGGGCACGGAGAAGGCCTTGAAGACCCTCGGCGTCGACCGCTCCCGGGTCCACCAGGAGATCTTCCACGTCGACGAGGGCCCCACCGACGCGACGGTGGTCAGGGTCGCCGCCCCATCCGACGCCGTCCTGACGGCCACCCTCCACGGCCGCTCGGGCAGCTGGCCCGTGCAGGACACCGAATCCCTGCTGGAGACGGTCCTGCGAAGCCGCTCGGACGCTCCGTACGCCTGCAAGGGAGGAGTGTGCGGGACCTGCCGGGCATTCCTCGTCTCGGGCGAGGTCCGGATGGACCGCAACTTCGCGCTGGAACCGGAGGAGACCGGGGCCGGCTTCGTGCTGGCCTGTCAGTCGCATCCGCTCACCCCGGAGGTGGAGTTGGACTTCGACCGCTGAGGTCCTTTGACCGCTGGGACCGCTGAGGCCGCTGAGGCCGCTGAGGCCTCCGGTGCCGGGGGCGCCGCCGCACACTCGCGCCTCCGCACTGTTCCCTTCCTCTAGAACCTGTTCTATCTTGACGACCCGTCAGACATCAGCTCGTGAATGGTCAGCGGGAGGCCGGGACAGTGGACTTCACCTTCACCGAGGAACAGCAGGCGGCAGTCGAGGCGGCCAGGGCGGTCTTCTCCGACGTCGCACCCGACCGCGCGCCCAGCCCTGCCCTGACCCCGGGCGCGGTGGCGGAGGACATCGACCGACAGCTGTGGAACGAGTTGGCGCGAACGGACCTGCTCGGTCTCACGCTGTCGCCGGACCACGGAGGCGCGGGCCTCGACCCGATCGCGCTCTGCCTGGTCCTGCGGGAGTCGGCGAAAGTGCTGGCCAGGGTCCCGTTGCTGGAGAGCTGTGCGGTCGCGATGGCGGTCCAGCGGTACGGCGGGAGCACCCTCGCGGCGGAGTTGCTGCCCCCGGCCGGCCGGGGTGAACTGATCCTGACCGTCGGCGCCAACGGACGCAGCGGTCACGATCCCGCCGAACTCGCCGTCACCGCACGGCCTTACGGGGAGAGCGGAGAGAGCGGGACGTCCGCAGGGGACTCCGGCTGGGTGCTCGACGGGGTGCAGTCCGCGGTTCCCTGGGCCCAGGCGGCCGACTGGATCGCCATCCCCGCGCACACCGCCGGGGGGCGGCCGGTCCTGGCCCTCGTGCCCCGTACCCGCGACGGCGTCGCCTTGGCGGACCAGGTCTCCACCAGCGGTGAGCGCCTGGCCGAGGTCCGGCTCGACGGTGTGCGGGTGACGGGCCGCGAGCTGATCGACGCGCCGGGCTGCTGGGAGTGGCTGCGGTCCCTGCTCACCACGGGAACCTGCGCGCTCGCACTCGGGCTGGGCGAGCAGGTGCTCGCGATGACCGCCGAATACACCGGCAAACGCGAGCAGTTCGGATTCCCGGTCGCCACGTTCCAGGCGGTGGCCGTCCAGGCGGCCGACCGGTACATCGACCTGCGGGCGATGGAGGCGACACTCTGGCAGGCCGCCTGGCGGATCTCGGCCGACGCCGGGGGGCCGCTGCCCACGGCGGGCGATGTCGCCGTGGCGAAGATCTGGGCCTCCGACGGCGTCCGTCGCGTCGTGCAGACCGCACAGCACCTGCACGGCGGCTTCGGCGCGGACACCGACTACCCACTGCACCGCTTCCACGCCTGGGCGAAGCAGATCGAGCTCTCTCTCGGCCCGGCCGCGGCCCATGAGGAGGCCTTGGGCGACCTGCTGGCCGCCCACCCGCTCAGCTGACCCGACAGCACCGACAACCCCTGCCGGCCCCGAGCCCGGCCCGCCCGGCGGGGGATCGGCGGTGCTCAGCGGACGAGACCCGCCGAGCACGGGCTTCAGAGGACGAAGGCGGGCGTCCCGTTGTCCGTGACCATCGGGCGTCCGGCCCCGTCCCAGGCCTGCATGCCACCGTCGATGTTCACCGCGTCGATGCCCTGCTGGACCAGGTACTGGGTGACCTGGGCCGAACGGCCGCCGACCCGGCACATCACATGCACGCGCCGACCGTCCTCGGCGGACTCGGTCAGCTCGCCGAACCGGCCCACGAAGTCGCTCATCGGGATGTGCAGCGCACCCTCGACGTGACCGGCCGCCCACTCGTCGTTCTCACGGACGTCCAGGACGAAGCCGTCCGACGGCACCGCCGCGGCGTCCACCGAGGGCAGCGGGGCGAAATTCATGGGTCATGCCTTCTCTCGTGCGATCTTGGGCCTCGTACATACGCGGCGGAGTCACCCGGAACGCTACTGCACCATCCCCGCGAGCTCGGCCTCGCGACGGGACACCTCGCCCAGCAGTTGCTCCGCGATGTCCTCCAGCAGCTGGTCCGGGTCGTCCGGGGCCATCCTGAGCATCGAGCCGATCGCGCCGTCCTCCAACTCCTTGGCGAGCACCGTCAGCAGCTCCTTGCGCCGGCTCAGCCACTCCAGTCGGGCGTAGAGCTCCTCGCTCTCGCTCAGCGGGGTCAGGGACTGCACCGGGCCGGCCGCCCACTCCGCCACGAGTTCTTTGAGGAGGTCGACGTCGCCGCGCCCGTAGGCGGCGTTCACCCGGGCGATGAACTCGTCCCGGCGCTGCCGTTCCGGCTCGTCCTGGGCAAGGTCCGGGTGTGCCTTGCGGGCCAGCTCCCGGTAGAGCTTGCGGGCCTCCTCGCTCGGCCTGACCCGCTTCGGCGGCCGGACCGGCTGTTCGGTGAGCATCGCCGCGGCCTCGGGGGACAGCCCATCGGTGTCCATCCAGCCGTGGAACAGCTCGTCGACCCCGGGCATCGGCATGACGTTCGCCCGCGCCTCCCGCGCCTTGCGCTCGTCCTCCGGATCCTTGGTCCTGGCGGCCCGCGCCTCCGCGATCAGCGCGTCCAGCTCGTCGAGACGGGTGTACATCGGGCCGAGCTTCTGGTGATGCAGCCGGGAGAAGTTCTCGACCTCCACCCGGAAGGTCTCCACCGCGATCTCGAACTCGATCAACGCCTGCTCGGCGACCTGCACCGCCCTGGCCAGCCGTGCCTCGGGGCGCGGCACGGCACCCTCGGGGCCGTTGGACTCCCCGGCAGCGGCAGCCGCGGCGCCGGAAGCGTCCGGCGTCTCCGGAGCGTCCTGCACCCCCGGGGCATTCCCCGCTTCAGGAGCGGGGCGGGGCGCGTCCGGCCGGTCGTTGTCCTGCTGGTCTTCATCGTTCCGGGTGGTCGGCACCCCGGCGGCTTCGTGGGTCACCCGTCCAGCGTATGGCCAGGGCCCGGGCCGCGGCACACACGGTGGACCCCGGCCCGGGCCCCACCGCCTCACGGAGCCGTCATATCCCGAACTCGGCGGCCAGCCTGCCCGCATTGATCGCCCGCACCAGCTCGGCGTGATCGGCTTCCGTACGGTCGGCGTACGTCACCGCGAAGGCGGCCACCGCCTCGTCGAGTTCGTCGTTCTTGCCGCAGTAGCCCGCCAGCAGGCGGGGGTCGGCGCTGTGAGCGTGCGCCCGCGCGAGCAACGCGCCGGTCATCCGCCCGTAGTCGTCCACCTGGTCGGCGGCGAGCGCGGCGGGGTCCACGCTGCCCTTGCGGTTCCGGAACTGCCGGACCTGGAACTGCCTGCCGTCGATGTCCGCCCAGCCGAGCAGGATGTCGCTGACGACCTGCATCCGCTTCTGCCCGAGCACCACCCGGCGGCCCTCGTGCGCCACCTCCGGCACGTCGAAACCGACCGCGGGCAGATAGGGGGCGAGCACCGAAGGGCGTGCCTCCTTCACCTGGAGGACCAGCGGCTCACCCCGGTGATCGAGCAGCAGCACCACGTACGACCGGGTACCCACACTGCCGGTGCCGACCACCCGGAACGCGACGTCGTGGATCGTGTACCGGGCCAGCAGCGGCATCCGGTCCTCGGAGACGGTGGAGAGATAGCCCCCCAGCCCGGCGGCGACTACCGCGGCCTCGGCGTCCGGCACCCGGCGCAGCACGGGCCGGGCGTCGACGAAGCGCCGGCCGCCGTCGGGGCACTCCTCGGTGGAGCGGGCGGCGAAGCGGGCGCTGGTGTTGTTGCGGGCCTTCTCCGAGACCCGCTCCAGGGTGCCGACCAAGTCACGCGCGTCCGTGTGCGAGACGAGCTCCTCGTCCGCGATCGCGTTCCAGGCGTCGAGGGCGGGCAGCCGGGCCAGCAGCCGCATCGTGCGCCGGTAGGCGCCGACGGCGTCGTGCGCGCCCCGGCGGCAGGTGTCCTCGTCGGCACCGGCGGCCCGGCCCGCGAGCACCAGGGAGGTGGCGAGCCGCTTGAGGTCCCACTCCCACGGCCCGAAGACGGTCTCGTCGAAGTCGTTCAGATCGATGACCAGGCTGCCCCGGGCATCGCCGTAGAGGCCGAAGTTGGCCGCGTGCGCGTCGCCGCAGAGCTGGGCGCCCACCCCGGTGACCGGGCTGCCCGTCAGATCGTGGGCCATCAGCCCGGCCGCACCGCGCAGGAAGGCGAACGGTGTCGCCGCCATCCGGCCCACCCGTATCGGCGTCAGGCCCGGCACGCGGCCCCGGTTCGACTCCTCGACCGCCCGCACGGCGTCCGGCCGTCCTGGCGGCAGGACCAACGAGGCGTGCGAGGACCGCGGCACCCGGTCGCGGAGGGCCTTGCCCGCCGTCTTGGGTGAACTCGCGGCACCACGCCGGGCGAACCCGGGCACGACCGGAATGCGCGGATCCCCTCCCGCGGTCGCCGCGGTTCCCGTCGTTCCCGCAGTCCGACGCTCGGACATCGTCACCTCGGTTCCGCTCATGGAGCGTCGCCTCCCCCACCCTCGTACCGCTTCCGGCTGCCCGGCCGTCGAACCGGTCAGCGGCCCTGTCCTCCAGCGACCGAGCACGACGCTACCGCCGATGCCCGGCACCCGCCGGACCCGTGGACGGATGCCGGGGCGGGCCCGGTGGACGACAGTGCTGCTCCCGGGGCCGCCGGCGGGGACGAGGTCGGCAGCCGGTCCCGGAGCCGGCCGCGTCGTCCCGCGTCAGACAGGTGTCCGCCCACCGCCCCAGCAGGTAAACAGCCGTTCGGCGAACGCCGAACGGGCCGCGGAGGCTACAGGAGCACCGCGACCCTGCCATATAATGATCTTGCCCAATCGGACGTTTCACGTGAAACACAGCACGCCCCGAGCAGATCGCGTGAGACACAACATGCCCGAGCAGATCAGGCGACGCCCCCTCCGGCCGCCACGCCCGCACCTGCGGGCTCCTCGTCGCCCTCGTCGCCGGTCTCCCCGGCCCGCGGACCACGGCCGGATCCACCGCCCCGCATACCTGGCCCGCCCGATCGGGAGTCCGAGTCGGTCGCGGGATCGGAAGCCGCGCCCTTGGCCTCCGCGGCGATCCTGGCCTCCTGCTCCTCACGCTCCGTCTTCTCGCGCGCCTGGGCCGCCAGATCCACCCGGCCCTCCGGTTTGATGTGGGCGATGACGCCGGGGTGAGCGATCGACGGCAGGATGTGGCGCCACATCTCCGCCACCTGCTCGCGCAGATCGGCCCGACCGGAATCAGCCTCCGAGACCAGCTGAATACCGGTGAACGAAGCGACGATGATTTTGGCTGACACCATCGGGTCGATCTGCGGGAACACCTCACCGCGTTCCTGGCCCAGCTCCAGCATCCGGGCCGTAGCGTCGATCCAGTCGCCCCACGGATGCGGTCCGCCGAGGAAGACACCCTCGATGGAGAGCCTGGTACCGGCCCGGGCCATCGAGTTGTGGCGCAGAGCGAAAGCGAACTGCTGGCCACCGTCAACCAGGGACTGAAGCGGCGACCCCTCCTGCTCGAACTCGACCGTGGAGGTCTGCTCGTCCATGATCGCCTGTGCGATGGCCTCCTTGGAGGCGAAGTGGAAGTACAGGGCCCCCTTGGTGACCTTGGCGCGGCGGAGAATCTCCGAGATGGCGGCACGCTCGTAGCCGTAGTCGTCGAAGACACTCGCCGCGGCCTCCACGATCGACCGCCACGTCTGGACTGCGCGAGCCTGCTTCGCCATTTCCTGCCTCCGGGACGTTCTGTGCGCTCAGCCCTTCACCGCCGAGTCGCCGTCGATCCAACCTCTACGGCCAGCGTATGCAAGTGCGCCGGTGCACCGGCCATCAGTCTGTCCGGAAACCGTGCCCACACCCGGTGGATCACCGCCCACGGGCACCCGCTGCCGCCTTCTCCTCACCCGCCTTTCCGTACCCCGCACGTCCTTCAAGAACACGGACCGACGGGAACACGGAGAGGGAGGAACACCGCGGACAGCAGGCATCGAACCACGGAACAACGGCAGAACCCCCGCTCCGGATCTCTTCGAAGCGGGGGTTCTGCCGAACCAAACCCGACAGTCGCGAACGACTGAGAATATGCGAGGGAACTCAGCTGTCCGCATACGGCTGAGTTCCCTCAGGCTACATGGGAGCGCGACCCCGGCTACCGGATCGTCGGTCTCAGCGGTGGTGCTCGGCCAGGCCGCGCGCCCAGGCCCCGTCGTCCGGAAGCACCGGGGTCGACCGGACCAGGGCGGGGCTTCGAGGACCGTGTTCCCCACGTACGTCATGGCGGCTGCGTCGATCACGTCCGCGGTGGCGGCGATCGCGGCACGCGTGTCGTCGTCCCGTGCCGACACGTGATTCGCCGACGTGGTCGAGGTGAGGGCCGGGGAGGAGCGTGTCCGCCGACGCGAGCCGGTGGAGCGCGGTGAGGAAGTCCGCCGGCTGTCGCGCGATGGAGCGGGGCTGGGGCGCTCCCGGACGTATCGGTGGTGTCCACCTCGAGGGAACCGGCGGGATCGAGCAGAGCGAGGGGCGGATGCGCCCACTGCGGGAACTGTTCGGCAAGCAGGCGTTCGGCAACACCCGCGCCGACGGTGGGGAGAGAGGGAGAACGGGAGAAGGGGAGAGAGCGGCGGCAGCGGCTTCCGCGTCGAACATCTGCACGCTCTACCGGCCCCCTGCGCCTGGCGGCGCAGTTACCGCCCCGACCAGCGGGGGGAATGCGAAAATGGTCGGCATCGTGATCACGATGCCGACCATTTCGTCGGTGCTACCAGGACACCTTCTTCGATGCCCATCGTGCGCGAGGGGGGATTTGAACCCCCACGTCCCTAAGGACACTGGCACCTGAAGCCAGCGCGTCTGCCGTTCCGCCACTCGCGCATGAGTGGTGTTTCCAGACTCTCTCACCGTGTGGTGCGAGCGCCTGGCGACATTCGGAAGATTAGCACGCTGAACAGGGTGGATTCACATCCGTTGTTTCGCCGGCCCCGGCAGGGGAACCGAGAACCCCGAACCATCGCCCCACTCCTCCAGAGTGCCTCCCGAGTGCGGGACACTGTGAGGAGGCCACCTCTACGATCCATGTGAGGGGTGACACTCATCCACAGGCCAGACAAGGGGAACCAGCCGATTTCCCGACGCGTGGATACGATCAGTAAGCAGTACAGGGACGATGACACCGGAGGAGGTGCCCCATGGGGGTCATGAAGCGTTTCGAGCAGCGCCTCGAGGGGATGGTCAACGGCACCTTCGCCAAGGTCTTCAAGTCCGAGGTGCAGCCCGTCGAGATCGCCGGCGCCCTCCAGCGCGAGTGCGACAACAACGCGACGATCTGGAACCGCGAGCGGACCGTCGTCCCCAACGACTTCATCGTCGAGCTCAGCACACCGGACTACGAGCGGCTCAGCCCGTACTCCGGTCAGCTGGGCGACGAGCTCTCCGGCCTGGTGCGCGACTACGCCAAACAGCAGCGCTACACCTTCATGGGACCGATCAAGGTCCACCTGGAGAAGGCCGACGACCTCGACACCGGGCTCTACCGGGTCCGCAGCCGCACTCTGGCGTCGAGTTCGTCACAGCAGGACCCGTCGGCACCGCCCCAGCAGCCCGCGGCCGGGCGGCCCGCCGCCCCGCAGGCTCCCGGCGGCTACGGCTACCCTCCGAGCGCCGCTCCGCCGATGCCCGCGGCCCCGCCGCCCGGCGCCGGACGGCCCTCGGCCCCCACGAACGACCGGCGCCCGCCGGCCACGCCCGGCCCCCCGCCGGACGCCCGGACCAGGCGCTGGATCGAGATCAACGGCACCCGCCACCAGATCTCCCGCCCGACGTTGGTGATGGGACGTTCCACCGACGCCGACGTGCGGATCGACGACCCCGGCGTATCACGTCGGCACTGTGAGATCCGGACCGGAACGCCCTCGACGATCCAGGATCTCGGGTCTACCAACGGCATCGTGGTAGACGGGCAGCACACCACCCGCGCTACGCTCCGCGACGGCTCGCGGATCGTCGTGGGCAGCACCACCATCGTTTACCGGCAAGCCGAAGGGTGAAGCGGGGGCAATGTCAGAGCTGACCCTTACGGTCATGCGGCTAGGTTTCCTGGCTGTTCTGTGGCTGTTCGTCATCGTGGCCGTTCAGGTCATTCGCAGCGACCTGTTCGGAACGCGCGTCACGCAGCGCGGCTCACGCCGCACTGCCGCCGACGCGCGCCCCCAACAGGGCCGCCAACAACAACAAACGGCGCCGCCCCAGCAGCGCCAACAGCCCGGGCGGCAGCGCCGCGGGGCGCCCACCAAGCTGGTCGTGTCCGAAGGCACGCTCACGGGCACCACGGTCGCGCTCCAGGGCCAGACCATCACCCTGGGCCGGGCCCACGATTCAACGATCGTGCTGGACGACGACTACGCGTCCAGCAGGCATGCCAGGATCTACCCGGACCGTGACGGTCAGTGGATCGTCGAGGACCTCGGGTCCACCAACGGCACGTATCTGGAACGGACCCGGCTCACCACCCCGACACCAGTTCCGCTGGGCGCGCCGATCCGTATCGGCAAGACCGTCATCGAGCTGCGGAAGTAGTACGACAATGAGCGAGCGGAGCGAGCGAGCCGTGGCGGTCCCGACGGCGGACGCTGCCCGGTTCCCGACCGGAGGGTGGGCAGTGTGGCTCGAGACAGGCTGTACCCCGAGCCGACGGGCGAGGTGCGCATGAGTCTGTCGCTGCGCTTCGCCGCCGGGTCGCACAAGGGCATGATCCGGGAGGGCAACGAGGACTCCGGCTATGCCGGTCCCCGGCTCCTCGCCATCGCCGACGGCATGGGCGGTCAGGCGGCCGGTGAGGTCGCCAGCTCCGAGGTGATCTCCACGCTCGTCCCCCTCGACGACGACGTACCGGGATCCGATCTCCTGACCTCGCTCGGCACGGCCGTGCAGCAGGCCAACGACCAGCTGCGCGTCATGGTCGAGGAAGATCCCCAGCTGGAGGGCATGGGCACCACGCTCACCGCTCTGCTCTGGACCGGTCAGCGCCTCGGCCTGGTGCACGTCGGCGACTCCCGCGCGTACCTGCTGCGAGACGGCGTCCTGACGCAGATCACCCAGGACCACACCTGGGTGCAGCGCCTCGTCGACGAGGGCCGGATCACCGAGGAAGAGGCGACCACCCACCCGCAGCGCTCCCTGCTGATGCGGGCGCTGGGCAGCGGCGACCATGTCGAACCGGACCTCTCCATTCGTGAAGTCCGTGCCGGGGACCGCTATTTGATCTGCTCGGACGGCCTCTCCGGCGTTGTCTCGCACCAGACGATGGAAGAGACCCTCGCCAGCTATCAGGGCCCGCAGGAGACCATCCAGGACCTGATCCAGCTCGCTCTGCGCGGCGGTGGCCCGGACAACATCACCTGCATCGTGGCCGACGTCCTGGACGTCGACAGCAACGACACCCTGGCCGGGCAGCTCAACGACACCCCGGTCGTCGTCGGCGCGGTCGCGGAGAACCAGGCCCAGCTGGGCGACGGCGGGGCCATGCAGACGCCCGCCGGCCGCGCGGCCGGCCTCGGCCGCCCCGTGCCCCCGCCGGCCGGCGGCTTCGGTCCGCCCGGCAGCGGCGACGTCGGCTACGGGGGCATGCCGGACGGCTCCTACGACGCCTACACGGACGAGGACTTCACCAAGCCGGGCGGCGGCCGTACATGGCTCAAGCGTTCCGTCTTCATCGTGCTCGCACTGGCCGTGATCGGCGGCGGTCTGTACGGCGGCTACCGCTGGACGCAGACGCAGTACTACGTCGGCGCGCAGAACGAGAACGTCGCACTGTTCCAGGGCATCAGCCAGGACCTCGCCTGGGTCTCGCTCTCGAAGGTCGAGAAGAACCACACCGAGATCGAGCTCAAGTACCTGCCGCCGTACCAGCGCAAGCAGGTCGAGGCGACGATCGCCGAGGGCAGCATCGCCGACGCCCGCGAGAAGGTCGCCGAGCTCGCCGCCCAGGCCTCCGCCTGCAAGAAGGACGCGCAGCGCCGCGCGGCCGACGCCGAGAACCGGACCCGTACGGGCGAGGGCGAGGCCGGCGGCACCGCCGGAACCCCCGCCACCAGGACTTCCGCCATGTCCTCCGCCAAGGGGACCAAGCCGACCACCGCTCCCACTCCCGGCCCCAGCCTCTCGGAGGAAGAGAAGAAGCTGGTCCCGCAGTGCGGTAAGCAGTAAGCCGTAGGGGGCCTTCAGCACCATGAGCGTTGTCACCAACACGACCACCATCGGCGCGATCGACGCACCGAGCCGCCGCAACACCGAGCTGGCACTCGTCGTCTTCGCCGTCGCCATCTCGGTGTTCGCCTATGCCAACGTGGGCCTCGCCCTCAACGGCGAACTGCCCGCGGGCATGCTCGGCTACGGAGCGGGGCTCGCCCTGCTCGGCGGCGTCGGCCACCTCGCGGTCCGCAGGTTCGCGCGGTACGCGGACCCCCTGCTCCTGCCCCTGGCCACCCTGCTCAACGGGCTGGGCCTGGCGCTGATCTGGCGGCTGGACCAGTCCGAACGCTTCCAGGCCCTGGACACTTTCGTTCCCGCGGCCTCGAAGCAACTGCTCTTCTCCGCCATCGGAGTGGGGATGCTGGTCGCGGTCCTGGTCATTCTCAAGGATCACCGCATCCTGCAGCGCTACACGTACATCTCCATGGTCGTGGCGCTGTTCCTGCTGATCCTGCCGATGTTCTTCCCCGCCGTGAACGGCGCCAAGATCTGGATCAAGATCCCGGGAGTCGGAACGCTCCAGCCCGGCGAGTTCGCCAAGATCATCATCACCGTGTTCTTCGCGGGCTACCTGATGGTCAAGCGGGACGCACTGGCCCTGGCCAGTCGCCGGTTCATGGGCCTGTACCTCCCCCGCGGCCGTGACCTGGGACCGATCCTGATGGTCTGGGCGTTCTCGATCCTGATCCTGGTCTTCGAGACCGACCTCGGTTCCTCGCTGCTCTTCTTCGGCATGTTCGTCGTGATGCTGTACGTCGCCACCGAGCGCACCAGCTGGATCGTCTTCGGTCTGCTGATGTCCGGTATCGGCGCGGTCGGCGTCGCCACGTTCGAACCGCACGTCCAGGAGCGCATCACGGCCTGGCTCGACCCGTTCGCGGGCTGGGGCAAGCTGAACGCCAGCGAGCAGATGGCGAAGTCCCTGATGGCCTTCGGCTCCGGCGGCACCCTCGGGACCGGGCTCGGGCAGGGCAACTCCGACCTGATCGGCTTCGCCGCCAACTCCGACTTCATCCTCGCCACGGTCGGCGAGGAGCTCGGGCTCGCCGGGATGATGGCCGTGCTCCTCGTCTACGGCCTGATCGTCGAGCGCGGAGTGCGCACCGCGCTGGCGGCCCGCGACCCGTTCGGCAAGCTGCTCGCGATCGGTCTCTCCGGCTCGTTCGCCATCCAGGTGTTCGTCGTCGCCGGCGGTGTGATGGGCCTCATCCCGCTCACCGGTATGACGATGCCGTTCCTGGCGGCCGGCGGTTCCTCCGTGCTCGCCAACTGGGCGCTGATCGCCATCCTGATCAGAATCAGCGACACCGCCCGCCGCCCGGCCCCGGCTCCCTCACCGTCCACCGACGCGGAGATGACCCAGGTGGTCCGACCATGAACAAGCCCCTGCGCCGGATCGCGATCTTCTGCGGCATCCTCGTCCTCTCGCTCCTCATCCGGGACAACTGGCTCCAGTACGTCCGGGCCGACGAGCTGAACAGCCACAAGTACAACCGCCGTGTCGAGATCGAGCGGTACGCCCACGAGCGCGGCGACATCATCGTCGACGGCAAGGCCATCACCGGCTCCACCGAGACCGAGGACAGCGACTTCACGTACAAGCGGGTCTGGAAGAACGGGCCCCTGTGGGCCCCCGTCACCGGCTACTCCTCGCAGGCCTTCGACTCCTCGCAGCTGGAGAACCTGGAGGACGGCATCCTCACCGGCAACGACGACCAGCTGTTCTTCGATCGGACGCTGTCGATGTTCACCGGCGACAAGAAGCGCGGCGGCAACATCGTCACCACGCTGAACGGCGATGCCCAGAAGGCCGCCTTCGAGGGGCTCGGCGACAAGAAGGGCGCGGTGGTCGCCCTCGACCCGAAGAGCGGCGCCATCCTCGCCCTCGCCAGCACCCCGTCCTACGACCCCTCGATCTTCGCCGGCAACTCCCTCAAGGACTCGGACAACCGGCAGAAGCTCCTGAAGGACAAGGACAAGCCGATGCTCAACCGGGCATTGCGCGAGACCTACCCCCCGGGCTCCACCTTCAAGGTCGTCACCGCCGCCGCCGCCCTGGAGAACGGGCTCTACGACGACATCGACGCCAAGACCGACTCCCCGCTGCCCTGGACGCTGCCGCAGTCCACCACCCCGCTCCAGAACGAGGGCAACATCCCCTGCGAGGACGCCACGCTGCGCGAGGCCCTGCGGGTGTCGTGCAACACCGTCTTCGGGAAGATGAGCGACGACCTCGGCAACAAGAAGATGATCGAGCAGACGGACAAGTTCGGCTTCAACAAGGAAGTCTTCACGCCCGTCCGCGCCGACGCGAGCATCTTCCCCGAGGACAACAGGCCGCAGAACGCGATGGCCGGCATCGGCCAGGCGTCCAACCGGACCACCCCGCTCCAGATGGCCATGGTGGCCTCCGCGATCGCCAACGACGGCAAACTGATGCAGCCGTACATGGTCGCCGAGCGGCAGGCGCCCAACCTGGACCCGGTCTACACCCACGAGCCCGAAGAGCTCAGCCGCGCGCTCTCCGGTGAGAACGCCCAGAAGATCCAGCAGATGATGGAGACCGTCGTCAAGGACGGTACGGGAACCAACGCGCGGATCCCCGGCGTCACCGTGGGCGGAAAGACCGGTACGGCACAGCACGGTCTGAACAACAGCGAGAAGCCGTACGCCTGGTTCATCTCGTACGCGAAGAGCGACAACGGCTCACCGGTCGCCGTCGCCGTCGTGGTCGAGGACGGCAACGCCAACCGGGACGACATCTCCGGTGGCGGGCTGGCCGCCCCCATCGCGCGCGACGTGATGAAGGCGGTCATCGACAGCAGGAAGTGAGACCTGTCACGGCGACCGCCCGTCATACCGGACATCGGATACCGGTCGGATATCGGCTGACGGGTGCGGGCTGATCACGTCACCCGTGCCCGGTAGCGTATGCGCGAACAGCGCACCGCCGCGGACCACACACGGGTGCGGTCGGGACTGACGGAGAGGGCTGGAACAGATGGAAGAGCCGCGTCGCCTCGGCGGCCGGTACGAGCTGGGCTCGGTGCTCGGCCGTGGTGGCATGGCCGAGGTCTACCTCGCGCACGACACCCGGCTCGGCCGCACCGTAGCTGTGAAGACGCTCCGGGCCGATCTGGCCCGTGACCCGTCGTTCCAGGCCCGGTTCCGCCGTGAGGCCCAGTCGGCCGCCTCGCTCAACCACCCCGCGATCGTCGCCGTGTACGACACCGGCGAGGACTACGTCGACGGGGTCTCCATCCCGTACATCGTGATGGAGTACGTCGACGGGTCGACGCTGAGGGAGCTCCTGCACTCCGGTCGCAGACTGCTCCCCGAGCGCACGCTGGAGATGACGGTCGGCATCCTCCAGGCCCTGGAGTACTCGCACCGCGCCCAGATCGTCCACCGCGACATCAAACCGGCGAACGTCATGCTGACCCGCACCGGACAGGTCAAGGTCATGGACTTCGGCATCGCCCGCGCCATGGGCGACTCCGGGATGACGATGACGCAGACCGCCGCGGTCATCGGCACCGCCCAATACCTCTCCCCGGAGCAGGCCAAGGGCGAGCAGGTCGACGCTCGCTCCGACCTGTACTCCACCGGCTGCCTGCTGTACGAGCTGCTCGCGGTCCGGCCTCCGTTCGTCGGGGACTCGCCGGTCGCGGTGGCCTACCAGCACGTGCGGGAAGAACCGCAGCCGCCGAGCAACTTCGACCCCGAGATCACGCCCGAGATGGACGCGATCGTTTTGAAGGCGCTCACCAAGGACCCGGACTACCGCTACCAGTCCGCCGACGAGATGCGTGCCGACATCGAGGCCTGCCTCGACGGCCGACCGGTCGCGGCCACAGCGGCGATGGGCGCCGCGGGGTACGGGGGCTACGACGGTTACCACACCGACCAGCCCACCGCCGCCCTGCACCCGACCGACCCGAACAACGCGCAGACCTCGATGCTGCCCCCGGTCAACCCGGACGACGGCGGCTACGGCTACGACGACCGCGCGGGCCGCCGGCGCCAGCAGAAGAAGAGCAGCACCTCGACGATCCTGCTGGTCGTCGCGGGCATCCTGGTGCTGATCGGCGCGATCCTGATCGGCCGGGTGATCTTCTCCCCGACCAGCGACGACGGCCAGATCAAGGCCCCGAACCTGGTGGGCTCCACGGTGCAGGAAGCGAAGAAACTCGCGGCCAGAACCGACGTCACGATGAAGGTCGGCACCGAGGAGCCGTGCGAGGAGCAGGAGAAGGGCGAGATCTGCTCGCAGGATCCGGCGGCCGACGCCCTGATGGACAAGGACGGCACCGTCATGGTCGTCGTCTCCGCCGGAGCACCGAAGATCGAGATCCCCAACGTCCTGGAGAAGTCCGAGGACGGCGCCCGTGAGGAGCTGGAGAAGAAGGGCTTCACGGTCAACGTCACCACGGAGGAGTCCGAGAAGACCGAGGGCACCGTGGTCGAGCAGGACCCCAAGGGCGGCGAGAAAGCCGAGGACGGGGCGGAGATCACCATCACGGTGGCCGTGCAGGCCACTCTCGACCTGCCGGACATGCGGACCCGGACGTACGAGGCGGCGGAGCAGCAACTGCGCGGCATCGGGTTCACCAACGTCTCACGGGCCGAAGTGGATTCGGAGAAGCCGGCCGGAGAGGTGATCGAACAGACCCCCACCGGCCCGAGCAAGCAGGGCAAGGACGTGCAGATCGTCCTGAAGGTCTCCAAGGGTCCGGCGCAGCCGGAGCAGGTCCAGATCCCCGGTGACATCGGCAACCGGCCGTACCAGGACGTCAAGGGCCAGCTCGAAGGGCTCGGCTTCGTGGTGGCGCTCTCCCAGGGCTCGGTCGACAAGCCGAACGCCAAGGTGATCACGAGCAGCCCGGCGCCGACCACCCAGGCGGACAAGGGAAGCACCGTCACCCTCGTGACCATCGAGGGCGGCGGGGACGGCGGAGGGGGCCTCTTCGGAGGTATCGGCGACGACTGAACCACAGCACACCTCGCCCGTGCATAAGGGAAGGCCCCGGTCACCATGATGGTGACCGGGGCCTTCCCTTGTGCACGGGCGCGAGCGGCTGTTTCTCGGCGGCTCAGCGCAGCTCGGCCGGGATCGTGCGGTCCTTGTCGACCTTCTCCGTGCGCTCCAGCTCGCCCCACACGATGTACCGGTACTTCGAGGTGTAGACCGGGGTGCAGGTCGTCAACGTGATGTAGCGGCCCGGCTCGTCGACGCCCGACTCCTCCGGGACCGGCTGGATCACGTCGACGTTGAACTTCGACGTCTCGGGGAGCGTCTTGTAGACCTTGTAGACGTACCAGGTGTCCTTGGTCTCGAAGACGACCGGGTCACCGTTCTTCAGCTTGTGGATGTTGTGGAACTTCGCGCCGTGCCCGTCGCGGTGCGCGGCCAGCGTGAAGTTGCCCTCGTCGTCCCAGGGGAGGCCCGACTCGACCGGGTCCGTGTAGTAGCCCGCGATGCCGTTGTTCAGGGTCTCGGGGTCGGTGCCCTTCTTGACCAGCACCTCGCCGTTCTTCATGGCGGGCACGTGCAGGAAGCCGATGCCGTCCTTGGTGTCCAGGGCGCCCGGTCCGTCAGCCCACTTGCTGCGGACCGTGTCGCCCTGCTTGTCGGCCTCGCGGTCGGCGAGCACGTTGGTCCACCACAGTGAGTACGCGACGAACAGCGCGAGCACCAGGCCCGCGGTGATCAGCAGCTCGCCGAAGACGCTGACGGCCGTCGCGACGGGGTGGCGGCCTCGCCGACGTACCGGGGGCGGGGACGTGGACGGGAACGTTTCGGCCCGCTCGTCGTGCTCGGTCCTCGCTGCCACCGCACCGTCCCTGTCGTGAGGATGTTCAGCCGACGAGCGCGTCGGGCTTTCCCTGGCTGCGCGGCCGTTCGTCGACCATCTTGCCCCAGACGATCAGCCGGTAGGTACTCGTGAATTCCGGGGTGCAGGTCGTCATCGTGAGGTACCGGCCCGGGCCCTCGAACCCGGAGCCAACCGGTACCGGCTCGATCACCGAGATGTTGGACGGCGCGGTCTGCGGGAGGACACTGGCCATCTCGTACGTGTAGTACGTGTCCTGCGTCTCGATCACGATCGGGTCGCCGGGGTTGAGCTTGTTGATGTAGCGGAACGGCTCGCCGTGGGTGTTGCGGTGGCCGGCCACGGAGAAGTTGCCCTGCTTGTCGGAGGGCATCGCCGTCTTGAGTCTGCCCTCGCCGTAATGGCCGATCATCCCCCGGTCGAGCACCTTCTCCTTGTCGATGCCCTCGGCGATCGGGGCGACGACGTCCAGCTTGGGGATGTGCATGATCGCGAAGCCCTGGCCGGGTGCGAACACCCCGGGCTTCCGGTCGCCGTTGGCCCACTCGTCCTGGATCCGGTTCGCCTCATTGCCGGCGATCTGCTCGGCCCGGATGTTGGTCCACCAGAGCTGGTAGGTGACGAACAGCAGCATGAGGACGCCCAGCGAGATGAACGCCTCGCCGACCACCCGGCTGGCGACGACCGCCGGGCTGTCCTTGGCCGCCTTCGCCGCACGCCGGGCCTCCATCCGGGACATCGGGGCGGCCTGGGCGGCGACCGGTTCCGGGCGCCGACGGCCACGCCCCTTGGCCGCCCGGCGCCGCTCGGCCCGCCCGCCGGAGGGAGGCGGACCGAGGTGGGAAACGGGCTCGGGCTCGGCCGGAATGCGGCTGATGACTTCGGTGCGGGGCTCGACAGGCCCCCCGACGACAGCGGCGATGACTTCGGTGCGCGGTTCGGCGGGGAGCTCCGGGGCCGGGGCCCGCTCCTCGGCCGGAGCTATTCGCGCAGACGGCTCCTGGGGCCCGTACCAGTCACGTTGGTACCCGGCGGGGTCGTACCACTCGTTCGGGTCTTCCTGGGGCCGCTGAGGCCCTTGGTGGGGCGCGTGACCGGCCTCGTGCGACGACGCCGCCGTCGGTACGTGCCCGAGCACCGGCTCCGGTACGTGTCCGGGCATCGGCTCCGGCACGGATTCCGGCGCTACGGGACCTGGTGCGGACTCCGGGCCGGACTCCGGGCCGGGACCGTCCGTTCCCGGCCGGCCCGGGATGTTGTCCGCCCGGAACCACGGCGAGGCGTGACCGCCGGGCAGCGGATCGTTGAGCGGATCCGCGAGGCCGTCCACCGCCGCCACGAACGCGCCGTCGGCCCCGTACGCCCCTTGCGCGTAAGGGCCCTCCGGTTCGGCGTCGGGCCCGGGGCGGCCTGCGGTCACGCGGCGGCCTTGCCCACCACCGGCGCGAGCCCCGCCGACCGCGCGACGGCCCCCTGGTCTCCGCACTGCTCCAGCCAGTTGGCGAGCATCAGGTGGCCGTACTCGGTAAGGACCGACTCGGGGTGGAACTGCACGCCCTCCACCGCCCGGTCCCGGTGGCGCAGCCCCATGATGGTGCCGTCCGCCGTGCGGGCGGTGACCTCCAGCTCCGGGGGCAGCGCGCCGGGTTCGGCGGCGAGCGAGTGATAGCGCGTCGCGGTGAAGGGGGACGGCAGTCCGGCGAAGACGCCCTTGCCCTCGTGGGTCACGGGGGAGGTCTTGCCGTGGAGCAGTTCGGGTGCCCGGTCGACGACCCCGCCGTACGCGACCGCCATCGACTGCATCCCCAGGCAGACGCCGAAGACCGGGACGCCGGTGTCCGCGCAGTGGCGCACCATCTCGACGCAGACACCGGCCTGCTCGGGTGTGCCGGGACCCGGCGAGAGCAGGACGCCGTCGAAGCCGTCCTGCGCGTGGGCGGGCGTCACCTCGTCGTTGCGCAGCACCTCGCACTCGGCGCCGAGCTGGTAGAGGTACTGGACGAGGTTGAAGACGAAGCTGTCGTAGTTGTCCACGACGAGGACGCGTGCGCTCACTGGTCAGCTCCTGCTCCACCGGCGCTCTCGCCGTCGACGGTCACATCACCGAACGGAAGCAGCGGCTCCGCCCAGGGGAACACGTACTGGAACAGCGCGTAGACGACCGCCAGAACCAGCACGAGCGAGATGACACCCCGCACCCATGCGTTGCCCGGCAGATGCCGCCAGATCCAGCCGTACATGCTGACCCCTCCATTCGGTACCCGCACCAGACTAGAGGGCCGTGGCCGAGGAGGGGGGCAGCTGTGGAAAAGCCCGGGTCAGCCGGAAAGCCCGGGCGGCCTTCCGTCGCTCACCGGCCGCGTGGCGTCCAGATGCGCCCAGGCGATCAGCCGGTGGCTGCTTCCCCATTCCGGCTCGCACGTGGTGAGCGTCAGATAGCGTCCGGCATCCTGGAACCCGGAGCCGCGGGGCACCGGGTCGACGACGGCGGTGTCGGTGGGCACGGTCCGGTACGGCTTCTTCGCGATGCGGTACGTGAACCAGGTCGCGCCGTCGTTCACGACCACCGCGTCCCCGGCCCGCAGCTTCGGGAAGTCCTTGAAGGGGTCGCCGTACGTCCGCCGGTGGCCGGCCACCGCGAAGTTGCCCGTGTCACCGGGGCGGGCTGTTCCGCTGTAGTGCCCGAGCCCCTTCTGGAGGGTTCTGACCGCGGTGTTCTCCAGGACAGGCCACTCCCAGTCGGCGCCGAAGCGGGGAATGTGCATCATCGCGAAGGGTTTTCCCGCTCGGTACGGGTCCGGGTCCGCCGAAGGGGGCGTCCTCGCGGAGGCGGGCGGCGGGGCCGGCGTCACGGGCTCCCGGGCCCACTGGCTCTGGAGGGTGTCGATCTCGCCCTCGGCCGCGTCGGCCGCTTTCACACCCGTCCAGAACAGGAAGTAGACGACGAAGAGGATGATCAGCGCACCCACGGTGACGCAGAGCTCACTGAAGGTTCTGACGACGAGTCGCACCGACACCGGACGGCCTCCCCGGGGCTCAGCTCGGGCTCACTCCGCGGGCTGTGCGTAGTGGAGATCCACTGTGCCCGAGTACCCGGGAAGAGTCACCGCCTCGTTCTCGTCGACTTTCCAGCCCAGCCCGTACGCCTTCACGTAGAGCAGGTAGTTCTGGATCGCGGTGGAGTCGTTGAGCACCTGCTTGAGCCTGCCCGGGTCGCCGACCGCGGTGACCTTGTACGGCGGGGAGTAGACGCGGCCCTGGAGGATCAGCGTGTTGCCCACACAGCGGACGGCGCTGGTGGAGATCAGTCGCTGGTCCATCACCTGGATTCCGCGCGCCCCGCCCTGCCACAGCGCGTTCACCACGGCCTGCAGGTCCTGCTGGTGGATGACCAGGTCGTTGGGCTGGGGTTCGGGGTAGCCGGGGTTCGCGGTGGCGTCGGGAGGTGCGTCGTCGAGCGTCACGCTGACGGAGTCGCCGGTGATCTTCGTGGTGCCGGCCGCTTTCTCGAGGGCCTTCAGCCGGGCGTCCTCGGCCTTGGTGGAACCGTCGTCACGCTGGGCGAGGGCGTCGATGTCCGCGCGGGCGCCGGCGACCGAATCGTTCAGCTCTCCGTTCTTCTCGCTGCGCTCCCTGATCAGGTCGGAGAGCTTCAGCAGGGAGGAGTCGCTGCGCAGATTGGTGCCCTTGGCGGTGTTGGCGCTGGTGACGAAGATCAGCCCGGCCAGGGCGAAAACCGCAGCGGTGAGGCCCCGGACCGCCCACGCGGAGGTGCGCCGGACCGGGCCTTCTGGGGAGTCGGCAGAATTGCTCAACGTACCCTTATCTCATCAGGCGCCAGGGAAGCACTACGCTAACGGACGCTCGGGGGAGGCATCATTCCCCCTGGCATCCCGCCCCCGGCGCCCGCCACAGATCTCTGCGCGGTCACGCAGCGCATCGACAGGAGAGTCCCTCGTGCCGAAGTCACGTATCCGCAAGAAGGCCGACTTCACGCCGCCCCCGGCGAAGCAGGCAACGACCATCAAGCTGACCAACCGCAGTTGGGTCGCTCCGGTGATGCTGGCCCTGTTCCTCATCGGGCTGGTCTGGATCGTGGTGTTCTACGTGACCGAAGGCAATTTGCCGGTCGACGCCCTGGGCAACTGGAACATCGTGGTCGGCTTCGGCTTCATCGCCGGCGGTTTCGCCGTGTCGACGCAGTGGAAGTGACGGTCCTCCTCCGCTGACGCCGCGGCGGCGATCGGCTCACCCCGTATCCGCTCGTCCCGTATCCGCTCAGCACTCCCCAGCGCAAGCCTTGCCCTGAGTTACCCACAGAGTTATCCACAGTCGGGGGAAAAGGTCAGACGATCTGTGGATAACCTCGACTCGGGTTGACGCCGGTATGACTGCAGCCCCCCTCGGCGAGGGGGGCTGCACCCCGTTGTTCTGCCGGAAGAACCCAGCTCAGCGACAAGGGGAACGAATGTTCCTCCTGCCATGCACAAGATTCCGCGCACACTGTGGACAACTTCGATCGACCTGGGCGTGGAAGGCCCCGTTCCGCTCCGGATCCGGCCCTGGGCCGGGCTCAGGTGAGGGACATCGTGCGGGCGACGATGATCCCGACGCTCGCCAGCAGGACGAGCCCGCAGGCACCGGCCTGCACCGCCGTCCGCCGCTCGCGCGGCGCGTGGACCATGCCGAAGGCGATGACGACGCCCGCGATCAGACCGCCGACGTGTGCCTCCCAGGCGATGCCGTCACGGTTGAAGTAGGTGAAGGCCAGGTTCAGCGCCAGCAGCACCAGCACCGGACGCATGTCGTAGTTCATCCGGCGCATCAGGACGGCGGTCGCGCCGAACAGGCCGTAGACCGCACCGGACGCCCCGAGCGACTGCTGGCCGGGCGCGGCGAGCAGATACGTCAGAGCGCTGCCCGCGAGGCCCGACAGCAGATACAGCGCGAGATAGCGGGTCCGGCCGAGCGCGGCCTCCAACTGTCCGCCGAGCCACCACAGCCCCAGCATGTTGAACGCGATGTGCACCACTTCCTGGTGCAGGAACATCGAGGTCACCAAGCGGTACCACTGGCCCTCGGCGACGCCCGTGGCGGGAACCAGCATCGGTGCCGGGTCCCACCGCCCGAGCAGCGTCAGGTCGTTCACCAGCGCGGGACGGACGGAGACCAGCAGGAAGACGGCCAGATTGATGCCGAGCAGGATCTTGGTGACCAGACGCGGGTCGGCGGCCACCGCACCGCCCGCCAGCGTGCGCGGCCGGGCCGCGGCCGGGTGGTGCCCGGTACCCGAGCCCTGGCGTACGCAGTCGGGGCACTGGAATCCGACCGAGGCGCTGACCATGCACTCGGGGCAGATGGGCCGCTCGCAGCGCGTACAGCTGATGCCGGTCTCGCGGTCGGGGTGGCGGTAGCAGGTCGGCGTCGGCACACCGCTTCCCGCGGCGCCGCGGTCCCCCGGCGGCTGCTGGTCCATCGGTCCTGGCCTGCCTTTCGGTCCTCGTCGCTCGGCGGCGCGAACAGGGCCGCCCCGCTGGTCCGCTATGTATCAGTACGGACGGGCAGGGCGGTTGGTTCCCGCGAGGGGTATCCGGCGAGGCCCCCGGGAAGCGAACGTCAGCGGGTCTCGACGACCACCGACTCGATCACCACGTCCCGCAACGGACGGTCGGTGCGCGGATTGGTCGGGGTGGCCGCGATGGCGTCGACGACCTTGCGGCCCGCCTCACCGGACACCTCGCCGAAGATGGTGTGCTTGCCGGTCAGCCAGGCGGTGGGGGACACGGTCAGGAAGAACTGCGAGCCGTTCGTCCCCGGGCCCGCGTTCGCCATCGCCAGCAGATACGGCTGGGTGAAGCCCAGCTCCGGGTGGAACTCGTCGGCGAACTTGTAGCCGGGGCCGCCGGTGCCGTTGCCCAGTGGATCGCCGCCCTGGATCATGAAACCGCTGATGACGCGGTGGAAGACGGTGCCGTCGTACAACCGATCCGTGGATTTCTCGCCGGTCTCCGGGTTGACCCACTCGCGCTGCCCAGTGGCCAGCTCGACGAAGTTCCGGACCGTCTTGGGGGCGTGGTTCGGCAGGAGCCGGATCTCGATGTCGCCCTGATTGGTCTTCAAGGTGGCGTAAAGCTGCTCGGCCACGGTCTGCCTTCCTTCGTCCTTCGCCTGACGTCACATCCTTCGCTGACGTCCGCCGATCCTCCCACGGACCGGGAAATGTGCGGCCGGATGCCGGACGAAACGGCGCGTTCACCACCGAACCGTGGCATTGTCGTCGGCACACTTCACAGGAACCGTTTTGGCCGCAAGCAGCGATCATGACCCGGATGCCCGTCCCGCATGCCGGGCATGGACGCAGCAGGCATGATTTCGAACTGGGCGGACAGGCGGAGTACCTACCCGCCACCAAGGAGGAGGATCTCGTGACCCGCATCGACAGCGTGCGCGCCGCAACCGACTCGGCGAAGGACAGCGCGCAGCACGCCGCGGAAGTGGTGGCGCCCTACGCCGACACGGCCAAGAAGCAAGCGGCCCACTACGCACACGAGGCTCGCGCACAACTGGCGCCGAAGGTGACGAAGGCGGCCCAGCAGGCCCGTGTCCAGTACGCGTCCCATCTCGCACCGCGCCTCGAACAGGCCCGTACGCACGTGCCGCCCAAGGTCGACGAGGCCGCGCAACGCGCCGCGGTCTCCACCCGTAGGGCCGCACGGAGCGCCGCCGACTACACCGCCCCCCGCGTCGAGCACGTCCGGTCGGTGGCCCTGCCCGTCGCCGAGCAGGCTTCCGCCCGCAGCGCGGCCGCCCTGGCGGCACTGCGCACCCAGGTGACGGCCAAGGAGATCCAGAAGCTGGCCAGGAAGCACCAGCGGCGGGCCAAGGCGGGACGGGCCGCGAAGGGGTTCCTGGTACTGGGCGCCCTGGCCGGCGGCGCCTATGCCGCCTGGCGCTGGTGGGACAAGCAGGCCAACCCGGACTGGCTGGTCGAGCCGCCCGTCGCCACCGAGGTGGGCGACGAGCGGTCGCCGCTCAGTTCGGTCGACGGCAGCGGCCGGGCCGACCTCGACCCGGAGGTCAAGGCCAAGCAGGCCGAGGCCGAGTCGGGCGCGGGCGACACCCCCGGCCTCGACGACCGGCCCTGACCCCGGCCGGCACGGGGCGCCCCGTGCGTACCCCCTGACAGAACGAACGCGGCTGCGGTAACCGCCCGGGCGGTTACCGCAGCCGCGTTCGTTCTGTCGCCCCGCTCCGCCGTAGGACGGCGTCGGGGCTCCGCCCCCCGGCGACTACCGGCTCACGGCGAAGCGCATCAGGGCCTGCTCGTCGCCCTGCTTGATCTTCCCGGTCTCGTTGATCACCTGGAGCTTCCAGCCGGCGCCCTCGCGGATCGCCTTGGCCACGGCGACGCCGTTGTCCTGGGTGAGCATGCTCGGCCAGATGTCCGCGACCTGCTGCGTGCTGCCGCCCGTCGCGTCGTACACCTTGAAGCTGATGTTGCGCGCGTTGCTGAAGGCGCTGCGCTTCTTGTACGCGGCAGCGATGAAGACGACCGCCGTGATGTTCGAAGGGATCTTGGAGAACTCGACGGTGACCGTCTCGTCGTCACCGTCACCGTGCCCGGTCTGGTTGTCCCCGCTGTGCACCAGCGATCCGTTGCCCAGCGGGTCCAGGGAGTCCAGACCTGCCAGCCGCACCGGGTCCTCGCCCTGCAGCGCGATGGCGATCAGGTCGAGGTCCGTGCCGGCCTTCTGCCGGATCTTCCCCATCAGACCGCCGCTGCTCCCGACGGTGGGGTCCCAGGACGCCCCGATGGACAGATGGGTCACCCCACCCAGGTCGGCCGGGCCGTCTTCCTTCGTCAACGTGATCATGCCTGAGTCCTTTTGTGGCTCGACTGTTTACGTATGAAGTGTGCCTGGTGCCTCCGGCGCTCGGTCCCCGGAGGAAGCGCGCCGGATCCGGATCGTACGAGATCGGGGCCCGGCAGGCGGCCGGGCGCCCGGCGGTCCGTCGCTGCGGGAACAAGACGAGAAAGGCCCCCTGAGCCGCGTCACCGCAGTTCAGGCGGGTCTTGGGGATGTGGAGCCCAGGAGATTCGAACCCGAAACCATTACGCCGCTGACCTGCGGAAACGCCGGAGAACCAGACGCTACCCCTGCTTCAACCCTCCTGCGTCCTGCTCCATCTGCCTCGATCCGGCCCCCGTGTTGACACGTCGACACGGGCTGAAGAGGCGTTGCGAGAGCAACGTCTGGAGCCGCGTTTCGCCACCCGGGCGGGGAATGTCACGGCGGAGCCGAACCGGCTGGTTCGGCGACGAAGTCGGACGACGCGCTGCGGCGGAGTGTCCTGCCCCGGGACGCGCCGCGCCCGCCGTGCGGGAGTGCACGGCGGGCGCGGGTCGCACAGATTGCGCGGGATACGCGTTCAGGATCCGACGCTCCACTGGCCTACGGTTGGCCGGCGCGTCAGCGCTTCGCGGTCGTCGGCTGGTTCACGTCGGCCCACCTGCTCAGCTTCTCGACGATCTCCTGCTGTTCCGCCGGGGTGAGGCTTCCGATCCCGCCCCTGGGCTGAGGGCTGAGATAGACCTTCGAGTCCTTGCTGCCCTGGCCGACCCGGAAGCCCTCGACGCTCCGGAGGGAGTCCTTCGTGTAGATGTAGATCATCTCGGAGGATTCCTTGCGGACCCAGTTGTCGATGTCCGCCATCGCCCCGCTGTCGAACTTCATCGGGATGCCGCGGTCGACGAAGGTGCGCGGTGTGTCGATGCCCGGGTAGCGCAGCAGGTCGTCCAGGTGGGGGGTGCTGATCGTGGGCCAGCCTGTCTGGGTCCCGGACAGGTAGCGGGCGTGCTGGTGGAAGCGCAGGTCCTTGTCTCCCCAGAGGAAGGGAGGGCTCGCCCAGCGGAGTTCGTTCCACATCTCCGCTGTGGTGGCCGATTCCAGGGGCACGTGGGTGCAGGGCCGCGCTCTCCCGGACCCCCAGAAATTCTCTTGGTAGTTCTTGATCGCGAGTTCGTAGGCACGGTCGACCGAGCCGACCAGTTCGAAGGTCTCGCCGTCCGTCCGGGCTTGCTTGCTGAAGATCTCGCCCAGCGCGTCCCGGCGTACCAGCGCCTCGCGCTGGAAGGACTTCACCCGGTCCCGGCACTCGGCAGTCCCCACTTGGGCGAAGTACTTGTCGTACGCCGAATCGTCGTCGTTCCGCGCGTCGTTCCGGCCGCCCCAGACATAGGTTCCCCGCACGTCCGCGGGGTAGAAACGGCGGTGGTACGTCGCGACCTGAGCCGCCTCATCACCCATACCGGCGGAGAGCCATTTCTTGCCGTAGATCCCCTTGATCGCCTCCGTCACGCGGTGCAGATCGGTGGCCATCTGCCAGATGTTCAGATGCGCCAGGTCCTTGGGATCCAGTTGTTTGTCGCCCAGGAAGCGCTGCTCGACCATGACGTTGTTCGTGAGGAACATGATGCCCGGGGGCAGCTGGTTGGAGTGGTGCTGGGTGGGGAGGAGCACCGTGGGAAGGTTCTCGTCCCTGTGCACCACGGTGGCCACCTGTTGGAAGGTGCCCGCCGCCCGGTTGCGGTGGTCCTTGGGCTGCTCGAACGTGACCTCGTACACCCGCATGTCGAAGTGGTCGCTGTTGGTGACCTCCTTGGAGGCGGTCACCCCCGGAAGCGCGGCAAGGCGTGCGTTGATGTCCGTGATGGGATCTCCGGGTGCGGCCACAGCCGGACCGCCGACAAAACTCGCGGTACCGAAAATCACGACGAGCGACAATAACCAACTCAGGGCGCTACGCATTCAATCTCCTTACGGGAAACAGAAAGCTCACGGCATAACTTAACTGAGCGTATCCATGATCGCCATACCCTGATGCCGTAAGTAACTACCGCTTCCGCTCCGGGGTGTTCAAATGCCGAGCAGCTCGACCGTATTTCACGCGGCCCTTACTGCGTATCTACGTGAATTCATTCACGAATCCTGCCGGACCGGATCAAACCCGTTGCACGAAAAGGCGCGGCGGGCAAGGGTTGCACGGGTGTCCGCGTCATGACGGAGTCCGCGAGCGCCCTTCACAGGGTGCGCATGGCTGGAGTGTCGATCATGTTCATGCCGTCCGGTGTTCTCCGTGGCAGCCGTCGGCGCCGCCTGGCCATGGGGGCGAT
Source organism: Streptomyces sp. NPDC104313 (assembly GCF_055583985.1). Lineage (NCBI taxonomy): Bacteria > Bacillati > Actinomycetota > Actinomycetes > Kitasatosporales > Streptomycetaceae > Streptomyces > Streptomyces sp. NPDC104313. The sequence continues at coordinate 152,470 of NZ_JBVJMW010000003.1, forward strand.
CCTCACGGTGTTCCTGGCTCTGGCAGGCACGGCGCTCAGTGCCACGGCAGTGAGCAGTTCCGACCGCACTCGGTCGTTGATCGGCCTCGGCTCGGCCGCGGTTTCGGTGTACGCGGTCGCCTGGTGGTGCGCCCGCTACTGGTACGCGGCCTTCCGTGAGGGACGGTCCTCCCAGCCCGCTCCCGAGCCCCACCCGCGGCCCTGGCTACTGCCTCCGCTCGTTGTCGGTGGGGCCTTCGCCGTCACCGGATCCGGTGCCGTACAGGACGGGAAGACCGCAGCGGCGGCTTTCAGCCTGGTGTTCGCCGCCTTACTGCTCCTTCCCTCAGCAGCCCTCCTCGTCGTGGCGATGTACACCCTGAGAGAGAGGCGCTCCGGCGCTCCGGGGACGACGGGCACCGGGCAGAACGCCTCCGGGAACACGCCGCGACGGCCGCATCGGGCCTGGGGCCCGATCGACTGACCGCACAGCACTCACACCCAGCTCGTAATCCATCCGGTACGCCGGGATCTCGCGCACTTCTTGTGGTGAGCAGCTCGGGAGTGGGCTTGATCCACTGTGGCGGACATTCGAGATCAGGGGTTCAGCCCAGGGAGGATGTCCGTCGAAGCGGATCAAGCCCAGATCCTGGGTCTCCACGTAAGCCATGAATCGACCGTTGACGACCCGCGCGGCCCACTCGTCGCCCACCAGAACCAGGAGAAGACCCCATCCGACCTACATTCCCGCAGGTCGGATGGGGTCTCGTGATGTGGAGCCTAGGAGATTCGAACTCCTGACATCTGCCTTGCAAAGGCAGCGCTCTACCAACTGAGCTAAGGCCCCGGGCCACAACGAACGAGGGCAACGCCCAGCACGTCCGTGCCAGGGTCACCTTCGCAGACCAGAGTACCGGGTGACCCCCGCAATCCTGCAAAAGGATAGGGACTCCCCGTGGACGACCACGCTCCGTAAGATGCTCGCAAGGTTCGCAGCAGCGAAGCCGCAGCGATGGGGAGACGCCATGGACGCAGCGCAACAAGAGGCGACGGCAAGAGCCAGAGAGCTTCAACGCAGTTGGTACGGGGAGCCGTTGGGGGCGCTCTTCCGTCGGCTGATCGATGATCTCGGCCTGAACCAGGCCCGGCTGGCCGCTGCTCTCGGGCTCTCCGCCCCGATGCTCTCCCAACTGATGAGCGGCCAGCGGGCCAAGATCGGGAATCCCGCGGTGGTCCAGCGCGTCCAGGCCCTCCAGGAGCTGGCGAGCCAGGTGGCCGACGGCAGCGTCAGCGCGGGCGAGGCCACCGACCGCATGGAGGAGATCAAGAAGTCGCAGGGCGGGTCGGTCCTGACCGCCACCGGCCAGACCACCTCCACCGGCGGCGCTCCCACCGTCCGCCGTGTGGTGCGCGAGATCCAGTCCCTGCTGCGGTCGGTCGCGGCGGCCGGCGACATCATCGATGCCGCGGACGCCCTCGCCCCGACCCACCCGGAGCTGGCAGAGTTCCTCAAGGTGTACGGAGCGGGACGCACCGCGGACGCGGTCGCGCACTACGAGGGGCACCAGAGCTAACGGCTCCGGACCACGACGGACGACGGAGCCAGGGCACGCGCGCACCGTGCGGCGCCCTGGTGCCGACAGGGCACGGGGGCCGGAAACGGGCCGCGGCAGACGCCGCGGCACCACAGGAACGGGGAGCGGGCGCAGCGCAATGGGTGAGGTCTTCGCTGGTCGGTACGAGCTGATCGATCCGATCGGACGGGGTGGGGTCGGCGCCGTCTGGCGCGCCTGGGACCACCGCCGCCGCAGGTACGTCGCGGCCAAGGTGCTCCAGCAGAGCGACGCGCACACGCTGCTGCGCTTCGTCCGCGAACAGGCCCTGCGCATCGAACATCCGCACGTGCTGGCCCCGGCCAGCTGGGCCGCCGACGACGACAAGGTCCTGTTCACCATGGACCTCGTGAGCGGAGGCTCGCTCGCCCATGTCCTGGGTGATTACGGCCCGTTGCCCCCACGCTTCGTCTGCCTGCTGCTGGACCAGCTGCTCTCCGGCCTCTCCACCGTGCACGCCGAAGGGGTGGTGCACCGCGACATCAAGCCCGCCAACATCCTGATGGAGGCGACCGGAACGGGCCGCCCGCATCTGCGCCTCTCCGATTTCGGCATCTCGATGCGCAAGGGTGAACCCCGGCTGACCGAGACCAACTACGTGGTCGGTACGCCCGGCTACTTCGCCCCCGAGCAGATGATGGGCGCCGAGCCCGACTTCCCCGCGGACCTCTTCGCGGTCGGCCTGGTCGCGCTCTACCTCCTCCGGGGCAAGAAGCCCGACTCCCAGGCGCTGGTGGAGCACTTCGCCACGCACGGCACCCCGAGTGCCCCGGACGGCATTCCCGAGCCGCTGTGGCAGGTTCTCGCCGGTCTGCTCCAACCGGACCCGCACGCCCGGTTCCGGACCGCGACGGGGGCCCGCAAGGCCCTGACCGCGGCGGTCGAGATGCTTCCCGAACCCGGCCCGGGCGACGAGCCGGTGGAGGTGTTCGACCAGATCGGTCCGCTGCCGGCCGGGTTCGGCCCCGAGGGGCCCGTGACCGCCCCTCGGCAGCCCGGGGGTCCGGCGGCCGGACCGGCGCGGCCGGCCGTTCCGGTCCCCGGTCAGCAGGCCTCCGAACCACCCCCCACGTCGATGTCGGAGACGGGCAGCTTCCACCTCGCGCCCCCGCCCGGAGCCTCACCCCCACAGCAACAGCCCTACCCTCAGGCGGGGTTCCAGCGGCCTCAGGCCGCACCGGTCACCGCGGACGCGCCGCCCCCGTACGCCGTCGGCGCGCCGGACCTCTCCGGGGCGCCGACCTCCGGCGTGCCGCACGATCCCGTCGCCACCCGCGCCTACACCGCCCAGCAGCGGCCACCGGTACCGGACCCGCCGGTGCAGCAAGCCGCTCGGCGGGGAACGCGTCCGGGACCGCCCCCGAAGGTGGCGGCCGTGGTGCTGGTGGTGGCGCTGATCTGTTTCGCCATCGGGATCTGGGCCCTGACCCAGATCTGACGGTCCCGGCCAACGGCGGTCGCCACCGCGGAGGCGTCGCCGGGCCCGCTACCGGCCCTGCGGCGGCCGGTGGCCCCCGGCGGCCGGCGAGCCGGGGGCCGGGGCCCCGGCGGCGCGTCGGCGGGCCAGCAACGTCCAGACGCCCAGCCCGAGCACCAGCACGCACCCCGCCCCGATGCCGGCCGCGGCGACCACCGTCATCGGGCCGCTCCGCGCGGCCTCGCGGGCGTTCTTCCCCTTCCGGGCCACTTCCCGGTCCTGGTCGGTGACGCCGAAGACCCCGGCGTCGCCCTCGTACGGAGACGTCTCGGCGTCGTTCTTCACCTGGACCGCCAGCTCGAACGGGATCGGCTCGTCGCCGTAGGACTCCTTGAGCTTCGGGCTGAGGGACACCGACAGGTAGTACCAGCCCGCGAAGCGCATGGCGCTGACCTGGGTCGAGGAGTCGAACCGGTTGCGGTAGGCCACCGGCGGCAGCGGCCTCAGGGACGCGGAAGCGGGCCCTCCGGAGTACGAGAGTGTGGCGTCGGAGACATGCCCCTGGGCGGGGTTGTCCAGCGCCAGGGTGAGCGCGTTGCCCACGAAGTCCCTTTTGGCACCTGTGCTGTTGGAGAGCCCGGCGGTGGCGTGGATCTGCTGGCCCCAGTCCACCGGCACCCGGTAGAAGCGGGTCTGCCCCGGGGCGACCGTGTCCTGCCAGCGGCCGTCCTCCAGGCCGGTGGCCTCGGAGTACCCGGCTCCACCGGTCCGCTTCTGCTGTTTCCCGGTCAGCGGCTTCGCCGAGGCCGAGGGCCAGCTCTTCGGCCCGTCGGTCGCCATGGCCGCCCCGCTCCTCAACCGCGGCTCCTGGAGGAAGCGCAACTCCAGGTCCCAGGCACCGGAGTTGGAGGTCTCCTTGCTCTCGCGCTCGACGAGGACGTCGTACTGGCCGCTCTCCTGGCAGCTGGAGCTGCCTTCCTTGATGGTCCGGGAGACGTACGCGGCGATGGGACGCGCGTACTCGCCCGGGCCGAAGTTCGCCCGCTCCGCACCGCACTGGGTGTCGTCGGTCTCCCGGAGACTGACGTTGATGCCGTCGCCGTAGGCGACCTTGCCACTGTCGCCGGGCACCGCGACCGCCGAGACGTAGGCTGCGGAGAGCTCGTCCAGCGTGACCCGGTAGTAGAGCTTCTCGCCCGGCCTGATCGTGCTGCGGTACGGGACGCCCTCGTCGAGTTCGGACGCCTCGACGTTCGCCGTCGCCCCCTGCACGTTCTTCGCGTCGGGGTCGAACGCGTACGCCCCGGGGCCGGCCGCGTGCGCCTGCCCCGGCAGGGCCGCCGCCGCGCACATCGCCGCGAGCACCGCGGCCACCACCCGGCCCCTGTTGCGCTGCCTCTTCACGCGCTTCCCCTCGTCGTCCTCACGCGCCGGTGCCGTCGACCGCCCGGCCGCGATGCCGGTCCATCCTGCCCCGCCCGCACCGCCGGTGTCTCCGGCCACAGCCGCGTTGCCCCCGTTGTCCGGGTTCCTGCCCTCGTCGACACCCCACCGGAGTTCACCAGAGCAATTTATGTATGTGCTCAAGTGAACTCAAGAGGCCAAGAGGTAAGGGCGTCACGGAGATACGGGTGTCACGAGGTACGGGTGTCACGAGGTACGGGTGTCACGCGCGCGCGATAAAGGGCCCGCACGCCGATGAACGGGCCCCGGACAGCACGAAGCCCCAGCCGCTAAGCGACCGGGGCCCGTAACAGACTGTGCCGTCTCACACACCCGAACCTGCGGGCACGGAGTCGGTCGCCTCCGTCCACAGATCCTGCTCGGCGCGATCCGCCTGGATCTGGCGGTACACGAGGAGCCCGCCGATGGCGGCCAGTGCGACCAGGAGAAGCTTCTTCACCGCGCGACCTCGTCTTTCCTTGGCGTAAGGGCCTTCTGTCGCCGACTATACACACCGGCCGATACCGATCGGTGACCTACCCGGGGCCCCGGATCACCCCCTCCACGGCGCCCCGGACGACCTCCCGGCACCCTCTTCCGAACGCCCGCGAGGCCTTGTCCACTCCAGTTGCACCATACGAGTGGTGTTCATCCGAAGATCAGCACAGAGCGGGCGTCGCTCCCCGAAAACGCGGCCCGGATCCACATGATCGGAGAAGTCAGCAACCGGACCGTCCGAAAGCGAGGGGCCATGAGCACCTTCCAGCCCAAGAACCTCTGGACCGCCTTCATCACCGCCTTCTTCGCCCTCCTGGCATCGCTGGGCCTCGCCACCGCCACCGCCACGGCGAGCGCCACGAACGCCGCGGCGCAGCCGAGCGCCGCGCCCCAGGAGCACACGGCAGCCACCGCGGCAACCCCGATCGTCCCCTCGGTCCGATGGACCCTTCCGCGTGACCGGGCCCTTCCGCCCACGATGAAGCAGCGCATCCGCGCCGAGGCCCACGGCTCCTCACCGGCCACCCGGCACCTGTCGCTCGACCCCACGGAGACCGCACGCACGACCGGCCCGGCCGGCTCGCGCTCCTCAGCCCCGGAAGGCGACTCCCCGGCTCCGCCCCCCTGATCCCGATGCCGCCGCACTCCGGGGCCCCTGGTCCGGTTCACACCGGCCGGGGGCCCTTCCCGTACGCCCCGAACCTGTCCCGCGCCCCGGCGGTCCGTCATGGACACGGGGCCCTCTCCGTCTCCGGGGCCACTTCCACTTCCCGTAGTCCCGGGGCCTTCCCCGGACGCCCAAGGCCCTCCCCGTACACCCGGAGCATGTCCGTACGCCCGGCTCCCGGGCCCGATTCGCGCGCGAACCGAGGCGGGACCCAGCCCAGCCGGCCCAGAACCCGGAACCCGGCCCGAGGACTGACCGACCGCACCGACTCCGTCAACGCGAAGACCCCCAGCCACTGATGACTGGGGGTCTTCGTTCTGTGGGGCTAACAGGATTTGAACCTGTGGCCTCATCCTTATCAGGGATGCGCTCTAACCAACTGAGCTATAGCCCCGCCGCGCTGTCGCGCTGACTTCTGAAGATTAGCGCACGTCGGGGCCAGTCCCAAAATCGATACTCGGCGCGCTACTCGTCCTCGGCCAGCGTGAGCTCGACGCCGCCCACGAAGCCCGCCGACAGGTTGTAGATGAACGCGCCCAGCGTCGCCAGCGCGGTGGCCAGCACCACGTCGATCACGGCGATGACCGAGGTGAAGATGAGCACGCGCGGCAGCGACAGGAACGACTGCAGATCGAAGCCGTTGCTCTCGTTCGATCCGGTGGCTTCGCTGATCGTGCCGCCGACGGTCTCGAAGACGCCCATCGCGTCCATGACCATCCACAGCACCGCCGATGCCACCACCGTGCAGATGCCCAGCGCGATCGACAGCAGGAAGCTGACCTTCATCACCGACCACGGGTCGGCCTTGGCCACCCGCAGACGGGCCTTGCGGGTACGCGGAGTGGTCCGCGCCCCCGTGCGCGGCTTACGCGTCGCCTGAGCGCCGCCCACGCCCTGCGCACCGCCCAGCGTGCCGCCGGCCTGTTGTCCGGTGTGCTGCTGGCCGCCCTGAGTACCGCCGCCGGGCGCCTGGTACGCCTGGGGCGGGTGGTACGGCCCCGAAGACCCCGGTGCGGGCTCACGCTCGCCGGGCAGGGGCCCGGTCGCGTAACCCTCGTACTGGGGCTGAGGCCCTCGTGTGTCCGTCACAGTGCCCCCTTGGGAGTCCGTGGCAGAGCCACGGGCACCGTTCGCTCCAGCTCCGGAAGCGGCCGAACCGGCGCCCGTGGCTCCACTCACGATCTACTCCTCGTGCTCCCCGGTCGAAGGCTCCGTGCCCTCGACAGTGCCTTCGCTCACGCCATCGGCGTGAACCCCGGCCGCCTCGCCGTCGACGTCATCGGCCCCATCGACCTCTTCCGCCTCACGACCGGCCTCTGCGTTGCGCGCGATGCCGACGACGGCGTCGCGCTTGCCCAGATTGATCAGTTGGACGCCCATGGTGTCACGGCCCGTCTCCCTGACTTCATTGACTCGCGTACGAATCACACCACCGCCGAGCGTGATGGCGAGAATCTCGTCGGTCTCCTCGACCACCAGCGCACCGACGAGCGATCCCCGGTCCTCCACGATCTTGGCGGCCTTGATGCCGAGGCCGCCGCGACCCTGGACGCGGTACTCGTCGACAGGGGTCCGCTTCGCGTACCCGCCGTCGGTTGCGGTGAACACGAACGTACCGGGCCGGACGACATTCATCGAGAGCAGTTCGTCGCCCTCGCGGAAACTCATCCCCTTGACACCCGAGGTGGCACGGCCCATCGGGCGCAGCGCGTCGTCCGTCGCGGTGAACCTGATCGACTGGGCCTTCTTGCTGATGAGCAGCAGATCGTCCTCGGCCGACACCAGCTCGGCGCCGATCAGCTCGTCGTCGCCGCCGTCCGGCATCTCGCGCAGGTTGATCGCGATGACACCGCCCGAGCGCGGCGAGTCGTAGTCCTTGAGCGCGGTCTTCTTCACCAGACCGCCCTTCGTCGCCAGGATCAGGTACGGCACGGCCTCGTAGTCGCGGATCGCGAGGATCTGGGCGATCTTCTCGTCCGGCTGGAAGGCCAGCAGATTGGCGACGTGCTGGCCGCGCGCGTCCCGGCCGGCGTCCGGGAGCTCGTACGCCTTGGCCCGGTAGACCCGGCCCTTGTTCGTGAAGAACAGCAGCCAGTGGTGCGTCGTCGAGACGAAGAAGTGGTCGACGATGTCGTCTTCCCGCAACTTCGTCCCGCGCACGCCCTTGCCGCCGCGCTTCTGCGATCGGTAGTCGTCCGTCTTCGTGCGCTTCACATAACCGCTGCGGGAGATCGTGACGACGATGTCCTCCTCGGCGATCAGGTCCTCGATGGACATGTCACCGTCGAAGGGAACCAGCTGGGAGCGCCGGTCGTCGCCGAACTTGTCGACGATCGCCGCCAGCTCCTCGCTGACGATGGTGCGCTGCTTGGCGGGCGAGGCCAGGATCGCGTTGTACCCGTTGATCTTCGCCTGGAGCTCGTCGTGCTCGGCGGTGATCTTCTGGTGCTCCAGCGCGGCCAGCCGGCGCAGCTGCATCTCCAGGATCGCGTTCGCCTGGAGCTCGTCGATCTCCAGCAGGCCCATCAGGCCCTCACGGGCGATGTCCACCGTGTTGCTGCGCCGGATGAGGGCGATGACCTCGTCGATGGCGTTCAGGGCCTTGAGGAGGCCACGCAGGATGTGCGCCCGCTCCTCAGCCTTGCGCAGCCGGAACGTCGTCCGCCGGACGATGACCTCGATCTGGTGCGTCACCCAGTGGCGGATGAACGCGTCGATCGACAGCGTGCGCGGCACCCCGTCGACGAGCGCCAGCATGTTCGCGCCGAAGTTCGTCTGGAGGTCGGTGTGCTTGTACAGGTTGTTCAGGACGACCTTGGCGACCGCGTCCCGCTTGAGGACGACGACCAGGCGCTGCCCCGTACGCGAGGAGGTCTCGTCGCGGACGTCGGCGATGCCGCCGACCCTGCCGTCCTTGACCAGGTCGGCGATCTTCTGCGCGAGGTTGTCGGGGTTGGTCTGGTACGGAAGCTCCGTGACGACCAAGCACTGGCGGCCCTGGATCTCCTCGACCGCGACGACCGCGCGCATCGTGATGGAGCCGCGGCCGGTGCGGTACGCCTCCTCGATGCCCTTGCGGCCCACGACCAGTGCGCCGGTGGGGAAGTCGGGTCCCTTGATGCGCTCGATCAGCGCGTCCAGCAGCTCCTCGTGCGAGGCCTCGGGGTGCTCCAGGTACCACTGGGCGCCGGACGCGACCTCGCGGAGGTTGTGCGGCGGGATGTTGGTCGCCATGCCGACCGCGATCCCCGCGGAGCCGTTGACCAGCAGGTTGGGGAAGCGCGCCGGCAGGACCGTCGGCTCCTGGTTGCGGCCGTCGTAGTTGTCCTGGAAGTCGACGGTCTCCTCGTCGATGTCCCGGACCATCTCCATGGACAGCGGCATCATCTTGCACTCGGTGTACCGCATGGCGGCGGCCGGGTCGTTGCCCGGGGAACCGAAGTTGCCGTTGGAGTCCACCAGCGGCATGCGCATCGACCAGTGCTGCGCGAGGCGCACCAAGGCGTCGTAGATGGAGGAGTCGCCGTGCGGGTGGTACGTGCCCATGACGTCGCCGACGACGCGGGCGCACTTGTAGAAGCCCTTCTCGGGGCGGTACCCGCCGTCGTACATCGCGTACAGCACCCGGCGGTGGACGGGCTTGAGGCCGTCCCGTACGTCGGGCAGCGCACGCGAGACGATGACGGACATCGCGTAGTCGAGGTAGGAGCGCTGCATCTCCGTCTCGAGCCCGACGGGCTCGACACGCATGCCCACACCGGGGACGGTCTCTTCCTCGGGCAGCACGGGTTCAGGTGTCACAGGGGTGTTCTCGTCGGCCATTGCTGGTCAAAGTCCTTTCGAGCTGCGGCGTCGCTGGTACGGCCGACTCAGATGTCGAGGAAGCGGACGTCCTTGGCGTTGCGCTGGATGAACGAGCGCCGTGCCTCGACGTCCTCACCCATGAGCACCGAGAACAGGTCGTCGGCCTGCGCCGCGTCGTCCAGCGTGACCTGGCCGAGAACCCGGTGGTCGACGTCCATGGTCGTGACGCGCAGCTCTTCGGCGTTCATCTCACCGAGGCCCTTGAAGCGCTGGATCGAGTCTTCCTTGATCCGCTTGCCGTTCTGCTTGCCGAGCGCCACCAAGGCATCGCGCTCCCGGTCCGAGTAGGCGTACTCGAAGTCGTCCCGGCCCCACTTGATCTTGTAGAGCGGCGGGCGCGAGAGGTAGACGTGCCCGGCCTCCACCAGCGGCCGCATGAAGCGGAAGAGGAACGTCAGCAGGAGGGTGTTGATGTGCTGACCGTCGACGTCGGCGTCCGCCATCAGAATGATCTTGTGATAGCGGAGCTTCTCGATGTCGAAGTCCTCGTGGACCCCGGTGCCGAACGCCGAGATCAGCGCCTGGACCTCGGTGTTCTGGAGGATCTTGTCGATCCGGGCCTTCTCGACGTTCAGGATCTTGCCGCGGATGGGCAGGATCGCCTGGTACATCGGGTTACGGCCGGACTTCGCCGAACCGCCGGCGGAGTCACCCTCGACGATGAAGATCTCGCACTTGGTGGGGTCGTTCGACTGGCAGTCGCTGAGCTTGCCCGGCAGCGAGGCACTCTCCAGGAGCCCCTTGCGGCGGGTCAGATCGCGCGCCTTGCGGGCCGCCACACGGGCGGTCGAGGCGGCGATGCCCTTGCGGATGATGTCGGCGGCCTCGTTGGGATTGCGGTCGAACCAGTCCGTCAGCTGCTCGTGGACGACCTTCTGCACGAAGGTCTTGGCCTCCGTGTTGCCCAGCTTGGTCTTCGTCTGGCCCTCGAACTGCGGCTCGCCCAGCTTCACCGAGATGATCGCGGTGAGGCCCTCGCGGACGTCCTCGCCGGTGAGGTTGTCGTCCTTCTCGCGGAGCAGCTTCTTGTCGCGCGCGTACCGGTTGACCAGCGAGGTCATCGCCGCACGGAAGCCCTCCTCGTGCGTACCGCCCTCGTGCGTGTGGATCGCGTTGGCGAAGGAGTAGACGCCTTCGGTGTACTGCGTGTTCCACTGCATGGCGATCTCGGCCGAGAGGAGACGGTCCTTGTCCTCTGCCTCGATGTCGATCACCGACTGGTGAATGACGTCGCCCTTGCGGGAGTTGAGGTACTTCACGAAATCGACGATGCCGTTTTCGTAGTGGTACGTGACCGTGCGGACGGTCTCCTGATCGGCGGGCTCGACCGCGTCCGCGCTGTCCGCGCCCGCCGTCGCCTTCGCCGACTCCCGCTCGTCGGTGAGCTTGAGGGTGAGGCCCTTGTTGAGGAACGCCATCTCCTGGAAGCGGCGCGAGAGGGTCTCGAAGCTGTACTCGGTGGTCTCGAAGATGTCCCCGTCGGCCCAGAAGGTGACCGTCGTACCGGTCTCCTCGGTGGCCTCGTGCTGGGCCAGCGGGGCGGTCGGGACGCCGAGCTTGTAGTCCTGGGTCCAGCGGTGGCCGTCGGTCTTGACCTCGACGGCCACCCGGGTGGACAGGGCGTTGACGACGGAGACGCCGACGCCGTGCAGACCACCGGAGACGGCGTAGCCGCCACCGCCGAACTTGCCGCCCGCGTGCAGGACGGTCAGCACGACCTCGACGGCCGGCTTTCCTTCGGACGGCACGATGCCGACCGGGATGCCCCGGCCGTTGTCGATCACACGCACCCCGCCGTCGGCGAGGATCGTGACGTCGATGGTGTCCGCGTGGCCCGCCATCGCCTCGTCGACCGAGTTGTCGACGACCTCCTGCACGAGGTGGTGCAGGCCGCGCTCACCGGTCGAGCCGATGTACATGCCAGGCCGCTTGCGGACCGCGTCCAGCCCTTCCAGCACGGTGATCGCGCTGGCGTCGTACGAGGCGGCGACCTCGCCGTGCTCACCGACTGTGGACGGAATGTTCTCGTTGGGGTTGCCGGAATCGGCCACGAAGCGCCCTTTCTGGCACAGCACAGGCCGTTCTCCGGACAGGCGGGAGCGGCTGCGTCGTTCGGCTTGTATCGACGACTCCCGCCTCAGCGGCGGGATTACTCACCAGTCTACCGGTAGCACTGACATGAATGGGGGTTTGCCGGTACCTGAGTACGCATGTGCCGCCCTGGATGAGCGGCTGACGACTCCCCATATTCGGGAAGGGGCTCCAAGAGGCCCTGACGGGCTTTGAGCGCTTCGGCCTGTCAACCTCTCGCTACGGTGAGGGACGCTCCGGCCGTACCACCCGGTTTTCTCTCGCGTGAACCCAGACGAACCCACCCATACAACCGCCTGGTACACGACAACTTTACGCCAAAAGTGCAGCTCAGCGCGGTGAACGGCCATCCGTGCGGAAGCGGCGGGAAGGAACGGGAAACCCGACCGCGGGCGTACGGCGGCGCAGTCCCTCCCACCGACGGCCCGGACCCTCACCCGTAGGTGTCGCCCGGACCCTTGCTGCCGGGCGCCCGCAACGGCCCGAACCGGCGCTCCGGGCCCCCGGGCCCCACCACCTTGATCATCCGTACGGTGCCCTGTCCCAGATCCGCGTTCAGCCGGGCCACCAGCTGCGGAGCCAGCAGCCGCAGCTGCGTCGCCCACGCCGTCGAGTCGCAGCTCACGGTCAGCACCCGGGCGTCCGAATCGTCGTCGTACCGCAGGGGAACACAGTGGTTCGCCAGATCGTCGCCGACGATCTCCGGCCACCGCCCCATCACCCCGCCGACCACCGCGGGCGTCTCCCAGCCCCGCTCGGTGATCAGCCGGTTGATCGCGGAGCCCAGTGGCTGCGGATCCCGGCCGTCCGACCGGGCACCCGAGCGCAGCCCGCCGCCCCGCCGCGCCTGCTTCTTCTGTTGCGCCGCCGCACCCCGCGCCCTGGCCTGCTCCTTCGCCGCCCGCAACGCGACCCGGGCGAGATCGACGCCGGTCACCTCTGGCGGTTTCGACGCCCCTGAAGGTGCCCCGGAGGAAGTCCCGGACGCATTCCCGGAAACGGCCGGATCCGGCAGGGACTCTCCCAGCCCACCGGGACCGCCCGCCCGGCCCGCGCCCGTAGCTTTCGCGCGAGCCGCTCCCGCCCCGCCCGCGCGGGAGGCCGCCCCCCGCCGGCCCCCCGCGCTCTCACCCCGGCCCCTCATACCCGCTCCACCTCGCCCGCGGTCACCGCGTACCGCGCCCCCGCCAGCACACCGGGGACGTCCTCCGCCACCGCGGCCGTCACGAGCACCTGCTCGCCCGGAGCCACCAGCTCCGCCAGCCGCTCCCGGCGACGGGAGTCCAGCTCGGCGAAGACATCGTCCAGCACCAGCACCGGCTCATTGCCCTCGGCGCGCAGCAGCTCGTACGAGGCCAGCCGCAGCGCCAGCGCGTAACTCCAGGACTCGCCGTGACTCGCGTACCCCTTCGCGGGCATCCCCCGGAGACCGAGCACCAGATCGTCGCGGTGCGGGCCGACGAGGGTCACCCCCCGCTCGATCTCCTGCTTGCGGACGCCCACGAGCGCCGCGATCAGCTGCTCGTACAGCTCCTCGCGGGTGCGCCCGGGGCCGGTGTCCTCGCCGACCGAGCTGCGGTACTCCAACGCCACCGGACCGCCGCCCGGCGCGACGTCCTCGTACGCCTTGTCGGCCAGCGGCTGGAGCGTGGCGATCAGGTCGAGGCGCTGCGCGAGCAGCTCGGCGCCCACCTGGCCCAGGTGCTGGTCCCAGACATCGAGGGTGGACAGATCCATCGAGCGGCCGCCGTGCCGCCGTGCCATCGCCGCGGACTTCAGGAGGGTGTTGCGCTGCTTGAGCACCCGCTCGTAGTCGGAGCGGACCCCGGCCATCCGGGGCGAACGCGCCGTGATCAGCTCGTCCAGGAACCGCCGCCGCTCACCGGGGTCGCCCTTGACCAGGGCCAGATCCTCCGGCGCGAACAGCACGGTCCGTACGATCCCGACCACGTCACGCGGTCTGACCTGCGAGGACCTGTTGATACGAGCCCGGTTGGCGCGGCCCGGGTTCAGCTCCAGCTCGATCAGCTGGGATCGCTCGCCCTGGGTGACCGCCGCACGGATCACCGCCCGCTCCGCGCCCATCCGCACCAGCGGGGCGTCCGAGGAGACCCGGTGGCTGCCGAGGGTGGCGAGATAGCCGACGGCCTCGACGAGATTGGTCTTGCCCTGCCCGTTGGGCCCCACGAACACGGTGACGCCCGGGTCGAGAGGCACCTCGACCCGGGCGTACGAGCGGAAGTCGGCCAGCGAGAGATGGGTGACATGCATGTGCGCCGACCTCCCGGGCCTTGCCGTTCCGCTCTGTTCCGCTGTGTGGTGCTGTGGTGCGTGTGCGTGCTGCCGCGCTTCCCGCGGCGGGGCTACTTCTTGTTCTCGACCGCGTGTCCGCCGAACTGGTTGCGCAGCGCGGCGATCATCTTCATCTGCGGCGAGTCGTCCTGGCGCGAGGCGAACCGCGCGAACAGCGACGCCGTGATCGCGGGCAGCGGCACCGCGTTGTCGATCGCGGCCTCCACCGTCCAGCGGCCCTCGCCCGAGTCGGCGGCGAAGCCCCGGAGCTTGTCCAGGTGCTCGTCGTCGTCGAGCGCGTTGACCGCGAGGTCGAGCAGCCAGGAACGGATGACCGTGCCCTCCTGCCAGGAGCGGAAGACCTCGCGCACATCAGTGACGGAGTCGACCTTCTCCAGCAGCTCCCAGCCCTCGGCGTAGGCCTGCATCATGGCGTACTCGATGCCGTTGTGGACCATCTTCGCGAAGTGGCCGGCGCCGACCTTGCCCGCGTGGACGGAGCCGAAGTCGCCCTCGGGCTTCAGCGCGTCGAAGATCGGCTGGACCCTCGCCACGTTCTCCTCGGTGCCGCCGTACATCAGGGCGTAGCCGTTCTCCAGGCCCCAGACGCCGCCGGAGACGCCGCAGTCCACGAACCCGATGTCCTTGATGCCCAGCTCGACGGCGTGCTTCTCGTCGTCGGTCCACCGCGAGTTCCCGCCGTCGACGACGACGTCGCCGGGCGAGAGCAGATCGGCGAGCTCATCGATCGTGGACTGGGTCGCGGCACCGGCCGGGACCATGACCCAGATGACCCGCGGGCCCTTCAGCTTGCCCACAAGCTCTTCGAGACTGTGGACATCGGCGACATCCGGGTTGCGGTCGTAACCGATGACGGTGTGGCCTGCGCGGCGGATGCGCTCGCGCATGTTGCCGCCCATCTTGCCGAGGCCGACGAGACCGAGCTCCATCAGAGATTCCTTAAGCGTCGTGGCGATAAGCGTCGGGGCGTTTGCGCCCAGGACCGAGCCTACGCCCGGCCGGGAACAGCGCGGCGGGCCCGCTCCGCGCCGAGCGGGCCCGCCGGAAACTGCCGCGGGAACGTCCCCCGATCGGCCGGGGGACGTTCGGATCAGCCGGGATCAGCCGGAGAGGCGCACCGGCATGATCAGGTACTTGTACGCGTCGTTCGCCTCGGCGTCGACGGCCGGGCGGCCGCTGAGCAGGGCGGGCTTGGTGGACGTGGTGAACGAGAGCTGGGCGACCGGTGAGTCGATCGCGCTCAGACCGTCCAGCAGGAACGTCGGGTTGAAGGCGATCGAGATGTCGTCGCCCTCCAGCACCGCGTCGACGCGCTCCACAGCCTGTGCGTCGTCACTGGAGCCGGCTTCCAGGATGAGGACGCCCTGCTCGAAGCTGAGCCGCACGGGGGTGTTGCGCTCGGCGACCAGGGCCACACGCTTGACGGCCTCGACGAAGGGGGCCGTCTCGATCACCGCGACGGAGTTGAACTCGGTCGGGAAGAGCGTGCGGTACTTCGGCAGGTCGCCCTCGAGCAGCCGGGTGGTCGTACGGCGTCCGGCGCCCTCGAAGCCGATCAGGCCCTCGCCCGCGCCGGAGCCGGAGAGCGCCAGGGTGACCGTGTCGCCACTGGTGAGTGCCTTGGCGGTGTCCAGGAGGGTCTTGGCGGGCACCAGGGCGACCGCCGAGGCGTCGGCGTTCTCCGGCTTCCACAGAAACTCGCGGACCGCGAAGCGGTAGCGGTCGGTCGAGGCGAGGGTGACCTTGTCGCCCTCGATCTCGATCCGCACACCGGTCAGCACCGGCAACGTGTCGTCGCGGCCCGCGGCGATGGCGACCTGGGCGGCGGCCGAGGCGAAGACCTCACCGGGGACGGTGCCCGTGGCGGTCGGCATCTGCGGCAGCGCGGGGTACTCCTCCACAGGCAGTGTGTGGAGGGTGAAACGGGAGGAGCCGCAGACGACCGTGGCCCGCACACCGTCGGTGGAGATCTCCACCGGGCGGTTGGGCAGGGCGCGGCAGATGTCGGCGAGCAGCCGGCCGGAGACGAGCACCGTGCCGTCCTCGTCGATCTCCGCGTCCACGGAGACCCTGGCGGAGACCTCGTAGTCGAAGCTGGAGAAGCTGAGAGCTCCGTCCTCGGCCTTCAGCAGAAGGCCTGCGAGAACGGGCGCCGGCGGACGGGCCGGGAGGCTGCGGGCCACCCAGGCCACCGCCTCCGCGAGTACATCGCGCTCCACCCGGATCTTCACCGGAACCGCCTCCTGCTGTTGCTCGCTCGCCCTGCTGGCCTTCGTCGTCTGGACCGGAGCTCCCTGCCGAGGGCTGGGGAGGCTCCGGGGTCCAGTCTGACGTACGGCACCGACAGTCGTTGCTGCTCGGGGTCAAGTCGGGCCAAGAGCTCCGCGGCGGTCGACGGTCGAGTTGTACACAGGCCCCACTTCGAAGCTGATTCCTGGCTAACTCTGGGTAGTAGTAGTAGTAGGCCTTGTGGATACCGTGGATAACGTCGTTTGCGCAGGTCAGCGACTGTTTTTTGTCCACCGGTCCTGTGGGTGGCGCCCGTGGACAACCGGGGCTTTCTGTGGACGGGCGAAAGTTCTGCACACCCGATGCACAGGAGGGGGCCACTTCTCCCCAGGCCTGTCCCCAGCTTTACCCATGTTCCCCACAGCCCAACCGACCACCTTGGTGTGACGCCTTTCACTCCGGGCGGTGAGAGCGTGTGTTGCGTTGCCGAACAGTGGACAGAGGTGTGGAGAAGCCGGAAGAAGCTGGGGACAACAGGGCTCAGCCTGTGGGTTGCCGGTGGACAACATCGACGACCTCCTGTGGACGAAAATTCTGTCCACAGGCTGTGGATGACGGTTGACCACAAATCCCCAGCCACATGACCTGGCCTGATGGAGTATCGGCAGCCCGCCCTGTGGACGCAATATGGACAACTTCCCAGTCCCCAGGCTGTGGACGGAAGATTTCTCCCACATCTGTGGAGAAGTGCCTCTGAGCAGCCTGTATTCGAACAGCGCGGGTCCCACGGGACACCCGTCGCGGGCACCGGAAGGCCCGATGGAGGCTCCGGACGGCCTGTTGCGAGGCTCCGGAGGGCCTGTTGCGAGGCCCTGGGAACGCGAAAAAGCGCCTGCCGCGGACCATGGAGGTCCGTGACAGGCGCTCCGGGAGAAGCCCGGGAAGCCGACGTCAGCCGTTCTTGATGCGGTTGGTCAGTTCGGTGACCTGGTTGTAGATGGAGCGGCGTTCCGCCATCAGGGCGCGGATCTTCCGGTCCGCGTGCATCACCGTCGTGTGGTCGCGGCCGCCGAACTGCGCACCGATCTTCGGCAGCGAGAGATCGGTCAGCTCACGGCACAGATACATGGCGATCTGGCGCGCCGTCACCAGGACCCGGCTGCGCGAGGATCCGCACAGGTCGTCCACGGTGAGGCCGAAGTAGTCCGCGGTCGCCGCCATGATGGCCGGTGCCGTGATCTCCGGCGCCGATTCCTCGCCGCCCGGGATCAGGTCCTTCAGGACGATCTCGGTCAGTCCGAGGTCCACCGGCTGCCGGTTCAGCGAGGCGAAGGCGGTCACCCGGATCAGCGCGCCCTCCAGCTCACGGATGTTGCGCGAGATCCGTGAGGCGATGAACTCCAGGACCTCCGGCGGGGCGTTGAGCCGTTCCTGCACCGCCTTCTTCCTGAGGATCGCGATCCGGGTCTCCAGCTCGGGCGGCTGGACGTCGGTCGTCAGACCCCACTCGAAGCGGTTGCGCAGCCGGTCCTCCAGCGTCACCAGCTGCTTGGGCGGCCGGTCCGAGGAGAGCACGATCTGCTTGTTCGCGTTGTGCAGCGTATTGAAGGTGTGGAAGAACTCCTCCTGCGTCGACTCCTTGCTCGCCAGGAACTGGATGTCGTCGACCAGCAGGATGTCCACGTCGCGGTAGCGCTTGCGGAAGGTGTCGCCCTTGCCGTCGCGGATCGAGTTGATGAACTCGTTGGTGAACTCCTCCGAGCTCACGTACCGCACCCGGGTCCCCGGGTAGAGGCTCCGCGCGTAGTGCCCGATGGCGTGCAGCAGGTGGGTCTTGCCGAGCCCCGACTCCCCGTAGATGAAGAGGGGGTTGTACGCCTTCGCGGGCGCCTCGGCGACGGCGACGGCCGCGGCGTGCGCGAACCGGTTGGACGCCCCGATGACGAAGGTGTCGAAGAGGTACTTCGGGTTCAGCCGGGCGTGCGGTTCGCCGGGGCCCGGCGCGGGGGCCGGCTGGGCTCCCATCGGGCCGGGGACCGGGCCGCCGGTCCGGCCGGGACCGTGACCGCCCTGGCGGAGCCCCGGCTGCTGGTCCTGGCGGTCGGGCCGCTGCTGCTCGTACCCCTGGTGCTCGGAAGGCTGCGAACGGTAGTCGTGCTGCTGGGGGCGCCCGGTGCCGTACGGCTCGCGCCACTGCTCCGGGGGCTGCTCCCGGTACTGCTGCTCGTTCTCCCGGTAGGACTCCGCGTCGCGGTACGGCTCGCCGGAAGGCTGCTCGCGGTCCTGGTAGCCGCCGTGCCGCGGCTGCTGCCAGGAGAGGTCCTCCTGGGTCCGCGGCCAGGCACCGGGCTCCGGACGCTGCTGCTGGTAGTCGGGGTAGGCCGGCCGGGCCGTCGGCATGCCGTCGTCGGAGGGCCGGTGGCCGTATCCGTCGTAGGAGTCGCCCCGCGGAGCGTCGTCGCGCGGCTGCGCCGGGTAGCGGTGGCCCTGATGCGACTGGTGCATCGGGGGCGCCGGCGGGGAGGGCGGTTCGCCCGCGGAGTCGTCGACGGTGATCGCGATCCGGATGGGGCGCCCGCACTCGCGGGTCAGCGTCTCGCTGATGAGCGGTGCGAGCCGGCCCTCCAGGACGCGCTTGCCCCATTCATTGGGGACGGCCAGCAGCGCGGTGTCGGCGACGAGTGCCAGGGGCTGGCAGCGCTCGATCCACTGCTTGTCCTTCGGCTCGATGCCCTGCTGACCCTCCCCGAGGAGTTGCTCAAGCACTCGCGGCCACACTGCGGCAAGATCGGCAGGTACGTCAGCCACAAGGCACGCTCTCTCGCTTGTCCCACGAATGTGTGGTTCTCGGGACGGGATGGGTCGGGTCGGGTGAGGCCCGGCAGTCGGGAAGGAAAGGAACCGGAGTTCAGCCACGGTAGTCAGGCCGACCCGCGTGGTTCAAGTTGTTGTCCACAGGCTGTGCACAATGACGGGCCGCGCGAGGCCGGTTTGACCGGATGGCGTAGCCGCGCGTACCGTGACCAGGTCGAGTTGTCGATGGCTGCTGCCGCCTGCCTCCGATGGGCAAAGATCACGATCTGTGATTGTGAAGCGGTGCACTAAGGCGTTTACGCGAGTTCCTCGTGGGCGCACGGTGACAGCCAGGCGATGTCCCGCCAACACACGAATCATTTCTGGAGCCCCCGAGTGAGCAAGCGCACCTTCCAGCCGAACAACCGTCGTCGCGCCAAGACCCATGGCTTCCGACTGCGTATGCGTACCCGTGCCGGCCGTGCGATTCTCGCGAACCGCCGTGGCAAGGGCCGCAGCAGCCTGTCCGCCTGATCGCCAACAGGTCCATGACGTGCTGCCTACCGAGAATCGGCTGAGGCGGCGCGAGGACTTCGCGACCGCGGTACGACGAGGACGTCGAGCCGGACGTCCACTGCTCGTCGTCCATCTACGCAGCGGTGATATGGACCCGCACGTGACGGGGGAGACAGTTCCCCCGCCGCGTGCGGGTTTCGTTGTCAGCAAGGCCGTGGGGGGCGCAGTCGTCCGTACCGCGGTGAAGCGGAAGCTTCGCCACCTGGTCCGCGACCGGCTGGCTCAGCTGCCCCCCGGTAGCCTTGTTGTCGTACGGGCGCTGCCCGGTGCGGGCGACGCCGACCATGCACAGCTGGCCCGAGACCTGGACGCCGCCCTTCAGCGGCTGTTGGGAGGGGGCGCGCGATGAAGTACCCGCTGCTTGCTCTCATCAAGCTGTACCAGTGGACGATCAGTCCACTCCTCGGGCCTGTCTGCCGTTATTACCCGTCGTGTTCCCACTATGGATATACGTCGATCGACAGGCACGGTGCCATCAAGGGAACAGCGCTGACAGCCTGGCGCATCCTGCGGTGCAATCCGTGGTCGCCCGGCGGTGTGGATCATGTTCCGCCACGCAAGCGTCCGCGGTGGCACGAGTTGCTGCGCAACGCCCTGCGCGGCAAAAAGGGCGGGGAGTCCGCCGCTGATGTGCCGTCCGGGGGGTCGGTCTCCGAACCTCCGAGCCCGGCCGGAGAGACCTCGCCCAATGCTCAAGGAGCCTGATTAGTGGACACGATTGCCAGTCTGTTCAGCTTTATCACCACACCCGTCTCATGGGTCATCGTTCAGTTCCACAAGGTCTACGGGGCGCTCTTCGGCGACGACTCCGGCTGGGCCTGGGGTCTGTCGATCGTGTCCCTGGTGGTGCTGATCCGGATCTGCCTGATTCCGCTCTTCGTGAAGCAGATCAAGTCGACCCGCAACATGCAGGTGCTCCAGCCGAAGATGAAGGTGATCCAGGAGCGCTACAAGAACGACAAGCAGCGTCAGTCCGAAGAGATGATGAAGCTGTACAAGGAGACGGGCACCAACCCGCTCTCCTCGTGCCTTCCCATCCTGGCGCAGTCCCCGTTCTTCTTCGCCCTGTATCACGTGCTGTCGTCCATCGCCTCGGGCAAGAAGATCGGGGCGATCAACCAGGACCTGCTGGACAGCGCGCGTGAGGCGCACATCTTCGGCGCCCCGCTCGCGGCGAAGTTCACCGACAGCGTCGAGAAGGTCACCTCGCTCGACGCCTCCCTGATGGATGTCCGGATCGTCACCGCGATCATGATCGTGCTGATGTCGGCCTCGCAGTTCTTCACCCAGCGCCAGCTGATGACGAAGAACGTCGACCTGACGGTGAAGACCCCGTACATGCAACAGCAGAAGATGCTGATGTACATCTTCCCGGTCATCTTCGCCGTGATGGGCATCAACTTCCCCGTCGGTGTCCTCGTCTACTGGCTGACCACGAACGTCTGGACCATGGGTCAGCAGATGTACGTGATCAACCAGAACCCGACGCCGGGCAGCAAGGCGCAGGACGCCTACCTCCAGCGGGTTCTCAAGAGCGTGACCGCCCATGAGCAGGTGCGCGGCCGCACCCGGCGCAACACCGTCAAGGCCATTGTCGCCAAGGGTCCCGACCGCAACGACATCGAGCGCAAGTTCATCACCGGCCTCGGCAAGCTGGGTCTCGCGGCCCAGGACGACGGCACGGTGCAGAAGAGCGAGACCGCCGCCGTCGATGCCGAGGGCAGCCAGGCGCACAAGCGCCAGCAGCCCAAGCGCCAGACCAAGGCCAAGCGCCAGACGGCCGGTGCCACGGCCGGTGGAGCCAAGGACTCGGAGCCTTCGGAAGGCGACTCCAAGACCTCGCTCGAGAAGAAGGACGCACCGCAGGACGACCAGCCGAAGTCGGCGGGCAAGCCCGCCTCCGGCTCCTCACGCCAAGCCAAGTCCGGACAGCGCAAGGGCCCGCAACGGCCCAAGCACCCGTCCAAGAAGTAAGAAGGAGTCCATCCGTGACGGAAGGCACCACTTCCACGGCCGCCGCCGAGGCCGGCAGCGACACCCTGACCCGCCTGGAGCAGGAGGGTGAGATCGCGGCCGACTACCTTGAGGGACTGCTGGACATCGCCGACCTCGACGGCGACATCGACATGGACGTCGAGGCGGACAGGGCCGCGGTGTCGATCATCAGCGAATCGGCGCGCGACCTTCAGAAGCTCGTGGGCCGCGACGGCGAGGTCCTGGAGGCACTCCAGGAGCTGACACGGCTGGCCGTCCACCGACAGACGGGCGACCGCAGCCGTCTGATGCTGGACATCGGTGGCTTCCGGGCCGAGAAGCGCGAGATCCTCGCGGCGCTGGGTGCCAAGGCCGCGGACGAGGTCAAGAGCTCGGGCGAGCCGGTGAAGCTGGACCCGATGACGCCGTTCGAGCGCAAGGTCGTGCACGACGCGATCGCCGCGGCCGGTCTCCGGAGCGAGTCGGAGGGCGAGGAGCCGCAGCGCTTCGTCGTCGTTCTCCCGGCCTGACCGGATCCTTGTACTGTCGGCCCCGTCTGTTCGCAGGCGGGGCCGATCTTTGTCAGCCTGATAGTCAGCCACCCACAGTGCGCTAGTGCGGTATGGAAGGACGGTCCCCGTGACGGAGGAAGCAGAGCTCCCCCAGGCACCTGCGGAAGCGCAGGCGGTGTTCGGAGAGCTCTTCCCGGAGGCTGTCCGGTACGCGGAGCTTCTTGCGGATGCCGGGGTCAAGCGAGGCCTGATCGGGCCGCGTGAGGTCCCCCGGCTGTGGGAGCGGCACCTGCTGAACTGCGCGGTGCTCTCCGAGGTCGTGCCCGAAGGTGTCACCGTCTGCGATGTGGGATCAGGCGCGGGTCTACCCGGCATCCCGCTGGCTCTGGTGCGCCCCGACCTCAAGATCACCCTGCTGGAGCCGCTGCTGCGGCGGACGAACTTCCTCCAGGAAGTCGTCGAGCTGCTCGGCCTGGACCATGTGACGGTCGTGCGCGGGCGGGCCGAGGAGGTCCTCGGGACGCTTCAGCCCGTTCACGTGGTGACCGCCCGTGCGGTGGCACCGCTGGACCGGCTGGCAGGCTGGGGCGTGCCCCTGCTGAAGCCTTACGGGGAGATGCTCGCGCTCAAAGGTGACACCGCGGAGGAGGAGCTCAACGGCGCCAGGGCCGCGCTCAGCAAGCTCGGTGTCTTGGAGACCGAGGTGCTTCACGTCGGTGAAGGCTTGGTCGATCCGCTCTCCACCGTGGTCCGTGTCGTGGTGGGAGAGAGCCCGGGCGGTGTGAGGTTCGCCGCAAAGAGGGCTAAGGCCGCCCGGACGGAACGGACACGCAGGCGACGTTGAGGAGCACTGCGAGAGGGCGGCGCCGTCCGGTCGGGACCCGACCCAGCCGGGTGGTATGCGGATTCTGCTGGCTCTTGAGCCACTTAGCAGTGTTTCTACCGGAAAGTAGCGATACGTACCTGGTGCGGAGTGTCGTGGCCTGGTAGTTGCTTCGCGGGGGCATCGTGTTTCACGTGAAACGTCGCTCTCTGCTGCAGGGAATCATCGGCCGTGGTCGTGCGGCTGCCACTCCGCGCGACCGCAAGCCCGGACGGGTTGCCGAGTTGTCCACACGCACGGATTCATCCACAGATCAGCGGGCCTCGCTGGTTCACGACCCCGAAAGCATGGCAGGCTCTGTTCATTGCGAGCCTGAAGTCGAGGAGAGTGAATCCTTGCGGTCCGACGCCAACATCGCGGGACCGATGACCGACCCGGTCCCCGGTCCCCGAACCGAGTCCGTGGGTGAGGGTGTTTCACGTGAAACACCGCCGCCGATGGACGACACACCCATCGGCCGAGCCGCTCAGCTGGCGGTCGAGGCCCTCGGCCGCGCCGGCGAAGGGCTGCCCCGGCCTGACCGCACCCGCGTCATGGTGGTGGCCAACCAGAAGGGTGGGGTCGGGAAGACGACCACGACGGTCAACCTGGCCGCTTCCCTGGCTCTGCACGGTGCACGCGTTCTGGTGGTCGACCTCGACCCGCAGGGCAACGCCTCCACGGCTCTGGGTATCGATCACCACGCCGATGTTCCCTCGATCTATGACGTCCTGGTGGAGAGCCGCCCGCTCTCCGAGGTGGTCCAGCCCGTACCGGATGTCGAAGGTCTCTTCTGTGCCCCCGCCACCATCGATCTCGCTGGTGCGGAGATCGAGCTGGTCTCGTTGGTGGCGCGGGAGAGCCGGCTCCAGCGAGCCATCCAGGCGTACGAGCAGCCGCTGGACTACATCCTCATCGACTGCCCGCCCTCGCTGGGTCTGTTGACGGTGAACGCGATGGTGGCCGGGGCCGAGGTACTGATCCCCATCCAGTGCGAGTACTACGCGCTGGAAGGCCTGGGACAGCTCCTGCGGAACGTCGACCTGGTGCGGGGCCATCTGAACCCGGACCTGCACGTCTCGACGATCCTGTTGACGATGTACGACGGCCGGACGAGGCTCGCCTCGCAGGTCGCCGAGGAGGTCCGTACCCACTTCGGCAAGGAAGTGCTGCGGACGAGTATCCCGAGGTCGGTCCGCATCTCGGAGGCGCCGAGCTACGGGCAGACGGTGCTGACCTACGACCCGGGGTCCAGCGGTTCGCTCTCGTATCTTGAAGCCGCGCGGGAGATCGCCCTACGGGGCGTCGGGATGCACTACGAGACTCAGCACGCCCACACGAGTAGTCAGAACAGTCAGCAGAACGTTTCGGAGGGCATTCAGTGAGTGAGCGTCGTAGAGGACTGGGGCGTGGGCTCGGTGCGCTGATCCCCGCCGCTCCCCAGGAGAAGCAGGTTCCGTCGCCCGGAGGCGGTGCTGCGTCGTCCGGTGCGGGTCCGGTTCTGACAGCGGAGCGCGGGGTGGCCGCCGCGAAGGTGACCGCGCTGCCGTCCGTCCCGGTGGTGCCGGAGCCGGCGTCCACCCCGGAGGGCCGGTCCGAGCAGGATGCTGGAACGTCCGGCGCGTACTTCGCCGAGCTGCCGATCGGGACGATCACCCCGAACCCCCGTCAGCCCCGTGAGGTCTTCGACGAGGACGCGCTGGCCGAGCTGGTCGTCTCCATCAAGGAAGTCGGCCTTCTCCAGCCGGTCGTCGTCCGCAAGGTGGGCCCGGACAGCTACGAGCTCATCATGGGTGAGCGTCGGTGGAGGGCCTGCCGTGAAGCGGGACTGGAGCGGATTCCCACCATCGTCCGCGCCACGGACGACGAGAAGCTGCTGCTGGACGCACTGCTGGAGAACCTCCACCGGGCTCAGCTGAACCCGCTGGAAGAGGCCGCTGCGTACGACCAGCTGCTCAAGGACTTCAAGTGCACCCATGACCAGCTGGCCGACCGGATCGGCCGCTCGCGTCCGCAGGTGACGAACACACTGAGGCTCCTGAGGCTTTCGCCGTCGGTGCAGCGCCGGGTCGCCGCAGGCGTTCTTTCGGCCGGCCATGCCCGCGCGCTGCTGTCCGTGGACGATTCCGAGGAGCAGGACCGGCTGGCCCACCGCATCGTGGCCGAGGGGCTCTCGGTGCGTGCGGTCGAGGAGATCGTGACGCTCATGGGTTCGAGCCCTTCGAGCTCCGCGAAGCCCAAGGGCCCGAGGGCCGGCGGCCGTCTGTCCCCCGCTCTGACCGACCTGGCGACCCGTCTGTCGGATCGCTTCGAGACCCGGGTGAAGGTCGACCTGGGGCAGAAGAAGGGCAAGATCGTCGTCGAGTTCGCCTCGATGGAGGACCTGGACCGGATTCTCGGCAGTCTCGCCCCGGGCGAGGGCCGTGTGCTGGAGCGGCGGCTCGCCGAGACGTCCGAGGAGGACGACGAGGGGTGAGCAGCGGGACCTGAGGGCGGTCCGTGCGCCGGGTGCATACCGGAACACGGTCCGCCCTTTGCTCTCTCGGTATCCGCATCACCTCTGGGTGGATACGATGCGTTCTGGGACGGCGCATCCATGGTGATCGACCTCGGAGGAGGGCGGAGGCCTTGCGAAGAATGAGCCGCAGTCGGCTCGTCACGGTCGGGGTGGGCCTGGGCGCCGTCGGGGGATTCGTCGGCAGTCTGTTCCATGAACGGAGCACACTGGCAGCCGCACGTGGTGCGGCGGGCGAAGGAAGTGAGGGATCGCCGTCATGGGGCGTCGGCTCGTACCACTCACCCTGGACAACCTTCCGGATCTCCCCGAGCGTTGCCGCTCGTGCGTCTTCTGGGAGCTTGACCCGGTCAGCGGGGAAGCCGCGGTAAAGGCGGGTAAGCCGGAGCTGGAGAAGGAAGCCTGGATCTCCGCGGTCCTCCTGGAGTGGGGGTCCTGCGGCCGGGTGGTCTATATGGACGACGTGCCGGCGGGCTTCGTGCTGTACGCCCCGCCCGCGTACGTCCCCCGCTCGACGGCTTTCCCGACCAGCCCGGTCTCCCCCGATGCCGTTCAGCTCATCACTGGGCTGATCATTCCCGAGTACCAGGGTCAGGGTCTGGGCCGTGTCATGGTGCAGACGGTGGCGAAGGACGTTCTACGCCGAGGTTTCAAGGCGATCGAGGCATTCGGAGACGCGCGGTCCGAGCAAGCCAGCTGCGTACTCCCCGCGGATCATCTGCTGGCCGTCGGCTTCAAGACCGTGCGGCCACATCCCGTGTATCCACGGCTGAGGCTGGATCTGCGGACGACGCTCTCCTGGAAGGAAGACGTGGAGATGGCACTGGACCGGCTCCTGGGGGCGGTCCAGAAGGAACCGGTGCCGCGGCCGTTGTGAGGCCGGGCCGTTGTCGCCGTCCTCCATGCGAAACGGGCCCACCCCGTCAGGGGGTGGGCCCGTTTCACGTGAAACATCGCGCCGGGGCGCTGTTGCGCGATTACGCGCTGATGAAGCCTTCGAGGTCGCGGAGGATCGCGGCCTTCGGCTTGGCGCCGACGATGGTCTTGGCGACCTCGCCGCCCTGGTACACGTTCAGGGTCGGGATGGACATCACGCCGTACTTGGCGGCGGTGGCCGGGTTCTCGTCGATGTTGAGCTTGACGATCTCGATCTGGTCGCCGTGCTCTGCCGCGATCGCCTCAAGGGAGGGAGCGATCTGGCGGCACGGGCCGCACCAGGCGGCCCAGAAGTCCACCAGAACGGGCTTGTCGCTCTTGAGGACGACCTCGTCGAAGGTGTCATCCGTAACGTGCTTCAGGGCGCCGGCCACGGCGGCCTCCTTAGTCTCTCGGGGTGGTGGGGTGCGGACGTTCAGACGGCCGGGGTCTTCTCCGGCTCGGCGGGCTCCGCGTCGGCCAGGGCCGCGAGGAAGCGCTCGGCGTCCAGGGCGGCGGAGCAGCCGGTGCCCGCTGCCGTGATGGCCTGACGGTATGTGTGGTCGACCACGTCTCCGGCGCCGAAGACGCCGGTGAGGTTGGTGCGGGTGGAAGGCGCCTCGACCTTCAGATAACCCTCGTCGTCGAGATCCAGCTGGCCCTTGAAGAGCTCGGTGCGGGGGTCGTGGCCGACGGCGATGAACAGTCCGGTCACGGGGAGCTCGGATGTCTCACCGGTCTTGGTGTTGCGCAGGGTCAGACCGGAGAGCTTCTGGTCACCCTTGACCTCGGCGACCTCGCTGTCCCAGGCGAACTTGATCTTCGGGTCGGCGAAGGCACGGTCCTGCATGGCCTTGGAGGCACGCAGGGTGTCACGGCGGTGGACGATCGTGACGGACTTGGCGAAGCGGGAGAGGAAAGTAGCCTCCTCCATCGCGGTGTCGCCGCCGCCGATCACGGCGATGTCGTGGTCCTTGAAGAAGAAGCCGTCGCAGGTGGCGCACCAGGAGACGCCGCGTCCGGAGAGGGCGTCCTCGTTGGGCAGCCCGAGCTTGCGGTGCTGGGAGCCGGTCGTGACGATGACGGCCTTGGCGCGGTGGACGGTGCCCGCGGTGTCGGTGACGGTCTTGATGTCACCGGTGAGGTCGACCGCGACCACGTCGTCAGGGATCAGCTCGGCGCCGAAGCGCTCGGCCTGGGCCCGCATGTTGTCCATGAGCTCGGGGCCCATGATGCCGTCCTGGAAGCCGGGGAAGTTCTCCACGTCGGTGGTGTTCATCAGCGCACCGCCAGCCGTGACGGCGCCCTCGAAGACCAACGGGTTCAGCGAGGCGCGGGCGGTGTACAGCGCGGCGGTGTACCCGGCCGGTCCGGAGCCGATGATGATCACATTACGGACGTCGCTCACGGGTTTCTTCCTCGTTTCTGCAGACTGCCTAACTGCCTACGGGGTCGGTTCAACGACTCACACCCCACCCAACGGATCCTACGGCTGATGCATTCCCGAAGTGCCGCGGCGGTCGCGGACGGTTTCAGGGGCGGTCGTAGGCGCGGGTGAGCAGCAGCTGCCCTGTGGTCTCCGGGGCGGTGTCCACGCAGGAGGCGGCCACGAGATAGGCCTGTACCCGTGAGGGGGCGCTCGGGTGCGGAAGGACGACGAGATAGGCGTCCGTTCCCTGGTACGTCCCCTCGTCGAGAGCGAGAGCCGGCGTGGTGCGGCCGGTGGCCTGCTGGACACAGGGGGGAACGGCGACGGCAGGGGCCTTCAAGGGGCTCCTGGACGTCTCGGCGTCGGGGGTGAGGGCATCGCTCGTCGACCTGGTGTCCGCGTCCGGCGGCATCTTCTGGGCGCCGGGGCTCTTCTGGCCGGCCCCACCGCTGAGGAGGTCCTGCACCTGGGATTCCAGCCTGCCGTCGGCGTAGGTATGCGCGCCGCTGTCAGCAGCGCTGAATCCGTTGTTGGTCGCGGTCTTGGAGGCGGAGTCACCGGACGGGGCGATGGACTGGAGAAGGAAGACGCTCATCCCGATGACCGCCGCACCGAACGCGGTGCCGAGGACCACAGCGCGCCGTCGCCGACGGGCGGGACGGCGGCCCGGTCCGGTGACAGCGGAGGACCGGCCCGCAGGACGATCCGGGACGGAGGCGCCGCCGCTCCTGGGAGCGGGCTCGCTCGTCGCACGGTCGGTCGTGGTGTCTTCGGAGGTCGTTGTTTCACGTGGAACAACGACCGGCTCGTCCATGGCGGGAGCGGTGGGGCGGACCTCCGCCGCGAGGGCCGTGTCGATGCGGGCGGCGATGTCCTCGGGCATCGGCTCCGGGGCGGGCATCGTTCCGAGCAGATCTTGGATCTCTTCCAGGGAGTCGCGTACCTCTGAGCAGTGGTCGCATGCCGCGACGTGCTGCCGGACTTCCGCGGTACGGGAAGGGGAGAGCAGTCCCTCGGTGAAAGCGGAGATCTCGGAGACCTCCGGGTGCTGAGCAGTGTCGGCCGTGGATGTCACGGGTACCCACCTCCTCCCTTCGTAGCGGCAGGATCGCTTGCTCCTGCGTCTCTGGGACCTGACGCAGATGGGACGGATGCCCCGGGTGTCCGGTTCCTTCCGGCCGCGCCGTTCTCCCCGCCGGGGGGCTGCCCCCCGGTTCCCGCGCGCAGATGGCGGACCAGGGGGGCCAGTCTCGCCCGGCCTCGGGCACATCGACTTTTCACGGTGCCGGTCGGCACCTCAAGGATGCTGGCCGCTTCCGCGACGGGGTAGCCCTGCATGTCGACGAGGACGAGGGCTACCCGCTGCTCGGCGGGCAGCGTGGCCAGGGCTTCCTGGAGTTGGCGGTGGAGGTCCTGCCGCTCGGCGGGGGCCTCGGCCGATTCGTGGGGTTCCAGGAGCTGATCGAGCCGTTCGGCGTCGTCCACCGGGAATGTCTTGCGGGAGGCGGCCTTGCGGACCCGGTCGAGGCAGGCGTTGACGGTGATCCGGTGCAGCCAGGTGGTGACCGCGGAGTGGCCACGGAAGGTGTGGGCGGCGCGAAAGGCGTTGACGAGGGCGTCCTGGACGGCGTCGGCCGCCTCTTCCCTGTCCCCCAGGGTGCGCAGTGCCACGGCCCAGAGCCGGTCGCGGTGGCGGCGTACGAGTTCACCGAAGGCGTCGGGGTCGCCCGCCACATGCTGGGCGAGCAGGTCCGAGTCGCTTGGTGCCTCTGGTGGAACGGAATCCGCCATGCTCCCCCTCCGAACCGGATCCGATGTCACATGTGGGCCACACCCGGCGAAGCGGTGCGATGGGGAGAAGCCTGCCGTCACGAGTGCGACGGCCGCAACCCTCGTCGTCGCGGGCGCTCGGTGGTCACAGCAACGGGCGTGTGTGACCGGTGATCACGGGTCGGTACGGGGGCCCGCACCGACCCGGGCATCAGCCGAGGACGGAGATGTCGGTGATGCCGCCGCGGTAGCCGCCCGTGCCGTCCGAGGGGAGTTCCGTGATGTGGATCAGGACGTAGCGCGTGCGGACGGGCTCGTCGAGCTTCTCCTCCAGCTTCGATCCCGCGACGGTCCGCTTGGCGATCGGCTGGTCGAAGTCGGCCGTCGTGGACGGGGACGAGGCGTCCGGGGAGGCGGCGAGCACGGTGGTCGTCTGCCCCTTGCGGTACATGGACACGTCGATACCTGAGACGTCCCGTACCTTGCCGAGGTCGACGATGATTCCGCTGCCCTGCTTGCGCTGGGGGAGGTTGCCGAAGTTGGCGAAGCCTTCGTACCGCGGGGTGACCCAGTGGGTTCCGGAATCACCGTCGATGGTGTTCGGCACCTCCTGCTTCTTGATGCCGGAGCCACCGGGCATGAACTCCGTGGCCCCCGCGATGTCCAGGGGGTCGGCGGACGGTGCGGGCTTCTCGTCCTTGTTCTTGTCGTCCTCGTTCGGTTCGGTGACGCCGGTGTCGTCGGGGCCCTTGGCGCGGTCGAGCAACGCCTCCGCGAGTTGCCAGCTGCCGAGGCCCAGCGCGGCGATGAGGAGCGCCGAGACGGTCCATTTGAGCGCGCGGCCGGCACGGGTCTGGAGCGGGGGCGGAGGGGCCGCCATCACGGGCTGGGTGACGGCGGACGGGTGGGCGGACGGGCGCCCGTACGTGCCCTGCTGGTAGGTCGTGCGCTGGTACGCCGGCGGCGCGGTGAACGTGGGTTCCGGAGGGAGGATGCGCGGCATGACCGCGACGGCCTTGGCCAGCTCGTCCGGGGTGGTGCAGGGCGGTTCCTGCCGGGAGGCCGTGGCGCCGTCGTTGGCGAGCGCCCGCATGGCGAGCTCGGAGAGGCCTCGGTGGACGCCGGCCCGGACCTGGTCCGGGGCGATGAGGCCCATGCTCTTCGGGAGCCCGGCGAGCCCGTGGGCGTCGTCGCCGTACGGCCAGCGGTGGGTCAGTGCGGCGTACAGGAGGGCGCCGATGGCCTCGGTGTCCGTCCGGAGGGGGCGCTCCGCGGTGATGCCGCGCAGGGCGGCGTTCACGGCGAGGCCGCGGATGCGGTACTGCCCGGTGGAGCTGCGCAGGACCGCGCCGGGGGTGAGGCGCAGATGGGACAGGCCCTCGCGGTGGGCGGCGGCCATCGCCTGGGAGAGCTGGATGACGAGCTGGTAGGCGTCGTGGGCCTCCATCGGCCCGGTGGCCAGCAGGGCGGTGAGCTCGGTGGCGTCCGGCAGCCATTCGTGGACCACGTAGACGAGGTCGTTCTCCTCGACGGCGTCCAGGACCTGGACGAAGCGGGGGTCGCCGAGCAGGGCCGAGGAGCGGGCGGCGGCGAGCACCGAGCGGGCCCGCGGATGGTCCGCGGGCAGCAGGTGTACGCCCACCGCCCGGCGGAGCTTCTCGTCGACAGCACGCCAGCTGCTGAAGCCGTCCAGACGCGTGACGCACTCCTCCAGTCGGTAGCGCCCGGCGAGTTTGTGACCACTGTGCAGATCGGGTGACGCCGGAACGGCCTCGGAAGGCTCCCGCCCACCGTCCGTTCTCCCGGTGTCCTTGGGGCTCGCGCCCTCGGTTTCCTCGGCTTGCGCCGTTCCGTCGGTCGTGGCCTCGTCCGCCTTGGCGGTCAGCGGCTCGTCGCCGCTGTTGTCAGCCACGTCGACGGCAGCCGTGCTACGTTCCGCCACCGTCGTTCCTGCCTCCCCATCCGTTGCGCGATGCCAGCCAGCTCTGCACAGTCACGCCAATTGTGCCCACACTCCTGCGCTATGCACGACACGCGGAGTGTGGCGATGGTTGTGCGGGCCAGTGCTCATTCAGCGTCCTAGCCGTCCACGGACCATGCCGACCAGGCCGTTGACCTCTTCGATGCGCATCTTCTTCGCCGCGACGAAGAAGATGCCGAGGAGGAGGATGCCACCGAAGATCAGCGCGGCCAGTGAGCCGAGAGCGCCGGTGCCGACGAGTTCCAGGATCCCGAATCCCGCGGCGCCTCCGACCAGGGCGGCGGGCACGGCGGCCATGCAGAGGCGCGCGTAGGTGCGCACGATGTGCGCGCCGTCCAAATCGCCACCCAGCCGGTTGCGCAGTCGGCGCCAGGCGACGCCGACACCGACCGCGTAGGCCAGACCATAGGAGAAGGCCATGCCGACGACGGCCCAGCGGGCGGGCAGGACGACGTAACAGAGTGCGGAGGCGACGGCGTTGACGGCGGCCACGATGACCGTGTTGTAGAAGGGGGTGCGGGTGTCCTCGTAGGCGTAGAACCCGCGGAGGACGACGTACTGCACGGAGTACGGGATCAGGCCGAGCGCGAAGGCCATGAGGATGAAGCCCATGGAGCGGGCGGCCTCGATGCCGCTGGAGGCGTACAGCAGGGTGGCCATCGGCAGGCCGAGCGCGAGGAAGGCGAAGGCCACCGGCACGATGGCGACGGCCGAGTTGCGCAGGCCCTGCGAGATGTCGTCGCGGACCGCACCCGGGTCGTTGTCATGGGCGGCCCGGGAGATGCGGGGCAGCAGCGCGGCCATGACCGAGACGGTGATGATGGCCTGCGGCATGCCCCAGATCAGCTGGGCGTTGGAGTAGGCCAGGAATCCGGTGCCGTCGTGGCCCGAGGCCGCGCCGGCCGCGGTGGAGAGTTGGGTGACGACCAGGACGCCCGCCTGGTTGGCCAGGACGAACAGCACGGTCCACTTGGCCAGTTTGATCGTCTTGCCGAGCCCGTGGCCCTTCCAGTCGAAGCGGGGGCGGAAGCGGAAACCCGTCTCGCGCAGGTAGGGGATCATCGCCAGCGACTGGACGACGAGGCCGAGCAGGGTGCCGATGCCGAGGAGCCGGACGCCCTCCGGCGGAATGGTGGCGACGCCCATCTGCGATTCGCCGGAGGTGCCGTAGACCCAGATGAACAGCCCGAACGTGATGATCATGACGATGTTGTTCAGGACCGGAGTCCACATCATCGCGCCGAACTTTCCACGGGCGTTGAGGATCTGCCCCATCACCACGTGCACGCCCATGAAGAAGATGGTGGGCAGGCAGTACCGGGCGAAGGTGACGGCCACGCTGTTGGCGGCCGCGTCGTCGGCGATCGTCGGTGACAGCATGCGGATCAGTACGGGTGAAGCGAATACCGCGATGGCGACGATCGCGGCGAGCGCGACCATCACCAGGGTCAGAAGCCGGTTGGCGAAGGCCTCGCCGCCGTCCTCGTCGTCCTTCATGGCGCGGACGAGCTGGGGGACGAAGACCGAGTTCAGGCCGCCGCCGACGGTGAGGATGTAGATCATCGTCGGCAGGGTGTACGCGATGGTGAAACTGTCGCCGAGCAGCGCGGCGCCGAGTGCGGCGGTGATCACCAGCGACCGTACGAAGCCGGTGAGCCGGGAGGCGAGCGTGCCGGCGGCCATGAGCGCGCTGGACTTGAGGAGCCCGGAGACCTTGCCACCGCCGCCCTTGGCGGGCGCGGGAGCCGGTTCCGGCTGGGGCGGTACCGGAGGCTTCCCCGATCCCTCCTGGTCCCGGAAGAGGTGGGCGAAGGCGTCCGGCTCCTCCCGGTCGTCCGACGCCTGGGTGACGAGGGCGTCGACGCCGACGAACTGCGTGGTCGCCGGGCGGTCCCCGTACGGCAGGTGGCGGGAGGGCCCCGCAGGCTCGGGGGGCGGGGTCTGGGCCCAGATGCGCGGGTCGGGGGCGTACGGAGCGGCGGGCGGCTGCTGGTAGAGCGGCGCCGGCTCCTGGTACGTGCCGGGGGGCGGCGGCGGGTGCGCGGCGCGGTCGTAGAGCGCTTCGTCCACCGGGTCCTGGGCGGCCAGGTCCCGCGCCCGGTAGGGGTCGTCCTCGTAGGCGTGCTGGAGGTACGGGTCCGGCGGCACGGAGCCGTCCTGGCCCGCGCCCTGAGGAACCGGAGGACCGCTCGGAGACGCTGCTCCGCCCGCGCCCTGCCCGCGGTCACCGTCGTACGGCGCGTTCATCGAAACCCCTACCTCATCGTCCCCGGCCGACCGGCCACGACAGACATCGCTCAACGGTCCACTTTCTCACCCGTTCCCGACGGGGCCCCGCTTTCCGGACCGGTGTCCGGAGTCGGGTCACTCGGCTGCTCGGGTCCGTCGCCGTTGCCGGCCGCCGTGTCGCTCGCCACAGCGCGCTTGCGGTGGCTGTACATCCTGATACCCGCCAGCACCAGGAGCAGCAGGCCGCCGGCGATGACGAGCAGCACGGTGGGCGTCACCTCGGAGACCTTGACGGTGAAGGTCATCTCCTCGCCGTACTGGGTGCCGTCCTCCGTGTACAGCCGGGCGGTCACCTGGGCGCGCCCGTTGGCGCTGGTCGCCGTGTCGAACTTCACCGACTGGCTGTGGCCGCCCGCGATGCTGACCGGCAGTTCGGCCATGCTCCCGTCGTCGTTGAACTTGAGCCGGATGTTGTCGGAGGTCAGCTGGAGAACCAGCCGGTCCACGCCCTGCACCAGCTTGTTCTGCACGGTGACCGGGATCGTCGCGCTGCGCCCGGAGAGGGTGACGTCGGACTTCTCGATGAGCTGCACCTCGGAGGTGAGGCTCCGCAGATAGTCGCGGACCGCGTCCCGGTACTGCTGCGCCTCCAGGGACCGTCCGCGCCAGGACGTCGACATCGAGCGGTTGACGGCGTTGCCGAAGGGCGTCACCACGCGCTCGGGCTGCGTCAGGATCGTCTCGAAGCTGTCGAGCGAGCCCTGGGTGGTGCGGATGTCCTGGAACGCCTGTGTGGGCAGTTCCTGGGCTCGGAGCTTCTTGGGGTACGCGGAGGCCCGGGGGACCTTGGCGGCGGCCCTCGGGTCGGGCTTCTCCTCGGCGGCGGCGACGAGGTCCAGGGGCTGTGTCCAGCGGTTGCCCGCCAGGCCCTCCAGAGCGCGGGCCATCGTCTGGGCCTGGGCGGCGGTGGGCATCCGCGGCGGGGCCACGACGATGCTGCGCTCGTTGTCCGGCGTCTGCTCGGTCAGTGCGAGGGTCTGGGCGAGGAACTTCTGAACCGCGCGGGTGGAGGATCCCGCCCTCGACATGTCGCCGTCGAACAACGTCGACAGCCGGGCGTCCGCGACGACGGCGGTGGTGCCTCCGCCGATCGGCCGCGCCGCGGTCGGTGTGTACCGAAGCTCCGTGGACTCCCGGAAGCTGTCGCTGCGGGCGATGACGTTATGGGCCCCCGCCGAGGTCGCCACGTCGACGATGGAGGAGTCCACGGCGCCGTTCACGGGCCAGGCGAAGTCGGTGGACGGCTTCACATGGAGGATGGTCTCCACCGTGGTCGCGGCCACGGCCGAGGCGTTCTGCAGATGGCTGAGCGTTCCGGAGACGTTCTTGCCGCGGTGCGCGATGGAGGCCAGGTCGGGGTCGGCGAACGGCAGCGCGACCACCTTGCCGTCCTCCACCACCTTCTCCAGCGCGGTGAGCCACTGCTTGGCGACAGCCTGGTTCTTGCCCGGGAGGGTCGTGTCACCCGACTCGACCTCGTACTTTCCGGCCATCGCCGCGACGCTCGCCAGGAGGTCCGGGTCGACGACCCAGGTCACGGGGAGCCGGCTGCCCAGGGACACCATCTGCTCCAGCCGGCCACCGGGCGCCAGCTCCTTGGCCAGGTCGTCGTCGGTGAACACGGGGGTCTGCTGTTCGTCCGAGCGGGTCTCCGCCGTGACGTGGGGGGACGCGATCAGCGGCCAGAGGAAGGTGAGCTTTGTCCTGCTGTCACTCGCCTCGGGCTGCCAGGGCAGGAACGAGCGCTCGAAGCCCAGCACCTGCTCGTAGGGGGTGGTGGTCGTACGGCCGGAGACCGAGACGCCGAGCTGGTAGACGCCCGGGTCGTCCAGACCGAGTTTGTCGACGGGCACGGTGAGCGTGAAGTCCCGGCTGATTCCCTTGGCGAGCTTGGGGAACTTCACCGTGTACTTGTCCCCGACGGTGACCGGGTCGACGCCGGGAACGTACGCGGAGCGCTTCCCGGCGTCGTCGACCTCTCCGCGGCCGGAGAGCCGGGGGCCGACCCGCAGATCGACCTCGGCGCTGCTGATCGTTTCCTTGCCCTTGTTGGTGAGCGTTCCGGAGACGGTCAGGGTGTCGTCCTCCGTGGGAACGCTCGGGGAGAGCGTGTCCAGGGACACATCGACCGTACGTGAGCCTGTGGGGGCCTTGGCGGGTTCGGCGGCCGGGGCGGCACCGGCGGCCGGGGCGGCCAGGAGACCGGCCAGCAGCGGTGCTCCGAGCACCGCCGAGGCCGTGCGCCGGAGCCACCGGCGGGCAGGTGAGGGACGAATCCCCTGGAAGTCTGCCGCCTCGGCCACGCGCCTACCCGTCCCTCGTCGTCATCAGATGCTGTCGATCGTTCGGTCCTGCGTCCCCGCATGGTAACGAGGTGCGGCGGGCCGAAGTGCTGGGGTCCATCGCACATGATCGCGGATATCCCGCAGGGTCCCCGTAAACGATGACGCCCCGGCCGGTCCGTGCACGTACCCTTTTCTGTTGTGCCGAACGCCAACGAAGAGAACGCCAGTGCACTGAACCAGGTGCAGCACCGCGCGGTGAGTGAGCTGCTGCGGGTGTCCCCGGTCGCCGACGACCTCGCCCGTCGATTCCAGGAGGCCGGATTCGGCCTCGCGCTGGTCGGCGGCTCGGTCCGCGATGCACTGCTGGGCAGGCTCGGGAACGACCTGGACTTCACCACCGATGCCCGCCCCGAGGACGTGCTCAAGATCGTCCGCCCCTGGGCCGACTCGGTGTGGGAGGTCGGGATCGCCTTCGGCACCGTCGGCTCCCAGAAGGACGGCTATCAGATCGAGGTCACGACCTACCGGTCCGAGGCCTACGACCGGACCTCGCGCAAGCCGGAGGTCTCCTACGGCGACTCCATCGAGGACGACCTCGTGCGTCGTGACTTCACGGTCAACGCGATGGCCGTGGCTCTGCCGCAGAAGGAGTTCGTCGATCCGTACGGAGGTCTGAAGGACCTCGCCGAGCGGGTGCTGCGTACCCCGGGCACGCCCGAGGCGTCCTTCTCCGACGACCCGCTGCGCATGCTGCGCGCCGCGCGCTTCGCCGCGCAGCTCGACTTCGAGGTCGCCCCCGATGTCGTGACCGCCATGACGGAGATGGCCGCGCGGATCGGCATCGTCTCCGCCGAGCGGGTCCGCGACGAACTCAACAAGCTGCTGCTCTCCCAGCATCCGCGCAAGGGTCTGGGGCTGCTGGTCGACACCGGGCTCGCCGAGCAGGTGCTGCCCGAGCTTCCCGCGCTGCGCCTGGAGAGTGACGAGCATCACCGTCACAAGGACGTCTATGAGCACTCGCTGACCGTCCTGGAGCAGGCCATCGGCCTGGAGGAGGACGGACCCGACCTCGTGCTGCGTCTGGCCGCGCTGCTCCATGACATCGGCAAGCCGAGGACCCGTCGCTTCGAGAAGGACGGCAGGGTCTCCTTCCATCACCACGAGGTGGTGGGCGCGAAGATGACGAAGAAGCGCATGGCCGAGCTCAAGTACTCCAACGAGCTGGTCAAGGACGTGTCGAAACTGGTGGAGCTGCATCTGCGCTTCCACGGCTACGGGGACGGCGAGTGGACCGACTCCGCGGTGCGCCGGTATGTGCGCGACGCCGGGCCGCTGCTCGAACGCCTCCACAAGCTGACTCGATCGGACTGCACGACCCGGAACAAGCGCAAGGCGAACGCGCTCTCCCGCACCTATGACGGGCTGGAGGAGCGCATCTCCCAGCTGCAGGAGCAGGAGGAGCTCGACTCGATCCGTCCCGATCTGGACGGCAACGAGATCATGCGGATCCTTGAGGTCGGCCCCGGCCCGGTGATCGGCAAGGCGTACGGGTTCCTGCTGGAGCTGCGCCTGGAGCACGGGCCGATGGAGAGGGATGCCGCTGTGGTGGCGCTCAAGGAGTGGTGGGCGCGGCAGAGCTGAGCGCCGGCGGCCGATGTTTCACGTGAAACATCGGCCGGCGGGTGGGGGGGGGGGGGGGGGGTTTGGGGGTAAAAAACCCCCCCCCCCCCACCCCCGCGCCCC